>JBIOUG010000082.1:0-77141 GCA_044866775.1 Thermoanaerobaculia bacterium | reverse complement strand
CGCCCCCACGCTCACGACTCCTACGGCGCCGCGGGCTGCTACGGCCGCTCGCGGATCGACACCCGCCGGAAGCTCAGGAACGGCTGCGCGCCTCCGGGCGCCGCCGCCAGCGCGTCCGGCTCGTGCGCGGGCACGAAGGTCACCTTCACCTCGCCGCTCCACTGCCCGGCCTGCCGCAGCGCCTGCACCTCGTCGGTGATGTCGAAGCTGCGGGTGAGGTTCTGGGCGTGCTCGGGATGGGAGAAGATCGCGACGTAGCCCACGAAGTTGGGGCTCTTGGGATCGGGCGTCGCGCCGTCGGGGAGGTTCAGGTACACGCCGTAGTGCACCCCCTGACGGAGGAGGCGCAGCCCTTCGACCACCAACCGCAACTGCCCGGGCGCCTCGGGTCCGGCCACCGCGAGCATGCGGTCGCCCGCGGCCTTCGGCACCGCGACCTCGACCGACACCGCGGTGCGGCCGAGCTGGGTCTGGGCGGCAGGGCCGGACACCAGCGTCTTGGCGGGCGGCGGCGGGGTCGACGGCGCGGCGCTCGGCGGCGCGTCGCAGAGCTGGACGTTGTCGACCGGCAGACCCTCGTACTGATAGTCGAGCTGGGTGACCGTGTTGAGGATCTGGCAGGCGGTCATGGTGACCGCCGTCTTGTTCTCGTCGAAGAAGGTGAACGTCTGGGTCTTCCACTCGTCGTTGAGCAGCGGGTTCACCCGCCCGCCGCCCTGGTTGAGCCAGACTTGCCAGAGGCGGTCGATGTTGGCGTGGTGGAGCCAGAAGATCGGGTCGCGCGCCGCGCACTCGAGGTACGCCATCCAGCCCGTGGGGCCGCCGACGGCGTTGTGGACCACGCCGTGGGGCTGGATCTCGAGCTCGCCGGTGCCGTCCCCGTAGTGCTCCGGCGCGGGCGCCCACTGGCTGCCGAAGGTCTCGTCCGGCAGCAGGCCGGAGGGACAGCCGGGGCAGGTCTCCCCGTCGGGGCAGTTGCAGAAGGGGATCAAGCTCATCGCGTCGTCGTCGGACGCCTCTTCCGTCGAGACGCACTCCCCGCCGGAGTTGCAGGCGGAGGCGCGGCGGGAGACGAAGAGCGAGTTCGTGTTGTTGCCCGGGTTGCGGAACGGCTCGGGCAGGTCGTGGTTGTTCGGGTTCTCGTAGTCCCAGTAGGGCAGGTTGAACTCGTAGTTGGGGTCGCCGGTGGCCTCGCGCACCGCGGAGCGCAGGATGCGCTCGAAGTAGTAGAGGTACATCCGGTGCCAGGCGAGGAAGAAGAAGTTGCCGTGCTGGCAGGTCGCCCAGGCCGGCTGCTGCGGGCCCGGTGTGACGGCGCAGATGGCGTTCGACGTCGGCACGTCGTGCATGTTGGCCTGGTAGATCCAGCCCGTCGGGTCGTCGTTGGCCCGCGACTGCATCAGCGCGACGCCCTTGCGGTAGGCGTCGATGTCCGCGGCGGAGAAGGTGTTGATCTCGCGGCGGACGTTGACGGCGGTGCTCGGCGGCGGTTCGGTGGTCGACGGCTCGGTCGTCGCGGTCCCGTCCTCGCCGTCCTCGCCCGGGCCGGGGCAGCCGGGCAACAGCAGGAGGGCCAGGGGCACGAGGACCCAGGCCCAGGTACTGCGGGTACGTCGCTCAGACATGGATGTTCCCTCCTCTGGGTTCAAATAGAAGTGAACTGATCGGCCATTCCGTTTCAGCTACCGCTCGACGATCGCGATCCGCCGTACGCGGAAGAACGGACCGCTGCCGGGCGCGGCGTCCAGCTCCTCCCGCGGCTGCGCGGGCACGAACGTCACCCGCATCTCGCCCTCGTTCCACAGCCCCTGCCGGCGGAGCGCCTCGACGACGCCGCTGATGTCGAAGCTGCGGCTCCCCTCGCCCGGGCTCCCGGGCGCGGCGACGACCGCGATGTGGCCGAGGAAGTGAGGACCGCCGGGCTGCGGCTCCGCCCCGGCGGGGAGGTTCAGATAGACCTGGTAGTGAACGCCGGCGCGGAGCTGCGTCAGCCCTTCGACGACCAGTCGCACGCGGCCGGGCTCGCCGGCGAGGGCCAGGAGACGTTGGTTGGCCTCCGGCGACAGCGCCACCGCGACCGTGGCGGGGTCACGGCCGAGCTCCACTTCGGCGGGGGCGCTGGCCGCCAGCACGTTGGCGGATGGTCCGTTCCCAGACAGGCCGCTCGCGGCGCCGTCGGGAGCCGCGGCGGGTGGGGCAGTCTGGTCGGCGCTCGTGGGCATGCCCTCGCCTGCGGTGCCGTCGCCGCCGGCCCCCGTCCGGGGGCCGCAGGCGGCGAGCGTCAGGGCGACGAGGGGTGCCGCCGCCCGGCTCCAGCGACGGCGCAGGGTACGGCTCCGCATGGCAACCCCCTCATCTCATTGATTGCCATCTTGACGAGGTACGGAGCGGGCGTCAACTGCTCAGGGGAGCATGCGGGAGGGATGGCTGCCAGTCAGGACCAGGACGGCATCGAAGCCGTAGACGATCCGCATCAGCTCCGGGTCGGCGGTCTTGGTGCGGGCGGCGGAGAGGAGCGGCCGCAGCGGGCGGAGGTCGATCAGTGTGAACCCGGATGCTCCGCCGCCTTCGCCGCGAGCCGCTCCTCCAAGCTGGGGGAGGGCGGCGGGGCCGGCGCCTGCCCCATGGAGGAGCCGGCGGCGCAGCACCAGAGCGCAAGGCCAAAGAGAGCCCGTCGCTTCACGATCGAGGGCGGCATCCTACCCCGACGCAGCATGGACGGCGTTCAGCCTACGTGCAGCACGCCGCCTTCGAGCTTGAGCACGCGCCCGCAGCGGGCGGCGATCGCGGGGTTGTGCGTGACCAGGACGCCGGTCGTCTGGTGGCGGGCCTGGAGCTCGAGGAAGAGGTCGAAGACCTGCGCGCCGCTCTCGGGGTCGAGGTTGCCGGTCGGCTCGTCGGCGAGGAGGAGCGGGGGCTCGAGGGCGAGGGCGCGGCAGATCGCGACGCGCTGGCGCTCGCCGCCGGAGAGCTGGCTCGGGAAGTGGTCGAGGCGGTCGGCGAGCCCCACCTCCTCGAGCAGCGCCTGGGCGCGCGCCAGGACGCGGCGCGGCTCCTGGCCGGCGATCCGCCCGGGGAGCATGACGTTCTCGAGCGCGTTGAAGTCGGCCAGGAGCTGGTGGAACTGGAAGACGAAGCCGATCGTGCGGTTGCGGAAGCGGGCGAGGCGGCGGCCGCCGAGGTCGTCGAGCACGGTGCCGCCGATCGCGATCGTGCCCTGGTCCGGGCGGTCGAGCGCGCCGAGGAGGTGCAGGAGCGTCGACTTGCCGGAACCGGAGGGGCCGACGATCGCCACCAGCTCGCCCGGCTCCACCGCCAGGTCGACCCCACGCAGGACCTCCACCCGCCGCACGCCGTCGACGTAGGTCTTGTGCACGCCGGCCGCGAGGACCTGGACACTCATCGCCGCAGCGCCTCGACCGGATCGAGCGCCGCCGCGCGCCGCGCGGTGTAGTAGGAGGCGACGAGCGCGAGGAGCAACGTGAGGCCGAGAACCACCAGCAGGTCCCGCCCCTGCACCAGGAACGGAACGTAGTCGAGGAAGTAGACCTGACCGGGGACGGGCAGGAGCTGGTAGCGCTCGAGGACCCACGCCCCGCCGACCCCGAAGATCGCGCCGAGCGCCGTCCCGAGGCCGCCGACCAGGGCGCCCAGCAGCACGAACGCCCGCCGCAGCTCGGCCGGCGACGCTCCCATCGCCCCGAGCATGCCGATCTCCGGGCGCTTGCTCGAGGTGACGAGGGCGAGGTCGGCGACCAGGGCGAGCGCCGCCACCAGCACGATCAGGAAGACCGCGACGAAGAGCATCAGCTTCTCGAGCCGCAGCGCGAAGAGGAGCGGACGGTTGAGATCCTTCCAGGTGCGCACCTCGGCGCCTTCGGGCAGCACCGCCGGCAGCCGCGCGGCCACCGCGAGCGCCTCGTCGAGCCCGCCGGCCGTGACCTCGAGCCGCCGGTCCGCGGTGCCGAGGAGGCTCTCGGCGATCCGCCGCGGCAGCGCCACGCGCTCGCGCTCCTGCTGCGTGCGGCCGCTGTCGTAGGCGCCGGCGTAAGGAAGCGTTCGCACCCGCGGCTGCGGTCCGAACGGGGTGAGAGTCGGCCGCGGCGAGGCGACGCGCAGCGGCTCGCCGGGGCGGAGCGCCCAGCGCGTCGCCAGCGAGCGCGGCAGGTAGAGCCCTTCGGGGCGGCCCGCGGCGCCGGGGAAGGAGCGCGGCAGGCGCCCCTCGAAGCCGATCAGCTCGACCGCCTGCACCTTGCCCTCGGCCAGCACCCAGCCGCTGCCGTGCACCTGGACCTGCGCGGCGACGACGCCGGGCACCCTGAGCACCGCCTGTCGCGCCGCCACCGGGTCCGCCCCCGGCGGCAGGGTGACCTCGAGCTGCGGCGTGCGCCCGAGGATCTCGCCGCGCAGCGCCTCCTGGAACCCGGAGATGACCGCCAGCGACAGGATGAGCGCCGTGACGCCGAGGGCGATCCCTCCCGCCGCCACCGCCGAGAGGAAGCTCGCGAAGGCGTCCTTGCGGGTGCTCTTCAGGTAGCGCAAGGCGAGGAGAGCGGGGAAGGGCAGCGGGCTGAGGAGGAGGCCCTTGGAGAGCATGAGATCGAAAGGACGGCCGAACCGACGACGACTCTCAACCGCAGACGCAATCGCAGATGCAGTGACCGTTGCAGCTCGCGCTCCCGTGACAGGGAGCGCACCTCTGGTTACACGAACTGATGCACCGTTCGACGTTGCAGGCAAGAGGCAGCGGCTCCGGTCCTCGATCCGCCGGACCTGCCGGCGCGAGGGTCTCTCCGCCGCAGAGCTGTCCCGTTTCATCCTCCCGCGCCGGCGGCAGGAAGAGGGCAGCTTCCAGCGCGGCCGCCTGCACGGCCGGCTGGACGGCGTCGCTCGGCGCCGCCTCTCCGGCCAGGGCAAGCACGGGAACCCACAGCAACGCGAACCAGAGAAGGACACGGCTCATGGCGTTTCTCCTTTCCTCAGGTGCTGGCGAACATCTCTCGGTCGGTTCGGCCGTCTCGCAGGGAAGGACGCGCTGGACGCGCTCGCAGTGACGTGGGTCAGTCCCCCGGCTCGGGCTTGAGCAACGGGAAGAGGATGACGTCGCGGATCGACTGCCGGTCGGTCAGGAGCATCGTCAGCCGGTCGACGCCGATGCCCTCGCCGCCGGCCGGCGGCATGCCGTGCTCGAGCGCCCGGATGTAGTCGCGGTCGAAGAAGTGCGCTTCCTGATCGCCGCGCTCGCGCGCCGCGAGCTGCTCGCGGAAGCGCTCGGCCTGGACGTCGGGGTCGTTGAGCTCGGAGAAGCCGTTCGCGATCTCCATGCCGCCGATGTAGAGCTCGAAGCGCTCGGTGAAGCCGGGGTTCTCCGGGCTCGCCTTGGCGAGCGGCGAGACGGCCACGGGGTAGTCAGTAATAAAAATTGGCTGGGTAAGAAGGGGCTCGACGAGGTCCTCGAAGAGGCTCATCAGGAGGTGGCCGTAGTCGCTCGATTTCCGTTCCTTTTCCGGGTCGCCTTCGCTAGGCCAGCCGCTGAAGTCGTCGATGGCTGCCGGCAGCCCTATCTCACGCCGCTCGATCTCGCGCGCGAGCGACACCCGATTGCGAAGAGCCTTCTCATCTACGCCACCCCGCTGGACCACCGCCTCTGCCATTGTCAGTCGCGGCCATGGGCGATCGAAATTCAGAACTGTCCCCTGCCAGGTCAGCTCCTCCTTACCCAGAATCTTCTTCGCCTCCTCCGCCAGCTCCCCCAGCAGCTCCTCGGTCATGTCCATCATCTCCCGGTAGTCCACGTAGGCCCAGTAGACCTCGAGCATCGTGAACTCCGGGTTATGCCTCGTCGAGATTCCCTCGTTCCGGAAGTTGCGGTTGATCTCGTAGACCCGTGGCAGGTTGCCGACCAGGAGCCGCTTCAGGAACAGCTCGGGGGCGATCCGTAGGTAGAGGTCGAGGTCGAGCGCGTTGTGGTGCGTCGTGAACGGGCGCGCCGTGGCCCCGCCGGGGACGAGCTGCATCATCGGCGTCTCGACCTCGAGGAAGCCCCGCGCGTCGAAGAAGCGGCGCATGCCGCGCACCACGGCCGACCGTACCTCGAAGACCTGGCGCGACTCGGGGTTGGTCGCGAGGTCGAGGTAGCGCTGGCGATAGCGGGCTTCGAGGTCGGCGAGACCGTGCCACTTCTCGGGGAGCGGCCGCAGTGCTTTGGCGAGCATGGTGAGTTCGTCCGAGACGAGTGACAGCTCGCCCGTTCGTGTGCGAAACAGAACTCCAGATGCTCCTATCACATCGCCAAGATCGAGGCTTTCGAGCACCGGCACGGAAGTCAGATCGAGCGCCTCAGCGCCGGTCCGTACCCACAGTTGAAGCTTCTCCTGCCCATCCCAAAGGTCGATGAAGACACTCCTCCCGTGCTTGCGAATCGCCTTCACACGCCCTGGAACGAGCAGCCGCCTAGGCTCTTGCTGCAGCGCATCATTGTCCAGGTGGCCGTAGCGCTTGTGGACGTCAGCCGGTTCGATGACCTCGGCATGCGGCTCACCCGACTGGCCAGGAGGGTGGTACTTACCGAAGCGGTGCGGGTAGGCCGCCACCCCCGCGTCGGCGAGCCGCTGGCGCTTGGCGCGCCGGTTCTGGATCTGCTCGTCGAGCTCGGACATGGTACGCCCGCGGGACGATAACGTATCCCACAGCAGGCTGCTACGATCGCGACCCATGACTCCCGACGAGCTCGCCGCGCCGCTCGCCGAGGCGGTCGAGATCTATGACGACCTCGACTGGCCGCGGCCGGTGGCGATCCTGGTCTCCGGCTCCGGCCTCGCGGTCGACCTCGACGCCGCGCACGGGCCGGTGCCGCTCCAGGACCTCCTGCCCTTCGCGGTCCACCCCGTCCCCGGGCACCCGCACGAGGTCGAGCTCCTCCTCCCCCGCCCCGACCGGCCGGTCCTCTACCAGCGCGGCCGCCTCCACGCCTACCAGGGGTATACGCCGCACGAGACGGTGTTTCCGATCCGCCTCGCCGCGCTGCTCGGCGCGCGCCTCCTGATCATGACCAGCGCCACCGGCGGCCTGCAGCCGGGGATGCGGCCGGGCGACCTGGTGCTGATCCGCGACCAGATCAACCTCTCCGGCATGAACCCGTTGCGCGGCCGCCTTCCCGAGAGCTGGGGGCCGCGCTTCCCGGACATGACCGTGGCCTACGACCCGGAGCTGCGCGCGCTCGCCGCGCGCCAGGCGGCGGAGCTGGGCATCCCGGTCACCGAAGGGGTGTACGTCGGGCTCTCCGGCCCGTGCTACGAGACGCCGGCCGAGGTGCGGATGCTCCGCGCGCTCGGGGGCGACGTCGGCGGCATGTCGACGGTGCTCGAGGTGATCGCCGCCCGCCACATGGGACTGCGCGTGCTGGCGCTGTCGCTGGTCACCAACCCGGCGGCCGGCGTCGTCGAGGGCCCGCTCGACCACGCGGAGGTGCTGGCCGCGGCGGCGCAGGCCGCCGATGCCGTCGGCCGCCTGTTGACCGCGCTGCTCGCCGACCCCGAGCTGCTCTAGCGCTCAGGCGAGCGTCCCGCCCGGCCGGCGGACGAGGAGCGGCTTGTAGGCGAGGAGCCAGAGGCCGGCGTAGTCGCGCAGCAGGCGCATGTGGAGGAGCTGGATCTCGCGGCCCTCGTCGACGGTGCCGGCGGTGAGCGACTCGGCGAGCAGGTGGTGGAAACGCCAGGCGTACTCGTCGGCGGCCCTGACCGCGGCGCGCGCGCGGTGGAAGATGGGCGCGTCGCCGGTGACCGAAGACTCGTCGAGGATGCCGGCGATCTCCTGCGCCTCCTCGTTGAGCAGCATGCGCAGCGCCGCGGCCTCGAGCAGGAACAGCTCGAGATCGGGGTCGCCGCCGTCCCGCCACTGCAGGCGCCGGTGCGCCACCACCTCGCGCGGCTCGAGCCGCAGCGGGAAGATCTCGGGCCGGATCACCACCACCTCGGGGCGCACGCCGGGGTCGATCTCGTAGAGGGCGCCGACCAGCCGGGCGAAGGGCTCGGCCAGCAGGTCGGGGTGGCGGCTGGGGCGCAGCGCCGGGGTCTCACCCGACTCGCCGCTGCGGAAGGCGCCGCTGAAGGACTCCGGGACGCCCTCCTGAGCGGCGCCGTCTTCCGGGCCGCGGCCCTGCAAAGCGTCGGTCAGCCGCGGCACCAGCGAGCGCACCCACTGCCGCACCTGAGCCAGGTGCTCGAGGTTCATCTCGTCGCGCTGCAGCTCGCCCTCGAAGCGCTCGATGTCCTGGCGGAACTGCGTCAGCTCCTGGTCGAGCTGCATGTTGAGCGGCACCTCGCGCTCGAGCTCGAAGACCCGCTGGTACTCGTCGACGATCCGCCGCTCCTCCTCCTTGTAGAGCTTCTGCACGCGCGCCTTGAGAACGAGGTTCGTCTCCTGGACGGAGACCAGCAGATCGGGCTCGAAGAGCGTCACCCCGAGGCCGTGCTTCAAGTCGCGGTAGCGCCGCACCAAGCGGCTGTCGTTGAGCTGGTCGAGGCTCTCGACCGTCGCCGCCTCGACACGCAACGCCTCGATCTCGCGGCGCCGCACCCTGATCACGTCGTCCGGCGGCGTCTCGACGCCGGTGAGCGCCCAGAGGGCGTCGAAGATCTCGCCCAGGCGCGTGCGGTCGCGCAGCACCAGGCGCCCGCTCCTCTCGTCCTCCTCCTCGGAGAGCCGCGTCAGGAGGAAGTCCACCTTGTCGAGGCGGTCGGGCGGCCACTCGCGCGGATTGGCGTAGAAGTAGAACTTGACGAGCTGGGTGAGGATCTTCTCGTCGTAGTGCTTGACGCGCTGGAAGAACTGGCGCAGGACGTACGGAGGGAGTCTGCTATCCTCCGCGTCCAGCGTCGCGACCAGGTGCGCGAGACGCGCCTCGATCGTGTCGAGCCGGGTGCGTACGCGCTCGCTCTCGTCGGCGCTCAGCTTCTCCGAGATCTCCTTCAGCTCGCCGTACAGCCCCTGGAACTCGGGGGCGAGGTCGCCGCCGCCGCCGTGGACGGCGCTCTTGTGGAGACTCTGCAGGAACTGGTGGAAGGTCCAGGCGGAGCGGAAGCGGTGCGAAAGATCCGCGTAGCGGCGATGGAGAGCGGAGAGCTCTTGAACGGTCATGGCACGGTGCCGGCGCTGCCGGACAAAGACATAAAGCCAAGAATCTAAGTGGAATTCTACGCGATGGCGAGCGAAAAAGACACCGGCCGGGTACGGGTGCTGCTGACCCAGGAGGCGATCGAGCGCCGGATCGCGGAGATCGCGGCCGAGATCGACCGCGACTACCGCGGCCTGGTGACCGCCGCCGAGCCGCTGGTGGCGATCGGCGTCTTGAAGGGCTCGGTCTTCTTCCTCGTCGAGATGCTCAAGCAGGTGCAGGTGCCCGTGGCGCTCGACTTCCTGCAGACCACGAGCTACGGCAGCAAGATGGTCCCCGGCGAGGTGCGCATCCGCAAGGACGTCGACGTCTCGATCCGCGGCCGCCACGTGCTGCTCGTCGAGGACATCGTCGACACCGGCTACACGCTGCGCACCATCCTCGATTTGCTCCGCTTCCGCGGCGCCCAGAGCGTGCGGCTCTGCGCTCTCCTCGACAAGCAGGCGGCGCGCGAGGTCGACGTGCAGATCGACTACTGCGGCTTCGTCATCGAGCCGCTCTTCGTCGTCGGCTACGGCCTCGACTTCGCCGAGCGCTTCCGCAACCTCCCGTACATCGGCGTCTGGGAGCCGGAGACCGAGATCGTTCAAGGAGACTGACGCCATGCGCTTCCATCACACCGACGGCGCCCCGCGGGCGATCGGACCCTACTCGCAGGCCGTCTCGGCCGACGGCTGGCTCTTCACCTCGGGGCAGATCGCGCTCGACCCGGCGACCGGCGAGATCGTCGGCGGCGGCTTCGAGTCGCAGGCGCGGCGGGTGCTCGAGAACCTCCGCCAGGTGCTGGCGAGCGCCGGCTGCGGCTTCCAGCACGTCGTGCGGGCGACGGTCTACGTCGTCGACCTGGCCGACTTCCCGAAGCTCAACGCGCTCTACGGCGAGGCCATGGGCGACCACCGCCCGGCGCGCTCGACCGTGCAGGTCGCGGCGCTGCCCAAGGGGGCGCTGGTCGAGATCGATCTGGTGGCGCGGATGTCTGAAGACTAGGGCCTTCTCCTCCGTTGCCAGCGGGCGTGGTCGGCGAGGCTTGGCGCGACGTCCAGGTTTACTGCGTTGACCCGATCTCCCTCACCCCTGGCCCTCTCCCACATGAGAGAGGGGGACATCTGGGCGATTCGGCGAGTGCGGCTGGCTATGCGGCCGCCGAGGGGGTACTCGCTACCTTCCTCACCTGCTCCAGCGCCGTCTCCACCTGACGTCGTGAGACGTCGCGGTGGGTGACGAAGCGGACGAGGTCGCGGCCGACCGCGACGGCCCAGACGCCGCGCTCGCGCAAGCGCACGAGGAAGGCGGCGGCGGTGCCGTCGGGAAAATCTTCCCCGGACGTAGCGCCGAAGAAGGCCGGCGTGACGCGGAAGATCACGATGTTGGTCTGCACGGTGGCGAGGTCGAGGTCGATCCCGGGCAGCTCGGCGAGGCCGCGTGCCAGGAGCGCCGCGTTGGCGTGGTCCTCCGGGATGTTCGCGGGGCCCTTGCGCAGCGCCACCAGGCCGGCCGCCGCGAGCACTCCCACCTGGCGCATGCCGCCGCCGAGCATCTTGCGCACCCGGCGCGCCTCGTAGGCGAAGTCGCGCGTGCCGCAGACGAGGGAGCCGACCGGCGCGCCGAGGCCCTTCGAAAGCGTGAACATCACCGAGTCGAAGCCGGCGGCGAGCGCCGCCGGGGTGGTGCCCAGGGCCGTCGCGGCGTTGAAGATGCGGGCGCCGTCGAGGTGCGCTCGCAGGCCGTGGCGGCGGGCGACGGCGAGCAGAGCGTCGGTCCGCGCACGCTCGCAGACCGTGCCGCCCGCCAGGTTGTGGGTGTTCTCGAGGACGAGGATCCTGGTGCGCGCGCGGTAGCTGATCTCGGGCGCGACCGCGGCCTCGACGGCGGCGGGATCGAGGAGCCCGCCGGGGGCCGGGAGGGCGCGCGGCAGCAGGCCCGAGACGACCGCCATCGCCCCCATCTCGTAGTTCATGACGTGGCTCGCCGTGTCGCAGATCACCTCGCACCCGGGACGGCCGTGGAGATGGAGGGCGACCTGGTTGCCCATGACGCCCGAGGCGACGAAGAGGGCCGCCTCGGTCCCCATCGCGGCCGCGGCTTCCTCTTCCAGGCGGACGACCGTCGGGTCCTCGCCGAAGACGTCGTCCCCCACCTCCGCCTCCGCCATCGCGCGGCGCATCTCGGCGTCGGGGCGGGTGACGGTGTCGGAGCGGAGATCGATCGGCTCGCGGGTCATGGCGGGTCTCCTCAGCGAAGGTACTCCGACCGCAGCTCGGCGAGCAACCCGGAGCTGCCGGCGCCGGCTATTTCTTTGACGACCGTCTGGCCGAGCGGGTCGAGCCACTCGAGCAGCCCGAGGTTGCCCTCGCGCGCGAGCGCCTCGAGGTCGTGCTCGCTGCGGTCGGCGAAGCGGGCGGCACGGTAGAGCGCCTCGCCTTGGCCCACCGGCCGGCCGAGGCGCAGCCAGAGCTCAGCCGCGGTCGCCAGCGTGCCGGCCAGCCGGCGGTTGCTCCGCAGCACGCGCGGCGCGCGTGGCAGCGGGCGCGGCGGGAAGGGCGCGAGGCCGTGGCGTTGCGCAACCTGGTCGAAGGCGCGCTCGGCGGGAGGCTGGCGGTGGAAGAGAGCGTCGAAGGAGGCGGCCGGGCGGCGCTCGGCAAGCCAGCGCCGGTCCTGCGGCGAGAGGAGCACGGCGAGGGCCTGGGCGTGCTGCACACCGGCGGCGGCGAGACGCGCACAGCCGTCTGCCCACAGCGCCCGGTCGTCGGTGAGGCCGGCGACGAGCGGCCAGGCGGCCGCGGCGCCGGCGGGTGCGCGCTCCAGAGCCGGGAGGTCGCCGCGAAGGAGTGGATCGAGGAGGTCAATGACGACGAGGAGCTCTGCGGTCCGGACACCGGTCTTGCTTCCGCGCAGCGGCAGCTCGTCGCCGGCGAGCACCTGGAGGACCACGGGCGCTCCCGCTGCGAGGGCCTCGCCCACCAGCGCCTCGCGCGCCGAGGCGAAGGACGGCGAGACCGCAGGCAGGTAGAGGACGTCGTCCACGGCTCCGGCCGCGAGCTCGAACACGGCCGGGGTCCCCTCGCCGCCCACCGGCACCGCCCCCTCGTCTTTCCCCACCGAGCCTCGTGGTCGTTCCTCCTCGCCACGTTCATCCGCCCTTCTCAGCTCCCCCCGCGCGAGATCCAGCCATGCGCGCGCCGGCTCCGGCCAACGCCGCGGCGCCCAACGCACCCAGAAGTGACCGGGGTCGGGGAGGCGCTCGTCGAGGTGCAGGCGGAACAACCGGCAGGAGTCCATTGGCGGAGCGCCGCTAGCCGGACGCGAGGCCGCGCGCCGCCAGGGCCTGGTGGACGTACTTGGCGAGCACGTCCACCTCGAGGTTCACCCGGTCGCCGGGCGAGAGTCCGCCCAAGGTCGTGACGGCCAGCGTGTGGGGGATCAACGCCACCTCGAAGCGGTCGTCGGCGCGCGCGGCGATCGTCAGGCTGACGCCATCCAGCGTCACCGAGCCCTTCTCGACGAGATAGGTCTCCAACCCCACCGGCAGCTCGAAGGCGAGCATTCGATGGTCGCCCAGCTCGCGGCAGCCGCAGACCGCGACCGTGCCGTCGACGTGCCCCTGCACCCAATGGCCGCCGAGCGGATCGCCCACCCGCAGCGCCGGCTCGAGGTTGACCTCGTCGCCGCGGTGGAGGCCGCCGAGCGTGGTGCGCGCGAGGGTCTCCGGCGAGAGCTCCACCTCCGAGCGCCCGGCCGCGCCGCCGACGACCGTCAGGCAGACGCCGGAGACGGCGAGGCTCGCGCCCAGCCCGAGCCGCGCCGAGAGCGCCTCGCCGTGGCCGATCGCCAGGCGCACGCCGCCCTGCGCCGAAGGAGCCGGCTCCTCCAGCAGGCGACCGCGCTCGACGACCAGGCCGGTGAACACGGGGCGAGAGGGTACAGGAAAACCGGCTTCGCTACGGCTCCGCCAAGTCGATGAAGAACACCCCCGCCCCGGCGGTCCCGGCGTACAGGTGCTCCGGGTTCGCCTGGTCGAACGCGAAGTCGAGCACCGGGAAGCCGTAGAGCCCGTCGTGGAAGCGCTGCCAGGTGGCGCCGCCGTCGCGCGTGCGCAGAACGCCGCCGGCGCCGCCGGCGTAGACCGTCTCCGCGTCCAGAGGATCGATGACGACGGTGTCCAGCGCATCCACGTGGTCGACGAGGCGGCGCCAGGTGCGACCGCCGTCGACGCTGCCGACCACCGAGCGCAGATCGGCCGCAAACGACACGTCGGAATCGGACGGCGCGATCGCGACGTCGCGCATCTGCCGCGCGCGAATCGAGTTGACGTCGCCCAGCAGCGCCAGCCGCCAGGTCCTGCCGCCGTCGTCGCTGCGCCGCAGGTCCTCCTCCTGCGTGGCGAAGAGGCGGTCCGGGTCGCGCGGGTCGATCGCCAGGCCGCGCACCCCGTGGATGCCGGGGAGGACCTCCCAGGTCGCGCCGCGGTCGTCCGAGCGCAGCACCGCGGCCTCGCGCCCCTCGCCGGCCAGGAAGACGACGTCCGGATCGGAGGGCGCGATCCACACTCGCTGCAGCAGGTGCTCCGCCAGGCCGAGCAAGCTCCATGACGTGCCGCCGTCGGTCGAGCGCCAGAGCCCTCCGGCCACCGCCCAGACCGTCTCCGGCGCGTCTGGATGGAGCGCGACGTCGCGCACGCCGTGGATCGGCAGCACGCTCCGCCAAGTGGCGCCGCCGTCCGCCGTGCGATAGACGCCGCTCGAGGTGCCGGCGTAGAGCGGCGATCCGCCGGGCGCCACCGCCACCGCGAGGGCCGCGCTGTTCACCAGCCCCGTGCCGCTCGCCATCCAGTGGCCGCCGCCGTCGGCCGAGCGATAGACGCCGGCGTTCCCCAGCCCGGCGAGCAGTGTCTCCGGGTGCTGCGGATCCACGGCGACGGCGAGCACCCGCTGCTCCGGCAGCCCGGCGTCGATCGCCGTCCAGTGGGAGCCGCCATCGGTGCTCACCAGGATGCCGCCGGAGTCGACGGCGTACACCGCGCCCGTGCCGCTCGGGTCGGCGGCGAAACCGATGAAAGTCCGCAGCAGCACCCGCGACCAGCTCGCGCCGCCGTCGCGGCTGACGAACGTGCCACACTGGTTGACGCGCCCGCGCCGGAAGCAGCCGGCGGCGTAGAGCGTCCGCGGCCGCGCGGGATCGGCCGCCAGGGCGTGAAAGCCGCCGCGGAAGATGCCGGCCCAGGTTCGCCCGCCGTCGGTCGAGCGGTAGAGCTGGCTCAGGCCGCCGACGAAGGCGGCGTAGAGCGTGCGCGGATCCGACGGCTCGAACGCCACCGCGCGGATCGAGAAGCGCCGCGGTTCGCCGAGGGGCGCCACCTCGCGGGCGACCTCGGTCCAGTGCCTGCCGCCGTCGAAGCTGCGGAAGAGGCCGTTCTCGGTGCCTACCAAGACCTCGCCCGCGGACACCGGGTCGACGGCGACGCTGCGGGCCCAGCGGCCGAGGGTGCGCCGCCACGTGGCGCCGCCGTCGGCGCTGCGGAAGAGCCCGCCCGGCGTGCAGGCGTAGACGCGGCGCGGCGCGTGCGGATCGACCGCCAGGGCGGTGACCACCGAGGAGCCGTCGAGGCCGGCGCCGGACGGCTCCCAGGTCCTCCCGCCGTCGGCGCTCTTGGCTACGCCGCCGCCGTCGAGCCCGGCGTAGACGACGTCGGAGTCGGTCGGGTCGTAGGCCAGCGCGAGCACCGTCCCGCCGGTGGGCGGACCGATCGGCTGCCAGCGGGCGGCTCGCGCTCCCTGCGGGAGCGCGAGGGTGAGCGCGACCAGGACGAAGCAGGAGGATCGAAGGCGGCGCGCGGCGAGGCTCATCCAGTGCAGCTCCTCGCCAACAGGATACCGCGCTCCGGCAAACGCTGACGCTCCCGGATCACACGCGCTCCGCGCTATGATGCGCCGCGAGGATCCCCGCCTGAGCTTCGTCGGCACTCTCGACGACCTGCCGTTCCCGGACCTGCTGCAGGCCCTCGCCTCGGGCCGCAAGAGCGGCCGGCTGACGCTCTCCAGCCGCCAGGCGCACGGCGTCGTGCTGCTGCGCCACGGCCGCATCATCTACGCCGCCAGCAACTCGGCGCGCGAATCGCTCGGCCACCTCCTGGTCGGCCGCCACCTGCTCAGCGAGGAGCTGCTCGAGGAGGCGCTCGAGATCCAGCACCGCTTCAAGGAGACGCGGCGCCTGGGCGAGATCCTCCTCTCCAACCGCTTCGTCAGCGCCGAAAGCCTCGCCGAGGTGCTGCGCCAGCAGATCGAGGGCTTGCTGTCGGAGCTGCTGCGCTGGCAGGGCGGGTTCTTCAAGTTCGACGCCCAGGAGGTGCCGGCCTACACGGCCGGGGAGCCCGAGGTCGACGTCGGCGACTTCCTGCTCCAGGAAGGGGTGCCGGCCGAGGGGCTGCTCCTCGAGGGGGCGCGGCTCCTCGACGAGTCGCGCCGCCTCGGCCGGCGCCCGAACAACCCGGGGCCGAGCCCGGCGGCACAGCAGCTCGCCGCGCTCAAGGCGGTCCTCGCCGGACTGCGCGCGCCGGCGGTGACCAACGAGGTCAGCCAGCAGCTCCTGGGCTTCGCCCGGGCAGTCGTCGGCCGCGCCGTGCTCTTCGCCGCGCGCTCCGACGGCTTCCGCGCCCTGGGCCAGGTCGGACTCACGCCGCCGGGGCAGGACTCCGAGCAGGCGATCCGCACGCTGCTGCTGCCCTGGGACGACTCCTCGGTGTTGACCCAGGTCGCCGAGCGCCGCGAGAGCTTCCACGGCCGGCTGGAGGCGAGCGCCGGCAATCAAGCGCTCCTCGCCGGGCTCGGCGGCGGCGAGCCGGAGGACGCCGTGGCGCTGCCGCTCGTCGTCGGCAGCCACACGGCGCTCGTGCTCTACGGCGACGACCTGCCGCACCACCGCCCGATCGGCGAGCTCGACGGCCTCGAGCTGCTGGCGCTGCAGATGGGGCTGGCGCTCGAGAAGAACCTCCTCGAGCTCAAGCTCCGGGCGCTAGAGGCGAAGTCACCTCCGGCGTGAGGCGCCGCCGGGCCGGACCGACAGCCGCGCCAGGAGATCGGCGATGGCTCCCTGACGGTGGCCGGAGAGCAGGACGTCCGCGCCGCGCCGGCGGGTGGTGAGACCTTCCAGGTGAGGGGCGGCGGCGAGGGAGGTGGCGCCGGTGCCCGCGATCGGGCCGGGCGCGCCGCGGCCGCCGATGAGCAGTGGCGCGGAGTCGACCTCTACCCGGTCCCAGAGCCCGCTCTCCACGAACGCCGCGTGGATCTCGCCTCCCCCTTCCACCAACACGCTCTGAACCCCTACCTGGAAAAGATCAGCGAGAACGGCCGCCGGCTCGACAACCGGCAGCCGCACCACGCGCGCTCCGCGCGCCGCGAGGCGCGCGGCCCGCTCGGCATCGTCCGACTCGGTGTACACCGCGATCGGCCCGGCGACGCCGAAGAGCTGCGCCGACTCCGACAGCCGCAGCCGCCGATCGAGCACCACCCGCAGGTTCGGGCCCGCGGCGAGCCCCAGCCGGCGGTCGAGGCGGGGATCGTCGGCGAGCGCCGTGCCGCTGCCGATGAGGATCGCGTCGTGCTCCTCGCGCAGCGCCAGCGCCTGGCGGCGGGCCGCGGGGCCGGAGATCCATTGGCTCTCGCCGCCGGCGGTGGCGATCTTGCCGTCGAGGCTCATCGCCCACTTGAGCGTCACCGCCGGCCGCCCGAGGATGCGCGCGGTCAGGAAGGGGAGGTTGAGCGCGGCGGCCTCGGCGGCGAGCGCGCCGACCTCGACCGCGACGCCCGCCGCGGCGAGCCGCGCGAATCCCTGACCGGCGACCCGCGCGTCGGGATCGCGATGGCTGGCGACGACGCGCGCCACGCCGGCGGCGATGACGGCGTCGGCGCACGGCGGGGTGCGCCCGTGATGGCAACAGGGCTCGAGGTTCAGGTAGAGCGTGGCGCCGCGCGCGGCCTCGCCGGCTGCGGCGAGCGCCTCGGCCTCGGCGTGCGGGCCGCCGGCGCGCCGGTGCCACCCCTCCCCCACCACCCGGCCGTCGCGGACCACGACAGCGCCGACGCGCGGGTTGGGAGCGGTGGTATAGCGCCCGCGCGCGGCGAGCCGCAGGGTGCGGCGGAGGTGCGAGTCGTCCGGCCCGGCCGTTGGCGCCGTCATCCAAGAAGTGCGGTGGCGAACTCCCGCGGCGCGAAGTCCACCAGGTCGTCGGCGGACTCGCCGACGCCGAGGTAGAGCACGGGGAGCTTCAGCTCGCGCGCCACCGCCACCGCCATCCCCCCCTTGGCGGTGCCGTCGAGCTTGGCGAGCAGCACGCCGTCGACGCTCGCCACCTGGGCGAACGTGCGCGCCTGGGCGAGGGCGTTCTGGCCGGTCGTGGCGTCGAGCACCAGGAGCGTCCGCCGCTCCCAATCGGCCGCCTCCCGGTCGATCACCCGCCGCACCTTCGACAGCTCCGCCATCAAGTGGTCCTTGGTGTGGAGGCGCCCGGCGGTGTCGACCAGCACCTGCGCGGCGCCGCGGGCGCGGGCGGCGTGAATGGCGTCGTAGACCACCGCCGCCGGGTCCGAGCCGGGCCGCTGCCGCACCACCTCGACGCCCAGCCGCTCGCCCCAGACCACGAGCTGGTCGATGGCGGCGGCGCGGAAGGTGTCGGCGGCGGCGATCAGGACGCGCTCCCCTCGCCGCTGCGCCCGGCGGGCGAGCTTGGCGATCGAGGTCGTCTTGCCGACGCCGTTGATGCCGACGACGAGGGTGACCGTCGGCTGCCGGCCGCTCGCCGCCGGCGGCTGCGGCGCCGCGGCGAGGAGCCGCGCCATCTCCTCGACCAGCCGGGTGCGGATCGTCGCCATGTCCGCCGGCTCGTCCCGGCGCACGCTCCGGCGCAGCCGCTCCACCAGCTCGAGCGCCGTCTCGACGCCCAGATCCGCGGCGATCAGCGCCTCCTCCACCTGCTCGAGCATCGCCTCGTCGAGGACCCGATTGCCCTGCGCGGCGGCCGAGATCCGCTCCAGGATCTCGGTATGCGTCATGAAGAGCGCGCGGTTGAGCTTCTCGAGGAACCCCCGCCGCGGCGCCTCCGCCGCCGCCGGCAGGCGCACCTCGGGGGCGAGCTCCAGGTGATCGGGCGGCGAGGTGCGGTTGTCGGCCATCACGGAGAGATCATAGCCGCGGTGGGGTGAATTTGCGGTGTGCTAACGTGCAGCGCGACTCCCTGCGAGCGGAGGACCTATGAGTCAGGAGAATAAGACTCAAGCAGACGAGATGCAGCCCGAGTACGAAATCCGGGGTGGGAGACGGGGGAAGTACTACGAGCGCTACCGCCAGGGGACCAACGTGGTGCTTCTCGAACCCGACGTCGCAGCCGTGTTCCACGATTCGGACGCAGTGAACCGAGCCTTGCGGGTGCTCATCGAGGTGGCCCGGGGTCAGGTGACCACTACGTCATAAGCCGCCGTGCGCTGGGAGCGGGCTCGCCGGCGAGGGTACGCCATGGCCGTGGCGAGAACCTCAAGACGTACGCCGAAGCGGGAGTGCGGGAGTACTGGATCGTCGAGCCCGGAGTCCGGCAGATCGAGTTCCGGTCAGCCGCGACAGCCAATTCCACGTCGCCCTGCCCCTCGACGGCGTCCATCGCTCCACCGCCTGCCGGAGGTCACGCTCGATCTCGAGGCCTTCTGGCGTGAGGTCGAAGCGCTGCTGCCGGCAGGATGGAGCACCAGGGACGTCAGCCGCCCGCCATATGCCGAGTTAGGCAGCAACGAGTCAACGAAACCATCGGACGATTCTCTCGAGCTGTTCCTGAGTGAACTGCTTGGCCAGGAAGTCGTTCAGCTTTCTCGGTTCAGGCTCACGCCGAACCGGCTCGACACGCTCGTCCCAGGTTTCGTATTTGGAAGGCGTCTCGAACGTGATTACTCCAATGCCATGCTTCTTCGCCTCTGCGCAGATCTCGAGAACAGCTTCTTCCAAGTCGTCAGCCTGCCCTTCCGGAACATGAATCAAAACGTACGATCGGGTCGCCGAGCGGAGATGAGCGAGAGCTTCGTAGACGCAGGTGACATCAATTGCGTCAGAGGCCTTGATCTCGAACGTCACGACATCAAAGTGGCGACCAGGAACATATGGGTAGGTTGAAAGGGTAGCGACCGTAAGATCCGGGCGTGTCCAGCGCCCACCGGTATTCCGGCGGCCTTGTTGGGCGGTCAACTGGACGATTGCGCTCTCGACCCGCTTGTCCTTCGCCCATTTGTCATCCAACACTTGCGCAATGGGCGAGTACAGCTCCGCCTCCGAGGAGCGGCCCAACACCTCAACCAGATCAGTCCGTGGTGGTGGTTCTGTACCGGGGGTGGGAACAACGACCGTCGAAACGGATAGAACGCGACGAACGCTGCCGCCGCGCCCTCTCCCGAGCTCAAGAACACCGCGATCAACCAGTCGGTTGCGGACGGCCCAAAATTCGTCTTCGTCCCAGTCAAGTTCCCGTAGTAGTCGCGTGTTCCGATGCCGCTACCGTCAACGGGAACAAGCTCGAGGAGTTCCAGCTCTGGGTCCTTTGCCATTTGGTCTCCTGTACTGCCGCTAACGGCGTATGGGTCAGCGTGGCGGCCGTCAGAACAGCTCGCTACGGAGCTGCTCGGCCGCGTCGACGAGGCTCTGGCGGGCGTGGCCGACGAGGCCGGGCTGGTGCTGCACCAGGGCGACGCAGTAGCCGTCGGGGAGGGGGATGGCGTAGATGTGCGCCGCCTTCTTCTCGATGTGCACGAGGCGCGGCGAGCCCATGTCGTTGCCCGATAGGAAGCGCTCGAGCTGGCGGAGGTAGATCCCCAGGTAGGCGCCGAGGACGCGCATGTCGTAGGGCGTGAAGGCCGCGCAGGCGTAGTCGACCGCCTCGCCGGCGCCGTCGAGGAAGAGGGCGCCGGCGGCGCGCTCGTTGTTGGCCAGCAGGTTGCCGAGGATGTAGTGGAAGGACATCGCCGCCGCGGAGTCTATGCGAGCGGCGCGGCGGCCGCCGCTAGCCGGCCTTCGCCTGGAGCGGCTGGCTCGCGGGCCGCGGCGCCGGCGCCCGCACCTCGCCCGCCTGGTAGGCGCGCAGGAAGGCGGTGACCACCTTGGCGTCGAAGCGGCTGCCGGTCAGCTTGGTGATCGTCTCGACCGCGAACTTCAAGGTGTACGCCTGCTGGTAGGGGCGGTTGGTGGTGATGGCGTCGAAACAATCGGCCACCGCCACGACGCGGGCGATGAGCGGGATCTGCTCGCCGCGCAGGTTGTCGGGATAGCCGCGGCCGTTCCACGCCTCGTGGTGCCAGCGGATGGCCGGGATCATCTCGCGGAGCTGTTCGATCGGGCTCATGATCTCGGCGCCCTTGACCGTGTGCAGCTTCATCTGGTCGTACTCGTCCGGCGTCAGGACGCCGGTCTTGGCCAGGATCCGGTCCTCGACCCCGATCTTGCCGACGTCGTGGAGCAGGGCGCCGATCCAGGTCTTGTCCTGCACCTCCTCGGCCAGGCCGAGGTGGCGGGCGATGGTGCGCGACAGCGCCGCCACCCGCTCCGAGTGGCCGCGGGTGTAGGGGTCCTTGGCGTCGATCGCGGCGGCGAAGGCGCGCAGCGAACCGATGAACAGCTCGCGGTTGGCCGCGGCCGCCTGCCGCAGTTGCTGCACGTGGCTCTCGACGTGATCGCTCATCAGGTTGAAGTCGGCGGCGAGGTCGGCGAGCTCGGGGGCGAGGCCGCGGGTCTCGACCCGGCCGCCGAAGTTGCCGGCGGCGATGTCGTGACTGGTGGCGGCCAGCCGCTGGATCGGGTCGCTGACCCGCCGCGCCACCCAGTAGGCGAAGAAGAGCGCCAGCGCGACGAGCGGCACGGCGGAGATGGCGGCATTGCCGATCATGCGGTCGACCGGCGCGAACGCCTCCGACACCGGCTTCTGCGCCACGACGCCCCAGCCGCTCGCCGCGACCGGGCTGACCTGAGCGAGCAGCTCGACGCGCTCGCCCCCCTGCTCGACCTCGTACTGCCGGATCATGCTCATCGGCCGCGCGCGGAACCCGCGCACCACGTCCGAGGCCACGAGGGCCCGCCCGGCCTCGACGCTGCCGCCCTGCGACCAGAGGAGGCGGCCGTCGCGGTCGACCAGGAAGACGCTCGTCTCGCGCCGCCCTTGCTGCCGGAGCAGCTCCTCGATGGGGCCCAGGCGGACGACCGCCTCGACGATCAGGCGCGGCGAGCCGGCGCCGTCGCTCGCGGCGGGCACCGCCAGCACCGCTCCCGGACCCCGCGGCAGGTCGACGAAACGGTAGACCGGACGACGGGAGCGGCGCGCCTCCGCGAAGGCCGACCTCATGACCGCGAGCGCGCCCTCGCCCGGCTCCGCCGCGGTGGCGCTCGGGCCCGAGCCGGAGAGGTCGAGGACGCGGATCGCCACGACGCCGGCGGAATCGGCGAGGAAGCGCTCGAGCAGGCGCCCGACCCACGGCTCGCGCAGCCAGCGGGCGGGGGCCTGGCGACCGGGCGGCGCGAGCAGGGAGCCGCCGAGCTGGGCGAGCTGGCGTTGGAGTGTGAGCAGCGACTCGTTGAGCCGGCGCGAGAGCGCGAGCGCCGAGCCGATGAGCTGCTCGCGCTCCTGGTCGTGCAGGATCTGGCGGTTCTGCCGCACCAGCAGCGCGCTGCTGACGACGAGCGGCAGGATGCCGGCGAGGAGCAGCACGCCGAACAGGATGTGGCGCAGCTTCGCGTGCGCAAGGTAATGGCCCGGGGTCACTGCCGGAGGCTCTCGTGAGACGTGCATCGAGTATATCTGACCGTCCGGCGTCAAACGTTTCATCGCGCGGCGGCGGCGGGCGCGGCGAACGGGGCGGCGAGGAAGGGCGCCAGCTCGCGAGCGACCGCAGCGAGCGGCAGATCCTCGACGATCCTCCCCCGGCCGAGGCCGGCCGGCAGCACCCACGCAAGCCCTCCCTCGCGCGCCTTCTTGTCGCGTCGGAGGAAGGGCAGCAGGACGTCGGGATCGAGCGGCGGGAGTGGCGGCAGGCCGAGGCGGGACAGCAGGGCGCGGGTGCGCGCGCCGACCTCGGGCGGGAGCTGCTTTCCCCCGTCGGTCCCGACCTCGCCACTCCGCGAGCGGCGCGGCACCACCCCTCGTTCGGCCAAGCGTAGCGCGAACAGCATGCCATAAGCAACTGCTTCACCGTGCCGCAGCCCCTGGTAGGAGAGGGCCGCCTCGATGGCGTGCCCGAGGGTGTGGCCGTAGTTGAGGAGCCGGCGCTCTCCTTGCTCGGTGGGATCGCGCTCGACGACCGCGATCTTGACCGCCGCCGCGCCCGCCACGGCCGGCGCCAGCGCCGCCGGGTCGCCGGCGAGGAGCCGGTCGAGGTCGGCCTCGAGGTGGGCGAAGAGCGGGCCGTCGAGGAGTGCCGCCATCTTGATCGCCTCGACCAGGCCGGAGCGCAGCTCCTCGCGCGGCAGGGTGGCGAGGAGCGAGGTGTCGGCCACCACCCAGGCCGGGTGATGGAACGCGCCGACCGTGTTCTTGCCGCCCGGCAGGTCGACGCCGGTCTTGCCGCCGATGGCGGCGTCGACCTGGGCGAGGAGCGTCGTCGGGAGCTGCGCATAGCCGATGCCGCGCAGGAAGCAGCCGGCGACGAACCCGCCGAGGTCGCCGGCGCTCCCCCCGCCGAAGGCGAGGACCCGGCTGTCGCGCTTGCCGCCGGCGGCGAGCATCGCGCTCCACAACCGCTCGGCCGTGCCGACGGTCTTCGCCGCCTCGCCCTCCTCGACCGGCAGCTCCACCCACCGCCCCGCCGCCGCGCGCAGCGGCGCGAGGCGCTCGCCGTGCAGCGCGAGGACCCGCGGCGTGGTGATCAGGAAGGCAGTCCTGCCGGCGAGCCACGCCCCGAGCTCAGCGGCGGCGTCCGCGAGCGCCCGCGGGCCGACGCGGATCGGCGTCACACCGGCTGGGTGGCGGAGGGTCAGGCAGTTGGACGTTTCAGGGTTTGGCACGTGAAGGAGGAGCAGCGAGCCGGCGGCGGTCGCGCCTCACGAACCGGCCGGCTCTGGTAACGACAGCCCACGACAGATGCGCCGGGCGAGACGAGTTGGAATCTCCACGTGCCGGGGGATCGCCTGCACCTCTCCCGTACGTGGGTTACTCCAGAGGGAGTGCTCCCCTCCCTCTCGTTTCAAGGTACAGCCGTGTCGGCGCAGATGCCTCAAGAGCTCCTTGCGCTTCATCCGACAGTGAGGACTTCACGGATCGCGTCCTCGGGGACGCCACGCAGCGCATCCTCACGGCGGTCTTCGAGAATCAGGGCGATTGCGGCCACCAGGTTGTCCCGGCACTCCTCGAGTGTCGTACCCTGTCCGTTCGCACCTGGAATCTCGGGGCAGTATCCGATGAACCAGTCGCCGTCACGCTCGATGACGGCAGTGAACTCGTTCTTCATCGCAGGGCCTCCAGCCTGCGCTAGTCTACTCCGCATGCGAACTGGCACTCGGACAGGCGGGCTAGGAGGGCCGGCAGGTCGTTCCTGATCTCCACCCGCAGGCCGGCGGTGGCGGCGCCGAGAAGGCCGGTTTCCACCGCCGCAGCCACCTCCACGGGCATCTGGCCGGTTTCGGCGAGGAGCCCGACCAGCCCGGTGAGGCTCGCGCGCGGCCCCGCGGCCCGGAGTGCGCCGCTGTCCCCGCCTCGGCGAGCGCCTCCACGCATCGAGCACTCGCATCGGTTCGAGTTGCGCCTGCTTGGCCTAGCCCTGGAGGCGTCGTGGCAGCTTGTCGAGCACGTTTGCCGAGGCGGGTGAAACCAACAGCCCCGCCGCGTGAGCCACCCACGATAGCAGTTAGCCATCGGCATTGTTATCGCAATTTAACATTGACCTGATGGAAGCGAAGTCCTCGCCCGTTTCCCGGGATTCCAGATTGTCCAGGAGTCCACGTACCTTGATTTGCGTTTCGATTGTCTCTTCCTGCCTATCCATTTCGATGATTCGCTCCAGCATCAAATAACTCGGAGCGCTCCGCCAGTCTTCGCTCCAGTCATCGCTGAGCGTAAAACCCACGAACTCGTCAATCCAACTATCGCGGGCTGCCGACAGTTCCCTCATGCGGCTCACAAGTTGATAGTCGATCGGTCTCCTGTCGGGCTGTGAAAGCAGCTCGACGAGCACCCTAGACTTGATCTTTTCGGCGATCTCGAACGCTTCGACATTGCGACTGAGCCGGAGACACACCTCCACCAGAAGCAGGTACACAGCCATGTGATCCTGCTTCAGGAAGCGAATCCTGTCTTCGTCTCTAGCCAGCGATGCGCGGTACTTCTCGATTAGTTGCATACATCGAGAAAGTTGCTGATGGGCGCTGGCATACCGTTCTTCGGAGACATCCAAGGAGGCGAGGTTCCAGCGGCACCCCAGCTCCATGTCGACGTCGGTCCGTCCATCCATCTGGTCGAGAGCCGGTCAAAGCTCTTTCGGGCGGCATCGTGCTCTTTCATGAGCAGCCTGCATTCTCCGATTGCCTGATGCAGGCGGCCGAGGACGTCGTGATCCTCAGTCCCGTCAAGGTGCTGAGCGGCGTGTTCGAGATACCCTATTGCCAGACCTGGGTCTGTCCACACGAGCTGCGCGCCGAGCGCGAACGCTCGTGTGCCCTCGTCCGCAGCGGATTCCTCCTCGGGAAGATCCGTGAGTTCCGCTGGCATTATCAGCTCCGGCTCGTGGCCTGCACGCTCCCGGTACATGGCGAGGTAACGGCTCGCATCGTCGTCACGCCCGGCCGCCCTGCTGGCGCGCAGGGCCCACCAGGTGGAACGTGCTGGCGACGGGGGTAGGACTGCATAATCGTAGAGTGGGCTCACCTTGATCAAAGTGGGCTCTGGTGTGGTCGCCAGAATTGACACGAGCTGTGTGAATCTGCGGTGTGCCGTCTCGATGTTTCCGGTCGTGAAGTGGAGAATGCCTGACTGGCTGAGCGAGTTGGCCCGACATGCGAGGAGTTTGGTGTTGGAGATCGATAGCTCGAGAGCGCAGTCCGCGTGAAGAATCGCCGTGCCGAGTTCGCTGAAGCGTCGCCAGCACACGTCCGCCAGCGTCGTGGATGCTATCCAGTAGGCGAAGACACCACCTGGGGAGGCGAGCACCCGTTCGAGGTCTCTTCGCGCCGCTTTGAACAGGCCAGCGGCGTTCTCTACGAGTGCAGCCTCCAGCAGGCAGGGCATAGCAGCGCCTGACTCCGGTCCGTCCTTCGAGTACAGCTCGACCGCTCGGTGGTACACGTCGACGGCGTCGGCGGTCCGACCGAGATACTCGTATGTCACTGCAAGCAGGTGGTAGCGGCCTGCCAGCAAGTTGGGTGGAGTAGTCACCGGGGCCGCCGCGATGCAGGCTTCTCCGTGCTCCCGCGCCGCTTCGGTCAGTTCGAGCTGGGCGGCGTAGTCCTGCATACGAGCTCTGGTGGAGAACTCCTCGACTTGCGCGCCGACGTCGTGGTACAGCGCTGCCGCTCTCGACCATGCTCCGAAGGCTTCCTCCTGCCGCCCGAGGGTGCGGCAGGCGTCGCCCAATGCGTCGAGCAGGTCCGCGATCGGTCTGGTCTCTATACGGTGTCCCACTCCAGCTAAGAGAGCAGTTGACTGGCGCCAAAGAATGCGGGCGCCGGCCTCGAGATCGTCAGTGTGGAGTTGCCAGTACAGCGTGGCTATCGTGCTGAGGCCGAGTCCCGCCTCGTGTTCGGCCACGACCTCGGACCACGCCATGGCACACTCGATCTGGCTCTCAAACGCCGAGAGCTCGTGGCCCATGCCACGGTGAATCGTGGCGATGAGTTGAAGTACCGCTGGGGTATCCTGCGTGGCCTGCGTTTCCAGGTGGATGTCACGCGCCTTCAGTGCCGACTCGAGCGCGGCGGCGAGCAGCGCGTCAGGCTCGCCGGTCGCTCCTGCGGCGCCTGGTTGGTCGCGGTCCTCGCTCGCGCGCTGCCACCGATCGAGAAGCAGCGTGGCCCTCCGGATCAGCACTTCGGCGTGCGTTTTGCTGGTACCTCCGATGAGACTGGCCTCATGGGCAAGATCCGTCCAAACCATCGCTTGGCCGACATCATCATTCTTGACCGCCTGGTAGCTGAGTGTGAGCAAGCCGTCGACGACGTGGTCATCGACGTTCTGACGACATTTGCGAAGGGTGGCCGCGGGATCAGCCGATCGAGCCAACATCATGATCGTACCCTCGGCCCTGCGAGCGTGTGCCCATTCTCGTGCTGCCTCAATGAATCGAGGCATGTGCTTCTCCTGTCACGAAAGGCCAAGGCTGGTCCGCACGGCCTTGTGCAGCTTGGAACGCGGGTACTGCCCCTCGGCTTCGGCGAGGTGGCGCTCCATCAGTTCCAGGAGCCTCCGATGCTGGTCAGGCGACAACCCGTCAGTGCTCATCAGCGCGTTGTAGATCGAGTCGCTGAAGTACGCCTCCCGCGGCAGCCCTTGCCGCAATATCAGGGTCGTTCGCCTCTGTAGTTGCTCCTCCGTGATCCTCCCGTCGGCCCACCCAACGATGCTTTCGCGGAGAGCCAGCCGGGTCTTCGAGACGATGCGCCGCGCCTTGGCGAGATCGTCCTCCTTCGCGGCGAAATAGCCGATGAAGAGCACGACACAGCCGAGCGCAGGAAGCCAGCCGAAACGAAGGAAGAGCAGGAGTGCGCCCCCGGCCGCCAGGACGAGGCTGAGGACCGAGCACACAGCAAGCAGGGGAAGCGTCAGCCTGCGTGTGTCACCGCGATCCATCAGCGCGATAACCCGGGTCAACCGGTTGACGCCGATGCTCACCACCGTCACGCCGGCTACCCACAACGTCGGCACCAACCCAACGAGTAAGCCCAGCAGCAGCAGACCACCCAACAAGAAAGCGTAGTGCCGAACCTCGTGCATGGCGGTCCTCTCGGGTCTGTTGGTCCGTTGGTCCTCTTCTTCAGCTAAGGCGGTAGGTCTCGTCGATCTCGCCCCTCTTCCACAGCAACGGGACGACCCTTGCAGGTCCGTCCAGCGAGACTTCCGCGCGCAGAAGAAACCGTGCCAACAGCGGCACGCCGCTGGGTGCGCTGAGGAGCAGGCGAAGTTCGCGGTTGCTATGCAGGCATTCCCCGGGGACCGAGCGGAAGTCCCAGTAGCCTCTGGCGAAAGACGGCCCAGAGCTCAGGATTTGTGGGAAGTAAACCGTCCGGCTGGTCGAGTACTCCGGCTTCACCTCGGCACTGAGCACCTGCGCGACCGATACGAATTTCAGGCCCAGGCCAACAGTCGTCTTCAGCTCAACCGGGTGGTCACCGCGTACCTCTCTCGGCGCCATGTCGCGGATGCGCGCGCCCTTGGTTGCGCTAAGGTCCACCGCGAGGCGGGCCCAGCGGAATTGGCATCGCGGACTTGGATGCAACACGCACACCAGTGGAATGTCGTAGTAGCTTGAGTCGGGATCTGCGTCGCCCGGGGTCGGCAGCAGCACGGTCGACCCTTTGGCGAGCGCAATGCGATTCTGGTACTGAAGCAGCTTGATGTCCTTATCATCAATGATCGTTTCGCCGCGGCGACGCCGCTCACGAACACCGTCCTCGTCGATGTCGAGTGCCGCGTCAAACAGCAGCACGAACGGCGTCTTGTCCTCCATGCTACACCTCTACCGCCAATCTCCGATCAGGGTGAACGGCGCCCAATGATAAAACGACGCCCAGGAGGGCTGGGCCTTAGTGTCCAGCATTGCTCGCCGTAAGGCGTCGACCTTCAAAATGGTGAGGTCATCGCGCAGGTAAGTGTAGAACCTGCTCATGAGGAACGCCGTCGACTCATCAGAGACCTGCCAGAGGCTAACGAGCACTGATGCCGCGCGTGCGTAGAGGAAGGCGCGGGTGAGTCCGATCAGTTCGTCACCGGGCCGGTTTTGATTCACCCCGGTCTCGCAGCCGCTCAAGGCGATCAGGTAGGCGTGTACTTCATCGAGTCCGAAAATCTCGCCTGCAGTCAGGATATCGCTCCCGGCGAGGTGCAGGCCTGACTCCAACGCGTGCGTGGAACTGAACTCCGCGTGGCCGGCGAAATGAACGATGTCGACGCCCGCAGTCATTTGGAGGAATGCTTCTCGCGTCACGCCCTTTCCCAGCACTGGCTCGATTCCGAACAGCTCGCCCAGCATCATTGCCTCCGCGCGCGCTGCTGGCAGGTTTTCGCGCGAGTCGCCGAAGATCGCCGCTGTCCTATGGGCCGGAGCACTATCGACACTAAGCTTCCGGTTTGTTTGGCAGTGCTTCAGGACGGAGGCGCTGGGGCCGTAAACGACAGCGTTGCGCTCGATCAAATAGGAACCTTCCAACTTCAGTGCGTGCAGCGGTAGGTAGTGCAGCCAGCCGTGCGGGACCAGGCAGACGATGTCGTCGGGTGCCGCCCAGCGGGCAACCGGCCCGATCAGATAGTCGTAACGATGCCATAGCTCGTCGAAACCCATGTCTATCAGGTGCCGGATCCGATGATGGGCAGTGAAGTTGGCCTCAACAAAGGCCGCTAATTCGCTCTGGTCGATTGGTATCGACACAACCTCGGGTTGCTCCCAATCCGCCCGGACGCCGAATAGCAGTAAGGTGTCCCTGATCGCCAGGTACTCGGCAAGGACCACCCGTCGGTCGGGCCTGTCTGTCCCATGGGAGGCGGCGCTATGCACAGTAGCTGATACCCCTTTCTGATCCATGGCCAGACCGAGCCCAGGACATTGTCCTCGCCAATAGAGCGTACTCCCCGCCGAGGAATCGTCAAGAGCTGTGGACCGCGCGCCCTGCCAGAGCCCCATCTGCAGCACCGCGAGCACCAGCTCGCTGCGCAGTGCGTGGCCATCGCCCAGCCCACCACGCGGCGGCTCCATGCGTCGACCACGACGGCCAGGTACAAGAACCCCGCCCAGGTCGGGCTATAGGTGATGTCGGCGAACCACAGCCGATCCGGAGCCTCGACGGTGAACTTGCGCTCCACCAGATCGGGAGCCGGCCGGGCCTGCGCGCCGCGGCTGCTCGCCGGCGTTTGAAGCCGCAGAAGGGTCGGTCGCGACCGGCGACGCCGCGCCGCGGGTGCCTCAGTCGTCGGCAGGATTCCGTTGGACGGGCGTTGCTAGCATCATTAGTGCGACGCGCTCGAGCCTACCCCGTCAAGCGCCAGCGCCCGCTCCGCGAAGTCGCGCCAGCGGGCGCGCACGGAGACGGCGCGGGGAGCGGGCCAGGCGGGGTCGCGGCGGAAGCGGGCCGGCGGCGCCCGGGCGACCTCGACCGGCAGGCCGGCGGTCGCCGCCGCGAGCCGGGCGGCGCCCAGGAGCCCGGTCTCCTCCTCCGCCGCCACCTCCACCGGGAGCTGCCCCGCATCGGCCAGGAGGCCGACCAGCCCGGCGAGCCGCACGAGCTTCCCCGACACCCGCAGCACCCGCGGCGCGAGCCCCGCCTCGGCGAGCGCCTCGACGCAATCGAGCACCCGCATCGCCACGCCCGCGAGCACGCCACCCACCAGCTCCTCGCCGGACGTCGCGAGCCCCAGGCCGGCGGCGACTCCCGCCGCCTCCGGCCGCCACCACGGCGCGGCGGCCCCGGCAAAGGCGGGCAGCACCCAAGGCAGGTGGTCCGGATCGAGCGGCCGCTCCTCCCACGCCGCGACCCCCGTCCCTGTCACTCCGCAGGCCCAGTCCACGGCGCTGCCGGCGCTGTTGACCGACCCCTCGAGCTGGAACCGCCGCCCCTCCGCGGTTGCGGCCACCACCGCGGACAGAAGGCCCGGATGGCGTCGAATCCGCTCGCCCGTCGCCGCCAGCACGAAGGCGCCGGTACCGAAGTGCACGGCGACGACGCCTTCCTCCCAGCCGCCATGTCCCAAGAGCGCCGCCTGCTGATCGCCAAGCGACGCCAACAGCGGCACGCCGTCCACCTCGCCCCACGCGCCGGCGCTCGGCCGCAGCGCCGGCAGCGCCGCCATCGGCACGCCCCACAGCCGGCAAAGCTCCCCATCCCAGCAATCCCCGTCCAGGTCATAGAGCAGCGTGCGCCCGGCATGCCCGCCCTCGGTGCCGTCCCGCCCGGTCAGACGCCCAACGAGCCAAGCGTCCAACGTTCCCGCCACCAGCTCCCCACCCCGCGCGCGCTCGAAACCATGCGGCAGCGCAGCCAGCAGCCCCGCCAGCTTCGGCGCCGCGTAATGCGGCGACAGCCGCAGCCCGGTCCGCCGCGCGATCTCCTCCGCATGCACCGCCAGCCCCCGTACCCGCTCCCCCTCCCTCCTGTCCTGCCACGACAGCGCCGGCGTCGCCGCCCTCCCACTCCCCCGCTCCCACACCAAGCACGTCGACCGCTGGCAAGCCAGCCCCAGCGCCACCACCTCCCCCTCCCGCCGCAGCTCCCCCAGCACCCCCCGCACCCCCGCCAGCAGCTCCTCCGCCTCGTGCATCACCCGCACGCCCTGCGCATACCGCCTGACCCCCACCTCCGCCGCCGCCACCGTCTCCCCGTCGAGTGAGAACACCGCCCCCTTGGTGGCCGTGGAGCCCTGGTCAATCGCGGCGATGCGGAGATCGGATCGCACGAACGGTGATCCTAGCGATTCGACTCCCTATTGTTCCCCGAGCGAGCCGGAAAGCCCGGCAGGGTAGAATCCGGCGGTTTCGGGCTCCGCCGGCCGTCGCCGGCTCCGCCCCCTCCCCAGCCCTGCCAACGCAGACGGAGATCGCCCCTTGGCCCGCAGAATGCTCATCAACGCGCAGCGCCCGGAAGAGCTGCGCGTCGCCGTCGTCGCCGACTCGACCCTCGAGAGCTACCAGATCGAGGTCGCCGAGTCGGGCCTCACCCGCGGCAACATCTACCGCGGCGTCATCGCCAACATCCAGCCCGCCCTCAACGCCGCCTTCATCGACTACGGCGGCGACCGCCACGGCTTCCTCGCCATCCAGGACGTCGTGCCCGAGGCCTACTACCACTCGCCGCGCGGCGGCGGCAAGCCGCGCATCGAGGAGGTCCTCGAGAAGAGCAAGCCGATCGTCGTCCAGGTGACGCGCGAGGCCGAGGGCGGCAAGGGCGCGGCCTTGACCACCAACCTGAGCCTCGCCGGCCGCTACCTCGTCCTGACCCCCTTCGACGACACCCGCGGCGTCTCGCGCAAGGTCGAGGACGAGGAGGCGCGGCGCCAGCTCAAGGACGCCGCGGCGAAGCTCGACCTGCCGGAGGGCTGCGGCGTCATCCTGCGCACCAACGCGCTCGGGCAGACCAGGCTCACGCTGGGGCGCGACCTCGCGGCCCTCCTGCGCATCTGGAAGCGGGTGCAGACCGAGGCGCGAGAAGGCAAGGGGACGCGCCTCCTCTACAGCGACCAGGGCCTCATCCTGCAGGCGCTGCGCGACCACCTCGACGGCTCGGTCGAGGAGATCCTGGTCGACGACGAGCGCGCCTTCGAGCAGGCGCAGGAGTACCTGCAGGCCTTCGCGCCGCGCGGCAAAGCGCAGCTCGTCCGCTACACCGACCGGACGCCGCTCTTCTCCCGCTATCGCCTGGAGCCGCAGATCGACCGCATCTACGAACGCACCGTGCCGCTGCCGGCGGGCGGCTCGATCGTCATCGACCGCACCGAGGCGCTGACCGCCATCGACGTCAACTCCGGGCGCGGCTCGCGCGGCGCGAACCAGGAGGAGACGGCGCTGCAGACCAACCTCGAGGCGGCCAACGAGGTGGCGCGCCAGCTCCGGCTGCGCGACATCGGCGGCCTGGTCGTCGTCGACTTCATCGACATGCGCAACAGCAAGTACCAGCGCCGGGTCGAGAAGGAGCTCAAGGACGCGATGAAGGCCGACCGCGCCCGCTCGAGCATCGGGCGCATCAGCCCGAACGGCCTGCTCGAGGTCAACCGCCAGCGCGTGCAACAAGCCCTGCAGATGCGCACCCACCGCCCGTGCCCGACCTGCGCCGGCACCGGCCGCATCGCCAGCCCCGAGATGGTGGGGTTGAGCCTGCTGCGGCGGATCGAGGAGCGGGCCGCGACCGGCGCGGTCGGCGGCGTGCGCATCTCCCTCCACCCCGAGCTTGCCGACGCCTTTCAGAACACGCGGCGCCAGGAGCTCGCGGCGCTCGAGCGCGAGTTCGGGGTGACGATCGAGGTCATCGCCTCGCCGCGGCTCCACCGGCCGCAGGAGGAGGTGGAGTGGCTGGAGCGCGACGCCGCAGCCTTGCCGCCGCCGCCGCGCGCGGCCCTGGCGCCGGTGTCCGCGGTCGAGCTGGTGGCGGCACCGCAGCCGGCGAAGGGCGGGCGGCGCGGCGAGGAGCGGCGGCCGGAGCCGAAGCGCGGCGAGGAGCGGCGCCGGCAGGACAAGCGCAAGCAGCCGCGGCGCGCCGCCGCCCCGGCGCTGCCGCCGCCACCGCCCGCGGAGCACGACGACGACGAAGAGCGCGACAAGCGCGGCCGCAAGCGGCGCCGGAGCCGGCGGCGGAAGAAAGGCGAGGGCGGCGGCGAGACGACCGGGGTGCAGGCCCAAAGCCCATCGCCGGCCGCCGGCGAACAAGACGCCGGGTGGGAAAGGGACCGGCACGCCGGTGGGGAGGCGCACGAGGCGGCGGGGGCGCGTGCGGAAGACGAGGCGCAGGCCGAGAGTGAGGCCGCCGCCCACGCCAAGCGCCGGCGCCGTGGCCGCCGCGGCGGCCGCAAGCGGAAGGGCAACGGCGGCGGTGCCGCTGGAGCCGACGCGGGGTTTGGAGGCGGGGCGGACTCCGGAGAGGAAGCCGACGCAGGCGCGGCTGGAGGCGAGCCGCCCGTTTGACCGGATCTTCGCGACCGCTGTGCTACGCTGCGCGCCGCCCGGGGGTCCCCCGGGCGCTGCCTCATCCCAGCGCTCGCATCCAGGAGGACACGATGCCTCACCGCTTCCCGCAGGAGGCGCTGCTGCGTGACGGCCGCCGCCTGCTGATCCGCCCGTTCGCGGCGCACGACGTCGACGCGCTCGCCGACTTCTTCCACCGTCTTCCCGTCGACGTGCGCCGCTTCGCCTGGGACAAGATCGACAACCGGGCGCTGGTCGAAACCTGGGGGCGCGAGCTCGACTACGGCAAGGTCTTCCCGCTCCTCGCCCTCGACGGCACGAAGGTGGTCGCCGACGCCACCCTGCACCGCCGCGACGGGAGCCCGCTGCGCCTGGTCGGCCGGATCAAGTGGCTCATCGACCCCGCCTACCGCGGCCTCGGGTTGGGCACGATGCTGGTCAACGCCTTCATCTCCATGGCCCGCGACAACGGCCTCCGCCACCTGACCTGCATGCTGGTCTCCGACTTCGAGGCCGACGCCGTCGACACCCTCCGCAGCCTCGGCTTCCAAGGCTTCACCTTCCCCGAGTACGGCACCGACCCCGACGGCAACCAGCACGACATGACCAAGATGGTGCTCAAGCTCTAGCCGACCGACGCCAGCACCTCCTCGACGACGTCGAAGGCCCAGGCCGCCTCCGCGTCGGCGATGGCGTACGGCGGCAGGAGGTAGAGGACGTTGCCGAGCGGGCGGAGGAGGAGACCGCGCGCGAGGAAGCGCGACGCGAGCTCGGGGCCCATGGCGCTGAGATAGCCGTCCGGCGAGGCGCCGCCGGAGGCGGGGGCGAGATCGAGGGCCGCCATGCCGCCGAGGGCGCGGGTCGAGGCGACGCACGGGTGCGCGGCGAGGCGCGCGAGGCGGGCGGCGAAGAGCCGCTCGAGGCGGCCGACGCGCTCGAGCGACCGCTCCTCCTCGAGCACCGCCAGGCTCTCGAGGGCGACGGCGCAGGCGAGGGCATTGGCGGTATAGGAGTGGCCGTGGAAGAACGCGCGGCCGCGATCCTCGGAGAGGAAGCTGGCGTAGATCTCCGCGCTCGCCAGGGTCGCCGCGAGCGGCAGGTAGCCGCCGGTCAGGGCCTTCGACAGGCAGAGCAGATCGGGCTCGACGCCGGCGTGCTCGCAGGCGAAGAGCCGGCCGGTGCGGCCGAAGCCGGTCAGGACCTCGTCGGCGACGAGCGGGACGCCGTGGACGGCGGTCAGCTCGCGCACCTCGCGCAGGAACGTCGGCGGGTGGACGATCATGCCTCCCGCGCCCTGGAGCATCGGCTCGACGATGACCGCCGCGACGCGGTCGCCCTCGCGCTCGAGGACGTCGGCGAGCGGGGGCGAGGCGGAGCCGCGCGCCGCCGAATGCGGCGTGGCGGCGCGGCGCACCTCGCAGAAGAGCGGGCGGAACACGGCGTGGAAGGCGCCGACGCCGCCGGCCGCCATGGCGCCGAAGGTGTCGCCGTGGTAGGCGTCGTCGAAGGCGACGAAGAGCGTGCGGCCGGCCTCGCCGCGGTGGCGCCAGTGGGCGAAGGCCATCTTGAGCGCCACCTCGACGGCGGTCGAGCCGTCGTCGGAGTAGAAGACGTGCGGCAGGGCGCCGGGGGCGCGGGCGGCGAGCGCCGCGGCGAGGCGGGCGGCAGGCTCGTGGGTGAAGCCGGCGAAGATGACCTGGGCCAGGCGCTCGGCCTGGGCGGTCAAGGCGCGGGTGAGGCGCGGGTGGTTGTGGCCGTGGATGTTGACCCACCAAGAGGAGATGCCGTCGAGGATGCGGCGGCCGTCGGCGGTCTCGAGCCAGACCCCGCGCGCGGCGACGATCGGGACCGGCGAGGGCGCCGTCGCCATTTGGGTATAGGGATGCCAGACGTGGCGGCGGTCGAGGTCGAGCCAGTCGGGCGACGACACGCCGGCACTCTACGCCAGCGGCACGCGTAGCTCCGGCGCTGCTGCCGAGATCGCGGCGGGAGTCAGCATGGGCAACGGCGGCAGCTCGCCGACCACCTGGATCGCGCCGAAGCGCTCGATCGCGTGGCGGTTGTCGGGGTTACGGGGGCCGTTCAGCACGACACCCTTCACCTGGATCTTTCTGCTGCGCAGGGCCTCGAGGGTGAGGAGGGTGTGATTGATCGTGCCGAGGGTGGAGCGGGCGACGACCAGGCAGGGTAGTGCGGCGGCGGCCAGGAGGTCGGCGAGGAGGTAGCCGTCGTCGGTAAGGGGGACGAGGACGCCGCCGGCGCCTTCGACGACGAGCGGGCGGCCGGCGAGAGTGGCGCGATGGCTGAGCAGGTCGGCGAGCAGGCGGCCGGGATCGATGGTTGCTCCCTCGCGGCGGGCGGCCAGGTGGGGAGAGAGCGGTTCAGCGAGGAGATACGACTCGGGGAGGATCTCGATCTCAGGGGGGCACAGGCGGCGGATGGTGTCGGTGTCGCGCTCGTCGCGCGCGCCGGTGGCGACGGGCTTCCAGTAGGCGGGTTGGTGCGCGGCCCAGCGGGTGAGGAGGACGGCGCAGGCGACGGTCTTCCCGACGCCGGTGTCCGTGCCGACGACGGCGAGGGCGGTCACGAGGAGCGGGAGGCGGCCGGGACCGGCACGCCGACCACCTCCGCCACCGCCGCCGCGAGACCGTCGATCTCTTCTTCGCTGTGGTCGGCGTGCACCGAGATGCGCAGGCGGGCGGTGCCTGGCGGGACGGTCGGCGGGCGGACGGCCGAGACGTCGAAGCCGCGGCGGGCGAGCTCGCGGCCGGCGTCGACGGCGAGGCGGTTGTCGCCGACGACGACCGGCACGATCGGGCCCGCGCCGGCCGGGCGCGGCAGGCCGGCCGCGGCCAGACCGTCACGGAGGCGCGCCGTGAGCGTCGCGACGCGGGCGCGGCGCCAGGGCTCCTCCTCCACCACGTCGAGGGCGGCGCCGACGGCGGCGAGGAGGAGCGGCGGCGGGGCGGTCGAGAAGACGAACGGGCGGCAACGCTGGACGAGGTAGTCGACGACCTGCCGCGGCCCGGCGGCGAAGGCGCCGGCGAGCCCGAGCGCCTTGCCGAGCGTCGAGACGATCGCGGTCGCCCGGCGCTCGACGCCGAACCGCTCGGCGAGCCCCGAGCCGCGCGCCATGCCGTAGAGGCCGGTGGCGTGGGCGTCGTCGACGAGGAGGCACGCGCCGTGGCGGTCGGCGAGATCGGCGTAGCGGTCGAGCGGCGCCACGTCGCCGTCCATGCTGAAGAGCGACTCGGTGACGAGGAAGGTTCGCCCACCGGGGTGCGGGTGCGCGAGCTCGGCCTCGATCGCCGCCTCGTCGAGGTGCGGCACGATCACCTTGCCGCAGCCGGCGAGGCGCAGGCCGTCGATCAGGCTGGCGTGGTTGGCGGCGTCCGAGACCGCGCGGTCGCCGGGGCCGAGGAGCGCGGTCAGCAGCCCCAGGTTCGCCAGATAGCCGCTGGCGAAGAGGAGCGCCGCCTCCGTTCCCTTGAAGTTCGCGAGCCGCGCCTCGAGCTCCTCGTGGCGGGAGGTGTTGCCGCGCAGGAGGCGCGAGGCCGGCGCGCCGAGCGGCTCGCCGGCGGCGAGCCAGGCGGCGACCGCGGCGCGAACTTTCGCGTGGTGCGACAGCCCCAGATAATCGTTCGAGGAGAAGTCGATGCCGGCCGGGCGGCGCAGCGAGCGGCGGAGCCCCTGCGCCTCGGCCTCGGCCAAGCGCCGTCGCAGCTCGCTGAGCAGATCGTCGCGGCCCTTCACCCCAAGCGCTCCCCCACCCGGATCCTTCGCTTCGCTCAGGATGACACCAGGGGGGTCATTCGCGCGCACACCCCAACCACGTCATCCCGAGCGCAGATACGAAGGATCTGGGGGCAGGACGGCCGCGCGCTCGACAGGAAGCTCGAGCGGCGCCATCCCCAGCCTGCCCAGCAGCGCCTGGTCGTGGTCCTCGCCGGGGTTCGGGGTGGTGAGCAGGCGCTCGCCGGTGAAGATCGAGTTGGCGCCGGCGAGGAGACAGAGCGCCTGCGTCTCGTCCGACATCTCGGTGCGGCCGGCCGAGAGGCGCACGAAGCTCGTGGGCAGGACGATGCGGGTGGTGGCGATCATCCGCACCATCTCGAGCGGGTCGAGCGCCGGCCGGCCGGCGAGCGGCGTGCCGTCGACCCGCACCAGGGCGTTGATCGGCACGCTCTCCGGGTGCGGATCGAGCGCCGCCAGCACCGCCAGCATGCCGCAGCGGTCCTCGCGCCGCTCCCCCATCCCCAGGATGCCGCCGCAGCAGACGGTGATGCCCGCCTGGCGCACGTGCCCGAGCGTGTCGAGGCGGTCCTGGTAGGTGCGGGTGGTGATGATCCGCTCGTAGTACTCGGGGCCGGTGTCGAGGTTGTGGTTGTAGGCGGTCAGGCCGGCGCCGGCGAGACGCTCGGCCTGCTCGGCGGTGAGCATGCCGAGCGTGCAGCAGGCCTCGAGCCCCAGCTCGCGCACCCCGCGGACCATGGCGAGCACGCGCTCGAACTCCTCGCCGTCGCGCACCCGCCGCCACGCCGCGCCCATGCAGAAGCGGGTCGAGCCGCCGTCGCGCGCGGCGCGCGCCGCCGCCAGCACCTCGTCGAGCGGCAGCAGGTCCTCGGCCTCGACGCCGGTCGCGTAGCGCACGCTCTGCGGGCAGTAGGCGCAGTCCTCGGGGCAGCCGCCGGTCTTGATCGAGAGCAGGGTGCAGAGCTGGACCTTGCCCGGGTCGTGGTGCCGGCGGTGGGTCTCCTGGGCGCGGAAGACCAGCTCGGGGAAGGGCAGGTCGTGGACGGCGGCGATCTCGTCGACCGTCCAGTCGTGGCGGACGGCGCTCTCGGGATCGCGCCGCGCGCGGCGCCCCGCCGGCGGCTCCTGAGGGGTGGAGATAGGGATGGTCGCCATGGGCTCGTGAGGCATCAGGAGGATATATGAGGGAGGTCCGCCAGGACAGGCCCCCGTTCTCCACGTGGCACACGAATTGCGGCGATTCGTTGGCAGACACAGGACCGCCGGAGGCACCGCATGGGCAAGGAGATCAACCCGCATTTCAATCAGCGCCTGCTCCGGCAGGCGACCGCTCGGGTAGCGGAGCCCATGGCCGGGCTCCGCAACATCTCGAACCTGGAGCGCCTGGGGTCGATCGCGGCCGGCGGCGCCCTGATCGCCTGGGGGCTCGCGCGGCGCTCGCCGCTGGGGCTGGCGATCGGACTCGGCGGCGCGGCGCTCGTCGTGCGCGGCGCGACCGGCCGCGTCACCGACCGCCCGCTCGGGTTGAGCTCCGCCAAGGGTGGCGAGGGCGGCAAGGGGAAAGACACGGGCCAGGTGGCCGAGGAAGCGCCGCCCCCCGAGCCGCGCCCGTGGGGCCAGCCGCGACCGTGGCAGGAGGAGAAGGACATCGTCGAGGAGGCCTCGCAGGAGTCCTTCCCGGCGAGCGATCCGCCGGCGTTCAACCCGACGAAGGCCGGCTGAGCCCGCCCGGCGCGGGCGGCCGGCCGCTGACCACGACCGCGCGCTTACAACGAGTTCGGCGGTGAGAACAGCGGCCCGACCGGCGTCACCGGCCCGCCCACGACTTGGATCCCCTGCGCCTCCCACCCCTTCTCGCCGCGCCGCAGCACGAACTGCAGAATGATCTCGCGGTTGGGAAGTCGGTCGAAGACCCCCTCGTCGTCGAGCTCGGTGACGTGGAAGAAGCAGTTGGCGAAGGGCGAGCCCGGGCGGCGCGAGTCGTAGAGCCAGAGGTTCTGGTTGATCTCGCGCAGGAAGCGCAGGAAGCCGTACCCCTTGTCGCGGTCCACCCAGTAGCAGGCGCCGCGCACCCGCGACCCCTCCTCGCCCCAGGCCTTCTTCTCCGCCGTCTCCGGGGTGGCGAGGAGGTTGGGGATGACGTAGCCGGAGATGAAGAGGTCGGCCTGGTTGCGCAGGTCGGCCGACACGTTGTCGAAGGCCGCGACCTCGATCCGCAGCCCGCGGTTCTGCAGCGCCTCGACGACCTTGGTGAAATCGCCGTCGCCGGTCGCCAGCAGCACCCGATCGAGGCGCTCGGACTGGAGCAGCAGGTCGACCGCCATGTCGAGGTCGGCGTTGGCCTTGCCGTAGCGCTCCTTGGTCTGCGTGTCGACCAGCCACCTGATCGGCTTCTCCACCACCTTGAAGCCGATGTCGCGCAGCCGCGAATGGAACTCGAGCACCTTGGCGTAGGTCGGGTCGCGCCGCCGCGCCCGCTCCTCGTCGAAGCGGACGTAGGCGTTCATGCGCAGCGGCTCCGAGCCGTCGCGGCAGGCGAACTCCCGCAGCACGTCGTACTGCATCCCGAAGCCGCCGTTCCGGGTGATGTTCTCGACGTCGACGTAGATGCCGACCTTGGAGCCCATGCGTCGATCCCCCTCCCCGAGGGACGCGGGATTGTAGCCGGCGGCCGGGAGCCGGGCCTAACGGCGGCGGAGCAAGTGCTGAGGCAAGGGGCAGTGGCCTAAGACAGTGAGGGCGAGGGAAGTGATCGTCCGAGCGCCGTTCGGGAGTCCGGGCCGTCGAGCCTCACCCGCGAGGTCCGCGGTGGCGAAAATCTTGCAGTGGCGAGCTGATCCACCCTGCGCGCTCGCGCAACGAACGGGAAGGAGAACAGCGATGGCCAAAGCAGCGAGCCCGGTCCCCGAGGGTTATTCCACCGTCACCCCGGTCCTCACTCTCGAAGACACGCGCAAGGCGATCGATTGGTACAAGAAGGCGCTGGGCGCGGAGGAGCAGGGGATCTCGGCGGGCCCCGACGGGAAGGTCATGCATGCCGCGATCCGCATCGGCAGCTCATATCTCATGCTCCACGACGAGATGATGGGCGCCAAGGCGCCGCGCACGTTGGGCGGATCGCCGGTCGAGCTCTTCCTCTACGTCGACGACTGTGACGCGGTCTTCAAGCGCGCGGTCGACGCCGGCGCGGTGGCGAAGGTGCCGGTGAGCGACCAGTTCTGGGGCGACCGCTGGGGGGTGTTCACCGATCCCTTCGGCTTCGCATGGTCGGTTGCCACGCACAAGGAAGACCTCACGAAGGAGGAGATCGAGTCGCGTCAGAGCGAGTTCTTCGCGGAGATGGCGGGCAAGACCGGCTAGCGGGAACAGCGGCTCAGGCCTCTTCGCCGCCGTCCGGGCCGTAGAACATCACCCAGACCGCGAGGTCGTCGCTGAAGTCCTCGAAGCGGTGGGCGCTCCCGGCCGGGGCGAAGAGGAGGTCGCCGCGGGCGAAGGGGCGGCGCTCGGCGCCGTCGAAGTAGGTGCCGCTGCCCTGCGCCACGACGTAGACCTCGTCGCGCGTGTGCGGCGACTGCGGATCGGTGCCGCGGGGGGCGTAGAGCATGACCTCGAGCGTGCCGTGGGTGAAGAGGGTGACGTAGCGCTCGCCGGCGGGAGTCGGGAGGCGCGCGAGGGCGTCGGCGACCGCGAGGTGGGCCGTCTCGGCGCGCACGCCGCGATCGTCCGGGACGCCGCTCATGGCCCCCCGAGTCTACATGCGGGCGCGTGGTAGCTTGCGGCGGCGCAGCGCCCGCGCGCCGCAGCCCAGGAGGTGACCATGCCGCCGCTCTCGATCCCCCGCCCCGCCGACGACGAGTACGCCCCCTTCTACGCCGGCTACATCGCCGGCGTCTCGGGCGACGATGCTCTGGCGCCCCTTGCCACCCAGGAGAGCGAGACCGCCGTGCTGCTGGGCGGCCTCGCGGAGGCCGACGCCGCCTTCCGCTACGCGCCCGGCAAATGGAGCATCAAGCAGGTCACTGGCCACCTCGCCGACGCCGAGCGCGTCTTCGCCTACCGGGCGATGCGCATCGCGCGCGGCGACGAGACGCCGCTCCCCGGCTTCGACGAGAACGCCTTCGTGGAGCACGGGGGGTTCGACGCCCGGCCGCTGGCGGACCTGGCCGCGGAGCTGCGCCTGCTGCGCGGCGCCACGCTGGCGTTCTTCCGCGGCCTCGACGCGGCGGCGCTCGCTCGCCGCGGCACCGCCAACGGCAATCCGGTGACCGTGCGGGCGCTGGCCTGGATCGTCGCCGGCCACGAGCGGCACCATTTGGGGATCCTGAGGAACCGCTACCTCAGCGCCGCTGGAATCCGCGGCAGCGGGTCGGAGATGCCGTAGGGGGTTGGCGCCGGCGCGCCGTCAACCCCCAGCGCGCAGGTAGGTGCCGATCAGCTCGCCCTGCGCCAGCACGTGTCCCTCCATCGCCTTCTCGAGGTCGTCCTTCGTCGGCCGCCCGAGGTCGCCGAGCGCGGCGTCCAGCGCATAGATCTTGTGGAAGTAGCGATGCCGCCCCGTGGGCGGACAGGGACCGCCGTAGCCGGTCCTCTGCCAGCCGTTGAGTCCCTCACGCGTGCCCGCCGGCAGGCCGCCCTTGGCGGCCCCCTCGGGCAGCGACGTAGTGTCCGCCGGCAGGTCGTAGAGCACCCAGTGCACCCAGGTCCCCCGCGGCGCGTCCGGGTCGTCGACGATGAGGGCGAACGACTTCGTCGCCGCCGGGGCGCCGGACCAGGCGAGCGGCGGCGAGGCCTCCTCGCCCTGGCTGTCACAGGTGTAGCGCGCCGGGATGGCGCCGTTCGGGGTGAAGGCCGAGGAAGTGATCTGCATGTCCGTTCCCTTTGCTGCGGTCGTGTCTTCGTCCGTCTCGGGCGCGACGCACCCGAGCAGGAGCGCGGTCAGCAACGCCAAGCACTTCATGCGACCTCCCAGGGTCTGACGCCGCCTAAGTCTTGCGCATGGCCTCGACGTCGAGCTCGATGTACACCCGCTCCCCCACCGCGATGCCGCCGCGGTCGAGCAGCACGTTCCAGCTCACGCCGAAGTCGTGGCGGTCGATCGCGGTGCGTGCGGTGAAGCCGGCGCGCAGCACGGGACCGCGGTCCACGCCCTCGTCCCAGAAGGGAGTCGTCCACTCGCCGAGGTAGGAGACGTCGAGGCAGACCTCGCGGGTGACGCCGCGCAGGGTGAGATCACCCCAGACCCGGAGGTCGTGGGCGGAGAGCACCTCGACGCGGCTGCTGGTGAAGGTGATCGTGGGATAGCGCTCGACGTCGAGAAAGTCGGCGCTCTTCAGGTGCGCGTCGCGAGCGGGCTCGCCGGTCCAGAGGCCGGCGGCGTCGAGCTCGGCGTAGGCCTGCGAGGCGCCCGGGTCCTTTTCGTCGAACTCGATCCAGCCGTGGACGTCCTTGATGTGCCCGCGCACCCAGGTGACCATCATGTGGCGGCAGCGGAACTCAGCCGCCGTGTGCCCCGGCTCGAACTCCCAGCGCATCCCGCGCACCTCCCGCTCAGGCGTCATTGTAGATGCAAAGCGAGAGCCCACCGGACGGCAGGCTGCGGCGGCGCGTTGTCGTAGTCTCTTGCAGCGGAAAGAAACCCTCGCGATGACCACTCCGTGCCGCGGCGGCGGAGCCCGCCGCCCTCGAGTCGCGGCGGCGACCGCCTGCGTCGCCGGGCGGGTGCTGACGAGCGCCGGCGCGCCGTTCACCGGCGCCAACGTCGTCGCCTGGAACCTCGACGACGCCGCCGACGCGCTCTCCTGGGTCTCGGGCGCCGCGCTCGTCGACGCCGGCGCCTACACGATCTGCGGCCTGCGGCCGGGAGCGCGCTACCGCATCGAGGTGCAGGAGATCGACGCCCGGTTCGCCGGCGGCAGCCGCGTCGGGCGCTTCTCGACCCCCGCGATCCTGCCCGGCCCGCCCGAATCGTGGAACGGCGCCGGCGAGAGCAGCGATCCGGCGCTCGACCCGCCGGCGAGCTTCGAGGTGGCGCAGGTCGCCGCCGGCACGACGCGCAGCGGCGTCGACCTGCGTCTCAACCGGCAGGCGTTCGCCGTCCTCAACCCCACGTGGGGACTGGGCGAGACGCCCATCGACTTCGCCGTCGGCGACTTCGACGGCGACGGCCGGCAGGACTTCGTCGGCGTCCAGTTCGGCTTCGACCCGGGGAACATCATCACCTTCAGCCGCGGCCGCGGCGACGGCACCTTCGATCCGCCGGTTCAGGTGGACGAGTTCAACGGCAACGAGAGCGTCGTCGCCGGACAGTTCAACGCCGCGCTCGACAGCCATCTCGACGTCGCGGTCGCCAGCGAGTCGACCGGCGAGGTGCGCGTCTACTTCGGCAACGGCCACGGCGGCTTCGGGCCGCCGCAGACGCTGGTCGCCGGGCAGGTGATCGACGGCATCTCGAGCAAGCTCGCCACCGCGCATCTTCGGCCTCGCGGCGGGGAACCTCGACGGCGACGGCGACCTGGACCTCGCCCTCTCCGACCGCGAGCCGGTCGGGCTGCCGATCAGCTTCATCCGCTCCTGGATCACGCTGCTGCGCGGCGATGGCAACGGCGGCTTCGCGCTGGCGCACCGCTACAAAGTGGCGGAGGTGACCCAGCCCGGGATCATCCTCCGGGACTTCGACCGCGACGGGCGCACCGACGTCGCCTCCGCCGGCTCGTTCTCCGAGTCGCCGGGGCCAAGATCCACCTCGGCCTCGGTAACGGGGCCGGCGGCGTCGGCGAGGTGCTCGCGGTCTGGGGCCTGGCCGAGTTCCCGGCCGGCTCGCCGGGCGAGATGGACGCCGGCGACTTCGACGGCGACGGCAAGCTCGACCTGCTGCTGAGCGACGGCTCCGCCTCCTCGTTCTTCGGGATCGCGGACTTCGTCCCCCGCCTCTCCGTCCTCCTGCAGCGCGAGCTCGGCGGCGAGGTGGGGCCGTGCATCCCCGGCGACCAGACGCTCTGCCTCGCCGCCGGGCGCTTCCGCGTCGAGGCCACGTGGACGACGGCGCAGGGGAGCGGCCCCGCCCACGCCGTCCCGCTCACCGCCGACACCGGCTACCTCTGGTTCTTCGCCCCGTCGAACGTCGAGGTCGTGGTCAAGGTCCTCGACGCCTGCCTCTTCAACCAGCGCTTCTGGGTCTTCGCCGGCGGCCTGACCGACGTCGCCGTCGAGCTGCGGGTCACCGATTCGCAGACCGGCCAGCGGCGGACCTACAGGAACCCGCTCGGGGCGCCGTACCAGCCGCTCCAGGACACCGGCGCCTTCGCGACCTGTCCGTGAGGCGGGGGGACCGATGCTGCGTCCAGCGGCTAAGCCGGTTGGCGAGCAGGGGAACGCCAGCGGGTCGCCGGCCGCTTCCCGGAAGCGGCGCAGTCGCGCAGGTAGAGGTTGATCAGCGTCTGGTAAGGAATCTCCAGCTCGCTCGAGAGCCCCTTGAAGTAGTCCAGGGTCTGGGTGTCGAGGCGGATCGTGACCTGCTTCTTGAGCCGCTTCGCGTATGGGTTGGGCTGGGCCTGCGAGAAGTCGTACCTCTTTCTCACGATCGAAGTCTGCTTCCGGCGGTTGGCGGCGCTCTTGCGGTCGTCCCACTCGAAGCGCAGGTCAGCCACGGGCACTACAGTGTAGTTACATCAAGTCGTGGCGGTCAACTTCCATTCCTGCGTCCCCTTTCTGCCATGTCACTCTGCGAGGACGGAAACCGCTTCAGGCTGGCTACCCTGAAGAGCCGCAGACCCTAGGCGAGCATCTCAGGAAGCGGCGCATAGACCTCGGGCTACTCCAGCGTGACTTGGCGAAGCGGTTCGGCGCCAGCGCTGAGTCCGTCCGGAACTGGGAACTCGGCGAGCGAGAGCCGGAGCTTCGGTTCATCCCGCGCATCCTAGAGTTCCTCGGCCACGACCCCCGGCCCATGCCTCCCACGCTCGGCGAGCGTATCCGAGCAGCCCGCTGTGCCCTGGGCCTCACTCAGGTGCAGCTTGCCCGTCGGCTGGGACTTGATCCCTCGACTGTGGCGGCTTGGGAAGCCGGTGCAGCGAAGCACCCCTGGCCGCGGATGACGAAGCTCTTCGAGAAGTTCCTTCTTCGAGCAGGATGATCGCCCACTTCATGTTCCCTTTCAGCGGCGGCTCACAACGAGCCGCCGCTTTCTTCTTACGCAGATCCAGAACGCCAGACCTGCTCGGTGGCGCCCGCATAATGCTGGAATGTCCTCAGAACGGCTTACCCTTGCGCGAGACGAGCTGTACAGGGCGGTATGGGAACGCCCCAGCGCATGCAGTGGCGGCCTCATATGGCATCTCCGGAGTGGCCCTCCGGAAAATCTGCCTAAAGCTCGGCCGCGACGACGTTTCTTCGCCACGGCTGCGCTCGTCCAGCCGCTGCCGAACCGGCGGGTCGACATCGGACAGGCGCGAGTCACCGATGGCCTCGTGAAGCGTCGGGCCAGTCACGCGTCGGCACCACCGTAGTCGCCGCCGTCGGCGCGACCGATCTCGGTCGTTGACTCTGCGCTACTTTTCGAGTACACTCATGGGCGCATCCCGGCAATAGTGCCGGCGCCGATCACGGAGGTGCGACATGCTGCCGAAACCCAGCACCCGAGTCCAGTGGGACCATTTCGGGCTGAAGAATGAGTCCGTCGATCTGGTGCCCTTCGCGCGCCGATTCGAGCGCGCCTTCCACAGCATCGCCGAGCTCGAGACGATGCGCACGCAAACACCGGCTGTGCCGGCCTCGAAGCACGCGCTGGAATTGATATGCGGCGCGAGTTGCGAGATCGGCGCGCACTGACGCCCACACTGCGCGCGCCGCGATGGGGCGCAACTCTCTGCCACCGCCCTGGATGACTGGATGGCCATGAGTGTAAGCGCTCGTACCGGCCCGTCGGTTTCTATCGTGACGTCGCACGGACGTCAGCAGCTGGACTGGCGTGACGGCGAGCGCTTGTTCGAGCTCCTGCAGCGATACGGCGTCCCGTGGTCGGCGGTGTCGATCTACGTCCGGCGACAGGCCGCCGGTGAAGCCGTGCTGACAGCCTGCCTCGACGCGGTCGTCAGCGAGCTCGACGCCGCCGAGGTCCTGTTGTACTTCAACCGCAACGTCAACCCGTTCATCTTCTCGCTCGGCCGCTTCAAGATCGTCGACAGCGAGGATGCCTCGGGCGGCGCGAGCGAGTACTTCTACCAGCGGCTCGACAACGCCGCCTCGAACACCGAGACGTTCTTGAAGCGGCTCAGCCCGGAAGAATGCCGCTCGATCATCTCGGACCGTGTCGCCGACACCATCCGCGACACGATGCCGCAGGGCTCACGCCTCGTGGTCGGCGTGAGCGGCGGCGGCGACAGCAACGCGCTGCTGCAGGCGTTGAGCCGCCTTCGGGATCACGTCACCGTGGACGGCGTGATCATCAAGGGCATCCCCGATTGGGACAAGGGCGTGCCGCGCGCGCGGACGCTCTGCGAGTCGTACGGGATCCCGCTGACGATCATGGAGGAGGACGAGGTCAAGGGGCTGCTCGGCTTGCCGCCCGATTCCACCGGGCTGATCGATCGGTTCGAGCGCGAGTTCAAGGGCGACGACTTCGAGTTTCTCGGCACGCTGTTGATCCGCCTGGCGCTGTTCCATCGGGCGCGCGCGATCGGGACGACCTACGCCTGCACCGGCCTGAATCTGGAAGATCTGCTATGCGAGAACCTGTTCCGCGTCTCGAGCGGGCTGGCGCCCGCCGCCGTGCCGGCGCGGGCGATCGGTGACATGACGCTGATCTTCCCGCTGTGGCTCTGCCCGAAGCGGATCCTGGACGGCTGCTTCCCGAAGTTCTCGCTCGAGAACTACGACGCGCGCTATCCGTGTTTCTCGCTCGGACGCAATCTCTATTACAGCGTTGTCTACGCGATGCAGTCGCAGTTCCCCGGCTTCATGGAGCAGTGGGCGCGCGGCCTGTCGACGCTCAGTCAGCAGAATCCGGTCACTTACACATACGACGAGCAGCTTGGCTTCCACGTCGAGCGCTTCGTGCCCTTCGCGCTCCGCCAGCAATTCCTCAAGATGCTGGCGGCCGCTCCGGCTCGCGTCTGACGCGCGCCGGCGCCGCCTCGTGCATCCATCCCGCCTCGCCCATCGCGTCGAACACAGCGTCCGCGAAGGCGCGATCGATGTCGAGGAGCGAGCTGTAGGCGGCGCGGCGGACGACCTCGGCGCGCGACGATCGATCGTCGATGGCAAGCGCGAGGGCAAGGATGGTCGAGGAGGCGCGGCGATCTGCGGTCAGCGCGCGGTGGAGTCGCTCGGGGCCCGGACCGGTGGCGCGCTCGAGCAGGCCGCGGACGTTGAACGGGCCAGGCCAGCGGCGCTCGATCAGCGACTTCGGCGCTGCTGGCGTTGCCGATCGGTCGGCGGCTCCGGCAAGCGCAACCAGCAAGCGGGTTTGTTCCTCTATCGCGCGGACGCCTTCCGGACTTCGCAATCCGGTCAGCCGTTCCAGCGAGGCAATCTGATCGCGGCTGCGATCGCCGAGAAAGCCGATCAGATCCGCGCGGTGCGCGCGCGCCGATGGCCTGAAGACGTCATCGTCCACGTCGCCGGCCGGCGATAGACGCGAGGCCGCCAGCAGACGGCCCAGCGCGTGATCGACGGCCACGCGCGCGAGTTCGTCGTGCAGGCCGCGGTCGGCGATCGCCAGCGCCAGCGCGCACGCGCCCGCGACGGTCGCCGCACGCCGAAGCTCGCCCGGATCGATCTTGTCGATAGTATCCGCCGACGTGTGGTTGAAGCGATCGGGGTGGTGGCCGATGAGGATCGCCGGGACCGCGATCGCGCGATCGGCGTGGACGGCGTGATCGGATCCGCCGGCAAACGGCGTCAGAACGGCGTGCCAGCGATGCAGGGGAATCGCGCCCGAGTAGCTCCACGCGTCGGGCGCGAGCCGTGACAGACAATGTTCGGCCAGCGCGCCAGCGATCGACGGCAGGTGCTCCGGCGGCAGCTCGACGACGAGCGGTCCGCCGCACCGCGCTTGATCTTCGCCGATCATGTCGAGGTTAATCGCTGCGATCGGCCGCGCGCGCCGTCCAGCCTGCACGAAGTCGTGGAGATAGGCGGCGGTCCCGACGAATTCAGGGCCCAAGACGAACCTGACGCCGCGGCGGTTCGCGCGCAGCGCACCATCTTTCTTCAGCTGCGCGAAGGTACGTGCGAGTCCGAGCGCGCCGACAACCCCGGAGACGTTGTCGTTCGCGCCCGGCCGCGGATGGCAGAGATGCGCGCCGAGCAGGACTTCGGCATCGGGATCGGTGCCCGGCAGCAGCGCCTCGACGAGCGGCATCGGCGCGGCGAGGTGAATCGAGATCTCGACGAACGCCCGTTCTTGGCGGGCGGCGGCGTCCGCCAGACGAGCCAGCTCCCCGCGCGTGACGCTGAATGCGAACAGTGATGTGTTGCAGGCCAGCTCGAGGCGGGCGCGCGCTTCGTCGAGATCGGCCGCCGCGTCGCCGGGCGGCGGACCGGCAACGACGCCGGCGGCGCCGCAGCGTTCGGCGATCGCGATTCCGGCGGCGAGGCTGATCGTCCGTGCATCGACGACCACGATCGAGCCTGGCGCGCGGCGCTCGGCCGCGTCGGCGGCGACGAGCGGTGCATCGATGCCGCCGGGCGGCGTCGCGACGGAGTAGGTCGCGAGGCTCATCGCGTCCTCGGGGTACCGCGCCAGCGTGCGACCGTCGGCGAGGCGCAGCGTCGCGCGTGTCGGCGTCCACGATCGCGGCGGCGCGAACGTCCACCACGGCGACGGATCCCGGTAACGATGCACGGCGACTTCTGACAGCCCGTATCGCTCGAGCGCTTCGGCGACGAGATCGGCCGCCAGCCCGATCCCGTCCGATGCCTGAAACCGATCGAGCGCGCAGAGCGCGACGGCGTGCCGCATGCTTTCGTCGAGCGGAAACGCGTCACCGACGGCCGCCACCAGCGCATCGATCATGGCATCGTCAACGCGCGATGGAAGCGCCCCATCCGCTCGGACGAGAGCGGGACCGCCAGCCGCAGCCAGCGCGCCCCGGACGCCCGCGCCGTGAACGGCACTAGGCGCTTGGCCACGATACCTCTCGTCGACAACGCGATCTCGATCGTCTGTGCCGGATCGTCGACGAGCGCCCAGGGCGGAGCGTCGGCGCCGGCAGCGATCGCGATGCCGCCGCGCGCCAGCGCGTCGGACATCTCCTGCCTCGCGCTCGCGATGCGCCGCCGCAGCTTCACGAAGATGTCGCCCGCTTCGATCAGGCGCAGGCCCATGGCCAGCGCAATCGGCGACACTTGCAGCGGTGTCACCACCCGGCGCAGCACCGCCGCCGCCGCGCGGCCCGCGATGGCAAAGCCGACGCGCAAGCCGCCGCAGCAGTACGCCTTCGACAGGCTGCGGATGACGATCATGCTGTCGCACGCGCCCACCAGCGCGACCGCACTGTCGCTGCCCGCGAAGTACGCCATGTAGGCCTCGTCCACGATCACAACGCCACCGCGGCGGCGCGTCTCACGGCAGAGGCGCGCGACCGCGTCGAGCGGCGGGATCGCACCGGTCGCCGATGGGCGATCGACCAGGACAACCGGCGCCTCGAGTTGCGCGATCGCCTCGAGCACGTCCTCGCCGGCGAGGTCGTCGACGCATTCGACGTGCGCGCCGTGGGCGACCGCCCAGAGCGGAAAATCGCGGTGGACGAGCGGCGTCGTCACGACTGCCCCGCAGCGCGCGAGCGGCGCCAGATCGTGGAGCAGGCCGGTCGCGCCGGCGCCGAGCACGATGCGGTCCTCGGAGAGCTCGACGCCGAAGAACAACGACAGCGGCGCCGCCGCGCGCGCGCTGCCCCACGGATCGTTCAGCGCGTACTCACGCGCGGCCGTGGCCAGCTCACCGGCCTGCAACGCCGGCGACCAAATCTCGTCGAGCGTCGGCTCGAGCAAGTCGACTTCATCAGGCGACCACAAGAGATTCAGGACGCTCGCCGATTCCGACACCGCGCGATGCACGCCGAGCGCCAGATCCGACGGCGCGACCGGCGCGGGCGTCGCGATCAATCGTGTGCCGGTCACCGCGGCGCCCGCTGCGGCACCACCGAGATGGGCGTGCACGCGAGTCACCTCGAATCCAGCCTCGCGCACCACGCAGACCGGATCCGCATTCGCCGGATCAGCGGCGACGATCAGCACACCGCGATCGACCAGTGTGTCGCGAACAGCGCGCAGCAGCGCGATCTCCTCGGTGCGCGCCCGCCGCCGACCGTGCTGCACCACGATCGCCGCGTGCATGTGGTCCAAAGGGAACGTCATGCCGAGCGTGGACGACGGCATGTCGATGACATCGATCGCCACGCCGACACGCGCTGCGGCGCTGACGGTGTCGGCTCGCGCCTGCGGCGAGTCCTCAACGGCGGTGACTTCGTACCCGAATCGCGCGACCGCGACGGCCAGGGCGCCTCCGCCGCCGGCGTCCACGACGAGCAGTCGCGGCCGCCCGTCCGGCGCGCCGATCGCGTGACACACGTACGAGACCAGATCGCGCGCGGGTGCGCCGGCGTCCGTCGTTGTCAGCGCCGACGCGACCGCGGGCGACTCGTCGCTCATCGGCCCATCCAGGTCGCAACCGGCACGATCATCTCCTGCTCGGAGCATCCGCCGTGCTCGAACCGATACGAGGGCACGAACAGCGGAAACTCCTCGCCGGTGGCGATGACGACCACCTCGCCGACACGCTCGCGCGCGAGCGGCGTGTCGGCCAGCGCGCCAGCGAGAAAGAGCTCGTCGCGGTGGACGACGCCGGCGATGCCGGCCGCGAGATCGCGCGCTCGCTCCAGCAGTTCGCTAGTCGATCCCGGACGCGGGTAGGCCCAGAGGACGCGGCCGGCGCCGCCGCTCCCGCACGACACGTGCGCCCGATCCTGCAGCAACGCGAGCAGCCGGCGCGCCCGATCGCTATCTCGCGTCGGGACGAGGCCGTGATCCGAATAAGCCATCACCGAATGTCCTGCCGATGCCCAACGGTGTGCCGCTTCGTCCAGCGCAGACATCGCGTCGAGTACCGCGTCGGAGTAGCCCGTCGCGTGGATCGCTGAGTCAACGTTGATGTGCGCCCACACCAGAAGCGGCGCCGACCCACGCGCCTCCAGGGCGGCGTTGACCTCCGCGACGCTCGCCGTGACCATCGCGATCGGATCCAACGCGATCGTGTCCCAGTCGATCGAAGACGGAACGTCACGCGCGCCATGAACGAGCGCACGGTACCAGCGGCCGGGAGTCGTCGCCAGCGCACCGGCGTGGGCCACACACTCGACCCTGCCGTTCAGCACCGAGAAGACGGTCTGCCAGGGACCGAGCGCGAACGACGTTGCGTCCACCGTCGTGTCGCGCTTCGCCGCGATCGCCGCATCGCGGTAGCAGTCGAACAGCGCATCGATCTCCGCGACGCGGAAGCACACGCCGATCACGCCGTGCGCGGCTGGCGCGAGGCCGGTCGCCGCGCTCAGAAGCGCGGTGGACGACGTGCTCGGAACGGTGCTGGTCAGCGTCGAAAGCCTGGAGGGCGACCACCGCGCGCGCGCCACGTCGAGCGCGACGCCGTCTGCCATGATGACAATGACGCTCTCCGCCGAGGCGAGCAAGCACGCCGGCGATCGATCGTCGAACGCCGCCTCGAGAAGGGGACGTAGCGCGCACAAGTTCTGCGTCGCGTGCGGCAGGATCCCGTACGCCCATTTCCGATGCTCGCAGCCGTCGCCGACGCGCTCGAATGATCGTGGAAATCGACCCGGCATCACCGATCACTCTTGCGCACGCCGTAGCGCCGCGCGAACGATCCCCTCCAGCGTGCGATCGAAGGTCGGCGTTCGCCACATCGCGAGCTTCGACCAAAGGCCGGGATTGGCATTGGCCTCGATGATCACCGCACGGTCGCGATCGTCGAGACGCAAATCCACCTTTGCGTAGCCGCGCAGGTCGAGCACGGCGGCCACTCGCCGCGAGAGCTCCGCGATTTCCGCGAGCGTGCGTTCCCCGAGCCGCGCCATCCTCAGCGAGACCTCGTAGAAGCGCCAGCGCTTGGTGCCGACCGTCTTCACCTCGCTCTTGAACCCGCGCCCCGGCGGCGCGCCCGCGAAATGCAGCTCGATCGTCCCCGTGACGTCGAACCTGCGCGGCGCGGACTCGATCAGCCCGACCTGCAGCTCACGGCCGAGGATGAACTGATCGCAGACCGCGGGCGCGTGCAAGCGCTCCCGAATCCGACGCCCGAGCTGCACCGCTGCCGCGGCGGAGTCGACGACGCTGCCGCCGTGGATCCCCTCCGAATTCCCTAGGCACACCGGCTTGACGATGAACGGCGGATGAAAATCGATCGCTGCTGGATCCGCGACGTCCGCGAGCTCGACGAAGCGCGGCACAGGAACGCCCGCGTCGGCCAGCAGGCGCCGCGAGCGGATTTTGTCGTTCGCCAGCGCGATTGCCAGCGGCCCCGAGCCGGTGTACGGCAGTCCGAGCAGCTCCAGCGCACCCGCGAACGGCGCCTCGAGCGGCGTCGCCGAGAACGCGAGGTTGAACACGACGCCAGGCGCGAGCCGCGCCAGATCGTCGAGCGTCTGCAACGTCCGCTCGACGGCCGGAATCAACGTCACGGCGTGGCCGAGGCGCCGCAGCCCGCGGACGACCGAGATGTCGTACTCGGCGTTGCGATTGCACGCCTGGCCCTGCCGTACTTCGCCGATGACGTCGGCGTCGATCACGCAGGCGATGGAGTGCCGTCTCATGCATCGCCTGCATCCACTCGCTGCAGGCACGCATACAGCCGCCGGGGACTGAAACCCTGCTTGCGCTTCACCTTGCCGTTGCCCCGGCCGCCTTCGATCCATGTCATGCCGCTCGAGATCGCGAACCGAATCGCCTCGGCGATGCCGACCGCGTACGGGCTGAAGACGGTGCGATCGTAGCGGACTCCGGCCGCCCAGATATGCAGGATCGGCGGATCTACGAAGCAGACGATCACGCCAACCCGCTCGTCAGCGCAGCGGACCGAAATCAGCCGCAACGCGCCACCGAGATCGAGAAGCAGCTGTTTGGTCGCCGCCTCGGGATAGTAAAACTCCGCGTCGTACCGCGCGGCGGTCCGGCGCAGCAGCTGCAGCACCTCGTCGAGGTCGTCGAACGGCGTCGACTCGATCGCGAGCGTGGCGGTCGATTCCTGATAGCGACGGTACTGTCGCCCCAGCTCCCGTTTCTGATCCGGGTGCAGCAGCGCGTCGTAGTCGTCAAAGCTCTTGATGTTCGCCAGATCCATCACGTAGCGATCGACCATGTAGATCGGCAACGCGCCGGCGCCGGCCATCGCTTCGAGCGTGAACGGATCGGACACGTTGACCAAGCCGACGTAATCGACGGCGGCGCTCCGCGCGAGACGTCGCAGCACGTCAACGAGCGCCCGCGCATGCTCGGGACGGCAGTCAGCGCCGACGATCCGGCTATCGTAGCAATGCCAGCAGTGGCCGAGCAGTCCGGAGCTCGCGCACAGACCCGGAAGCGTGTCGTACAGCGGACGCAGGTGCGAGATCGGATCGATCTGCGGCTGTCGAAACACCGCGGTGCCGGCCAGCACGGCGTCGCCGTCGCGCAAAAGGACGAGCGACGGCGAGTCGCACGGCAAGAGCGGCGACGTTGCCGCCGACGCGAGAAAGGATGAGGAATAGAAGATGGGCGCGCGCGCCGACTGCGCGGCGCGCTGCCACTCCTGCAGCGCGGCGCCATCCGCGAGAGGATGGACGTCGACGTTCATCGTCATCATGGGCCGCGCCCGCCTCCGCTCGCGTGCCGCGGGCCGTCCGTCCAGCACGCGACCGGATACTATCATCGAGTTGTCGGCGTCGGCGGGCGCAGAGGTAGAGGCGAAGATCCCGCTCGGGCGAGGTGTACTGCGCCGCGGCCTTCGTGGCTTCGAGTGCCTTCCCGAGTTTGCCCTGGTAGTAGTAGAGGCCGGAGAGGGTGAGGAGCGGAGCGGCCACGCGGTCCCGCTCGCCGGCCAGAGCATAGAGCACGATCGATCGGCCGAGGAGGTCCTCGGCCTCCTGAAAGCGGCGCTCCATGGGCGGTCAGCCGCCCCTCGGTCCGCTGGGCAAGAGGCCCTCCACCCCCGCCGGCCGCCTCTTCTACACCATGGTCGCCGCGATGGCGCAGTGGGAGCGGGAGGAGATCGCCGAGCGGATCGCCGCCTCGGTCCCCATCCGGGCCAAGCTGGGGAAGCGGATCAGCGGCGCAGCCCCTTCGGCTACGCCTGGGTGGAGGGCAAGCTCATCCCGGACGAGAAAGAGGCCCCGGTCCGCCGGCTCATGTACGAGCTCTTCCGGGAGCACCGGCGCGTGAGAACGGTCGCTCGACTTCTCAACGACCGTGGCTACGCACCCGGGGTGGCAAGCGCTTCGACTACACCTCGGTCAAGCGGCTCCTCCTTGACCCCACCGCCAAGGGAGTCCGCCGTGCCAACTACTCCAAGAGTCTTGGCGAGCACAAGGCGTGGGTCTACAAGCCCGAGAGCGAATGGGTCCTGGTCCCATGTCCCCCGATCGTGGACGAAGCACTGTGGGAGGAGTGCGCCGCGCAGCTTCGGGAACGCACGAACGGAAAGAAGAAGCCTGGCCGCAAGCCAGTCCACCTCTTCACCGGGGTCATGTACTGCCACTGCGGCCAGAAGATGTACGTACCCTGTCTCGGCCTTCAAGGAGCGCAACGACCCTTGGAGGCCAGGAAGGGAGAGCTTGTGGCCGAGATCCCCCGGCTCCAGGGCGAGATCGACTTCCTCGCCATTCGGCTCCTGTCAAGCTCCCAGGCCCTCTCTGAGGCCCAAAGTCTGTACGACCGATGGGGAGACCCTGCCTTTCGAGATCAAGCGTAGATCGTCGAGACGATCGTTGGCCGCATCACGGCCGGCAAGGGCGAGGTCGAGATCGACCTCATGCCCGACACCGCTTCCGCATCTCCCCACCCCCAGATGCCCCCTCCCCTTGAAGGCGTGGCAGAAAAGCACCGAATTCACAGGAGTTTCTGGCGGCGAGAAGAGCAAACCTGCCGGGCCGATCCCCTTGAAGCGCTGTCGTAGGTCTCGCTACGTGGATGCAGCAGCACGCAAAGAACAGGAGACCCGGTGGCCAGGCGGAGTGCCTGGCCACCGGTGGCGGGTGACAGCCGGGGCCTACTGGTAGGTCACGGTGAGCTGCGGCCGGTTGGCCTGTGTGGCCGTCTCGCCCGGGTAGAAGCCGATGTAGTCGAACAGCAGGTCGTCGTCGTCGCCGAGCGTGCAGTAGACGCGGAGCTGGGTCGTTCCGGTCTTGTTGATCGCGGCGAGGCCGGCCGCGGAGAGGCCGCCGGTCGAAGCCGCGCCGTTGACGGTCGGGTTCGACAGCGTCGCGACGTTGGTCGCCGTCGCCGCCGCCTGCCAGTCGGAGAAGGCGAAGGCGGTCGAGCCGCCGAAGCCGCCGGTCACGATGTCGGCGACGCACGGGCCGTGCGAGGTGTAGGGATTGCCGCCGGAGATCGTGCCGCGCACCAGGCGCACGGTGGCCGACTGGATCGTCGCGCCGTCCGGGAGCGACGAGGAGTCGAAGGAGATGATGCTCTTGTACTGCTCGTCGGCATTGGTGTCGCCGATGCGCAGGGCGGTGGTCAGGTTGTCGGTCGAGTTGCCGCCGCCGCCGACGTTGCCGGTCTCGCCCGACTCCCAGATCCGTCCGTCCTGCGACGCCACCGAGTAGAAGGTCACCGTGGTCGAGCCGCTGGTCACGGTCAAGGTGATCGCGGCCGAGCCGGGGAGGCCGCCGCTGTCGGTCACCGCGGCGGTGATGGTGTGGGTCCCGACCGCGAGCGACGAGCTGCTGAAGGAGGCGCCGCTGCCGAAGATGCCGTTGATGCTCGAGGTCCAGGTGAGGCTGGCGGCGATGGCGCCGTCCTCGGCGTCGTTGGCCGTGCCGCTGAAGGTCACCGACGTGCCCTGCGCGACCGACGTGCCGTTGGCCGGTGCGGTGATGGTGACCACCGGCGCCGTGTTGCCGGGGCCGCCGCCGATCTGGACGCCGGCGGCGTAGACGTCGACCGAGTCGGTGCTGCCGCCGCCCTCGTTGCGGTTGTCGGTGAAGATCGAGATGAGCTGGCTGCCGACGACGTCGAGGCCGTTGTAGTCGCCCCACTCGAAGCCGGTGTCGATCTGCGGCGACAGCACGCTGGTCAGCCGCGTCGGCGTCGGCCAGGTGTCGCCGCCGTCGGACGAGACGGAGTAGAAGATGTCCACACCCACCCGCGTCGGGCTCCTGCGGGTGTCGTAGAAGGCCACGTAGACCTTGCCGTCCGGCCCGACCCCGAGCCACGGGTGGAAGCGGTCGACGGTGCTCGCGTCGGCGGTCTCGTGCGGCGTGCGGACCGTCCAGGTGGCCCCGCCGTCGCGCGAGTAGGCGACCCGGATGCGCCCGTGGTTGTTGGCCGGCGTTCCCGACTCGGGCGCGGTGGTGTCCGTCCAGGCGACGTAGACCGAGTTGGCGAAGGCGCCGCTCGAGAGGTCGGCGTCGGCCGAGGCGTAGATGAAGGCGCGGCGCGTCTCCATCGCCGGGATCGCGAAGTCATAGCCGTCCTGGGTGGTCGAGACGGTGACGACCGCGTTGAAGCTCGTGCCGCCGTTGGTCGACTTGCGCGACAGGATCGTCTTGCCGTTGGTCGCCGGCCAGAAGTAGAAGACGTTGCCGCTCTTGTCGGTCGCCAGATCGCAGCCGATGCCCGACTGGCTGGTGCCGCTCGACATCGTCAGCGGCGCGCTCCAGGTGTGGGCGAAGTCGGTCGAGCGCGAGAACTTCAGAGTGTTGTTGTCGTGCCAGCACTGGTAGACGTTGTCGCGGAGAGGGGAGGTCGCGAACTTGTCGACGTGGATGTACTGCTTGTCGCTGGTCGACGCCGAGGTGACCTCGCGCCGGCCGTCGCCGGGGGTGATCGTCGCGAGATCGTTCCAGGTGGCGCCGCCGTCGGCGGAGCGGTAGACCCAGACGTTGCACAGCGAGGTGCAGCCGCCGAGCGTCGAGGTGTAGGCGTACTGGCCGTTCGAGGACCAGTCGACCGTCGGGTCGCAGCAGGTGCTCCCCTGCGGCAGCGCGGCGGCCTGGGTCCAGGAGGAGCCGCCGTTGGTCGAGTACCACATGATCTGCCCCGACCCCGGCCCATTCGAGCCGGCGACCACCTTGTTGACGTCGGTCGGATGGATCTTGACCGCCGACTCGGCGCCGCCGGTCGGCGAGCTGACGCGCACGTCCGAGGAGAGCGCCCGCTCGACGAACTCCTGCTGCGATATCCCCCGCTCCTGGACCACCTCGAAGCGGCCGTTGCGGAAGACGACGCTGCGATAGAGCTGGGCGCCGATCAGGTAGCCGCCGTACCGCAGCTCGAAGATCTGGAGCGCGCTCCGCGGGTACTGCGCCGGGCCGGTCCGCGGCATGCCGGGGTTGGACTTCCGCAGCTCGATGCGGAAGAAGACCGGGATCGGGTCCTTGAGCTCGTGCTCGTTCGGCGCCAGGAAGGCGAGGTCTTCCAGGGTGACCCGATAGTTGCGGTCGTCCCAGGGCCCCAACTGCTTGAACGACTCGTAATCGACCCGCGGGTCCACTCCCTTGCCGCGATCGACCGGCTGCGCCGCAGCCGCCGTAGTGAACGCGGCGGCCATGAACGCGCCGGCCGCCAAAAGCAAAAAGGTCCGCCAGGGGCGGACGACTCCATCGCCTCTCATGCGTGAGTCTCCGGAAGAGTGGCTCGCGGCTCCGTTGCCACGAGACGGAAGGCTTTGCGCGGCTACAAAGGCACTGGTGCGGGCCGGAGGCGCCAGCGCGCCATCAGGTCTTGGCGTCTCTTGACTCTATGGTGATTCGGCATAAACTGATCATGCTTTTCTCCTAAAAGGAGGTTCCGGCCCATGATCGCAGCCCCTTGCCGGATCGACCGGCGGCGCGTCGCGACCTTCACAGGCCTGACGGTCGCCCTCTGCGCGCTGACCTGCCCTTCGGCCTCCGGAGCCTCCTCGGCTGCGGCGGACCCCGATCGTCTGGTCGCCTTCGCCCGGGATGCCGCTCACGTCGTGCGCGGCCATTGCCTGAGCGCCGAGGTGGTGACCGTCGAGGTGGCCGGCGCGCGCCTCGCCGCCACGGAGTACACCTTCGAGGTGCGCGAGACGTTCAAGGGGCAACCCGGCCCGCGCCTGCGCTTCCGCCAGGTCGGGACTCCCGAGGGCGGGCCGCTCGACCTCGGACAGCTCGTGGGCCTCCCCGTCTATCGGCCGGGCGAGGAGTACGTGCTTTTCCTGCTCCCCGCAGGCCGCGCCGGCCTCACCTCACCGGCGGGGGCGGGTGAGGCGGCCTTCGCAGTGGAGGAACCGCTGCTGCGCCCACTCGCCGCCGGCCATTTCGTGACCGCGCGCGAGGCGGCGCCGGCGGCGGACTCCGCGGCTCGTCACTCCCCGGAGCCCGAGGTCACCACGCTGGAAGCGCTGCGGGCACTGTTGCACGGGGGAGCGCAGCGATGACCAGGGGCTCGCGATGACCGGGTCCATCCTGCGGGCCGGCGCGCTCGCGGTCATGCTCCTCGTCTGCCCGCGATCGGCGGGCGCGGGCGGGTACCTGGTGTTCGACGGCGGCGCCCCGGTCGGCTGGGACCCGGAGGCGCCGTTGCAGTACACGTTCGACCGCGGGGGCCTCGGCGGCATTCCCGCGGAGGAAGCGCGGGCGTTCATCGATATTCTCTTCGCGCGGTGGCAGGTGATCCCGACGTCGGCGCTCCAGTACGGGCCGGCCGGGACCCTGGACGTCGACGTCGACGCGACCAACTTCGGCCCTTACCTCGGCCCCCTCGGCGGCGCCACGGCGCCGCTGGGGAAGACCGTCGTCGTCTTCGACGCCGATGGCGAGGTCTTCGAGGCGCTCTTCGGCGGGCTGACCCGGATTGCCAGCTTCGCGTCTCCCACCTGGATGTCCGCCGGGGGGCAGCCGGTCGACATCGCCCACGAGGTGCCCGCGGGAGCGAAGCTGATCGAAGGATTCATCTTCCTCAACGGCAGCTCGCTCAACAGAGTACCGACTTTCTCCGAATTCCAGAGCTCCGCATTTGCAGTCAGCGCCGTTCACGCAATCGGCCACCTCAGTGGGCTTGGCCACACCCAGGTACACGGACTCCTGTTTCCGCCCGAGGAAGGCAAGGTCGGCCGGACGTCTCCGGTCGAGATCATGTTTCCCTTCGTCGAGCGCGGTGTCACTCCCGCGCGGGACGACGCGGTGGCGATGTCGCGGCTCTATCCTGCTCCCGGCTTCTTGGAGGGAACCGGCTGCGTCGGCGGCCGCGTCCTGACCAGCGCCGGCCTGCCGTTCAACGGCGCCAACGTCGTCGCCCGCAACCTCGACGATCCGGCAGACGCGCTCTCCTGGGTCTCGGGCGCGACGCAGAACGCGCCTGGCAGCTACACGATCTGCGGGCTCCACCCCGAAGCGCGCTACCGCATCGACGTCGAGGAGATCGATGCCTTCCTCTCCGGCGCCAACCGGGTAGGACCATTCGACATCCCGAGGACCCTCCCCGGGCCGCCCGAGTCCTGGAGCGGGGCACGCGAGAGCAGCGACCCGAGGCTCGACGCGCCGGCGTGCTTCGAGCCGGTGCAGGTGGCGGCGGGCGCGACGCGCGACGGCGTCGACGTGCTGCTCAATCAGCAGACCTTCGAGGTGCGGAACCGCCTCTGGCCGCTCGGCCTGACACCCCGCGACTTCGCCCTCGGCGACTTCGATCACGACGGCGCCCTCGACTTCGTCGGCGTGCAATGGGGCTTCTTTCCCCCTGGCGACATCGTCACCTTTTCCAGCGGCCACGGTACCGGCGCCTTCTCGCCTCCGGTCCAGGTCGACGTGTTCCCCGGCAACGCCAGCGTCGTCTCGGACCAGTTCAACCGCAGCGTCGACGACCACCTCGACATCGCGGTCGCCAGCGCCACCACCGGCGAGGTCCGGATCTACTTCGGCGACGGCCGCGGCGGGTTCGGGCCGCCTCAGACCCTCGTCGCCCCACGCCCCGAAGGGCTCCTCGCCAACGACCTCGGGACGGCCGATCTCAACGGCGACGCCTTGGCCGACATCGCCTGCCTCGTGCGCCGGAAAGACGCCGTCGCCGCCATCGCGCTACTCGGCAGCGGCGATGGCACCTTCCAGGTCGTGCAGACCGACCTGCCTCCGCCGCCGGCCGGCTCGACCGGATACCCGCCCTTCTTTGGCGGCGAGGTGCTGCTCGGGCAATTCGCGGGGACCTCGGCGATCGACCTGCTGACGATCGGCGTCACCGGGGGCCCCGACAGCCCCCCTTTCCTGCAGCTCCTGCAAGGCGACGGCACAGGAAGGTTCACTTCGGGGACGGTGCCGCTCGGCGCCAACAGCCGGCACATCGATGGAATCGCGGCAGGAGACCTCAACCGCGACGGCAACCTGGACCTCGCCATCACCGATAGCAACCCGGTCGATCAGCCGGACCCCGTCACCCGCTGCTGGATCGACCTCTTGCTCGGCGACGGCAAGGGCGGGTTCACGCTCAAGGACCGCTACCCGGTCTCCGAGCGCGACCAGGCGGCGCTGCAGGTGGCGGACTTCGACGGCGACGGCAGAGCGGACATCGCTTCAGCGGGCGCATACCCGGGCCTTGGCCTGCCCGGAGCGAAGGTCCATCTCGGCTTGGGTAACGGGGCGGGCGGTGTGCGCGAGGTGGTCACCGTCTGGGGGCTGGCGGAGTTCCCCGCCTCACTCCGGGCGGGGCAACTGGCGGCCGGCGACTTCAACGGCGACCGCAAGCTCGACCTGTTGGTGAGCGACGGCGCCACCGAGACCGGCATCCCGCAGTTCGTGCCCAGGATTTCCGTGCTGCTGCAGCGCGATCTCGCCGCGGTGGGGCCGAGTGAGCCCTGCGTTCCGGGCGAACCCCCTCCTCCTCCTCCGCCGCCGCCGCCGCCTCCTCCTCCGGTCGACTCCTGCACCCCCAGCGAGCACGCGCTCTGCCTCTCGAGCGGGCGCTTCCGCGTCGAGACCCTCTGGACGACGGATCGTGCCACCGGGGCCGGACATGCGGTGCCGATCACCACGGATACCGGGTACTTCTGGTTCTTCTCGCCGGCCAACGTCGAGATGGTGGTCAAGGTGCTCAACGCCTGCACCACCACCGCCCGCTTCTGGGTGTTCGCCACCGGGCTGACCGATGTCCGCAGCGAGCTGCACGTCACCGATACCCGCAGCGGCCTCGAGCGCATTTATCGGAGTCGGCGGGGAGTCCCCTTCCAGCCGCTCCAGGACACGTCGGCGTTCGCGACTTGTCCGTGAGTCGCCGGCGCCCTCACCGGCGAACCTCCCTGAGGTCACAGACTGGCCGTCGCTATACTGCTCCCGGACGATGAGGAACCCCTATCTCGAGCTGACGGAAGAGTTCAACCAAGGCCGCCTACGGGCTCTGCTCAGCTCCGGCCAGGCGGTCGTGGTCCATCGGCTGGCGGTGATGAGCAAGGACGGCGACTGGATTCTGCGGGAGGATGCCGAGGCGACCGACCACGTCCTGGGGGTTCTCTCCCGCCACGGGGCGCGATATCGCTTCGGAGCGCCGCTCGACGTGCGCTGGCTCGCCGGCGGCTGGAGCTCCCATTTCGAGCTCCGGCGTGAGACTCTGCGGCTGCGCACCGACTTCGTCAGCCGCCCGCCGCGGATCTCCCCGGAGCAGTTGGCGCTGATGTGGAGCGAGGCCGAGGCCACAGGCGATCCGGTGGTCGGCCTCGAACCGTTGGCCGCCATGAAGCTGACCAATCGCGAGAAGGACTACGCGGTCGTCGGTGAGCTGGCGCGCCGGATGACCGACCCGTACTCGCAGCTCCTCTACTCCCGCAGCAGCCGCGACCTGATCCAACTGGCCCGGGACCACCCCGCCCTGCTGGCCGAGGCGATCCGGCGCAGGCCGCTGCTCGCCCTGGTCGCGGACGGACGAGACGCCCTGGAGGAGGCGCTCGACAAGGAGCGCCGCATGCTGATCCGCGCCAACGAGGAGCGCCTGGCCCGGTACCAGGCCGCCGCCGAAGCGTGGGCCGAGCTCTGGCCGAGCGTGCAGCGGCAGGTGGCGGACCTGCCTCTGGCGGAGGCTCACCGCCTGCTCGTTGCGCGCGCTGAGGGGGTCCTACCTCACGACCCGGTCAGGGGGACCGCATCGTGACAGGACCACGAGACGAGTTCCTGAGCGAAGAGGATCTCGACCTGCGCAACCTGGCACCGGACGAGTTGATCGCCTACTGGAACCTCTGGCTGGAGCAAGCGCAAGCCAGCAACGACGTCGACGAGGACCTCTACTCCCACGGCGTCTTCGAGCGCGATCCTGCGGTGACCCCGAAACGCCGCACCGAGATTCCTTCATCGGGCCGGCGGCTCGCCAGTCTCCACAGGAGCGTTCCCAATGCCAGGGACCGCCGCGGCGACGTCCACGAGAAGACCAGGAGTGATTGAAAACCCCGCCGAGCCTCGTGAAAAGACTCCGCGTCGACGCCAAACGTTCAAGAGACGGTCTGCAACTTCGATGAGACCGACTTCCAGCGCCTTCCCGCACAATGGATGCTTCCCGGATGACACCGCGGCGTGGCGCTCAGCCCGCCGGCGCCTCCTTCGCGTAGAGCGCCTCCCAATGCGGGCGGCCGGGGCGCGCGCGATGGATCTTGCCCTGGCGGTGGAGGCGGCGGAGGACGACCGAGACCTGGCCGGCGGTGACGGGGCGGCGCAGGCGCTCGGCGAAGCGGCCGTTGACCTCCCGGGCGAGGCCGACGGGGCCGAAGGGCTCGGTGGCCGCTTTCTCCTGGACCAGGAGGCCGACCATGCGGCCGAGCTTGGGGCGGGAGGCGGAGCCGAGGTCGGCCTGCTTGACGGCGGCGGCGGCGGACGGCGCCTGGCGGGCGGCGAGCTCGATAGCTTCCTCGGCGGCGGCGCGGAAGGCCTCCAGGCGGCGGCTGACCTCCGCCAGCTCGGCGGCGTAGGCGCTCCGTTTCTCGCGGTGGTGGGCTTCGTGGCCGGCGTGGAAGGCTTCGCGCTCGCGGAGGACCGCCGCCTGCGCCTCGAGGCTCTCCAGGATCGCGGGGACCGACCAGGTGGTGGTGGCGGTGGTGGTGGTGGTTTTCATGGCGTTCTCCTCTCCCTGCCTGCCAATTCCGCCGCGAAATCGTGCCCGCACGGCGCCGCGCCGCGCTTTCCGGCCGCGGAATCCGTCGCCGCAGGTGCCGAGGCAGCCCATTGCGCCGCGAAGAGGAGTCGGAACGCCGCGGAGTCCATGCACTCCGCGGCGTTCCCCTGTTCCCCACATCGAGGATCGTGGCAACTCACGACCAGCTCTAGCGCGCTCACGGCTTCACCTCCAGAAGATAGGGCGGCTCCACAGGATTTCACGGCATTGTAACCTAGATTCACGGCCAAACAGCCGGAACGGCCCGCCGCACCGAGGGACGAAGCCGCTAGTTGTCGAGATCCAACCGCCGGATCGAGCGACTCCGCGGCAGGGCGGATGAATCCCGCGGTAGAGACGGGGGATTTCGCGGCACCGGCGGCCGATCCGAGAGCGCGGGGCCGCCGCCGCGCGCCTTGTTTTACGCTCTTTTTACGCCTATTCTCACCCCGTGCGGAGCGCGCCTCCCCTCCCCTACGCCGAGCTGCGGGCCGCTTCCGCCTTTTCGTTCCTCGACGGGTCCTCGCTTCCCGAGGACCTGATCGTCCGGGCGGCGGAGCTCGGGTTGCCGGCGGTGGCCCTGATCGACGCCCGCGGCGTCTACGGCGCGCCGCGCTTCTACCAGGCGGCGCGACAGGCGGGGATCAAGGCGCTGGTGGGGGCGGAGGTGGAGCTGGAGCCTGCCGCCGCCGCTCTGCCGTTCGCTGCGCGCCGGGCCGGCGAACGGCCGGCCGCCGGGCACCAGGGGCCGATGGGACTGGTGCCGCCGCCACCGCCGGCCGCCACCGCCGCTGCAGGTGGCGGCGCCGCGGCGCCCGCCGGCGAGCGCCTGACCCTCCTGGTCGAGAGCCGCGCCGGCTACAAGAACCTCTGCCGCCTGCTCTCCGCGGCGGCGCGCGGCCGGCCCAAGGGCGAGCCGCGGGCGACCTGGGAGATGGTCGCCGAGCACGCGGCGGGGCTGCGCTGCCTGACCGGCGGCGACGAGGGGCCGCTCGCGGCGGCGCTGCGGCAGGGGGGCGTCGAGCGGGCGCGGCGCCTGCTCGAGCGGCTCGCGGTCTTCTTCGGCGGGCGGGTGCACGTCGAGCTGCAGCGCCACCAGCTCCGCGCCGAGGAGCACCGGAACCGCGCCGCCATCGAGCTGGCGCGGTCGCTCCGCCTGCCGCTCGTCGCCACCAACGGCGTGCGCTACGCGCGGCCCGAGCACAAGGCGCTCCACGACGTCCTGACCTGCATCCGCCGCCACACGCAGCTCGACGCCGCCGGCACCCTCCTCGCCGCGCACCGCGAGCGGCACTTGAAGCCCGCCGCCGAGATGGCCCGGCTCTTCGCCGATCTCCCGGCGGCGGTGGCGGAGGCGGGGGCGCTCGCGGCGCGGCTCGACTTCACCCTGGCCGACCTCGGCTACCGCTTCCCCGACTACCCGCTGCCGCCGGGCGAGACCCCGGCCTCGTGCCTCCGCCACGTCACCTGGAACGGCGCCCGCGTCCGCTTCCGGCCGTTGACCGCGCGCGCCCAGGCGCAGCTCGAGAAGGAGCTGGCGCTGATCGAGAAGCTCGACCTCGCGGGCTACTTCCTGATCGTCTGGGACGTCGTGCAGTTCTGCCTGCGCGAGGGGATCCTGGTGCAAGGGCGCGGGTCGGCCGCCAACAGCGCGGTCTGCTTCGCGCTCTCGATCACCGCCGTCGACCCGGTCAAGATGGACCTCCTCTTCGAGCGCTTCCTCTCCGAGGAGCGCGGCGAGTGGCCGGACATCGACCTCGACCTCCCCTCCGGCGACCAGCGCGAGAAGGTCATCCAGTACGTCTACCGCCGCTACGGCCCGCACGGCGCGGCGATGACCGCCAACGTCATCACCTACCGCGACCGCTCGGCCACCCGCGAGGTGGCGAAGGCCTTCGGCTACTCGGCCGAGCAGATCGAGCGCCTGGCGCGCCAGCTCGGGAGCTTCACCTACGACCTGGCGCGCGGCGATCCCAGGTCGTTCGCCGCCGAGCTGGCCGCCGGCGGCCTCGACCCCGAGGAGGGGCGGGTGCGCCACTTCGCCGACGCCTGGATCGGTATTCACAATGTGCCGCGGCACCTCGGGCAGCACTCGGGCGGCATGGTCATCGCCGCCGGGCGGCTCGACGAGGTGGTGCCGCTCGAGCCGGCCTCGATGCCGGGGCGGGTCGTCGTGCAGTGGGACAAGGACGACTGCGCCGACTTGGGGATCATCAAGATCGACCTCCTCGGGCTCGGCATGCTCGCCGCCTTCGAGGAGATGGTGCCGGTGGTGCGCGAGCGCGAGGGCAAGCACCTCGACCTGGCGCAGCTCCCGCCCGACGACCCCGAGGTCTTCTCCCTGCTGCGGCGCGCCGACACGGTCGGGGTGTTCCAGGTCGAGAGCCGCGCCCAGATGGCGACCCTGCCGCGCAACGACCCGCAGCGCTTCTACGACCTGGTGATCCAGATCGCCATCATCCGCCCCGGCCCGATCGTCGGCAACATGACCAACCCCTACTTCGAGCGGCGGCGCGGGCGCGCGCCGGTCACCTACCCGCACCCGAGCCTGAAGCCGATCCTCGAGCGCACGCTCGGGGTGCCGCTCTTCCAGGAGCAGCTCCTGCGCGTCGCCATGACGGCGGCCGGCTTCACCGGCGGCGAGGCCGAGGAGCTGCGGCGGGCGATGGGCTTCAAGCGCTCGGCCGAGCGGATGCGGTCAATCGAGCGCAAGCTGCGCGACGGCATGACCGCGCGCGGCATCACCGGCGAGCCGCAGGAGGAGATCGTCAAGGCGATCACCGCCTTCGCCCTCTACGGCTTCCCCGAGTCGCACGCCGCGAGCTTCGCTCTCATCGCCTACGCCAGCGCCTACTTGAAGGTCCACCACCCGACCGCCTTCTACCTCGGCCTGCTCAACGCCTGGCCGATGGGCTTCTACCACCCGGCGACGCTGGTCAAGGACGCACAGCGGCGGGGAGTGGAGGTGCGGGCGATCGACGTCCAGCGCTCGGATTGGCAGTGCACCTGGGAGGAGCGCGCGGGAGCGCCAACCGGCTCCCTCCGTCTGGGGTTGAAGTTCGTGCGCGGCCTGCGTGCGGCGGCGGGGACGCGGATCGAGGACGAGCGCCGGCGCGACGGGCCGTTCCGCGACGCCGAGGACCTGGCGCGGCGCTGCGCGCTGCACGCGGACGAGCTGCAGACCTTGGCGGCGATCGGCGCTCTGGCGTCCTTCGAGGCCAGCCGCCGCGCCGCCCTCTGGCAGGTGGCGCGGGCGGCGCGCCCGGCCGGGCCGCTGCTGGCGCCGCTCGCCGACCCCGAGCCCTCGCCGCTGCCCGAGATGTCGGCGGTCGAGGAGACCCTCGCCGACTACGGCGGCACCCAGCTCACCCTCGGGCCGCACCCGATGAGCTACCTGCGCGCGGAGCTGCGGCGCCAGGGCGTGGTGGCCGCCGCCGACCTGCCGCGCTACCGCAACGGCGACCGCGTGCGGATCGCGGGGGCGGTCATCGTCCGCCAGCGGCCGGGCACCGCCAAGGGGCTCCTCTTCATGACCCTCGAGGACGAGACCGGGATGGCGCAGGCGATCGTCCGCCCCGAGCTCCTGCAGCAGCACCGCCGCCTCATCGTGGGCGCCGCCGGCCTGGTCGTCGAGGGGCCCGTGCAGAAGCGCGACGGCACGATCTCCGTCCGCGGCGAGCGCTTCTGGGCGCTCCGCGACCTCGCCGCCCCGCCGAGCCACGACTTCCACTAGGCGCGAGAGCTTTCGCGCCGTATCCAATAAACCCTGGGAGCGCTAGCCTGTCGCGCGATTTAGCGCGACGGGCTAGGACGCCGCCGCGAAACGTCCCCGCGCCAACCGACATCACTGGGAGCACAGACCTAGCAAGGAGACCCCTGATGGCCTTCACGCCCGGATTCGTCGCCTCGGAAGCCGAGAGCCTCGTCGCCATCAACGCCAACATGGGCACGACGCCGCCGCCGCTGCAGGCGCCGCCGCTTCCCGCCGGCTGGACGATGGTCTTCGACTCGCAGCAGTTCGGCCCCTTCCAGAACCGCTGGCAGCTCTGGCAGACGACGGTGAGCGGCCAGTACGCGGTCGTCATCCGCGGCACCGTGCTCGAGGCCGGGAGCATCATCGAGGACCTGCTGTCGGTGATGATCCCCGCCAGCGGCTCGTTGAGCCTGGGCTCGATCAGCCTCTCCTATCAGTTCGCGGCCGATCCGCTGGCGGCCGTCCACCTCGGCTTCGCGCTCGGCACGCTCTACACCCTCCTCGACGTCGAGGTCGGCATCCTGCCGATCCTGCTCGAGCAGGTGCCGGCCGGGAGCGAGGTCTTCATCGCCGGTCACAGCCAGGGGGCGGCCGAGGCGACGCTGGTGCGCTCGTACCTGGCCTATCCGAACCTGCTGACCAGCGTCCTCGACTACACGTACAAGACCTACGCCTTCGCGCAGCCGAAGCCCGGCAACGACCACTACGGCTGGGACTTCGACGCGGTGGCCGCCAACCCGGGCTTCGCCTTCCGGGTCACCAACGACCAGGACTGGGTGCCGCAGGTGCCGTTCACCCTGGAGCTGCCGTGGGACATCAACACCCCCAACCCGCTCTCGGTCATGACTCTGGCGCAGCTCCAGCTCGGCGGCGTGGAGAACGACGTCCAGGCGCTGCACGGGCGGGTGGCGGCGGCGCGCGTCGCCCAGTACCAGCCGCACATCGCCGCCCTGGGGCAGGTCGCGGCGCAGCAGAAGCTGGCGAAGACCTCGCCGGCCGCGGCCGGGTCGACCGTCTCGATCGTCAAGAGCCTCAACTTCCTCGGCTGCGGCTGGGAGGTGGCGCTCCAGGGGACGCCGGGCACCAATCCCGACGATCCCGGCGACGGCTTCTGGCAGCACCACGCGGCGATGTACTACGACCTGTTGGAGAAGCAGTTCTCTTAAATCCTACGCACCTGGGTAGGAATCTCGCCTGCCCGATATATTGCAGGCGAAAGCTCTGGCTCACTCGTGGGCGATCTCAATAGCCTCGTAGCGCAGTCTCACCTCGAACTCACCCGGCGGTGCGGGCGTGTAGCTTTCGAGAAGGATCCGCAACAAGCCGTCGCTCACGAAGAGCACCATGTCATTGGGAGGTCGGTGAGTCACACGTAACCGTGGATCGGTTGTATGGTCAATAACTTCCACGATCGTTGCCGTCGGAGCTTCTCGGCTTATGAAGACAAGATTCCGAGATTGGGAGACTTACGACCAGCACATTGCACCGCTCGGGTGTCTGAGTCCAGCGACGAGCGGCGGCGGGTAACCCAAGCAGGGCAGTGTCTAGACCGGCTGAGCCACCGGCAGGGGCGGCGCCGGTCTCAGGACCTCGGGTAAACTCGCGGCCACGCGATGACCGTCGATCGCCGCCGTCTCGGCGTCTTCCTGCTCGCGCTCGTGGTGCCGTTCGTCACCATGCGGCTCTTGCTCCACGCCTCGCCGGAGTCCAACTTCGACGTCGGCGTCTACAACATCCATCACCTCTTCACCGGGCTGCTCCTGGTGGCGGCGGGCGGGGTGCCGCTTGCGGTGCTGCGCGGGCCGGCGCGCCTGCTCGACCTCGCCGCCGGCGTCTTCGGCGCCGGCCTGAGCCTCGCCCTCGACGAGTGGCTCTACCTGATCGTCACCGACGGCAGCGACGCCTCCTACCTGCTGCCGGTCTCGTTCTGGGGCGGCGTATTGCTGGTGGGCGGCGCGACGCTCTATGCCGCGGCCCTGGGCTGGCTGGCTGGGCGGTGCCATCCGCCCGCAGAGGACCGCGCCTTGAAGCGCGGGGTGACTTCAAAGATCTGAAGCGGCGGATCCAAGATCTCGTCGCTTGTGCCGCGCGTCCACGCCGTGCCGCGAGGCGCGCCGCGCCGCTGAAACGGGCAGCGGCCTTGCACTCTAGCGCGCTTGAGCGTGCGTCCAAGGAGGCGGCGATGCGAACGAAGAGAGCAGTCATGGCGGCCCTTCTTCTGATGGCGGGACCGGCGGTGTGTGCGGCGCGCGCCGCGGGGTTCTATCTCGGCGGCAGCGTGGGAGACGGCATCGACGGCGGCGCGATCCGATCCCAATCGACAGGCGGTCTCGAGAGCTCGGAAGCCGGCGAGACCTTCCGCGTCTTCGGCGGCGTGGGACTCGGCCGCCACCTCGCCTTCGAGGTCGCCTACAACGACTTCGGCGAGCGCAGCGCCGTGCCGGTCGCCGACTTCGGCTACGACCTCGACCTCGACGGCGTCTCCGGATCGGTGCTCGGCATCGTGCCGATCGGCCGCGTGAGCCTCTTCGGCAAGGCCGGCGTCCTGCGCTGGACCGAGGAAGGGACCCTCATCACCATCGCCGGCCCCAGGGAGAGCTCCGAAGAGGCCTCGGACCTCCTCCTCGGAGCCGGCGTCATGTTCGCCGTCGCCGAGCGGTTCGGGTTGCGCGCAGAGTGGGAGCGCTACGACTTCGACACCGGGGCCGAGGACGCCGTCCTCGGCGGCGTCGAGGTGCGGTTCTAGGGCGCCGCCGGCGCACGGCGGCTTCGGCTAGACTCGCGCCCACGCGATGACCGATCGCCGCCGCCCCGGGCTGGTTCCCCTCGCGCTCGTCGTCCCGTTCATCACCAGGCGGGCAACCCTCGCCGGCCGGTGATCGGCCGTGATCGATCCCGCGCTGCCGCTCGTCGACCTCCATCGCCACCTCGACGGCAGCGTCCGCCTGGCCACGATCCTCGACCTCGGCCGCCGGCACGGGCTGCCGCTGCCGGCCTGGGACGAGGCGGGGCTGCGGCCGCACGTGCAGGTGGTCGAGCCCGCGCCGGACCTCATGGCGTTCATCGGCAAGTTCCGCTGGATGGTCGGCGTGCTCGCCGACTACGAGGCCTGCCGGCGCGTCGCCTACGAGGCGGTCGAGGACGCGCGCGGCGAGGGGCTCGCCTACGTCGAGTTGCGCTTCTCGCCGTGCTTCATGGCCGAGCCGCACGGGCTCGATCCGGCGGCGGTCGTCGCGGCGGTGGCGGACGGCGTCGCGGCCGGGCAGCGCGACTTCGGCGTGCGCGCCAACCTGATCGGCATCCTCACCCGGAGCTGGGGTCCGGAGCCGGCCTGGCGGGAGCTCGCGGCGCTCCTGACAGAGCGCGACCGCATCGTCGCCCTCGACCTCGCCGGCGACGAGAGGGGCTTTCCGGGCAGCCTCTTCGTCGAGCACTTCCGCCGCGGGCGCGACGCCGGCTGGCGCGTCACCGTCCACGCCGGCGAGGCGGCCGGGCCGGAGAGCGTCTGGCAGGCGCTGCGCGAGCTCGGGGCCGAGCGCATCGGCCACGGCGTGCGCGCCGGCGAGGACCCAGCGCTCCTCGACCATCTCGCGAGCCGGCGGATCGGCCTCGAGGTCTCGCTGACGAGCAACCTCCAGACGAGCACCGTCCGCCGCTACGCCGACCACCCGCTGCGCGGCTTCCTCGAGCGCGGGCTCCTCGCCACGATCAACACCGACGACCCGGGGATCAGCGGCATCGACCTCCCCCACGAGTACCGCGTCGCCGCGCCGGCGGCCGGGCTCACCCCCGCGCTCGCGCGCCGCGCGCAGGCCAACGCCCTGGAGGTCGCCTTCCTCTCCAGCGACGAGAAGGCGGCGCTCGCCGGCGCGGCCGCGGCGGCCTCGGGCGGAGCCTCGCGCGTCGAGCCCGCTCCGGAAGCGGCCGGGTGAACCACCGCCGCGGCACGGCGCCGCGTGGTACCGCGCTCGACGCTATCCTTGCAGGCGTGCCCGACGCGCCGCCCCAGGTCGTCCTCGAGCCCCTCGCGCTCCATCACGCCCCGGCTCTCCAGGAGCTCGCCTCCGACCCGGCGATCGCCGCCACCTCGAACGTCCCCTCTCCCTATCCGCTGGACGGCGCCGTCGCCTTCGTGCGCGAGGCCGCGGCGCAGCGGGCGGCCGGGACCGACTTCGTGTTCGCCGTCACGGCCGGCGGCGCGGTGGTCGGCGCCTGCGGCCTCCACTCGGTTCGCGACCTGCCGCGGCGCGCGGAGCTCGGCTACTGGATCGGCCGGCCGTATTGGGGCCGCGGCTACGCCAGCGCGGCGGCGCGGCAGGCGGTGGCCTGGGGGTTCGGCGAGCTGGGACTCGAGGAGATCCACTCCTCCGCCCTCGAGCGCAACCCCGCCTCGCGCCGCGTCCTCGGGCGGACCGGCTTTCGGCCCACGGGAGTGGGCGGCAATCCCAACCCGAAGTGGGGACCGGAGGACCGCTTCGTTTTGGTCCGCCTGACCCGCGCGGAGTGGGAACGGGCGCGCGGCTTCGCCGACTACTTCTCGGGTCATGCCGCCGACTACGCCGCCCACCGGCCGGGCTACCCACCGGACCTCTTCGACCTTCTGGCCTTCCTGCCGCAGGACCGGCGCCTGGCCTGGGACTGCGGCACGGGCAACGGCCAGGCGGCGGTCGGGCTCGCGGCGTACTTCGAGCAAGTGATCGCCACCGACGCCAGCCCCGAGCAGCTCGCCCACGCCGCGCCCCACCCGCGCGTCGAGTACCGGCTGGCGCCCGCCGAGGCCGCCGGCCTCCCCGGCGGGGCGGTCGACCTGGTCACCGCCGCCCAGGCGCTCCACTGGTTCAGCTTCGACGGCTTCTACGCCGAGGTGCGGCGCGTGCTGGCGCCGGGCGGCGCGGTCGCGGTCTGGACCTACAACCTCGCGCGCGTCGACCCGCAGGTGGACCGGGTCATCGACCGCCTGGCCTACGAGATCGTGAAGCCCTACTGGCCGCCGGAGCGGCACTGGGTGGACGAGGAGTACCGCACGATCCCCTTCCCCTTCGCGGAGATCCCGCTGCCGCCGCTGGCCCAGGAGGAGCGGTGGGACCTCGATCGCCTGCTCCGCTACATCGCCACCTGGTCGGCCTGCCAGAGCTATCGCCGCGCCACCGGCCGCGACCCCCTCGACGAGGTGCGCGCCGAGCTTGCCACGCTCTGGGGCCCCGAGCCGGTGCGCACGGTGCTCTGGCCGATCTTCATCCGGGCGGGCACCCTCCCGGCGCCGTAGCTGGGAGCGCTGTCCGTCGCGCGACCAGCGCGACGGGCTCCTAGTGCGTCGGCGCCTCGCGCAGCCTCCGCCCGAGCGGCCCGGGCGCCACGCCCGACTCGCGCTCCAGCAGCTCGGTCGCCGCCAGGCGCTCGAGCGGGTGGGCGAGCAGGAACCCCTGCCCCAGGTCGCAGCCCATCTGGCGGATGCGGGCGAGCTGGCCCTCGGTCTCGACGCCCTCGGCGACGACCTCCATGTGCAGGCTGTGGGCGAGGCCGACGACGGCGCGCACGATCTGGTCGCGCGCCCCGTCCATGCCCATGGCGGCGATGAACGAGCGGTCGATCTTGATGCCGTCGATCGGGAAGTGCTGGAGCGAGGAGAGCGACGAGTAGCCGGTGCCGAAGTCGTCGATGCAGAGGCCGATGCCGAGCCTCTTGAGCTCGCGCAGCACCTCGGCGGTGGCGGCGGGGTTCTCGACGATCGCGCCCTCGGTGATCTCGAGGCGCAGTGAGCGGGGCGCGAGCCCCGAGACGGCGAGGACGCGCCGCACCTCGTCGAGGAGGCCGCCGTGGACGAGCTGCCGCGGCGAGAGGTTGACGGAGACCACCAGCCCCGGGCCGTTCGGGAAGCGCTCCTGCCAGGTCCCCAGCGTGGCGCAGGCCTCGGCCAGCACCCAGCCGCCCAACGGCAGGATGAGGCCCATCTCCTCGGCCACCGCGATGAAGCAGTCCGGCCCCACCAGGCCGCGCGCCGGGTGGCGCCAGCGCACCAGCGCCTCGAAGCCGGAGACGCGGCCGTCGGCCAACGAGAAGATGGGCTGGAAGTGGAGCTCGAACTCCTGCCGCTGCAGCGCCCGGCGGAGATCGGTCTCGAGGTTCAACCGATCGAGGGCGCCCGAGTGCATGGCGCGGTTGAACATCTCGTGGCGGGCGCCGCCGGCGCCCTTGGCGCGGTACATGGCGACGTCGGCGTCGCGCAGGATCTCCTCCGGCCGCTCGTAGCCCATGCTCGAGACCGCCACCCCGATGCTGACGCTGGTGTAGACCTCGCGGCCGCCGACCGCGAGCGGCAGCGCCACCCCCTCCTGCAGCCGCCGCACGACGCTCCCCACCCCCGCCGGGTCGTGCAGGTCGTCGAGCAGGATCGCGAACTCGTCGCCGCCCAGGCGCGCCACCGTGTCGCCCGGCCGCACGCACCCCTCGAGGCGGCGGGCGACGGCGATCAGGAGCTGGTCGCCGGCGAGGTGGCCCAGGCTGTCGTTGATCAGCTTGAAGCGGTCGAGGTCCAGGAAGAGCACGGCGAAGCCGGTGTCGCGCCGGCGCTGGGTGCGGGCGAAGGCGAGCTCCAGGCGGTCGAGGAAGAGGGCGCGGTTGGGGAGGCCGGTCAGGGCGTCGTGGAAGGCGTCGTGGAGGAGCTGGCGCTCGACCTCCTTGCGCTCGGTGACGTCGGTGAGCGAGCCGGCCATGCGCGTCGGCCGCCCGTCGGCGCCGACGACCGCCAGGCCGCGGCAGAGCATCCAGCGGTAGGTGCCGTCGCCGTGCAGCACCCGGTGCTCGTTCTCGAAGTGCGGCGCCAGCCCCTCGAGGTGGGCGTTCAGCGCGTCGCGGAGCTGCGGCAGGTCCTCGGGATGGACGCGGCCGAACCACTCGGCGGGCTGGCCCTCGGCCGCCGGCCCGTCCCAGCCGAGCATGGCGCGCCAGCGCGGCGAGAGGTAGAGGCGGTTGGTGTCGAGCTGCCAGTCCCAGAGGCCGTCGTTGGCGCCGCGCGCCGCCAGCGCGTAGCGCTCCTCGCTCTCGCGCAGCGCCGCCTCGGCCCGCCGCCGCTCGGCGACCTCACGCTCGAGCTCCCGCGTGCGCCCCTGCACCCGCACCTCGAGCCGGCGGTTGGCCACCACCATGTACCGCCAAACCGCGAGCCCCGCCAGGGCCGCCACCAAGGTCGAAAGGACGAGCGTGACCAGGGTCCACCCCCGGCGCTGCGTGTGAGTTCTTTGCCACAAACGATATCACGGCATGCGCACATCGGTCCGGCGAGTGCACACGATCAAAATATGTTGCGATTGCGAAAATCACCTTCTGGTGGAGTAATAGCCCCGCACCACCGCCGCGGCCGGGCGGCCGACGAGGCGGAAGTCGGGTGACGGCTCGCCGTCGCCGCGCGGACCGCTGAACACCTTCCAGACGTAGGTGCCGGCGAGCCAGGGCGGACGCCCGAGGCCGGCGAAGAGGGCCTCGTAGGCGCGCGCCTGGTCGTCGAGCGACACCTCCCCGCCCTCGACGTGCGGCTCGATCCAGGCGCCGCGCCGGGCCGCGAAGCCGACCTCGGTCAGCAGGAGCGGCTTGCCGTGGCGGCGCGCCGCGGCACCGAGCCGCGCCGCCACCGCGCGCGCCCCGGCGACGAGATCGTCGCGCGTCGCCGCGGGCGAGCCGGCGAGCGGGAAGTAGGCGTCGACGCCGAGCAGGTCGAGGTCGTCCCAGAAGGGGGCGCGGTCGAGGTCGCCGTCCCAGTTGCCGGCGTAGGTGACCGCGCCCGGGAAGAGGACGCGGACGCCGGCGATCAGCCGCCGCCACTCCGCGCCGCGCTCGAGCGTCCGCGACAGCTCGACGCCGATCACGAAGAGGTCGGCCTCCGCCCAGCGGGCGAGGAAGGCGTGGTGCAGGACGTAGCGGTGGTAGGAAGCCCACCAGCGGCGCCAGTCCTCCTCGCGCGCCATCGCGACGTCGCCCGTCCAGCCGTCGCCGACCCAGATGTGCGGCTTCCAGAGGACCGAGACGCCGCGGGCGCGGCAGCGGCGGGCGGCGTGGACGAGGCCGGCGTCGGTCTCGCCTGACGGGCTCTGGTGGACGAAGGAGATCTCGGGGCTGGCCGGCTGGCGCTGGAAGGCGAAGGGCATCAGCGACACGGCGCCGGCGTCGAGCGCCTCGACGGCGTCGAGCGCGCGCTCGAAGGCCGGGGCGTGATAGCCGCCGTCGAGACTGTTGCTCATGGCGAGCGAGACGCCGGCGAGGAAGCCGGGGGGGAGGCGCGGCCTGGACGCAGGGGCCGGCGGCGGCAGGCGGCCGAGGGCGGCGAGCGCCGCGGCCACCTGCTCGCGGCCCGGGGTGGCGGCCAGCTTCTCGGCCAGCGTGCTCCCCGGGAGGCGGTCCACCACCGCGGCCGCCGCCGGCGTCCAGAGCGGGGCGGAGCCGTCCGGCTGCTCGGGCGCGGCGAGCAGCTCCTCGGCGGTGGGCAGCGCGCCGGCCGCGGCGAGGAGCGGCAGCCAGTCGCGCCAGGGACGGCCGTACCAATCATCCGCGAGCCAGAGCGCGGCGCCGTGCGCGAGCCACGGCGGCAGACGCAGCGCGAGGCCGCCGCGCGCGACGAGCACGGCGGCGAGGGCGTGGCGGTAGGCGAAGCCGTCGTCCGGGTGAAGGACGAGGTGGAGGTCGGCCTGAGGACCAGGGACCGCCGCGCCGATCGCGCCGGTGTGGCGCCCCTGCTCGACGAAGTCGCGCTCGACGATCAGGGTGACGGGGGCGGCGAGCGTCACCGGCACCCGGCGCGCCATCGCCGCCGCGGCGCGGTCGAGCTCCGCCGCGAGCGCCACGACCTCCGGCCGCGCCGCAAGATCGGCGGCAACGCGCACCTCGGCGTGTCGCCCCGGGAGGGTCGCCAGCTCGTCGTAGAACCGGCGGCGCGCGGCGAGGTCGTCGTGGTCGCTCGCCGGGTCGATCTCCCACCTGGGCTGCGGCAGCCGGCGCCACCCCCAGCGCACCCCCCAGCGCCACTTCGGGTGCTCCTCCGACCACACCTTCCCCACCGTCTCACGCCGCGTCTCGCCCCGCACGATCCGCCAGCGCCCGCGGCGCTCGAGGTAGGGGGTCTCGCGCACGAGGTAGTCGAACTCCGGCGCGCCGCGCCAGCGGCGCCGGCCGCCGGTCAGCCGCATGAGGAGCTCGTTCGTCAGCTCGGCGACCGCGTCGGCGGTGGGCGCGAGGACCACCCAGGTCGGCCGGCGGGCCGCCGGCAGGCGCAATGCGACCGCGTGATGCGGGTACCGGCTGCCGGCGAGCAGCACGGCTGCCTCGTCGAAGGCGACGGGGAGACCGACGACCGCGCCGCGGGTCTCCGCCGTCGCGGGGAGGACGTCGGCCAGGAGCAGAGTCTCGCCGCGGGCCCGCGGTCCCACCCCGACCTTCACGCCTGGGAGCTCGGGCAGCCCCCAGCGGAAGAAGCCGCCGTCGCGGATCGCGCGCTCGAGCTCGGCGACGCCGTCGGGCGTGCGCACGGCGATGGTCCGCGGCCGGCCGCCCGGAGCCGCCGCCGCCGGGGCGGCCGCGGGAGCGCCGCCGGTCTCGCCGGGACGTGCGCCCACACAAGCGCCGCAGGCGGCGAAGAGCACAAGGGCCAGGAGGGCGAAAGCCGGCGGCGGCAGCGAGCGGCCCACGGATCGCCAGGATAGCGCGGTCCAATCAGAGCGGCTCGGCGATGAAGCGGTAGCCGATCCACGGCTCGGTCACCAGGTAGCGCGGGTTGGAAGGGTCCGGCTCGAGCTTGCGGCGCAGCGCTGTGACGTGGACGCGCACCGTGTCCTTCGAGGTCGCCGGCGCCGCCTGCCAGACCCGGTCGATGATCTGCCCGAAGAAGAGCGGCTTGCCGGCGTGGGTCGCGAACAGCTCGAGGAGGGCGAACTCGGTCGGCGTCAGCTTGACCTCGCGCTCGCCCTGGACGACGCGGCGGCGGTGGCGATCGATCGTCAGGTCGGGGAAACGGAGGACCTCGGGATGCGCGGTGCGCCGGAGCTGGGCGCGGAGCCGCGCCAGCAGCTCGGGCATCGACGGCGGCTTGACGACGAAGTCGTCGGCGCCGAGGTCGAGCGCCCGCACCTTGTCCGACTCGCCGCCGCGCACCGAGAGCACCACGATCGGGGTCTGCTGCCGGCGGCGGACGCGGCTGATGAGCTGGAAGCCGTCGACGACCGGCATCGCGAGGTCGGTCAGGATGAGGTCGGGCTGCCGGTCGAGGAGCGCCAGCGCCTGCTCCCCGTCCGCCGCCTCCAGGGTGTCGTAGCCCTCGGTCCGCAGCTCGGCAGTCAGCGCCGTGCGCACGGCGGGCTCGGCG
>JBIOUG010000081.1:0-23354 GCA_044866775.1 Thermoanaerobaculia bacterium | reverse complement strand
TGCTCTGGCGCTGCTGGCGCGACCAACAACCCTACGACCCCGCACGGCATGGCGCGGCCAAACACCTTCTCCAACAACCTCAACAGGCCGGCTGACCCAAAGGGGGTTGACACAGGGTGTCTCATGGTCCCTCCGTATCCGCGAGCATATCGACGCCGGCGACGGTCCTCAGCGCCTGGCGAGCGTGACTTTGCTTCATTCGCATGGCACCTATCTGGGCGCGGGCGCCGGGGGTGCGGCGGCCGGGCAGGTGGGTACGGGTTTCGTCGGGCCGCTGCAGGCCCTTTTCCCTTTGAGGCCGCAGCCGGAAGGCGGCACGTAGGGATCGCCCAACAACTGGGCCTTGATCCCGAGGAAGTTGCCGACGTAGCGCTGTTGGCAGTTGTTGGACGGGCGGTTGACAATCTGCGCGCCGCCGATGGCAAACGGGAGCTGCATGACCAGGGTGGTCGAGCCGCCGCCGTCGAGGTTCATGGCGTTGTAGGCTCCGAGCTGGAGCAGCCATTGAGCGGTGTCGTAGAACCCGGCTCCGCTCGCGCTGCCCTCCGCGGCGTCGATCGTGATCAGGAACATGCCCTTGCCGTCGCGGCTGACGCCGACCGCCGTGCGCGCCGCGACTTTCTCGGGCGGGGCCGCGTCCGTGCAGGGGCAGCTCATGTTCAACCCATCCTGGATCAGCATCAAGGGGCCGGGGACGGGCTTCTGCGGGCAGTAGTCCCCCGCGCCGGCGACCTGCGGACCTCCTGCTACCGCGGTGCAGACATCGCGGGGCACGCAGCCGTTCTGGGTCGCCGCGCAGGTCTCCGGGGCGGTGATGGTACGGAAGCTCGCCTTGTTGTCGCCGGTGATCATGAGGGCCGTGGCGCCGACGTAGCTGGGGTCGGGCACGCTGCTCAGTTGGGAGACAGTGGTGCCCGCGGAGCGGGCCAGGCCGCAGAGCTTGAAGTTCGGTGCCGGCTGCCCCTCATACCAGCAGCAGGGCCAGGAGAAGCTCGCGTTGACCGCTACCTGCAGCCCATACTCGCACAGGAACTCGCTCGCCACCTGTCCCCTGGTGTCGTAAGCGACTCCAGACCCGGTGGCTTTGGGCGTGGTGAAGAACTGGATGTCCGGATCCTCGAGGTCGATCCGCAGGACGTTGACTCTCTGAATCCGCTGGTTCTCCACGTTCGGGTTGATGGGCAGTCGCGTTGTACAGGCGCGCGCCCATTCGATGCCTTGGAAGATCCGACGCCACGTCGGGCTCCAGCCGCTCGCCCAGGGGTTGTCGTTACAGTCGTTCTGCGCCCGTGCCGCCGCCGTCACGGCTAGAGTCAGGACCCACGCGGCGACCAGGAAAAGTCTGCTGCTCCGAATGTACATGCCTTTCCCTCCAACGAATCGGCGGCCGAAGCAACCGCCTGGACTGTGAGGGGATCTTCGCGTAACGCGGGGGGCCGGGAGGCCCCCCGCGCACATGCTGCCAAGCCCGCGCGTCCTTCTCTCTACTGCGGGCAGATCCTCACGTCGTCGATGCCGGCCTCGACGAGGTCGCCGGTGGCCGTGCCGTCGGAGGCCTGCATGCGCAGCCTCACGTTCGAGCCCGCCGGGATCGTGGCCGTCACCTGGGTCCAGACGGCGTTGTTGGTGACGTCGCCGCGCGAGGCGATCGTCGTCCAGGTCGAGCCGCCGTTGGTCGAGAGCTCGAGCCGGAAGAAGTCGCCCGCCGGGTCGTCGCCGGCGTCGCGCTGGCCGTGGAACCACCAGGCGGTCAGCGTCGAGGCCGCCGTGACGGCCCAGGTCGGCGAGGTCAGGATGCAGTTGCCGTTGTCGACGTCATCGACCCCCGCCGAAGAGTTGGTGGCCGTGAACATCGCGGCGCCGGTGCCGCTGGTGTGGTCGCCGGCCGGTTGCGTCGTCACGCCGCCGTCGATGACTTGCGTCGGCGTGGCACGCACGTAGGCCCCGGTCGCGCAGGTCGAGGCCGCGTCGTTCGCCCAGCCGGTCGCGCTGGTGGTGAAGGACTCGTCGACGGTGCAGGTGCCGCCGCCGGTGTCCTCGAAGACGCGCACGCAGGCGTAGCGCCCCTCGTTGCCGGAGCCGGCGTCGTTGTCGTTGCCGAAGACCAGGCGCATCGAGCCGCCGGTGAAGAAGTCCCCGACGTCGACGCGGAAGGTCTCGTAGTTGCCGCTGCCCGTGTACTGCTGCGGCGTCTCCTGCACCCTGCCGACGCCGGTCCAGTTCTGCGTCCCCCAGAACTGGAAGTGGCGCGGGGTGTCGTTCAAGGTCTGGTTCTCGTCGAAGCCGATCGAGTGGATCTCGCCCTGCGACGCGGAGGCGAACTTGAACTCGACCACGGTATTGGCCGTCACGGTGTAGCTCTGCGTCGAACGGAGCCACGTGTTGTTCGTCAGGCGCAGCGTGCGGCCGCCGTCGATGCGCTCGAAGGTGTTGGAGAGGTTCTGGTCGGCGTAGGACTCGAGGCCGTAGGAGGTGAAGCTGATCGAGCCCGCCGCGCAGGTGCCCGGGTCGGGGCCGGGCGGTGGCGGCGGCGGCGCGCCCGAGCGGGTGAAGAGCAGGCGGTTGGGCGAGCCGGTGCCGACGCCGGTCAGGACGCCGGTCGTGGCGCGGTTGGTGAGCGTGCTTGCCACCTGGGCGGGCGTCAGGCTGGTGTTCTCGTCGAGGACGAGCGCCGCGGCGCCGGCGACGTGCGGCGTCGCCATCGAGGTGCCGCTGATGGTGTTGGTCGCCGTGTCGCTGGTCGACCAGGCCGAGGTGATCGAGGAGCCGGGGGCGAAGATCTCGACGCAGGTGCCGAAGTTCGAGAACGAGGAGCGGGCGTCGGTCTGCGTCGTCGAGCCGACGGTGTAGGCGTTGGCCGCCCGCGCCGGCGAGCGGGTACAGGCGTCGGTGTTCTCGTTGCCGGCGGCGACGGCGTAGAAGACGCCGGCGTTGACCGAGTTGTTGACCGCCGTGTCGAGCGACGAGTTGGCGCCGCCGCCCAGGCTCATGTTGGCGACCGCCGGCAGGATGCGGTTGGCGGTCACCCAGTCGACGCCGGCGATGACGCCGGCGTTGGTTCCCGACCCTGAGCAGTTGAGCACCCGCACGCGGAAGAGGCGGACGTTCTTGGCGATGCCGAAGGTCGAGCCGCCGACCGTGCCTGCGACGTGCGTGCCGTGGCCGTTGCAGTCGTTGCCGTTCTGGCCGTCGCCCACCGTGTCGGTGCCGTGGAAGGCGCGGCCGCCGAAGGTGGTGTGGGTGAGGCGGATGCCGGTGTCGATGATGTAGGCGTTGACGCCGGTGCCGTCGAAGTCGTAGGTGTAGCTGCTGTCGAGCGGCAGGTTGCGCTGGTCGACCCGGTCGAGTCCCCAGGACGGCGGGTTGGTCTGCGTGGCGACGATCGAGACCTCCGAGTCCTCCTCGACCAGCGCCACCTTCGGATGGCGCGCCATCGCCTGCGCCTGGTGCTCGTTCATCGCGAAGGCGGCGCCCTGCAAGGCGTGCTCGTAGACGAAGAGGACGCGCGCGGCGTGGCCGAGCGCGAGCTCGTTGACCGTCGCGCGCACGTCGTTCCCGGGCACGAGCTGGACGATGTACTGCCCGGGGACCGGTTTGCCCGTTGCGCGCAGGATGCTCCCGTCGCCAGCGCGGGCGCTGGCGGCGAAGAGCGAGAGGACGACCGCAAGCGCGAGCTTCTTCATCCGTCTCCTCCTTTCGCCAGGTGAAGGGGGTGGGCGCCGGCACGCCGCCGCGGCGTGGGATCGGCGGCGGCAGGCGGATGGGGCGTGCGACGGGCCGCGGCCGTCGCGGCGGCGCAGGCCATCCAATGAAGAAGGTGCGCGAAGGTGCCGGCGGCGTGCCCAGGCGGGCGACCCCCCGCGCTGACGGTATGCTCAAGCCGCCCGTGCGCGAGCTCATGAGCCGCCGGGTCACCGACACCATCCTCCACGCGCTGGTCGAGACGGTGCGCGCGCTGCCCTCGGCGGCGACCCTCGCCGGCATGTACGGCGCCCAGGACTACTTCATGGCGGCGCTCGCCCTGGCCGGCATCCCCTGGACCCGCTGGGCCCGCTTCATCTGGCCGCTCCAGCTCGCCTGGCTGGTCGCCGGCCTGGCGCTCCTCCTCCTCGCCCACGCCATCGGCTGGAGCTAGGGGCGGGGGGCGCCGGTTAGGTGCGATCGGACCCGTGCGACTCGACGTGCAGATCGTCATCCTCGTCGCGCGTCAGAAGCACCGAAACGACCTTCAAGCCGGGGAATTTCCGCCTCAGCTTGGGGATCAGCTTCTCGACCTGTTCGCGATGGACCTCGAGCTCGCGGCCCGGCAGCACCTTGGACCATTTCAGTCTCAGGATGTGCGCATAGGCCCCGCAATCTCGATGCTCCAGGATGACCACCTTGTTGATCGGATGGCCGATCCTCCGGGCGGTTTCGATATGGCTGAAGAGGGCCCTGCGCCACCCGGGGTTCGTGTTGGCGCCCAGCGCTGCACCTGCCAGGACGAACATGTCGTACTTCTGGCGCAGTCCCCGCCGGTCCATGACGTCGACGATCCGATGGGCGTACCGGTAATCCATGCAAGTCAGGAGCAGGACTTCCGGCCCTTTGGCCCCCTCCAGGTCGGGTGCAAGCTGCTCTTCGACGAAACTCTCCCAATTCATCGCTCTTCTCCCTCCCGCGGATGTTTTGCCGCCGAACGGCTAGCGGCTCAGCGGCGCGCGCACGCGCGTCCGCCGCAGCCGCGATTCTGTGGGCGCGTAATGTCGTGTGCTTTGTTGGCCGGCATCATACCAGGGGCGAAGTGTGGCAGCACCCACCCGTCACGACCGCCTCGCCCGTCGCGCCCGCGCCCTCGTCCTCGCTTGCGCCGCCGGGCTCACCGCCGATGGAGCCGTAGGAAGGCACAGGGCCAGGAGTTCCAGGGCCGCGAGTTGGAAAAAGCCGGTCCGGGCCCGTCTATTCGTGGTGGAGGAGTATCCAACCAGACTCCGAGAGGGGGCTCGCATGGCCGAGGTGAGATTCCTGTTGCCCTACCAAGCGCGTACGCGAGGACGACGCGTCTTCAGCGGCTTTCGTCGGTCGCGCCCGCGAGGTCTTCCCCTGGGGCACATCGGAGAGCAGCCGTGCTCCCACAGCGGCCGCGGGTCAGGGTTGCCGTGGAGAGGCCTCGCGGTAGCGATCCTGGCGACGACCCTCGGCTTGTCGGTTTGGGGGTGCCGGGCCACGGGCCAGCGTGCCACGGCGGGCCCCGCGACTCCCCAGTCATCACCGCGGGCTACGGCAGATTGCCCTGACGACGGCGACCTGCCGCAGATCCATCTGCTCTACGCGATTCCCAGCGACGGTACCGACCTGGAGCTCGACAAGAACGGCTTGATCCGCGCCTCCGTGGCGTCCGCCCAAAGCTGGCTCGCCAAGGAGTCGGGCGGGTCGCGGCTGCGATTCGACACCTCCCAGGGCGACTTGGACGTTACGTTCGTGCGCCTGCCGCGCACCGAGCAGGAGTATTCCGCCTTTGGAGAGGACGTCCCCGAGCAAGTCGAGTACGACCTCTGGTCGGCCGGATTCTCCGCTCCCAACAAGATCTACGCGGCCTACTACGGCGGGAGCCTCGAGAAATGTGGTCAGGCGCCGCATCCCCTCGATCTTCCGGGCAATGTGGTCGTACTGGCGCCGTGGACCCCTTACTGCCCAGAACCCTTCCCCGTTCCTAGCCCACCAGCGGACTGGGAGTTCACGCTGGTTCACGAGGTCTTTCACGCCTTGGGAGCAGTCTCCCGAGAAGCCCCCAACCATTGCTTCGCCAAGGACTGCGCGCCAGGGCACGTGCGGAAACCTCGACGCGACCTGATGTCGGCTCCGAAGTGGAAGTTCCCGAGCCGTCTCGACGTCGGGAAAGACGACTACTGGGGGCACTCGAAAGTCGGGCTCGTGGACGTCTCCCGGAGCGCGTTCCTGGACCCCACCCCCACAAACTACGCCCTGCCCCCGATCTGGCCCCCCTCCGTGGCCACCGCGATTCCGGCCTCACAGGAACCAACCCTCCGGTCGCCGTCCACGAGCGAGAAGGTAAAACTCCAGATCGTCAATCGGTCGGGCAGCGTTCTCCACGTCCACTGGCTCAATCACTCTGGTGCTCGAGAACCGTACGAGCGAATTCCAGTCGATAGCGCCATCCTCCTGGAGACGCTTCAGGGTCACCTGTGGGTGGTCGCCGACGACCAGGGCAAGGCCCTCGCCATCTATCGGGCGCCCGACAAAGGCTGGGGTAGAGCCATTCATGTTGCGCCCTGATACAAGCGCCACGTCAGGCGGGGTTGTCGTGTTCCAGAGTGATGACGACTTTTCCTCGGGCGTGTCCTCGTTCCAGGTACCGGATGGCCTTCGGGACCTGGCTCAACGGGTAACACCGGTCGATGACGGGTCGTACCTTCTCGGCTTCGATCAGCCCTTTCAAGACGAGCAGGTCTTCCCTCTTCATCGACGCCAGCATCATGCTCAGTTTCTGGCTCACGAAGAGTGACAGCAAGCTACCTCCGAGCACGCGAGGCAATGGTCGGATCCAGCGGCCGCTGGCTCCCCCGACCATGACGCAGGTCCCCGTGCGGGTCATGACGCGCCGGCAAGCGGACAACGGACGGTTTCCCACCAGGTCGAGCAGGAGGTTGTATCGCTGCCCGCCCTGCGTGAAATCCTCCTTGGTGTAATCGACGACGTGGTCCGCGCCGATCGATCGGACCAGGTCCACGTTCCTCGTGCTGCACACGGCGGTCACGTCCGCGCCGTACGACTTGGCGATCTGCACCGCGAACGTGCCCACCCCGCCCGCGGCGCCGTTGATCAAGACCTTCTGCCGCGGCTGAATGCGACCTCTGTCGCGCAGGCCCTGCAGGGCGGTGATCGCCGCCACCGGGACGGCCGCCGCCTGCTCGAACGTGAGGTTGGCCGGCTTCGGCGCCAGTGCGGTGGCACGGGCGCACACGGACTCGGCGAGGGCGCCCTTGGCCGCGCCGAACACCTGGTCGCCTGGTTGGAACTCCGTCACCTTCCTGCCGACCGCCTCGACCTGCCCGGCGAGATCGGCTCCCAGGCGGATCGCCTGCGGTTTGCGGAACCCGTTGCCAATGCGCAGAAAGTACGGCGTCCCTCTCATGGAGTGCCAGTCGAGGGGATTGACCGCGGCCGCGCGGACGTGGACCAGGACCTCGTCGTCGCCAGGGGCCGGCGGCTCGAGCTCCACCTGCTCGAGAACGTCGGGTGAGCCGTAGTTGCGGTAGACGACGGCTTGCATGGTCTCTGCTCTCAGAGACGCCGAGGGCCTTCGCTTATTTCAGCCCTAGCCGCGTCGACGAGGAGATGGAGTGCGAGGGGAGGCTCAGCCGAGGTAGAGGCGGTCGCGGTCGAGCTCGCGCAGCACCCGCAGCTCGTCCGCATCCGGCGGCTCGGTGGTGGCGAGATCCGGCGCGACCCGTAGCTCCCAGCCGATGGCGGCCCGGACCTGCTCGAGCGTCACCCCCGGATGGAGCGAGACCAGCGTCATCTCGCCGTCCACGAAGCCGTAGCAGCCGAGGTCGGTGACGACGAGCGACGGCCCGCCGCCGGGCATCCCGAGCCGCCGCCGCGCGTCGCCGCCGTCGAGAAAGCCGGGTGAGGTCACGAAATCGACGCGTTCCGGGAAGCTCCGCCGCGTCTGCCGGGTGACCACCACGACCCGCTTGGCCAGGATCGCGATCTCGCAGGCGCCGCCGCTCCCCGGCAGGCGCACCGACGGCCGCTCGTAGGGTCCGATCACCGTCGTATTGAGGTTGCCATGGCGGTCGATCTGCGCTCCCTGCAGGAAGCCGACGTCGATGCGTCCGCCCTGGAGGTAGTGGCTGAACACCTCCTGTATCGAGCAGACGGCGAGTGCGCCGGTCACCAGCGCCGGATCGCCGATCGACACCGGCACCCGCTCCGGCACCGCGCCGACCGCGCCCGACTCGTAGACGAGGACCAGCTCCGGGGCGTGCCGGCGCAGCGCCAGGTTGCAGGCCAGGTTCGGCAGGCCGATGCCGACGAAGGCCACCTCGCTGTCGGCGAGCTCGCGGGCCGCGCGACAGACCATGAGCTCCGAGGGCGTGTAGGCGGCGGTCATCCGTGTCCTCAGTACCCGTAGTCGACGGCCCCCGCCACCCGCGGCCGCGCCCGCAGCTCACGCACCCGCGCCCCCAGCTTCGCGGCGTAGGCCGCCCGGTCGGGGACGCCGTGCACCCACTCGTCGAGGTACGCCTCGAGCCGCCCGCGGTCCTCGGAGATCTCCCGCCAGGCGACGTAGAAGGCGTTGTCGCGGTCGTAGTAGCCCTGGGCGTAGGACGGGTGGCAGCCGAACGGCTCGTGGACCACCGCGTCGACCACCAGGCCGGGGAGGAGCGTGCGGTTGGGGTCGGCGCGCAGCGCGCTCTCCCCGACGATCTCCTCGGCCACCACGATGACCCGGGCCGCGGCGAAGGCCGCCTCCTTCTGCACCCCGAGGAGACCCCAGACCTGGGCGTCGCCGCCTCGGTCGGCGCGCTGCACGTGGACGATCGCGACGTCGGGGCGCAGCGGCGGCACCGCCGCCAGCTCCTCGCCGGTGAACGGGCAGCGGACGGTGCGGATGGTGCCGTTGACCCGCGGCAGGTCGCTGCCGGTGAAGCTGCGCAGCGGCCAGAAGGGGAGCCCCGCGGCGCCGGCGGCGAAGCGGGCCACCATGCCGAAGTGCGAGGACTCGTCGAGCTCGAGCGACCGCGGCACCCCCTGCTCGACGGCGCGGCGCAGGCCGTAGAGCGGCCCGGCGCCGGGGTTCCCGGCCCAGGAGAAGACGAGGCGGCGGGCGCAGCCGGCGGCGATCATCTGGTCGTAGATCAAGTCCGGCGTGAGGCGGCAGAGGGTCAGGTCGCGCCGGCCCTGGCGGATGATCTCGTGGCCGGCGGCGAAGCAGATCAAGTGGGTGAAGCCCTCGATGACCACGACGTCGCCGTCGCGCACCAGCCGCGCGACCGCCTCGCGCATCGAGGTGAGCTTGTCGGCGCTCACGGCTCCGACCGCGCCTCCTCCGCCGCGACCTCGGCGAGCGCCCGCCCGAGACGCGCGCCGATCTCGCCCAGCTCGTCCTCGCCGATCGTGAACGGCGGCGCCACCAGCACGAGATCGCCGCGCTCGCCGTCGACGTGGCCGCCGTTCGACCACACCAGGAGACCATGGTCGCGGGCCCGCGAGGCGACCCGTTCGGCCAGTCGCCGCGCGCGCGGCAGCGGCTCCCGGCTCTCCCGGTCGGCGACCAGCTCGACCGCGGCGAGGAGGCCGATCGACCGCACGTCTCCGACCAGCGGCAGCGCGGCGAGCGGCTGGAGCGCCGCGCGCAGCCGGGGTGCGAGCGCCGCGCAGCGCTCGACCAGCCGATCGCGCTTCAAGACGCGCAGCGCCGCGAGGCCGGCGGCGCAGACGACCGGCGTGTGCGAGTAGGTCTGGGCGTGGACGAAGGCGCCGCTGCCGCGCGTCAGGGTGTCGAGGATGGCGTCGGTCGCGACCATGGCCGAGAGCGGAGCGTACCCGCCGGAGAGGCCCTTGCCGAGGACCAGGATGTCCGGCGCCAGGCCGTAGTGGTCGATCGCCAGCCAGCGGCCGGTGCGCCCCATCCCGGTCAGCACCTCGTCGGCGATGAGCAGGACGTCGTGGTCGCGGCAGATCTCCGCGACCCGCCGGTAGTGCTCCGCGTCGGGCACGACGGCGCCGCCGGCGCTGCCCAAGATCGGCTCGAAGAGGAAGGCGGCGACGGTTTCCGGGCCCTGCCGTTCGAGCTCGTCGGCGAGCGCCTCGCCGGTGCAGGCGGGACACCCCGGATGCCGGTAGGGGTCGGGCGCCGGGACCGAAGGCAGGTCGAGGAGGAGCGGCGCGAACGGCCGCCGGTAGGACTCGCGCCCCGAGAGCGCCAGCGCCGCCAGAGTATTGCCGTGGTATGAGGGACGGCGGCTGATCACCTTCCACTTCCCCGGCCGCCCGCGCTCCACCCAGACCTGGCGGGCGAGCTTGACCGCCGCCTCGATCGCGTCCGAGCCGCTGGTCAGGAAGTAGCTCCGGCCGAGCGCCGGCGGCAGCACCTCGGCGAGCTCGGCCGCCAGCTCCTCGGCCGCCGGGTTGGTGAACTGCAGACCGCTCACGTAGGCGAGGGTGCGCGCCTGCTCGCCGATCGCCCGCGCGATCTCCTCGACGCCGTGGCCGAGGTTGACGGTGTAGGCGCCGCCCACCGCGTCGAGATAGCGCCGGCCGGCCGCGTCCTCGATCCAGCAGCCCGCGCCGCGGACGGCGAGCGGCAGCGCGCCGTCGAGGCGGCGGCGGAAGAGGGGGCCGGGAAGGGGCGGGGCCTCCAACTCAGACGTGCTGATCGACGAGAATCGGGTTTCCGTCGGGGTCCACCGCCATGAAACTGGCCGGGCCCGTCGTGCTCTCATCCGCCTCGCTCACCAGCGGCACGCCCTGTGCCTTCAGCTGGCGCTGCAGGTCGCGGACGTCGGTAAAAGTGGCCAGCTTCTGGGCGTTGCCGTCCCAGCCGGGGTTGAAGGTGAGGATGTTCTTCTCGAACATCCCTTGAAAAAGCCCGATCACATGATCGCCGTTCTTCAAGATCAGCCAGTTCTGCGCGGCATCACCGGCGAAGACCTTGAAACCGAACTTCTCGTAGAACCTCCTCGAAGCCTCGATATCCTTGACAGCCAAGCTGATCGAAAACGCGCCGAGCTCCATGCTTTTCTCCTTTCGGCCCCGCAGGTCCAGTTGCCGTCGCCGGCGATCATGGCCGGCCGCTCGGCTGCGGGCTCGCCTTTCTGGATCCGAGCTTCCAACTGTCTCCGGGTTTCTTGATGTAATTGGCCAGCACGTACGCCCAAGGGATAACGAGAACGTCAAGGACGACAGGAATGACAAACGTCTTGGTGAGGCCTGCTGCTCTCGGGTCCCATTGACCGGCAGATCGCAGCGGCAGGGCGACGGCTAGTAACCATACCACCTTGTAGAACAATTGCAGGAGCAGCAAGGGCAACATCTGGAGAGGATAGCGCAGCCCCAAGCCCATCAAGGCCGAGAACGCCGCCCAGAAGCTGAACGCGACGCCATCCAACAGTCCCAGCGGCTCGGCGGGGCTGAGGACCGCAGGCCAGACCATCGATCCCAGCCCCACGAAATTGAGCAGGTAGAGCACTCTCAGGGCGTACATGCGGACGGTCGAGACTTCGGTCATCGTGACCTCCTCGCGAGGCGCTCAGCTTATGCCGTTTGCCTCGGCGCCGGCGCGGCGACGCCTTTTGACGAGGAGCCACAGCGCCAGCCACACCTCGAACACCAACGCCGGCAGCCAGATGAGCCAGGTGACCACGCCGAACCAGTTGACCGCGCCCAACAGCCCGGCGAGCTGCAGGGGAAGGATGACGACGAGCAGGACCGACGCGAACACGCCGAGCCGGGCCAGCGCGACCGGGACCATCCGGCCGCGGAGGAGGAGCCAGGAGAAGAGCGTGCTGCCGACGGCGAAGTAGATCGCGCCCGTGCCCCCTCCCGGCCTGAGGAGGAGCGCTCCGAGCACGCGCGCCGTCTCGGCGTCCGGTGCGTTGGGTCCGGTGGCGGTCGCGAGCCCGGCCGGAGAGGACCAACGTGGTGGCGATTCTGGCGTTCGTCCTGCGAGTCATCTCTCCCCCCGGACGCGTGCGCCCGTCGACGCACAACCCTGCGCGGAGCGCTCGCCGTCAAGTCCAACCCAAGGCGAGCCCAGACTACGCGCCTGCGAATGCGGAGGTTTCAGTCCACCCCCGCGGGCACGCTACCCTGGGATCTCCGCCTCGACGAGTTGCGCGAGCAGCGTGAGCGATTCCTGCCAGCCGAGATAGCAGGCCTCGGGCGGGAGCCATTGCACGGGTGGGCCATCGGGCTTCGCCTGCGGTCCATCTCCGGAGACGTGCTGCAGGTCAGCGAAGGCTCCCTCTACCCCGCCTTGCACAAGCTGGAGCAGGAAGGCTGGATCACGGCGGAGTGGAAGCAGACGGAGAACAACCGGCGGGCGAAGTTCTATTCGCTCACCCGCCTGGGCAAAAAGCAGCTCGAAACGGAGACGGTGAACTGGCAACGGCTGTCTTCCGCCATCTCGCACGTCGTCCAGCTCTCAGAGGCTTAGAAAGCAATGCGGTACCTGGACATCCGGGACAGCACGAGGAGCTACGACGGCGTGATCGCGAACACCTCGACGTCGACCGTCGGCTTCAGCGCCGAGCCTGGAGCCACGCCGCGGGCCGCGGCTTCCTGGCGTCCGGCACCGCGGACGTGCCGCGTGTCGCGGTCGTGAACGAGCACTTCGTCGCGTATCTCGTCGTCGTGCCGTCGATGGTGCTGGCGACCTACGTGCCCGCGCGCAGAGCCGTCCGGATCCCGCCGACGCTGGCGCTGCGCTACGAGTAGTGCGGTGAGGCGGCGCGGGCGGCAGTCGTTCATCCGGTCGCGTTCGTCCCGAGGCTCGTGAGCAACGGGTTGCCGGGGTAGAGGCGGCGCCCGCGGCGCAGCACCCGCTCGGCCTCGGCGCGCAGCTCGAGCACCCGCAGGGTCTTGACCGCCTCGGCGTAGGCGGCGGCCGAGGGGTGGTCCTCGACCATCCGTCGTAGGGTCGGCCCGACCGCGCGCGGGCGGCCGGCGAGAGCGTAGAGCAGCGCCAGGTTCGAGTAAGCGCGCGGGTCGGCGGGGAAGAGCTCGATCTCGCGCCGGAAGGCGGTCTCGGCGGCGGCGACGTCGCCGAGGTCGGCCAGGGCCCTGCCGCGCAGCAGGTGGAGCCCTTGCAGCAGCTCCGGGTCTGGCGTCTTGCGCTCCTTGTAAGCCACCACCGCCTGATCGATCAGCCGCAGCGCCTCCTCGTAGCGCCCCTGGGCGTGGCGCACCGCGGCGAGGGTGAGGAGCGGCCGCACCCGCACCGACCCCGCCTCGGCCGACGCCTGCGCCGCCCGCTCGGCCGCGGCGAGGTCGCCGCGCGCCAGGGCGATCTGGGACAGCAGTCCGTGCGCGAACGAGGGGTGGGCGACGAGCGCCAGGCGTGCGTGCTGCTCGGCCTCCTCGAGCCGTCCGAGCTCCAGGTAGAGCGAGGCCGCCGACATGGCGACGTGCGGCGAGCCGCCGCTGGCGCGGAGCGCCTCGCGGTAGGCGGCGAGGGCCTCCTCGGGCCGCTCGAGCTTCTCCAGGCTGTGGCCGAGGAACTCCCAGGCGTCGGGCATCCGCGGGTTCTCGGCGAGGACGCGCCGGAAGGCGGCCGCCGCGGCCGCGTGCTCGCGGCGGGCCGCGTGGCGGAAGCCGGTTTGGAGGTCGCCGAGCGATCCCACCCGGGTCTTGGGATCGGAAAGCGGCCCGCCGGCGGGCTCGGCGCCGCCGCCGATGTAGCCCAGGGCGGCCATCGCGCGGCGCGTCTCCTCGTCCACCGCGCCGGGCGGTTGCAGGCGGCGGTCGTGGTCGGCGAGCGCACGCCGCAGCTCGGCGAAGGACCTCCTCTCGCTTGCGCGCAGGTTGCGGCGCTCGGCCGGGTCGCGCCGTAGGTCGTAGAGCTCCGGGTCCGGGCCTTCGATCAAGTGGTGATCGCCTTGGATGACCGAGGCGAGCTCGCTCCAGCCGAAGTGGAGGCGCGGGTAGAAGGTCTCGGCGTAGATCGCCCGCTCGCCGGCGGCGCCGTCCTCGCCGCCACCACCTCCGACACCTGCGAGGAGCGACCGGCCGGGCCAGGCCGGCGAGCGCGGCAGGTCGAGCAGCTCGGCCAGGGTGGGTACCACGTCGACGAGCGACACCGGACCCGCGACGCTCGTCCCGGCGCGCTGCCCGCCGGGGAGCTTGAGCAGCAGCGGCACCTGGATCGCCTCGCGGTAGAGCAGGACGCCGTGCTCCGCCTCGCCGTGCTCCCCCAGCCCCTCGCCGTGGTCGGAGACCAGGAGGACGATCGCCCGGTCGTAGACCCCCAGCCGGCGCAGCTCCGCCACGAGGTCCCCGACGACGGCGTCGGCGGCGGCGATCTCGCCGTCGTAGGGCGTCCGCCCGCGGCGGGCGAAAGGCTCCGGCGGGTCGTACGGGGTGTGCGGCTCGTAGAGGTGGAGGAAGAGGAAGAACGGCCGCCCGGCGACGCCGCGCAGCCACGCGAGCGCCGGGCGCAGGGTCTCGCCGCCCCTGCGCTGGAGCCCGCCCAGCCCGCGGCCGGTCCGGAACTCGATGTCGTCCTCGTAGAGATCGAAGCCGGCGCGCAAGCCGCCCCGTCCCTGGAGCACGTAGGCCGACACGGCGGCGCCGGTGGCATAGCCGGCGGCGCGCAGGAGGTGGGGGAGATAGGGGATCTCACCGGCGGTAATGCGCGCCTCGTCGAGCGGATAGCCGACGTTGTCGCGCACGCCGTGCGCCTCCGGCCAGAGGCCGGTCAGGAGCGAGGCGTGGGCCGGGAAGGTGAGCGGAGTCACCGTGTAGGCCCGCTCGAAGAGCACGCCGTCGCGGCGGAGCGCGTCGATCGCCGGCGTCTCGACGCCGCGATAGCCGTAGACCGGCAGGTGGTCGGAGCGCAGGGTGTCGATCGAGACGAGGACGACGGGCGTCCCGGCCGCCACCCGCGGCGCGCCGTCGCGGCGGGCGCAGCCGGCAAGCGCGACCAAGGCCAGAGCGATGGCCGCGGCGCCGGACCGTGCGCCCAGGCAATTGATCGGAGCCCGGCGCGAAAGCCTTCGCGCCTTCAACCCGGCCCCTTCGGGAGCCGCTCGAGGAGCGAGCGGGCGCGCGCGCGGTCCTCGGCGTACTTGGCGGCCGGGGCGTCCGCGGCGAAGCGCGCCAGCGCCGGCCGCGCCAGCTCGGGCCGGCCGTGCTTCGCCGCCTGGAGGCCGAGGTTCCAGAGCGCGTCCCAGAGGTCCGGCTGGCGCGCGACCGCCTCGCCCCAGGCTGCGAGGGCGCCGTCGAGGTCGCCGAGCTGGTAGAGGGCGACCCCGAGGTTGTTCCAGGCCTGGGCGAGCCCTGCCCGCCTGCCGAGCGCCTTGCGCGAGGCGTCGCGCGCCTGTTGCCAGTGGCCGAGGCGGAGCTCGACCAGGCCGATCTCCTCCCAGGCCTTGGGGTTCTCGGGATCGGTGGCCAACACCCGCTGCAGCGTCGCGAAGGCCTCGCGCTGCCGGCCCGCCTCCGAGTGGGCCACCGCCAGCGCGTTCAGAGCGTCGAGGTCGCCGGCGTCGGCGAGCGGCTGGAGGACGGCGATCGCCTCGCTGGTCCGTCCGGCGCCGGTCAGCGTCAGGCCGAGCTGGCGGCGCAGGCTGTCGGAGGCCTTGCCCGCGGCACGCGCCTTCTCCATGACCGCGAGCGCCTCGGCCTCCTGCTGCGCCTCGAGCAGGCAGTTGACGAGCAGGTCGTAGCCGAGCGGCATCGGCCGCGCCGCCACCAGCTCCCGGGCGAGCGCGAGCGCGCGCGGGAGGTCGCCCGTGGAGTAGGCGTCGACGAGCTGATGGATCTTGCGATCGAGCGCGACGAGGCGCTTGGGATCGTCCTCGGGTCCGAAGCTCGTTGTTCGCGATGCGGACCCCGAAGCGAGGTAGCCCAGGGTGCGCAGCCGCGCCTCCTCCTCGGCGCTGACGGCGCCGCGCGGCGGCGGCCACTGCGACTCGGCGGGCAGGAGGTCGAAGGCGGCGCGCGCCGCCCGTCGCTCCTGGTCGAGGAGGTTCCGGCTCTCGGCCGCGTCGGCGGTCAGGTCGTAGACCTCCGGCAGCGGCAGCGCGATGAACTTGAGGGCCCGCGGCCCGGTGCGGCGCAGGACGCCGCGCAGCGGCGCCCAGCCGCGGTTGAGCGCCGCCGACAGGGCCTCGAAGTAGGAGTCGGGTTCGTCCTGCCAAGCGGCGAGGAGCGACCGCCCTGGGCGCACCAGCCCCGGGACGGCAGGGGCCGGCAGCCCCAGCGCCGCCAGGATCGTCGGGAAGACGTCGACGTGGCGGGCGGCGCGCCCGTCGCGACCGCGTGTGACCCCGGCGCCCCAGAGGACGAGCGGCACCTTGAGGGTCGCCTCGTAGGCGAAGAGACCATGGGTCTCCTCGCCGTGGTCGCCCAGGCCTTCGCCGTGGTCGCCGGTGACGACGATGAGACACGGCGGCTCGCGTCCTTCGAGATGGGGGCGCAGGAGGGGTGCCAGAAAGGCGTCGGCGGCGGCCACCTCGCCGGCGTAGGGGTCGCTCTTGAAGCGCGTCGCCCAGGGCTCGGGGGGAGCGTAGCGGGCGTGCGGATCGTAGAGATGCACCCAGGCGAAGCGCGGCTTGCCACGCTGCGCCTGCCACCAGGAGAGGGCCGGCGCAACGACCTCGTTGCCCGGCCGCTCGGCGAGCACGAACTGGGTCTCGTCGGCGCCCTGGGTGGTGCGGTCGTCGTAGACCTGGAAGCCGCGGTCGAGCCCATAGCGCGAGTCGAGCGGGTAGGCGCCGACGAAGGCGCCGGTCGCGTAGCCGGCCTGGCGCAGCACCGTCGCCAGGGTGGGAAGCGTCGCCGGCAGCCGGAAGCCGCTGTTGTCGCGGATGCCGTGTTGGTAGGGGTAGAGGCCGGTCAGGATGTTGGCGTGCGACGGCAGGGTGACGACGTTGTGGGCGTGGGCGGCGGTGAAGAGCCGCCCGCCGGCCGCCAGCCGGTCGAGGTTCGGCGTCGCGGCGCGCCGGTTGCCGGCGAAGCCGGGGGCGTCGGCGCGCAGGGTGTCGATGGTGACGAGCAGGACGTCCGGCCGCGGCGCCGCCGCGGCCGCAGCCGGCGCGACCGCCAGCGCGAGCAGGACGACGAACGCACCGGCTGCCCTGAGCATCGGGGGGATTGTAGCCGGGAGTGGGCGGTCGTGCCCGGCGCAAGAAGGCGCGAAAGGCTTTCGCGGCCTGGCTCCAATTAGTACCTAGGAGTGCCTTTCGTCGCGCGACCAGCGCGACGGACTCCTAGTAGAGGTCCGATCTTGACAGGATCCTGAGAACCAGAACGAAGACTTCCTCGAGCAAGCCCCTCCGAAACCGGGCTCCTGCCACGGGAGCGCCTTCGCCGTCACAGGGACCGGACTCCCCCGCCCTGGCCAGCTTCGCGTGGCTGCTCGGGCCCGCTACGCGTCTTCGCGCCCGTGCCCGCTTTCGCTTACGCCGGTTCTTCCCGCGCTGGTGCACGTTCTCTCCTTTCCGTTGTACCGTCCACACCTTGTCGAGCGCGTGCGAGAGCCACCAGCTCGTTGGCGAGTGCTCGTGGCCTGCCCCCCTTGTACGACAGATCACCACGGTCCCCCTGACACGTTGTGACATTCAACATCTCATCAAGGTGTGGCTACCACATCGGGTCACACTGCGCGGTAACACGGCGACTCGGGGCGAACGATCCTCCCCGAGCCCCGAGCAAGAGGACTTTGCCCTGGGTGTCGACTGGCTCGGCGGCGGCGAGGATCCCAGAGACGTCATAGTGGATCGGCCTCGATTCGTCACGACACCAGCACCGCCGCCGGCAAAACGCCGACCGCCTCGAGGAGCATCCGCGCATGATTCAGGCACCGCGCCCCGACGGAGCTAGGTACGCGGGCGGACGCTGCGCCAGCGAGGGCCCTGACGTGTGGCTGTCAGTCGCTGTCAGGCGGCGCCTTGGATCCGCGGGGATACTCGGCTTGGGCGAACGAGGCCTATGAAACGGGACCTTCTCCTAGTCCATCCACCCCAGCGCGGACTCCTAAACGGCTTCGCGAGTGGGTTGATCGACTTGGCCAACTTCGTCGCTGCGCGCGAGCCAGCCGTTGAGGTGTCGATCGTCGATCTCGCGCTTACACCTAGCACGGCCCTCGTGCCCGAGGCGTGTGCCGCACTGGCCCAGGTGGGGCCAGCTCCAATCGTCGGTATCACGACGACCACGGCGAGCTATCGCACAAGTCTAGAGACGGCTCGAGCCTTCAAGGCCGTCGCGGGCAATGCCTTGGTGGTGCTAGGCGGACACCACGCAACACCGCAGCACGATGTCATCCTCCAACGCCACCCCGACATCGTCGATGTCGTCGTTCGTGGTGAGGGTGAGTATGCGCTGCTGGCGCTCGTCCGCGGGAGTTCTCCCGAGGACCTGCCAGGCTGCTCAAGCCAGCGGCTCGGTGAGGTTCGTGTCAGCTCGCCGGGGCCCCTTCTCTCGCGGGATGAGCTTGATTCGCTGCCGGTCAGCTTCGGCGGCCATCTGTTTCACAGTGCTCCCGGCAAGTTCGAACATGCCACCTACGTCTCGGCTCGCGGGTGCCCCCTTCACTGTGCCTTCTGTGCCGTCGCCGGCGAGCCGATTCGGGCAAAGAGCGTCGATCGCGTCATTCGCGATCTTCGGCAGCTCGTTACCGAATGTGGCCACACGCGGATCGCAATCGAGGACAACTTCTTCGCACAGAACACCGCTCGCGTATTCGAGTTGTGCGCTGCCATCGCGCACCTCCAACGGGAGCTCGATACACCGTTCGCATGGGATTGTCAGACACGTGTCGAGTCTATGCGCTCTCGAAGGTTGCAAGGGGCCTTCGCCGCTGCTGGGTGTGAAGCCGTCTACCTTGGAGTCGAGTCACTCATTGAAGAGGAACTTGAGTACCTTGGGAAAACTTCCGGGCCTGAGCGTTACATCGCAACGACCTTTGAGGTGTGCGCGCAGATCTTGGAACAACCTTACGATTGCTATATTAATCTTCAGGTGGCTCTACCTGGCGAGGATGATCGCCGCCGCATGCTGAGAGTACAGAGGCTTGCCGAGCTCGGAAGGAAGGCAGCGGCCGCTGGGCGCACGATAACGGTGTTTCCGCAGCTCAGCGTCATCTACCCTGGCACGCAGCACTTCTGGAATGCATTGGAGAACGGTGCCTTCGGTCGTCATGGTTCGCAGGTTTTTGAGCCGTTTTCGGAATGGGAGGCCCACGAGGAACCGATCCTCCGTTTTCTCGGGGAGAACTTCGCGCACGGCGTGGGGGGTATCCCCTTAGGAATCCTCGACGGCGACCGCCTACGCCGCCGCGGGGAGTTCCAACTGGTCGACGCCGAAGTCGACGGGCTTAAGGCACACCTTCGGGAACTCGGGCAGATGGAGGGTGTCACCTTGTTCAGGTATGGTGCCTACCTCGCGTCAAACCCGCACGACCGCGATCGCTCACCTGTTACGTGGGCGGCCTCTTAGACAGGAGTTCTGCGATGAGGAAACCAGTTGCCGTTGCCCTGCTTGCAGTGGTTCTCGCCATAATCATCGGAGCGGTCATCTGGAAGGCGCCAACTGAAGGGAAGACAGTCGGCATCGCCACCCTGATGAACCACCCGGCCCTAGACGAGGTGGATGCTGGCATGCGCGAGGAGCTCGAGCGACGCGGGTGGCACGAAGGAAAAAATATCCGCTTCATCAGTCGGAACGCCAACCAGCAGATGCAGATCGTGCCGACAATCGCGAGCGACCTTGCAGCACAAGACTTGGACTTGATCGTCGCGATCACGACCCCGATGGCCCAGGCGGTGGTAAGGGCCGCACGGGGGCCGGTGGTCTTCGCAGCGGTGACCGACCCAGTCGGAGCAGGTCTGGTTTCTGACCTTCAAAATGGTCATGGCGAGATCACGGGAACGAGTGATGCCTGGCCCTATCGTGCCCAGCTCGCGTTGATTCGAGAAGTCCTCCCCCGGGCCCGAACCATCGGTGTGCTCTACAACCCTGGCGAGGCTGCTTCGCAGTATGGCATTGCTCGAATTCGCACGCACGCACCAAGTTTCGGGTTTAGGCTCGTGGAGTCAGGTGTGAACACTGTAGGGGAAGTACGTCCTGTCGCTGAAAGCATCAGTGACCGTGTCGATGCCTTATTTCTGTCCAGCGATAACACCGTGATCGGAGGCATGACGGGAGCTTTGTCGGTGGCCATTGAGCGCCGTGTCCCTCTTTTTGTGGGCGATAGCGGCACTGTTGAAAGAGGTGGAATCGCCGCGGTCTCAGTAGGCTATCGGGAGCTCGGGCACCGAACCGCAGAGCTCGTCGATCGATTCCTCCGCGGCGAACGCAATGTCCCACCTATAGTCGCCGAAGGGGTGGAGGTCCACGTGAACCTCAAAGCTGCGCAGCTGATGGGGGTCGAACTGCCACCCGCTGTCGTTAGCCGTGCCGTGCGTGTCTACAGGGAGATCGCCAAGTGAACCTCAGCGCTCCCCTTGAGATCGGGCTCGTTCAGGGCCTCCTCATGACGGGAGCTGTTCTAACCTTTGCGCTGGCTTTCCGTCTACTCGGCTTCCCAGATCTGACGGTCGAGGGTTCAGTACCACTCGGGGCGGCAACGTATGCCGTGTCCGTCGTTCACCTGGGTGCGCCACCCGGCCTCGCCGTATTGCTTGCGTGCTTGGCAGGAGCAGCCGCCGGCGCTACTACGGCAGGTCTCCATGTACGGTTCGGCGTGAATAAGTTCCTAGCAGGAATCATTATCGTTTCGATCGTCTATTCCTTAACCCTCCGAGTCATGTCCGGTCCCAACATCAGCCTGCTCCAAGGCCCGTCGCTCCTTGCGGCCGCCCGTTCCATACTTCCTGACTATCCGCGCTTCGGCGTCCTGTTGTCCCTCATTGCCGCTGTCGTGGTGGTGGGGACCGGCCTGATTGTCTTCCTAGGCAGCCGGGCCGGGATTGCGCTGCGGGCGGCAGGTTCGAATCCTAGGTTTGCTGAGTCAGTCGGTGTCCATAAGAAAGGCATGATTGTGTCGGGTCTCGCTGGCTGTAATGCACTCGGCGCTCTTTCGGGCGTTCTCCAAGCTGACTATCAAGGGTTCGCCGACGTTGGGAGCGGCCAAGGAGTCCTCGTCGTAGCACTGGCGGCACTCGCGCTCGGCGAAGCTCTTGTTCCTAAGCAGTCTGTGAGGTTTCATCAGTATGTGGTGCTCGCCGCTGTGGTCGGGAGCATAGGATATCACTTAGTTATAGCCTATGCGGTGCGCGCGGGTCTCGCACCCACCGACCTGCGGCTAGCAACCGGCATACTTGTCCTTCTTGTTGTAGCCTTGCGTATATCCAAGGATGACGTTGCTCTCGAGGAGATTCGCGTTCGATGACCTCCACTCCCGTCATTGTCGTCGAGAGGGTGTCTCACACATACGAACGCTGGGGCCATCGCGTTCGGGCGTTGAAGGATCTCAATCTTACGATACCGCGTGGTGAGTGGGTCACTATCGTAGGGCCGAATGGATCAGGAAAATCTACGCTCCTCGGATTGATCGCTGGCCAGCTCATGGTCCAAGCCGGTCAGGTACGCGTGGCTGGTAAAGACATCTCTACTGTGCGGCGACGCGACCTTGCTCGCGCCGTATTTCTCGTGCATCAGGACCCAACGACGGGGACTGCGCCGACCCTTACCGTCCTCGAGCATCTCATGCTCGCTGATGGTTACTCCGGTAACCGCCGGTCCTACCCCCGCCACGCGGAAGAGCTCCTCGCTGCTGTCCGGCTTGATGTACCGCTTCACCAGCCCGTCAGTGCACTATCAGGAGGACAGCGCCAGTTGCTCGTTCTGCTGTTGGCGAGACTGCGACCGGCTCTTATTGTGCTGCTTGATGAACCTCTTGCAGCTTTGGATCCAGAGCGCGCCCAGCTCTGTGACTGTGCTCTAGACTTACTCCGTCTGGATGGCAAGACTCTCGTACTTGTAACACACGACATCGATTACGCGCTCGCGCGCGGTGATCGCACGATAGTTCTGGTAGGCGGGGAGCTAGCTATGGATGAACGCGGAGCGAGCCGCACGAAGGAACGCATCGGCATTGTATGGGAACCCCTCCGCGAGTCGCTCCGGACCGCTGGCGCCGGACGATAGTCTAAGGAGCAAGGAAGTGTATTTCCCGAATGCCGTCGTCGACGGCTTTAAGAGCGCATGCGGGCGTGTGCTGCGCGGCCGGCTCACCGGCGGGGGCACAGACCCGCGTCCGATCCTCTGGTTGCTTGCCGATCACATCCTTCTCCTGAGCCCGTCACCAGCCTACCTAACCATCTCTCTTGTTGAACGCTCGACCGGAGGTATACTTCGCCAGTTTTCATCGCTTTCCCCGCAGGATCGGGCCTTTTGGAATCTCCCGTCGCTGTCCGACGAGGAGCCACGCAGCGATATAGCTGCCGAGACACAGTTTGAGACGGCAACCGTAGCTCTCAGGCTGCGCCGAATACCCTCTGATTCTTCGCAGGAGATCCTTTCCAGCGCCGCAGCGGAGGGAGCCCAGCACCTTCTCGAGGAGGCAGGTTCACGAGTGCTGACTGCACTTCAGTCGCTGCCTTCAGACCACCCGGATGAACGGACAGCTAGACCCGCACCTGTCATCGCCGAGAACCTCTGGCACCGCCACGTTGATCTCATACGAACGCGCCTTGATCCAATTCTTACCTCGTATGGCAGATGCGAGTTGTTCCCACAGGATTCTCATGGACTTACGAGACTGTTTGTTGTTCCACGGCAGCCATTCACAGACCGGTTTTGGAGGGGGCAGAGCGCGTTACGGAGTGTTCAGAGGTCGAGCCAGCTGCGGCCTGCTGAATATGGGTATACCGCGGGCATCTTCCTGACACCAACGCAGCAGGCCGAGCGAGAACTCACGGAACACGAGCTCGAAGCCCTGGGACCGCTCCCGAATGGAGCGCGTGCCATTGCTGATACTCCGCTGACTAGCGGAATCATCGATATTGGCCATCCTGGGGAGCGCGCCGTCCATAATCCGTACTCGCGTGAGCACTACCCCGGGACTATGGAGGCTAACGTTAAGGCACTCGAGGACAGGATCTATGGACCTGAGTGGCGGTCCGAGTCAATCTTCTATGTTCCCGTCCATATTGGGGGCGTACCCTGGCTGGCTCTCTTCTCCTTCCATAGGGAGCAGCCGACTCCCGCCGCGCCGGCGAGTTGCGACCTGATGTGGCGGCGCTACCACATTTACCGCGATATCGTTCCAACTATAGCGGAGGAGATGGCGCAAGCAGTCGCTCAGGCCTTTGCAGATGCGCTTTCCGAGGCTGCTCGTGACCACCTCGCGATAGTGAGCGATCCAGGTCTGTTCGCCGAGCGGGTCACGTCTGCGTGGAAGGTCTTGAGCGTCGCATTTCCCTACGGTGAGGCGCGCCTCTCGCCAAAGACTATTGGTAACAGCGTTCCTCTGTGCCTCCGCCTCCCCGGGCGGTCGTACACGTTTTTTCTCTCCGTTGCTGGGGAGGAACCCAATGTCTCATATCGTCTGCTAGACCTAGCAGCCCGTGGTGGAAGTCGTCTCTTGAGCTGCTTTCAGGCCGCAGCCGGTCGTAGTGAGTAGAGCCAGCCAATCACGCTGTTGAGGACCGAGTGAGACCGAAGATCGAACAGGGCGCGTCCGA
>JBIOUG010000080.1:0-77081 GCA_044866775.1 Thermoanaerobaculia bacterium | reverse complement strand
TTGGTGCGGCTGGTCGCCGGAGAGCCAGCTCGCCAAGGTCTCCAGCGACGGATGCTCTTCCCTCACTCGGTCCTCCCGGCGGCAACAAAGTCCGCAATCCCTGACTTGGCGCCGTCACACGATGTGCATCTAGAGCATCAGTTTCCGGAGTCGGCGATTTCGGGACAGCTTGAGCGAATAGCGAGCGCAGTTCCCGGTTTACGGAACTAGCCGTTCGGGTCCGAGATCACGCCCGCGTCTCCCTGGGTACCCGGAGCGGGGGCGGGGTCGCCGCTAGGCGGTAGGGGCGCACCGTTCGGATCCGAGATGACCCCTTCCTGCTCCCAGACAGCCACCACGCCCCGCCAGACCCTATCCAGGATCTCCGTCATCCAGATGCGCACCGGGGCGCCCGGACGCGCAGGACCGAGCGTGATGGGCTCTGCGAGCTCAGGGTCACCGTCCCACGAGGCCGACGCCGCCATCGGGAACAGCACGAGAGCACACAGCAGCGCCACCACGATCGGCGCTTGGCTCCATCGCTGTGCCATGGTTCCACTCCCTTCATGAGGGCAAATCACCGGGCCGCAGGAGTGCGGCAACGGCATGCCCTTCCTAAGGAAGTGTTGTCCATGTCCAGCAAATGTGACATCGATGGAGGAAACTTTTCGCCGTCCCAGGCACCAGCCAGGCACGCCCGCCACGGGTCCACAGTCAGTTGCTCCGTCGTGGCAGCCTGCCGGAGCCGTGTGGTACAAAGCCGCTTTGGACGCTTCCCAGCCCGGAGGGACGATGAGCACCGCCACGTTGGACGCCACCACGGCCCAGGATCTGATCGCGCTCGAGGAGCGCTATGGGGCCCACAACTACCACCCCCTGGACGTCGTCGTGGCGCGGGCGGAGGGGGTGTGGGTCTGGGACGTCGAGGGCAACCGGTACCTCGACTTCCTCGCCGCCTACTCCGCCGTCAACCAGGGGCACTGCCACCCCAAAGTCGTGGCGGCGCTCACCGAGCAGGCGCGGCGGGTGACGCTCACCTCGCGCGCCTTCCGTAACGACCAGCTCGGCCCCTTCTACAAGGAGCTCTGCGAGCTGGCCGGCTACGCCAAGGCGCTGCCCATGAACAGCGGCGCCGAGGCCGTCGAGACGGCGATCAAGGCGGCGCGCAAGTGGGCCTACACCGTCAAGGGGGTGCCGGACGGGCAGGCCGAGATTCTCGCTTTCGAGAACAACTTCCACGGCCGCACGACGACCATCATCAGCTTCTCGACCGAGGAGCAGTACCGCTCGGGGTTCGGCCCCTTCACCCCGGGCTTCCGGGTTCTCCCCTACGGCGACGCCGACGCGGTGGCGGCCGCCATGCACTCGAACGTCGCCGCGGTCCTGGTCGAGCCGATCCAGGGGGAAGCGGGGATTGTCATCCCGCCGGACGGCTTCCTGCGCCGGCTGCGCGAGATCACCCGCGAGCACCGGGCGCTGCTCGTCGCCGACGAGATCCAGTCCGGCCTCGGCCGTACCGGCCGGCTCTTCGCCTTCGAGCACGAGGGGATCCGGCCCGACGTCGTGATCGTGGGCAAGGCCCTGGCGGGCGGCGCCTACCCGGTGTCGGCGATCCTCGCCGACGACGAGGTGATGGGGGTCTTCAAGCCGGGCGACCACGGCTCGACCTTCGGCGGCAACCCGCTGGCCGCCGCCGTCGCCCGCGCCGCGCTGCGGGTGCTGGTCGAGGAGCGGCTGGTCGAGAACTCGGCCGAGCTTGGGCCCTACTTCCTCGAGCGCTTGCGCGCGATCCGCTCCCGCCACGTCAAGGAGGTGCGCGGGCGCGGGCTGTGGATCGGCATCGAGCTGCTCCCGGAGGCCGGCGGCGCGCGGCGCTTCTGCGAGGCGCTGCAGCGCGAGGGGCTGCTGTGCAAGGAGACGCACGAGCACGTCATCCGCATCGCCCCGGCGCTGGTCATCAAGCGCGACGAGGTCGACTGGGCGGTTGAGCGGCTCGAGAAGGTGCTGACGACGATCTAGAAAACGCCCGGCACGGAGGCCGGGCGCTACGGACGCCGGACCGATTACCTGACCGTCGCCGGCAGCCAGGCCTCCCCGCCCGGGTCGTGCATCTCCCAGTAGGGGATGCGGTCGCACTTGGCGAGCCGGTAGGTGGTGCCTTCGTCGTCGGCGAAGCGCAGCAGGCGGTGCGGGGGCGCCTGCTCGAAGGTGTAGGCGAGGAAGCGGTCGCCGCTCGCCAGCCGCAGCTCGACTCCCTGGAAGCTTCCGGCCGGCACCTCGACCTCCCCCGCCTCCCGCCGCGCGAGCCGGTAGCTGGCCGGGCGCAAGTCGGCGAAGCGCCCGAACATGAGCGATGGAAAGACCGTGAGCGCCGCCGGCGCCGGACCGGCCACGTAGTCGCGGAGCTGGGCCGGCAGGCCGTCCTGCGGCAGGGCATCCGCCGGGTAGGGCTGCGAGCGCTCCCCCTGGCCGTCGAAGTACGAATGCGTGGCGAGCCGCCCGCGCATCACCTCGGCGGTCGCGACGCCGCAGGCCTCCGAGCTCGTGGCGGCCAGTTTCCGCAGCGCGCCCGAGTCGCGGCGCAGGTAGACGCTCGCCATCTGGTGATAGGTATAGATCCCGGTCGGCACGTCGCGCACGTGGTTGAGCTTGAGGACGTCGAAGCCGTCGGGCCGGGGCTCGTCGGCCTTCACCTCCAGGTCCGGCGCCCACGGCTCCTTGACCAGGACCAGGAGAGCCCGGCCAGGGTAGTGGTGGCCGTAGCGAGCCCAGGTGACCTCGTAGGCGCAGAACTCGGCGCGGCCGTCGTCCCAGAGCGGCGTCCGCCGCCACGACGGGTCGCCGGCGGGAGGCGCGGCAGCGGCCGCGAGCGGCGCCGCGGCGACGCCCCGGGACTCCTCGTAGTCGCTGCGGATAGCCCACACGGCGAGGGCCAGGAAGAGGACGGCAGCCAACGATTTCCACAGGATCTTCATGCGTTGCTCCCGGCGCGGGCGAGGGGAGGAGAGCAGCCGGCGGCTCAACAGTATACAGGTGGCCTCCCGGCGCGCGGCGCCTCGGCGGAGACGACCTCCGCCCCTAGACTGCCGGTGCTTCGCCGAGCAGTCCGGCTGCCCAGCGGGCGGCGCCCAGGACGGCGGTCGCCTGGTTGAGGATGACCCGGACCGGGACCTGCTCGAGGAGCGGCCGGAAGCGTCCCTTGTCGAGGTAGGCGGCGACGAATCCGCCCTCGCGGAGCTTGTCGAGCAGCTTGGGCGCCATGCCGCCGCCCACGAACACTCCGCCGGTGGCGAGGCCGACGAGGGCGAGGTTGCCCGCCGCGGCGCCGTAGGCGGCGACCCAGAGGTCGAGGGTGCGGGCGCAGAGAGGACAGTGTCCGGCGAGCGCGGCCTCGGCGATGACCGGCACCGGGTCGACGTCCGGCACCGCGAGGGCTGCCCGCACTTCGGCGCTCTCGCCGCCGCCGCCCATCTCGCACAGCGCCTCGTACACGCTCAGCATTCCCGGGCCGGAGACGACGCGCTCGACGCTCACCCGCCCGAAGCGGGCGCGCAGCCGCCGCCACACCTCGACCTCCTCGTCGGTACGCGGCGGGAAGTCCTGGTGCCCGCCCTCGGACGGGAGAGGAAGCCCGCCGCCGGGCGGGACGAGCGACATCCCGAGCCCGGTGCCGGCGGCGATCAGGGCAACGGCGCCATCCGGATCCGCCTCGCCGGCGTGCAGCACCGCCAGCTCGTCGGGCTGCAGCCACGGGATGCCGTAGGCGGTGGCGAAGAGGTCGTTGACCAGAGCGACGCGTCCGATCGCGGCACCCCGCGCCAGCTCGGCGCCGTCGAGCTCCCAGGGGAGATTCGTCGTCGCGGCGCGGTTGTCGAGGACCGGCCCCGGGACGCCGAAGCAGGCCGCGTCGACTCCCCGCTCGCCGCCCAGGAACTCGGCCAGGATCGGCGCCAGCCCCGGGTAGTCCGGACTCGCGTAGCTGGCGCTGCGGAGCAGGCGCGGGCCGCCGGCGCCGACGTCGAACAGAGCGAGGTTGGTCTTGGTGCCGCCGACGTCGCCGGCGAGAATCAAGGCGCGAAAGCTTTCGCGCCGGGCTCTGATCAAACCGCCGCACCTCCGGCGGCCACGCCGAGCGCGCGCTCGAGCGCCTCGAGACCGGTCAGCGCCTCCTGCCCGAGGTCGACCCGCAGCACCCGCCGGCCGCGCTGGAGGAGCGCCTGCCGGTCCCCCTCGGCCTGCGCCTGGAGGAGCGCGGCAAAGCCGTGGCCGGCCTCCGGCACCGCCACGTCGTCGCGCGGGCGGTCCACGAGCTGGAGAAAAAGCCCGCCCGGCGGGCCCCCCTTGTGGAGCTGCCCGGTCGAGTGCAGGAAACGCGGCCCATAGCCGGCGGTGGCGGCAAGGCCTGTGACGTCGCGGAGCGCTCCCTGGAGGCGCCGCAGAGCGGCGTCGACGGCCGGACGCGGCGTGAGCCAGGCGTGGACGCCGACGTAGCCGCGCGGCGCGGCCGCCGCCAGCCACTCGCCGAGCGCCCGCGCGAGCCCCGGCGCCGCCGCCTCGACGACCTTGCCGCCGCCGGCGCCCGCCGGCGTGCGCATCGCCTCGCGCGCCAGATCCTTGGCGAGCTGCACGTCGGGCTGGTCGAAGGGATGGATGCCGAGCGCCGCCCCGGCCGCCGCCACCGCGATCTCCCAGCGGAACATCTCGGCGCCGAGGTCGGCGCCTTCGGCGAGACGGAGGAGCACCGTCGGGTGACCGGCCGCGGCGAGCTGCGCCAAGCGCTCGGCGGTCCCCACCTCGAGCGGCTCCGGCCGCCCCTCCCAAACCAGGCCGATGAAGACGCGGTCGCGGCCGTAGGCGGCGGCGGGAGCGAGCGGCTCCTCCACCACCGGCACGATGCCGCGCCCCTGCTTGCCGGTGCTCTCGGCGACGAGCTGCTCGATCCAATCCGGAAGCGAGGCCAGCCCGGGGGCGGCCAGGAAGGTCAGCTTGTCCCGGCCGGCGAGCGCCAGCTCCCCGAGCACCGCCCCGAGCACCAGCCCCGGGCTCTCGCGCACCGGCACCTCGGGGCCGCAGGCGCCGGCCATGCGGCGGGCGGCGGCGAGCAGAACGCCGGCCTCGGCGCCGATCCCCGCCGCCGGCACCAGGCCGAAGACCGACAGCGCGCTGTAGCGGCCGCCGACGTCGGGCGGCGCTGCGAAGATGCGCCGGAAGCCGCGCTCGCGCGCCAGCTCGGCGAGCGGGGTCCCGGGGTCGGTGATCGCCGCGAAGAGACCGCCCGGGGCCTCCGGCACGGCGCGCCCGGCGAGATGCCAGAAGGTGCGGAAGAAGGAGAGGGTCTCGGTCGTGGTGCCGGACTTGCTCGACACCAGGAAGCGCGTCCGCGGCAGCTCGAGCCGCGCCGCCAGGCCGCGCACCGCGTCCGGGTGCGTGCTGTCGAGGACGGCGAGCCGCGGGTGGCCGTCGCGGTTGCCGAGGGTGCGCTGAAAGACTTCGGGCGCGAGGCTCGAGCCGCCCATCCCGAGCACGACGAGGTCGCGCACCCCGTCCGCCGCCAGCTCCTGGCCGAACGCCTCGATGTCCGGCAGCGCCGCCGGCATCACCTCCGGCAGGGCGAGCCAGCCGAGCCGGTCGGCCAGCTCCGGGAGCGGCTCGGGCGACCAGAGGGTCGGGTCGCGCCGCCACAGCCGGCGGCCGAACTCCGCCTCCTGCCATTGCGCGAGCCGCGCCTCGACGGCGGCGGCGTGCTCCGCCAGCCGCAGCTCCATTCCGTGTGAGTCCCAGCTCATGCCTCTCCCCATCAAGAACAAGAAAAAGGATTCTGGGTAAAGAGAAGGCGAGGCAGTGGGCCTGAGGTTCGTTCTCGATCCACTTGGTCCTCCTTACTTGATCTTTTTCTGCCCCTGCGGCTCCGGAGCTTACATGCAAGCCAGAAACCGCGTGCTAGCATCCCGGCCGCGATGGCGCGGGACTGGGACGCCGACCAGCCGGTCGAGGTCACCGCCGTCCGCGAGCTGCCCGCCGGCTCCGTGACGATCAATCCTGACCAATCCTCGAGGGAGGAGAACGATGCCGGTACGTAGAGCGAACGCGGTCTGGGAAGGCGGGCTGAGGGACGGACAGGGGCGCGTGGCCCTCGGGAGCGGCGCCTTCGAGGGGAGCTACTCGTTCGGCTCCCGCTTCGAGGAGGCGACCGGGACCAATCCGGAGGAGCTGATCGGCGCCGCCCACGCCGGCTGCTTCTCGATGGCTTTCGCCGGCGCGCTCGGCCGCGCGGGGTTCTCGCCGCGGCGGGTCTCGACCGCGGCCAAGGTGCACATCGAGAAGGTGGGAGAGGGCTTCGGCATCACGCGCATCGAGCTCGACTGCGAGGCCGACGTGCCGGGCATCGACGACGCGGCGTTCCAGGAGCTGGCGCGCAAGGCGAAAGAGACCTGCCCGGTCTCCCGCGCCCTCGCCGCCGTCGAGATCGCGCTCCACGCCCGCCTCGCCTCCGCTCCTTGACTTGGCACGCCTCCGTGGCTACTCTCATCGTCAATCATCGATAAGAAGGAGAGGTAGCCACCATGGTGTGGAAGAAGCCAGAGACCGACTCGCCCCAGCCGGAGCCCGCCGCCGCCCCCCCGCGCCCTTCCTACACTACGCCGCCGGCCGTGACGACCGCTCCGGCCGCAGCGCCGGCGGCGCGCGGCGAGCGGGCGACGATCGGGCCATCGATCTTCATCAAGGGTGACCTCGCGGGTGAGGAGGACCTGACGATCGAGGGGCGCGTCGAGGGGCGCGTCGACCTGCGGCAGCACAGCCTGACCATCGGCAAGAACGGGCGCGTCAAGGCCGACGTCGTCGGCCGGGTGGTGATGGTCGAGGGCGAGGTCGACGGCAACGTCTTCGCCGAGGAGCAGGCGGTGGTGCGCAAGTCGGGCACCGTGCGCGGCAACATCACCTCGCCGCGGGTGACGCTCGAGGACGGCTCGCGGTTCAAGGGCTCGATCGACATGGAGGCCAAGGAGCCGGCGCGCATCTCGAGCAGCGCCGCCGCGCCCCCACCCCCGCGGCGCGACGCCAGCGAGGAGAAGGAGACGCCGGCGCCGCGCGTCCCTGAAGCGACGCCGGGCAACTCGGCGGCCCGAGCGAGCGTCTGATGGGCTGGCTCTCCGGACGCAAGCGGCGGGACCCCGCACCGCCTCCCGAGGCGGAGCCGGAGGTCCATCGCTCGCTCGCGTTCTCGGCGCTGATCGGCGGCATCCGCGCCGACCACAAGCTGCAGGTGCTGGACCTCGGGCCGGCGGTGGGGACGAACGTCGAGTTCCTCTCCCGCTTCGACTGCAAGCTCTACATCGAGGACCTCTACTCGGCGCTCGCCGGCCGCTCGCCGGCGGGCGCGGAGGACGAGGCGCGGCCGCAGGAGATCGAGGAGCTGCTGCCGCTGCCCGAGTCGGCCAACTTCGACGTCGTGCTCGCCTGGGACCTCTTCAACTACCTGCAGCGCGACGAGCTGCGCCGCCTGATGCGGCACTTGACGCGCTTCTGCCGGCCGGGCGCGGTGCTGCTCGCCTTCATCTCGATCCAGAAGCAGATGCCGGCGCAGCCGATCCGCTTCCGCATCGTCGACGAGGCGAACCTCCTCTACGAGCAGCGCAGCGCGCACCAGCGGCCGGCGCCGCGCTACGCCTCCTACGACCTCGGCGAGATGCTCGAGGGGTTCCGCATCGATCGCTCGTACCTCCTCCGCCACGGCATCCAGGAGTACCTCTTCGTGCGCGAGGAGGACGAGGAGACCTGGATCGGCAAGGCCGGGCTGGCCACCGCCAGCGCCAGCGCCGCGCCGTAGCCGCCCTACTCCCGCTGCCCGAACATGCCGGGCGGCAGGAGCTGGGTCTCCTGATAGCCCGCCGGCATCGCGAAGGTCGAGTCGGGGACGTCCCGGTGCTCGAGCGCGGTGACCTCCATCGTGGTCTTGGTCACCGTCTCCTTGCCCTTCTTGCCGCGCGTCGTGCTGACGCTGACCATCTTGAGCGGGAAGCCGGTGACCTTGCCGACCTCGGCGCCGATGACCTTGTCGAGCTGCTCGTTGCCGGTGCGCGGCGCCGAGCGCAGCCAGACGCCGAGGCCCGGGTCCTGGAGCTGGTCGGTGGTCCAGAGGTCCTGCTCGGTGACGACCTCGGAAGTGTTGCCCATGCCCATGACCTTGACGGTCATGGCGTAGCTGGTGCGGAACCTGGTGTGGCGGGTCGGGATGCCGGCGACGCTGCCGCCATCCTCGTCGAGGAGCTTTTCGACCTTGGGGGTGGTGAAGTCCATCTTGAGCATCGGCCCGAGGCCGCCGCCGGTCAGGCCGCCGACCATGCTCATCATGGCCTGGAGGTCCCACTCGGCATAGGTCTTCTCCTCGGGGTTGACGAGGTAGACGGTCTTGCCTCCGTCGCGGGTGAGCAGATACATGCCCGCTTCGGTCAGCGGCTGGCTGCTCTCGCGGAAGAGGATCTTGGCCTTCTCACCGCTCACCCAGCCCTCGACCGTCGTGGTGCCGCCTGCCTGGCCCTGGGTCAGGGTGGTGGACTCGTAACGGATGCCGGCGGTCGCGGGGAGCGCGGCGAGGGCGGCCAGGAGCAGGAGGGTGGCGGTGGTGACTACGGTACGGCGCATGCGGGAAGCCTCCTTGGGTCAATCGGGCGGGGATTCTCGCACAGTGGCGGCCTGGTGGAGGGCGAGGACCTGGGCGACGAAGCGGCCGCGGCGGGCGGGGTCGGCTAGGGCGGCTTCCTCCTCGATGGGGAGCTCGGGGAGGCGGTCCGCGAGGGCGGCGGCGAAGAGGCCGCGGGCGGTGCCGGCGGCGTCGCCCGTGGGTTCGAAGAGTGGGACCGCGAGGCCGCAGCTCGGGGAGCGGCTTTTGAGGACGTAGCCGCAGAGCTGGAGGGAGGCCAGCTCGTCGAGGCGGCGGGCGGCCCAGGTCGTCATGGCGCCGGTGTGGTCGGCGCCGGTCGAGGGGGTGACGAGGCGCGCGCCGGCGCCGAGGCGGACGAGCTGCATCGGGGCGCGGGGGACGCCGAGGCCGATCTCGACCTCGGGACACACGGGCACCCACTCGAACACGTCGCCGAGCACATCGGCCAGGATGCTGTCGCGCTTGTGGCCGCCGTCGTAGCGCACCTCCTCGCCCAGGAGGCAGGAGGAGATACCGACCCGCGGCCGGCCTACATCGCCGTTGCTCACCCGCCGAGTGTAGCGCCCGGGCTACGTCCCGGGCGTTTTCGGAAGCTCGACCGAAGTCCTTCACAGGTGCGAGCGCAGCGCGAGGTTTGGCCAGGGCTCTGCCAACCCGCCGCCGGAGGAATTCGGAACGCCGCGGCGCCGATTACACTCTTCTCCGGGAGGTCCAGCCATGTCCGACCCCCACCGTCCCGACTCCGAGCGCCTCCGCCTCGCCTTGCAGCTCCTCGCCGAGGAGGTCCGCGAGCGCATCGACCGGCACCCGCAGGGGCACCTGCTGGCCGGGCGCGGCGACGCGCTGGACTTGCGGCTCGCCGTGCCCTCGGCCGTGCGGGCGGGGAGCCTCGAGCGGCTCACGCTCCAGGCTTCCGACGCGCTCCAGGGGGCGTTGCAGGCGCTGCTCGAGCATCGCGCCGTGCTGCAGCCGGGCCGGGTGGTCTGCCTGCGCTGCGGCGGGTCCGGCTGCGCGCACGCGGCGCCGGCCGACCCGCGCCAGGTCTTTGCCGGCTACGGGCCGACGGGACTGCCGCGGTTCGTCGACTTCGGAGCGTGGCTGCTGGCGCGCAAGGACCCGCGCGTCGACCTCCTGTACCGCCAGCCGCCGCCGCTGATGGCCGCGGTGGCGACGGGCGAGGAGCTGGCGGCCGACCTCCTCTCACCCTTCCGCGGCAGCGGCTCCTATCGCTTGCACGGGCAGGTGGCGGCGGGATGGTTCACCGGGCCGGGGGCGGGCGGCGCGCCGGAGCCGCTCGCGGTGACGCTGCAGCTCGTCTCGTCGCACGGGGCGCGGAGCGGGCGGCGCTACGGCGTCAACGTCCTCGGCGTCGGGCCGGGCGGCGAGCCGCTGGGAAACCTCTGGGACAAGCTCGGCGAGATCCCCTGGAGCGACGCGGTGCGTTGGGCGCAGGCGGCGCTCGACGGGCTCGGGCGGGCGCGGCGCGCCACCGAGGACGATCTCGCGGCGCGCCTCGACGGCATCCTGCACGGCCTGGCGCGGCGCATCGAGAAGGGGCGCCGGGCGCGCGAGCGCAAGACCCACCACGCCCGCGAGCGCCACGCCGAGCGGGAGCGGCCCACCCGCATGGCCCTCGCGGACCTGGCGCGGGCCAACCGCGAGCACATCCTGGTCGACACCCGGAGCGCCGGCCTGGTGGTGCTCGGCGAGCGCGGCCGCGCCCACGTCTTCAACCCCGACGGCAAGCTCGTCACCTCGATCCGCTACAGCCCGCCCGCCATCGCGCGCCGGCGCAGCAACGGCCTCTGGCGCCCCGCCGAGGCGGCCGAGATCGCGCTGCTGCGTGCCCGCGTCGAGGAGGCCAGCGCGGCGGAGCGGGAGAACACGGCGTAGTGCGCGTAGTGAGGGTCGTGCGTAGCCGCCGCCCTCCGGCGAGCGCTCCCCTCCGGCACTGGCGCGTGCTATGAGGACTGCCGATCTCAGGCGCGCGCCTCGGGTTCGCTTCGCGCCAGCCGGCTTCTGGCCTGCAAAGGGGCTTGCCAGGCGCTCGCTCACACGTGCCTCCGGGGAGCGCACGCCGGAGGGCTACCGTTGGTGTCCCCGCCTCGGAGGCGTATCCGTGGTTGCGGCGGCTCTTGCCCTGATCTTCGAGGTGACGGTAATCGCTGGCCAGCCCTCCCTTACCCAGAATCTTTCTTCTTCTAACCAGAAGTCCTTGTCTGCCGAGGAAGGTCAGAGGCTCGAAGCAGGCGAGGTGCTGGTGCGGATGGAGCCGGTGGCGGGGAGCGGGATTCGGGAAGGCGTCGCCGCGGCGGTGGTCGACTTTCCGCCCGAGCGGGTGTTCCGGGCGGTGGCCGATCTCGAGCACTGGGACGAGTGGGTTCCATTCATGACGGCGGCCGACGCGCGGCCGCTGGCGAGCGGCGAGATCGAGAGTGAGCAGCGGCTCGAGCTGCCGTCGTTCATCGGCACGCGGCGCTTCCGGGTGCGGGCGCGGGCGGCCGCGCCGACGCCCGGGGGGCCGCGCCGCTGGACGCTCCGCTGGTCGTACGTGCCGGGCTCGGGCAACGTGGCCGCGCACCGGGGGGAGTGGACGCTCGTCGAGCACGCGGGCGGCCGCACGCTCGCGACCTGTCGGCTCTACACCGATCCGGGCGGCTTCACCCCGGCCTTCGCCATGAACAACGCCACCGAGAAGATGCTCCGCTGGATGTTCAAGTCGCTTCCCCTGCAGACCAACCGCGGCAGGTATCAGAACAAGAACGCGTAGCCGACCTTGGCGAAGAACGTGCGCTCGGTCCGCGTCAGGTCGACCTGCTGGTTGCCGAGCCGGTTGTCGCTGTAGCCGAGGAAGAGCACGGTCTGCGGGTTGAGCTTCCAGGAGAAGAGGAGCTGGCTGAACAGGCGCTCGCTCTCCGGCTCGATGCGCGGCCTGATCTCGGGCTTGTAGAGGTCGCGGTTGCGGGTGATGTCGGTGCGCTGCACGACGGCGCGCACCGAGGTGCGGACGTTGAACTGGTAGAAGAGCCGGAGCTGCGTGAGGTGGGCCGCGAAGAGCTCGCCGCCGGGGACGTCGAGCCACTGCGCCTGGTGGCTCAGGTTGAGGTTGAGGCGCCGCCCGATGCGCCACTGCACCGCCGGGGTCAAGGCGAGGATCTCGCCGAGGCGGGTGTTGTCGACGTCCACCTCGTCGCCGCGCCGGCCGATGAACTGCAGCCGGAGGTACCCGGTGGGATTCGCCTGCAGCCCCCAGCTCTGCCGGTCGAGCTCGAAGGTGACGCCGTTGAAGAGCTGCGTCGTGCGCTCGACGGCGAACTCGGCGATCGACTGCAGCGGCCCCTGATAGCTGCCGAACAGCTCGTAGGTCTCGTCGGTCAAGCGCCCGTCGTGGTCGTCGGTACGCAGGGCGGAGAGGCCGGCGTCGATCTGGGTGAACCAGTCCCCCCGTTTGCCGCGGAAGATGCGCTTGGCCGTAGCCTCGGCGGTGCGGATGTCGACGCGCGGCACGAAGCCGCTGTCGGCGCGGAAGTCCGGGTCGAGGTCATGGTAGGCGACCGAGGCCTCCCAACTGCGCGCCTGGTGCTCGTACCGGGCGAGGAAGCCCTCGCCGCCGAAGGCGTCGACCTCGTCGGGATAGAGCGTGTCGGAGTGCAGCGCCTGGAAGCGCAGGGTGTCGGAGTCGGTGATGCCGATCTGCCCGTCGACGCCCAGCAGGCGCCCGTGGTAGGCGTCGCCCTCGCGGCCGGTGTAGAGGAGGCCGACGATCGACCGCTCGCCGACGTCGCGGCGGTAGCGGAAGACGCCGCTCCGGACGTTCATGTCGAGCGGCACGATGCGCGAGGTCTGGTTGGACGGCAGCAGCAGGTTGTTGCGCTCGTCTTCGGAAAGCATCAGGCCGAAGGCGTTCTTGCCCTCCTTGCCGCTCAGCTTGACGCCCCACTCGGGCTCGACGACGGTGCGCGTGAAGACGGCCTCGATCGGCGTCGCGAAGACGTCGGCGCCCTCGAGGAAGAACGGCCGCTTCTCTGGGAACGACAGGGCGAATCGGAGGTTGACGTCGAGCTGCGCGGAGTCGGCCTCGACCTGCGAGAAGTCGGGGTTGGCGGTGGCGTTGAGGGTGACGTTGGGCGTGACTCCCCAGCGCGCCGAGAGCCCGGGCTCGAGCTTCTCGTCCCCCTCGACCAGCTCGCCCCGCAGCGGCGGCGTCTGGCGGTCGGTGCGCAGCGCCGTCGCCGTCGGCGCCAGCTCGAGGTTGCGCCCCGGCGACATCCCCGCGAAGCCGGTGATCTTGTTCTCCTCGCAGAGGAAGCAGTTCTTGCGCCGGTCGGTGTGCTTCGAGGAGATGCGGTGGATGACGTTGCGCGGGTAGGAGCGGAAGGCGACGAACCCCCAGGTCTGCGGTCCGGTGGTGCGCGGGAAGCGGAGCTGCTGGAAGGGCACGGCGAGCTCGGCCGTCCAGCCTTCCTCGGTGATCCGCGCCGAGGAGTCCCAGATGACGTCCCAGGTGGTGTCGGGGACGCGGTCGACCTCGCTGAAGAAGGCGTCGAACTGCACGCCCATCGGGTTGACGCGGAACTGGAAGCTCCGCCGCTCGTCGTTGAAGGTGTCGATCTGGAAGCCGACGTAGTCGTCCTGCTGGAAGCTGGTGGCGGCATCGCGGTCCATCAGGTGGGCGCGAATCTCCCGCGGGCGCGGGTCGTGGACGCGGAAGCCGACGTAGAGATGGTGGCTGTCGAAGGTGACCAGGGCCTCGGTGTGGACCGGCGGGGTGATGTTGTCGCCGGGGAACCACTCGTAGGGCAGGTCGACGACGGTGGCCGTCGCCCAGGCGGGCTCGTCGAGCGCGCCGTCGACGCGCACCTCGGAGGCGGCTGGGGTGACCTGGAAGTGACGCGTGCCGGCGTCGGGCGGCGGGCCCGGGACGGCGGTCGCCGGCGGCGAGGGAGCCGCGGTCGGAGGGACGGCGGGTGGCGTCGGCGCGACCGGCGGCGCGACGGGCGGCGGCTCGGGAGCGGGCGCCGGCGGCTCCTGGGCGGCGCCCGCCGCCGACAGGACGAGAAGCGAGGCGAGGCAGAGCAGTGCGCGCGAGCGCATCGTCGACGACAGAACCCCTCCTTTGAGCGTGAGACGCCCCGCCTAGAAAGTGGAGACTTGCCGGGGAAGAGGGACAGGCGCGCGATCGCCGCCCCCGCGCCTACAATGCCGCCGCGTGGCTGAGTCGCTCTACGAGACGGTGTTGGCAGGCGTGCCGGCGGCGGCGGCGCGGGCGCCGCGGGCTTCGGCGGCGGTGGTGCTGTGGCGGCAGGGGGAGACGGGAGTCGAGGTCTTCTGGGTGCAGCGGGCGGAGGAGCTGGCGTTCATGGGGGGGTGGCACGCCTTCGTGGGCGGGTCGGTGGCGAAGGCGGATGCGGCGACGCCGGTGGCCGGGGAGGCGCAGGGGATCGGGAGCGGGATGGCGGCCGCGGCGCCGGAGACGCTGCTCGACGGGCTGGGCGAGCTGCCGGGGGACCTCGTGCCGGGGCTGCTCGCGTGCGCGTTGCGGGAGCTGCTCGAGGAGACGGGCGTGTTGCTGGCGCGGCCGGCGGCGGTGGCGCTGCCCGCCGAGCTCGCGGCGGCGCGGCGGCGGGTGCTGGCGGACGCAGGAGCGCTGGGGCGGGTGGCGGACGAGCTGGGGGTGACGCTCGACGCCTCGCGGCTGGTCTTCGCGGGGCGCTGGCTGACGCCGCCGTTCGGGCCGCTGCGCTTCGACAACCGGTTCTTTCTCGTCGAGTGGCCGCGGCAGGCGGCGGTGCAGCCCGAGGTGCTGCCGGGGGAGCTGGCGGCGGGCGAATGGGTGGAGGCGGGGGCGGCGGTCGAGCGCTGGCGGCGGGGCGAGGTGCTGGCGGCGCCGCCGGTGCTCCACATCCTGCGCGTGCTGGCCGAGGACGGCCCGGTCGCCGGGCTGCCGCGGCTGGTCGATCCGCGCGAGGCCAACCTCGGGCCGTTCCGGCGCATGGAGTTCCGGCCCGGGATCGTCGCCATCCCGCTGCGCACCGCGACCCTCCCGCCGGCCAGCCACACCAACGCCTACCTGCTGGGACACGGCGAGATGGTGCTCGTCGATCCGGGTTCGGCGGACCCGGGGGAGATCGACCGGCTCGGCCGCGCGCTGCGGGCCGCGCTCGCGCCGGCGGGGCGCCGGCTGACCGCGATCTGGCTCACCCACCACCACCCGGATCACGTCGGCGGCGTCGCGGCGGTGCGGCAGGCGTTCGGCGTCCCGGTCCACGCCCACGCCGCCACGGCCGAGCGGCTGGCCGCGCGCGGGATCCCGGTCGACGCCGAGCTGGTCGACGGCCAGCAGGTGCCGCTCGCCGGCGAGCCGCCGATGACCCTGCGCGTGGTCCACACCCCGGGGCACGCGCGCGGCCACCTCTGCTTCTTCGACGAGGCCGACGGCGCGCTGGTGGCGGGGGATCTGGTCGCCGGCCTCGGGACGATCGTCGTCGATCCGCCCGAGGGCGACATGGACGACTACCTCGCGTCCCTCGCCAAGGCGCGCGCCCTCTCCCCCACCACGCTGCTGCCCGCCCACGGCCCGGCGATCCGCCGCGGCGCGGCCAAGCTCCAGGAATACATGGACCATCGCCTCTGGCGCGAGGAGCGGGTCCTCGCCGCCTGGCGGGCGGGGACGCGGTCGCCGCGCGCGATGCTCCCCACCGTCTACGACGACGCGCCTCCCGAGGCCTGGCCGCTCGCCGAGCGGCAGATCCTCGCCCATCTCGAACGGCTCCAGCGCGCGGGGCGGCTGACTTAGCCGTCGCTCAGCCGACCCCGCCGATCACCGCCTCCGTCGCCGCGCGGAGGTCGGCGATGAAGGCCGCCTGCTGCTGCCGCACCGAGTGCGTGACCTCGGGCGGCGCTTGCGACGGATCGCCGCTCTGGAACGGCGGGTCGGGCGCGTACTGGATGGAGAGCTGGGTGGTCATGCTCTGCGTCGCGCCGGAGCGGAGGCTCACCAGCTCGAGGGCGAGGTCGATCGAGGACGAGATCCCGCCGCCCGAGAAGCGGTTGCCGTGGATCACCCAGCGCGGGTAGCCGGCCGCGACCTCGATCTCGGGGAAGAGGGCCAGGTTCTCGCGCTGGCTCCAGTAGGTCGTGGCCTCGAAACCGTCGAACAGGCCCGCCGCGGCGACCACGAAGGCGCCGGTACAGACCGAGCCGGCGTAGCGCGCCCGCCGTCCCGCCGCGCGCACGAAGCCGACGAGCTCGGGATCGAGCATCGCCTTCGCCACCGCCGAGCCGCCGCCGGGAACGAAGAGGATCTCGATGGGCTCCGCGGCGAGCGACTCGAAGGTGCGCGACGGCAGCACCTGGACCCCTTCGGTCGTGGTGACCGGGTCGAGCGTCGGCGCCGCCCAGATCGGCGTCAGGCCGGCGAAGGCGAAGACCTGCGTCGCCCCTCCGAAGTCCAGCAGGGTCGAGCCGTCGTAGAGCGGGAACACGGCCAGTGGCTGGCTCGCCATCCTCGTCTCCTCCAGGGTCAGCCGACAGGAGGCGGAGGGTACACCCTCGGCCATGCGCCCGCCCAATGCGACCCGGCGGGGCGCGCCCGGACGATCCTGCCCGGGCGCGCCCGCCGGCTGCGCTCCCCGCTCAGTTGCCGAGCACGAAGAGGTGGCCGGCGTTCTGCGAGTAGATCCTGCCGTCGCCGCCGATCGACGCCGGCGTGTAGGCGGCGCCGAGGGCGAGCTGCTGGAAGAGGCTGTCGCGCAGCACTCCTCCCTGGGCGATGGCGTACATGTTGCCGTCCTCGCTGTTGGCGAAGACGACGCCGTCGCGGTCAATCGCCATCCCGTTGACGCACCACTCGAAGGAGTTCGGATGATCGTCGACGCAGGTGACGTTGCCGCTCGCGTCACGGCTGCAGGCCAGGGTGTTCGTGTTCTTCCACTTCCACTCGACGTTCATCGCCGGCCCGAGCTGGGTGATGAAGTACTCCTCGGGGTAGCCCGGGTGCGTCGCGGTGCGGTCGGACGGGCAAACGGCCTCGTCGTTGCAGTACGACCCGACCTCGCCATAGTGGTTGTCCTTGAGCACGATCGAGTAGGTGCCGCCGTGGCGGTAGATGCCCGGCGTGATGTCCCACCCGAACTCGTAGGCGGCCAGGAACTGCCCGCTCGAGCTGAAGCGCATGAGATGGCCCTGCGCCCAGTTGTAGCGGGTGTAGGCGCCGTAGATGATGCTGCCGTCCGGGGCGATGGTCGGCGAGGACGAGCCCTCGTCGAGCACGCGGCCGGGTCCCGGCTCGTTGGTGCCCGGATCGACGCCGAAAGGCGCTCCCACCCGGCAGCCGCCGGGGCCGCCGATCGGCAGCAGCACGCCGCAGCCGTCGTTCAAATGACCCCGCAGCGACGCGTTCCACTTGCGCGTCAGGTTCGGATTGACCGCGATCAGGAAGTTGTAGCGGCTGACGAAGTGGCCGCGGCTGACGGTATAGATCGTGCCGTCCGGAGCGATCGCCGGCGCGACGTTGATGCCGGGGCGCTGCGATCCGCACGGGGTGGTCGGCGGGACGGCGTCCGGCGACGGCGGCCACGGCAACAGGCTGCTGCTGAACTCGACCTTGCAGGGGTCGGTCGCCTGCGGCGCGTCCGGCGTCAGCACCGAGAAGGAGACCTTCGACGCCTGGTTCTGCGGCGTGATCTTGACCAGCCAGGAGTCCACCACGTCGTTGACCCACGGCTGCCCGTGCGTGAGCTTGATCGCGTTGTAATAGACGTTGCCCTTCTTGTCGGCGGAGAGCGGGCCGGCGACGAAGATGTCGGGGTCTTCGCTGGCGCCGAAGGGATTGATGTCCGCCACCACCGCGCCGTCCGACTTCCTGACCTTCATCACCGTGCCGCCGGCGCAGGGGATGTAGATGAAGTCCCCCACCAGCACGGGGTGGAACACCGGCTCCCAGGTCGGCCCGTTGAAGGTGACCGGGCTCGCGAACGGCACCGGCTTCCAGCTCGAGGTGAAAGACCACGCCTCCACCAGGTTCGAGCCCTGCCAGGTCAGCTTCTTCTCCATCCAGTCCTGCGTCTCCCAGTTGGCGAGCGTGGTGAAGTTGCCGCCCTTGAACACCATGTAGACGTCGTTGCCGTCGAGCATCGGCACCTGGTAGTGCACCAGGAGAGCGCCGCCGCCGGCGTCGATCTCCTCGTCCACGAACGGGTCGTAGACGATGTCCTCGAGGATGCCGGTCAGCGGCGCGCCGGGGTTCTGGACCATTCCGGCGTGCTGTGGGTCCTGGCCCCACTGGGGCCACTGGATCGGCGGGGAGGCGGCAAACAGGCCCGTGACGCCGCCCATGGCAGGCAGTGCAGCGACACACAGCAGCACGACCATTCGTCTCATCGGTCTTCTCCTTGTCGGTCGATCGTCCCGCGGAACACCACGACGTTGGCGGTGAGAGGCCGGGTTGCTGGCAGCCGGTGGGGATCGACTGCGCGGCGCCACGTGCGCGCCGCCGCGGGGAGGAGAGGGAAGCTGGACCGAGTCCGCCATGGCCGTCGAGGGGTCCTCCCATCACGGGAGGCGGGGGGCACGGCAGACCGCAAGGGAAGCAACTTCAGATACTTCGGAGAGCAGTATAGCAGGGTTCGCGAAGGCGCAGGGCGCCCGCGTCAGTCCCGCGCCAGCACTTCGTGACGGGCGTTCAAGACGACGCGGCGGGGCCTGCGCGGGACGGTGAGCGTCGCGTCGACGGCCTTGCTGCCGCTCCCGACCATGGCCACCATGCCGAAGCGTGCCAGGTCGCCCTTGCCGAAGTCGAAGTAGAGCGGGACGAGGGAGCGGAAGCCCTCGGAGACCCCTGCCTGCGTCACCGTGCCCGCGACGCGCCAGCGGTCGTCGCCGATCTTCTCGAGCTTCAAGTCCTGGGTGTAGCGCGGGATCTCGGTGCCGTAGACCCACTGCTGGAAGAACCAGTTCATGGTGCCGTCGCCGGTGGCGTTCATGGCCGGGACCATGTGGCGCTCGACGACCGCCTGGAAGTCGGCGGTCGTGGCCTGGCGGCCGGCGAAGCTCCTGGCGAAGTCCTGCATCATGGCGATGAAGCGCGCGTCGGGCGCCGGCGAGCCGCCGTCCCACATCAGCATGCGCAGCATGTGGAGGACGAACGCCCCCTTGCCGTAGACGATCGCCGGGTAGGCGAAGGGGCTGCGCTGGGTCGACAGACGCAGCCCTTGGGTGATCGGGCCCGCCTCGTAGTTGGGGATGGCGTTGCCCCGCGTCTTTTCGAGCAGGAACTGCCGCGTCCGCTCCCAGAACTCGCCGTACTTTCCCCACCCCTGGGCGTGCTGTAGCGCGAGCGCCGAGGAGAACTCGGCGAACCCTTCCGACAGCCACTGATCGCGGATCGAGCGAAAGCCCACCAAGTGCCCCCACCACTGGTGGGCGAACTCGTGGTAGCCCACCTCCTCGACGAACGCCCCGGCCTGCGTCAGCCCCAGCCGCTGGCGCTGCGTGCCGTCGAGGAACGAGAGATAGGGCATGAAGATGAGCGACGGCCAGGACTGGCCGAAGTTCCACTGCGCCTGCTGGGTGATCGCCACCTGGCGCTGCGGCAGCGGCCCGAAGTAGGTGGTGAAGACGCGCGAGGAGTTGAGGCCGTCGACCAGGATCCCGTCGGCCAGCCGCTCGGGGATGATCTGCCCCAGCCCCTGGCCGGCGGCCGACGACAGTCCCTCGGCGCCCGCGACGTCGGCCACCTCGTCCATGGCGCTCCACTCGAGCGTGATGGCCTGGGTGCGACGGCTGGTGTAGACCTCGACCTCGACCGCGGTCTCCTCGTCGCGCTTGGCCAGGCGCTTGAACTTGCCGTAGTTGAACCCCGCCACCTGTACCGGCTGCTCGGTGGTCCACACCGAGACGCTCTGCCCCGCTTCCTCGCGTAGCTCGCGGCGGGTGCCGACCGAGACCACGTCCCTGCCGGCCGGGACGCGATAGACGAGGGTGAAGGTGGCGGGATCGGTGAAGACCCCGAGGTTGGCGTACCAGCTCTCGCGCGCGCCGACGACGAAGGTGCCGTCGCCGACGTCGTCGAGCACCTCGCGCCCCGAGTAGGTGAGGCGCAGCAGCACCTCCTCGCCCCTGGCGAGCGGCGCGGGGAAGACGACCGCCGCGTCGGCGTCGTCGTCCTCGTCCTCCTGCACCCAGGCGACGTCGGTCCAGGCGGGCTCGCCGCCAGCGGTCGCCGCCGGCACGGCGAAGGCGGCCTGCTCGATCCGCAGGTCGGCCAGGAGGTGGACCGGGAGGACGCGGATTCCGGGCGTCAGGACGGCGAGGCGGACGGTGGTCGTGCCGCTGATATCGGCGTCGCGGCCGACCGTGGTCTCGACCCGGTAGTCGAGCGCGTCGGCGGCCGTCTGCTGCGGCGCCGGCCGCCCGGCCTTGACGACCGCCGCCGGCTCGGAGAGGTACCAGAGGCCGCCGTTGTGCTCGTCGGCGACGAAGAGCACCGAGTCCTCGCCGCCCAGGAGCGGGCCCAGCCGCAGCGCCTCGGCGCCGTGCGGGTCGACGGCGACGAGGGCCTGTGGCAGCTTGCGCCCGCGGGGAAAGGCGAGGAAGGCGCCGCCGCCAGCTCCCGGCGCGTCCAGCAGGTCGTGCAGCACGCGGAGATGGAAGTTGGTGTGGAACTCCTTGCGCTGCCGCTTGAGTTGGTCCTCGTAGGCCGCGACCGCCCGCGGCTCGGGGGGGCCGGTGGTTGCGGCGGCGTGGCGCTCGATCTCTGCCGCCGTGTCGTCCCCGAAGAGCAGCACCAGCTCGCCGAAGCGGTCCTCGAGCACCTCGAGGTCCTTCTCGCCGGTCACCAACGCGAGGTGGTGGCGCTCGGACTCCGACGCCGGCGCCAGGCGCCAGCTCCCCTCCCCCAGGAACACGGCGCCGACCGTCCGCCCGGCCACCGGCGCGAGGAAGTGGAAGGTGCCGCTGTCGAAGCGGAAGCGGAAGACGTCGCGCTCGAGCGTCAGCCCCGCGACCGTCACCTTGCGCCCGTCGGGGCGCGCCGCGCGGAGGGCGGCATAGGTGGCGTCGACGGCCGCTCCAGCGGCGGCTGCGGCCGTTCCCGACGTCAGGATCGCGAGGCAGGCGATCAGGACGGCGGCGCGGCGGACAACGGGGCTGGGCATGACTGCATCTCCTGCAACTTCGCATCCTACCGCGCCCGCGTGCGCAGCCCTGCCTTATTACCCGGATCCTCTTCTTCCACGCAGCTCACTCACGGTCTATGAAGGAATCCGGACCATCCTTCCAAAACGCCCGGCACGGGGGCCGGGCGCTACACCCAGGATGACCATGGTTGGGTAGTACGATCGGTCCGCCGCAATGCACAGCCGCCGCCTCCCCCTGCTCGTCTTCACCGGCATCGTCGCCGGCGCCGTCGCGCACCTCGCCGGCGCCGAGCGGCTGGCCGACGTCGTCTGGGGGCTCGCCACGGCGGCGGTCCTTCTGCCGCTCGGCCTGGCGATCGCCGGCAGCCTGCGCCGCGGCGAGCTGGGGGTCGACCTGATCGCCCTCCTCGCCATGGGCGGCTCGCTCCTCCTCGGCGAGTACCTGGCCGGCGCCATCATCGCCCTCATGCTCTCCGGCGGCGAGGCGCTGGAGGGCATGGCGGGAGCGCGCGCCCGCCGCGAGCTCTCCGCCCTCGTCCAGCGCGCCCCGCGCGTCGTGCACCGCTACGAGGCCGGCGGCCTCACCGCGCCGCCGATCGACGACGTGCGTCCGGGCGACCTGCTGCTCGTCAAGCCGGGCGAGATCGTGCCGGTGGACGGCCTGGTGGCGGGCGGGACGGCGGTGCTCGACGAGTCGGCGCTGACCGGCGAGTCGATGCCGGTCGAGCGCCCGGACGGCGACCGGGTGCGCAGCGGGGTCGTCAACGCCGGCGGCCCCTTCGACCTGCGCGCCGCGACCACAGCCGTCGCGAGCACCTACGCCGGGATCGTCCGGCTGGTGCAGGAGGTGGAGGTCGCGAAGGCGCCGTTCGTGCGCCTGGCCGACCGCTACGCGATGGTCTTCCTGCCGGTGACCCTGGCCGTCGCCGGCGGCGCTTGGCTGCTCTCCGGCGACCCGGTGCGCGCCCTCGCCGTGCTCGTCGTCGCCACCCCCTGCCCGCTCATCCTGGCGGCGCCGATCGCCCTGATCGGCGGCGTCTCGCGCGCCGCCCGCCGGGGCGTCATCGTCAAGGGCGGGCGGGCGCTCGAGGCGCTCGCCGCCGCCCGCGTCCTGCTGCTCGACAAGACCGGCACCATCACCACCGGCGTCCCCGTCATCTCGGAGGTGGCGACGCTCGGCGACCTCGCGGCGGACGAGGTGCTGCGCCTGGCGGCCTCGCTCGACCAGGTCTCGCCGCACGTCCTCGCCTCGTCGCTGGTGCGCGGGGCGCGCGAGCGCGGCCTCACGCTGGCCCTGCCGAGCGACGTCGTCGAGAGCCACGGCCAGGGCGTGCGCGGCGTCGTGGACGGACGGCGCGTGGCCCTCGGCCGGTACGAGTGGGTGGCCGGCGCCGCGGCGCCGTCACCCGAAGCCGTGCGGCGGCTGCGCCGGCGCACCGCCTTCGACGGCACCTCGACCGTCTTCGTGGCCGTCGACGGCCAGCCCGCCGGCGCGATCCTCCTCCACGACCCCGTCCGTCCCGACAGCCCCGGCACCATCCGCGCCCTGCGCCGGAGCGGCATCGAGCGCGTGGTGCTGGTCACCGGCGATCACCCCGAGGTGGCGGAGGTGGTGGGGATCGGCATCGGCGCCGACGAGGTGCTCGCCGAGCGCTCGCCCGAGGAGAAGGTGGCGGTGGTGCAGGCCGAGAAGGCGCACGGCACGACGCTCATGGTCGGCGACGGGATCAACGACGCCCCGGCGTTGGCGGCGGCGGACGTCGGCGTGGCGATGGGAGCGCGCGGCGCGACGGCGTCGTCGGAGGCGGCGGACGTCGTCTTGACCGCCGACCGGCTCGACCCGCTCGCCGAGGCCCTCGCCGTGGCGCGGCGGGCGCGCGCGATCGCTCTCCAGAGCGTCCTCGCCGGCATGGGGCTCTCGCTCGGCGGCATGCTGCTCGCCGCCGCCGGCCTGCTGCCGCCGATCGCCGGCGCGCTGGTGCAGGAGGGCATCGACCTCGCCGTCATCGCCAACGCCTTGCGCGCCCTGGGCGGCGGCCGCCGGCGGCGCCGCCCGGCCGAGGAGGAGCCGGTCCGCCAGCAGGTCCGGCGCGAGCACCAGCTCCTGCTCCCCGAGCTCGACCGTCTGCGGGCGGTGGCCGACCGGCTGGACGTGATGGAGCCGATCGAGGCCCGCCGCGAGCTCGCCGACCTGCGCCGCTTCCTCGAGGACCGCCTGTTGCCGCACGAGCGCGACGAGGACCGCACGCTCTATCCGCTCATCGCCCGCGCCATCGGCGGCCAGGACCCGACCGCCCCGATGACCCGCGCCCACTTGGAGATCGCCCATCTCGTGCAGCTCTACGGCCGTCTCCTCGACTCGCTCGCCGGCTCGGCCTCGGCACCGCTCGCCCCCGAGGACCGCCGCGACCTCCGCCGCGTCCTCTACGGCCTCCACTCGATCCTCCGCCTCCACTTCGCGCAGGAGGAGGAGCACTACCTGCCGCTGCTCGAGGAGGCCCCGGCCGTGCCCGTGCGCCGCTGGCGGCGGGCCTGACGGCGGCGGGGGCGAGATCAGCCGGCGCCGCCGCCCGAGAGGCCGCCAACGACGTCCAAGCGAAGATCGCTGGCGCCGGATGCACGGGCGTTGGCGGCCAATCGACCACCGGATGGGCCGCGTGGGCCGGCGAATTCAGTACGTCGAGGCGGGAACCCAGTAGGTTGAGGCGCGCTGCCAGTGCATCGAGGCCGCAACCCACCGGGTTCGCACACCGGATCCAGTACACCGAGGCGCGAACCCAGTACCTTGAGGCCCGCTGCCAGTACATTGAGGCCGAAACCCACTGGGTTCGCTCGCCACATCCAGTGCATCGAGGCGCGAATCCACTGACTCCGAGCCGGCTCCCGCGGCAGCTGGACCCACGGTACTCGATACGACCGCCGGCGACGGTCGTGTTCTAGCTCGGTGTGGAAGCCGGCTGGCGGCGGTCGTTCTGTCAGTCTGGCCGCAGCGCGACCTCCGCCGCGTTCTCTACGCCTCTACTCCAGCCTCCGCCTGCATTTCGCGCAGGAGGAGGAGCACGATCTGCCGCTGCTCGAGGAGAGCCCCGCAGTGCCCCTGCGCCACTCGCCGCGAGCGCGAACGGGGCGGGTGATAGTCTTAGGCTGAGATCGCCGGGGCGCGGCACCCATGCCACCGCATATCCGCCAGCTTCAGATACGCAACTACAAGAGTATCGGCGGAGCCGTGATCGACCTCGGCTCGTTCGTCGCACTGGTGGGCGCCAACGGAGCCGGCAAGAGCAACGTCGTCGACGCCCTGGCGTTCGTTCAGGAGGCCCTATCTCAGTCCATCGAGCTGGCCTTCAAGAACCGAGGCGGCATCAGCGCGGTTCGCCGGCGGTCGGGAGGACATCCGACCAACATCGGGATCCGCTTCCTGATCGATCTCGGCGAGAACGGAATCGCCGACTACTCGTTCGAGATCGCCGCCATCCAGGACAAGCGCTCTACGACTTTCTGACCGCGATGCGCTCCTATTCGATCGTACCTCGCAGCCTACGCGAGCTTCAGGACCCCGATCCGGGGGAGATCCTCGAGAGCGAGGGCAGCAATGCGGCGGCGGTCTTGAAACGCCTCTCCGACGAGAACTCATGGCAGTACGATCGGGTGTGCAGCATCCTCGCGGCCGTGGTCGAGGGCCTGAGGCAGGTTGAGTACAAGTCCCTCGGCCAGAAGGAGACTCTGCAGTTCAAGCAGGACGTCGGGTTGGAACATCCCTGGGCTTTTGATGCACAGAACATGTCCGATGGCACATTGCGACTTCTCGGTCTGCTTTTGGCGGTCTATCAACCACACGGCCCATCGGTGCTCATCATCGAGGAGCCGGAGGCGACGATCCATCCGGGAGCTGCCGAGGTGGTCGTGCAGGTGTTGTTGGACGCTGCTCGGGAGCGGCAGGTTCTGATCACCACCCACAGTCCAGACATTCTGGACTCGCCGGAGCTGCGGGACGATCAGATCCGCGTCGTCACGATGGCGCGCGGCAACACCACGATCGCTCCCATCTCCACCGCCAGCCGCGAGGCGATCCGCACGCGTCTCTTCACAGCCGGCGAGCTGTTGCGCAGCGACGAGTTGAACCCCGACACGCGCGCCGCGGAGGCAGCGGCGGAGCAGCTCAGGATTTTCGGCGCGGTCCCAGTTCCCGCTGCGGATGCCTGATCGGCTCTGCCGTTCGTCGAGGGAAGAGCTGACGTCAAAGCGTCCCAGTGCTGCTGCGTCGACTGTTGGGGAGTTTCGAACGCTTCGACGTGGCGATCCTGCGGCCGTATCGAATCCCGCGCTACCGCGCCGTCAAGTCCGGAGAGCTGGAGCGTGCGGTGATCAAGGGCCTCGCCGAGCGGCGGCCCGTCAGTGCACTTCTCGTCTTGCTCGACGCCGAGGACGAGCCGGACGTCTCGGTCCTCGAAGCAAGCCTGCTGCGATCCTGCCAAAGGAAAGCGCGGGATTCGTCCTGACGCGCAGGTCCCGGCGAATCCTGAACAGATCCGTGGCGCGAAAGAGCGCCTGAGCCGCAACATGGGTGGCGGACGCAGCTATGTCGAAGTCGAGGACCAGCCCAGCTTGGCGGAAGCCATGGACCTGGAGTTCACGCTCGAGCGCTGCCCCTCGTTCCGCCGGCTGGACTCCGAGCTGCGCAGGCTGCTTGCCGAGATGGCGGCCAATACGGGAATCTAGCCAGCCAGGGCGTCGCCAGCACGCGCTGACGCAGGCGGCGCACGCTCATGACGTCGCCGTGAACACCACCTGGCGCGGCGGCTCGCTCTCCACGGTCCCTTCCCTGAGCGCGCCGCCGATGTCCATCCAGTGGATCTTGCCGTCGGAAGTCCATCCGAGCCCGAGAGCGCGCACTTTAGCGCGCGCGTGGAAAGCGCAGAGTTCTCAGCACCTGTGCCTACTTGCATTCCCGGCACGACAGCCCAGCGACCCGGCGGAACTCCCACACGTTGCCGGTGACGAGCGTGGCGTCGAGGCGCCGCGCGTGGGCGGCGATGAGGAGGTCGAGCGGGCCGATCGAGACGCCCGCCGCTCGAGATCGACCCGGAGCTCGCCGTAGTGGCTCGCGGCCTCGCGGTCCCAGGACAGGACCTCGAAGAGCTCGGTGAAGGCTTCCACCGCCCGCCGCTGCGCGTCCGGGTTGGCTGATCGCCGGATGCCGACCTCCAGCTCGGCCACCGTTGTCAAGGCGCTGGGGGGAACGGCGGGCGCGAGCGCCGGCGCGGTCAGGGCCAGACGACCCCGATGCCGCCCCATTCCTCCGAGCAGCGCTCTGCGGTCCGGTGAGCGGCCTTGATCTCGGACCAGAGCCGGGTGACGCAGCAACGGTTGGCGACGTGCCAATGCGAGTCGACGATGTCGTGGAAGCCGACGACGCGGGCCTTGACGGCCTGCGCGACCGCCCAGTCGGCCCGCGCGCCGCGATAGCCGTGATCGCCGTCGATGAAGACGGCATCGTAGCTCTCGCCGAGCTGCCGCCGCGTCTCCGGCGAGGACGAGTCGCCGGCGATCAGGCGCATGGGCTGCCCGAAGCGCTCCGCCGCGTCGGCGAATGAACGCCTCGCATCCGGCCTCTCCTGACGGTCGACGGCGGTGATCTCGATGTCCTTGCCATGCTGCCGGAAGACCCGCGCCACGTGCCACTCGACCCCGCCGTGCATGACGCCGATCGACAGCAGGCGGCGGACGCCGGCGGCGAGCAGCGTCTCGATCCACCAGCCCAGCTCCTCCGGCTTCTGCTCCGTGCGCGGCCAGGTGTGACCTTCGAAGGGCCGCGGGTCGACCAGATCGCGCGGTGGCCGCGGCACCTCGCGGCTGGCCTGCCAGCGCCCGAACGCCTGGTTGCCGAGTGTCGACCAGAACTGCGTGTGGTACGGCAGTTGCCGCAGCTCGTCGAGGAACAGGCAGCCGGTCTCCTCGCGGCTGAAATAGAGCGCCGGCCAGACCTCGACGCCGCCATAGAACTGCGGGACGTCGAAGACCGGACGCGAGAAGACGTGGGCGTGCCGCAGCCAGAAGAAGGTGCCGCTGTAGTGCCAGTCGGTCAGGTTGTGATGGGCGCGGAAGCGCCCCAGCATACGCAGCGGCCCGGTCAGCGCGTAGCGCTGCAGGTGTTTCCAGATCGTCGGCCAGTCGTCGAGGCTGGTCCGATACTGCAGCTCAGCCCACCGCCTGACCGTGTCGGTGACCGCGGCGCCGTACTTCACTCCCTTGGCGTGTCCATAGAGCGTGATCTCGTCCGGGTTCAGCGACGACACCATGCAGAGCATCTGGGGGAAGGTGACGACCTCCCCGCGGCTGTCGTTCCGGCGCACGACGAACTCGCAGCCATGCCCCTCGAGCTGCGACATCACCGCCTCGGGCGGATCGGACCTCCCGTCGACCACGACCCCGACGATGCGCCGCCCGTTGAAGACGTCGATGCGCTGCTTGAGCTGCTCCACGTTCCACGGCCAGATCGAGCCCGAGACCGGCCACACATGGTAGAGGAGGTTCCGGAGCGGCAGCCGGGAGAAGGCGACAGAGGCCAGCGGCCGGCCGGGGCCGGGACGCGTGGGGCGCGGGTGGGCGGGGCCGCGCGGGGCGCCGGCTCGGGCCCTCGCCGGGGCCGCGGGCGCGCCGCCGCGCAGACTGGGCGGCCCCGGCGCGAGACCGCCGGCAGGCGCGCCCGCGGTCTCGGGGACCGACAGGCGCAGCTTCCGCAGGCGGACCTCGCCGCCTTTAGTGCCCAGGAAGCAGTACCCGGACTCGAGGTCGCCGGCCGCCACCGCCGCCAGGAGCTGGCCATCGGCGACCAGCTCGAGACGCCCGTCGAACCAGCGCAGGGCCGCCGCGTGCCAGCGCCCTCGCGTCACCCGGACCTGGCGCAGGATCCGGTTGTGCATGCCAAGGTAGTCCCCCGCGGGAGAGCAGAGCAAGTGATACGAGTTGGTCGCCTGGTCCTCGCGATCCTGTTGGTGCAGCTTGGCGATGAAGGTGGCGGCATCGCCGAGCATGACCTCGAAGGCAAGCTCGACGTTGCCGAGCGGCGCGTCGCTGGCGACGCCGCCCTCCGAGCCGGGCCAGTCGTCGTGCGGCTTGTCGAGGACGATCTCGCCGGCGGTGCCGCGCACGGCCGCCTCGCCGACGGCGCGCCAGCCGGCGGGTAGGCTCGCGCCGCCGCGATCGAGCGTTGGCGTCTCGTCGGCGATGATCAGGGCTTCTTCTCCACGGCCGGAGACCGCGCCGGACAGAGCGATCTCGAGAGCGGCTCGCAGGCGCTCGGCATAGGTGTGAGGGGCGAGGCGCTGGCGGCAGGCGGCGAGCCGTTGCCCGGAGCGCTCGGGATCGGCCAGCAGCTCGCGCACCGCCGCCACCAGGCCGGCGGCGCCGGCGAAGCGCGGGAGCTCGGGGAAGACCTCGGCCAGCTCCGGCCGGTCCTCGGACACCACCAGGGCGCCGCAGGCCAGGGCCTCGTAGACCCGTGGATTGAGCGCGGTCGCCGGCAGACGCCGGCGGTTGAAGTGGTGGCGGTCGCGAAAGACGTTGACCACCAGCCGGGTCTGGCGGTACAGCTCGGCGGTGCGGTCCGGAGTCACGTTGGCGCCCAGCGCCAGCGCTTGCAGCTCGCGCGACCGCCAGAGGCTGCCGACGACGTACGAGAGCAGCCCCTCGCGCGCCAGCCGCAGAAGCATCGTCTCGCGCGCCGGGTTGCCGCCGCCGACGAACCCGACGTCGTAGCGCCGGTCCGCGTCCGGGCCGGTGGCGTGCCGGTGCGGGTCCCAGGCCACCGGCAGGTAGTGGGCGTTGCGATGGCGGCCGAGGGTCGCAGGGTCGTTGACGAAGACGACGTCGAAGCCGCGCGAGGTCCGCTCGGTGTCGTCCACCTCGTAGGGCTCGTCGAGCAGCCAGACGGCGCTGCGGAGGCCACGGAAGCGGTCGCCCCAGCGCTGCCGGAAGCGGCGCCCGTGGACGACGAACAGCAGGTCCGGCGCGAAGCGCGTGATCGCCTCGGCCAGCCGCGGGTCGTCCCAGGCGGCGCCGGCCCAGGCGAGGCCGAGGTCGCGGGCGGCGCTCTCGAGGCCGCGGGTGAAGACGTCGCCGCAGGAGAGGAACTGGTAATGGACGAAGAACACCCGCGGCGGCCCGCCCGCTGCTGTCGGCGGCTCGGGCGCCGCTCCGGCGTCCGGCTGCGATCCCGGAGCCGGCGCCGCCGCGCCGTCGGTCCCGCTCAGGAACACGGCGGCCGGCACCTTGGGCAGCGCCGTGAGCCGGCTCTGCGGCGACAGGTTGACCAGCTCCACGCCGCGGCGGCCGAGGGCCGGCGCCAGCCGCCCGTACTCGCGGTCGATCTGCGCCAGCTCGCGGGCGAGCGGATGCGCGCCGGTGGCAGCGAAGAAGTGGTGGTCGGTGAAGTCGACGCCGATGAGCCCGATCCGCCGCGCCCCGAGGAAGGCGGCCAGGCAGACGGCGACGTAGGGCGAGTTGCGGGCGTAGGGGAGGGCGTCGGGATCGTCGAGCTCGGTGCCGCCACGGCGGCCGAGGCGGAAGCGGACGATGCACGGGTGGGCGATCCCGAGGTCGCGTCCGGGATCGAGCTGGGTGAAGAAGGCGCGCGCCCGGCTCGCCGCGACGTGCCGGAAGCGGTCGCCACGGAACTGGCGGCGCGGGTTGACGACCACGAGGTACGTGGGATCGAACAGGCGCCCGACGTCGTTGACCCCGATCGTCAACCAGCGCTCGGGGTGCGGCAGGTCGGCGAGCGAGCGACCGCAGCCGCAGACGACGATGGTCTCCCCGGCGTGACGGCCGCGCCAGGCGGCGAGGGACGGAGTGGGCGGCGCGCTGCTCACAGTCCTGCTCGACGGCGCCCCAACACGGTCGCGGTCGCCGGCGTGTCCGACGACGCACGTGCCCGAGTCAGGCGCCAGGTCGGGCTCGTTCGTTACGGTAACGTAACGAAGTCTATACGAGAGTGCGCGTCAACCGGCGCCGCGCAGGACCTGGCGGCTGCGGCCCGCGGCGCGGTCGCGATCGGGAAGCGGCAGCGCGGCCAGGCTGTCGAGCGCCCGCCCGCGACCGCCGTCGAGGCTCGCCAAGACCTCACGGAACTGGCGCTCGGCGCGCTCCTTCATCCCCAGCCGCAGGAAGCAGTCGGCGAGGAGGACCCGCACCTGGTAGAGCGCCGGATCGAGATAGAGGGCGGCGCGATAGGCGGCGGCCGCTTCGTCGGCGCGGCCGGCGAGGTCGTGGAGGAACCCGAGCAGGGCGTGCGCCGCCGGATCCGCGGGGTCGGCGGCGATCGCTTCGCCCGCCAGGCGCTCGGCCTCGGCGAGCCGCCCCTCCCCCACCCGCTCGGCCGCCAGGCCGAGCGGTGAGGGGCGCTTCGCCTGCGGACCGCCGACCCCGCCCGCTCGCGCCTCCACCGCACCGCCAACCCTCTTTTCCCTCCCTGAAGTCTTTTCTTTCTTCACCTCGCCCCGCCCATCCCCCCCGTGCCGATAGACGAAGCATTCCCCGAGATCCACCGGCGCGAGCCCGTCGTCGATCTGCCAGAGGGTCTCCGTGGCGCCGAGGACGAGAACGCCGTGCGGCGCGAGGTGGCGCTGCACCTCGGCCACGACGCGCCGCTGCAGCGGCCGGCGGAAGTAGATGAGCACGTTGCGCAGTAGGACGAGGTCGAAGGGCGCCTCCGGCAGCGGGTAGGGCGCCGGCGCGAGGTTCAGGCTGCGGTAGTCGATTCGCGCCAGCAGCTCGGGAGCCAGCTCGTGGAAACGGCCCTTGCGCCGCAGATACTTCGCCGCCAGCTCGGGCGGCACCTGCGCCACGGCGCGCTCGCCGTAGAGCCCGGCGCGGGCGCCGTCGAGCGCCTCCTCGTCGAGGTCGGTGGCGAGGATGCGCCAGTCCCAGCCGGCGAGCGCGCGCTGCTCGGCGAGCACCATGGCGAGCGAGGCCGGCTCCTCGCCGCGGGCGCAGCCGGCCGACCAGACGCGCAGGCGGCGCGCGCCGGCGCGCCGGGCGAGCAGCGCGGGAAGGACCTGCTGCCCGAGCGCGCGGAACTGCTGCGGGGCGCGGAAGAAGTAGGACTCCTTGACGGTGACCAGCGCGACGAGGTGGGGCCACTCGCCCGCGAGCTGGCCGCGCGCGAGCGCCCGCGCGTAGGCGGCGAGGCCGGAGCTGCCCGTGGCCTCGACCCGCCGCGCCGCCGCCTCGGCGAGGAACGGGTGGCGCGCCGCCGGCACCGCGTTGCCGGTGTAGTCGCGGAGCAGCGCGACGAACTGCAGCAGGGCGGGATCGGTCACGGGCTGACCGTCTCCGGGCCCCGGCGCGACGGCGTTGGCAGTCATGGCAGCCGGCGCGAAGCCTCGCGCCTCCTACGGGCAGATCCGGTTGCGGCCGGCCGCCTTGGCCTCGTAGAGGCGCCGGTCGGCGAGGGAGACCAGGAGGTCCGCGGTCAGCCGCTCGGCCAGCTCGCCGCTTGCCGCGACGCCGAACGAGGCGGTGACCTTCACCTTCTGGTGCGAGCCGAGCGCCACCGGATGCCGGTCGAGCGCGCGGCGCAGCCGTTCGGCGGCCTGGCGCGCCCGATCGAGGTCGACCGAGGGGAGCACCGCCAGGAACTCCTCGCCGCCGTAGCGGCCGAGGACGTCGGTCTGGCGCAGCGAGCGGCGGAGCGCGGTCGCCCCCTCGCGCAGCACGGTGTCCCCGGCGAGGTGGCCGTAGGTGTCGTTGACGTCCTTGAAGTGGTCGAGGTCGCAGAGGATGACCGACACCGGATGGCCGTAGCGGCGCGCCCCTTCGATCTCGACCGCGAGCCGGTCGAGGATGGCGTGGTGGTTGAGCAGTCGCGTCAGGCCGTCGAGCGTCGACAGCTCGTGCAGGCGCTGCGACAGGCGGGCGTTGTCGAGGGTCAGCGCGAGGTGGCCGGCCAGCCCCTCGACCAGGCCGCGCGAGCCGGCGTCGAACCCCTGCGGATCGCGCGGCAGCAGGCAGAGCATGGCGCTCGCGCCGCGCACCGCGAGCGGCACCCAGACGCACCGCTCGAGGTCGGCCGACGGGCCGTCGCCGCGCCCGCCGCTGAACTCCACCTCGACCGGCGTTCCGGGAGCGAGGCCGAGGCTCTCGACCAGACGCCCGGTCAGCTCCTCCAGGTCCTCCTCGCGCAGCGGCTCCTGGAGCAGGACGTGGATCATCGCCTCCTCGGCCTCTCCCACCGCCACCGCGAGGCAGCGGCAGTCGACCACCTCGCCGACGGTCTCGAGCCCGGAGCGCCCCGCCTCGTCGAAGTCGCCCGCGGCCATGCCGCGCTCGAGCAGCGTGGTGACGAGGGTCGCCTGCAGCAGGCTCTTGTCGAGCTGCCGCGCCACCCGTCCGAGAACGTCGAGCGCCGTCAAGGCGGGGCCGTTCTCGAGCGCGGCGGGCGGCGGCGCCTCGCGCACCAGGCGCTCGACCGTCGCCACCAGCTCCTGCGGCTGGTGATCCTTGGTGAGATAGGCGTCGGCGCCGGTGCGCAGGCTCCAGAAACGCGAGACGATCCCGCCCTGGCCGGTGAGCACCAGCACCGGGATGTGCGCCGAGACCGGGTCGGACTTGAGCAAGCGGAGGAGAGGGAAGCCGTCGAGATTCGGCATCTCGAGGTCGGTCACCACCACGTCGGGACGCTCGCGCAGGGCGATGACCGCGCCCTCGACCCCGTCGCGCGCCTCGAGCACCTCGTAGCCGGCGCCGCGCAGGGTGCGCGAGAGGACCGCGCGGGTGACGTCGCTGTCGTCGACCACCAGCACACGGCGTGCGCTCATCGGCTCTTTCCCCTCATACCGTCGCTCCCCGCCAGGCCTTGACCAGCGTCCGCCCGAGCTCGCGCGGCGGCAGCGCCACCGCGGCGGCTCCCGCCTCGAGCGCCACGCGCGGCATCCCGAACACCACCGAGCTCGCCTCGTCCTGCACCAGCGTCAGCGCGCCGGCGCGGCGCAGCGCCCCGAGCCCCTCGACCCCGTCGCTCCCCATGCCGGTCAGCAGCACGCCCGCCGACTGCCGCGGGAAGGCCGCGGCGCAGGAGTGGAACAGCTCGTCGATCGACGGCCGGTGCCCCTTGCGCGGCGGCCGCGTGGCGTCGAGGCGCAGCCGGCCGTCGGCTTCGAGCAGCAGGTGATGGCCGGCGGGCGCCAGTCGCACCGTTCCCCGCCCCGGCGCCTCCCCGTCCACGGCCAGACGGACGTCGAGCCGGAACTCCTTGTCCAGCCAATCGGCGAAGCCTAGCTCGAACCCCGCCGCGATGTGCTGCACGATCAGGAAGGCGACCGGCGCGTCGGGCGGGACGGCGTCGAGCAGCTCGCGGATCGCCGCCGGGCCGCCGGTCGAGGCGCCGACCGCGACGTAGCGGAGCTGGAGCTTCCCCGCCGGAGCCGCCGCCGGGGCGGGCGCCGAGCGGAGCCGGCGCGGCGCGGCGGCACCGGACGTCGTATCCCGCCCGCGCCAGGCCCGCATCAGCTTGCGCACCGTGTCCGGGAGCGTCTCGGCGAGCTGCTGCCAGCTCGCCGTGTCCTCGGGCTTCGGCAGCACCTCGACGGCGCCGCGCCGGATGGCCTCGAAGGCCGGCTCCATCGCGCTGCGGCTGGTGCGCGAGGAGAGGACGAGGATCGGCACCCGGCGCCAGGCCATGATGCGCTCGATGGCGTCGTAGCCGTCCATGACCGGCATCTGGAGGTCCATCAAGACCACGTCCGGCTCGAGCTCCTTCGCCGCCGCGACGGCCTCGACCCCGTCCCCCGCCTCGCCGACGACCTGTACGTCTTCAGTGCGCGCGAAGAAGCGGCGCAGGACGGAGCGCACCGATTTCGAGTCGTCCACCAGGAGGACGCGGATGAGATCGGCGGACGCCGCCACGGTCACCGCCCCACCAGCCGGCGCAGCAGGCCGACCAGCTCGCCGGCGTCGAGGCTCTGCTTGGTCAGGTAGGCGTCGGCGCCGGCCTTCAGGCCGCGCAGCCGGTCCTCGGGCCGGTCGCGGGTCGAGACCACGACCACCGGGAGCTGCGCGAAGTGCTCGATCGAGCGCAGGTGCTCGGTCAACTGGAAGCCGTCCATGCCCGGCATCTCGATATCCACCACCAGGCAATGGACCGGTTGCTCGCCCAGGCGCGACAGCGCCTCGTCGGCGTCGCCGGCCGCCACCACCTCGAACCCGGCGTCCTCGAGCAGGCGGCGCTCCATCTCGCGCGTCACCGGCGAGTCGTCGACCAGCAGCACGCGCGGCCGCACGACCGCGGCCCGCTCGGGCGGCGCCGGGCGCACCCGCACCGCCTCGGAGTGCGCCAGCATCTCGGGCGAGAGGACCCCGACCGGCTCGCCCGAGGCGAGCAGCGCCACCCCTTGCAGCAGCCGGTCCGTCTCCACCGCGCGCGTCAGCGGCCGCACCAGCACCTCCTCCTCTCCCTCGACGTCGTCCACCAGCACCGCCAGCTTTGCTCCCGAGACCATGCCCGCGAGCAGCATCGGCTGCTCGGACGGCGGCTCGCCGTAGAGGTCGGCCAGCGGCACGCAGGGGAGCAGCCGCTCGTCGACCACGGCCAGCCAGCGGCCGTCGCGCTCGGCGAGCCCGGCCCGCGGCAGCCGCAGCGCCCGCCGCACGACGCCCGACGGCAGCGCCAGCCGGAGCTGGCCGACGCGCAGCAGCAGCACCTGCTCGCCGCGCCGGGCGACCGGCACCTCGAGCGTGATCTCCGTGCCCGCGCCCGGATCGGAGGCGAGGAACGCCTCGCCCCCCACCCGCTTGACCACCGCCGCCACGACGTCGAGGCCCACGCCGCGCCCGGAGATCTCCGAGACGTCCTGGCGGGTCGAGAAGCCGGGGCCGAAGAGCAGCCGGAGGGCCTCGCCGGGCGCCGTCGCGGCGGCCGCCGCCGGCTCGAGCAGCCCGCGGCGCACGGCCTGCTCGAGCACCCGCGCCGGATCGATGCCGGCGCCGTCGTCGGCGATCGAGAGCCGTACCCGCCCCCCTTCGCCGCTCGCCGTCAATCGGATCTTACCCGCGCGCGGCTTGCCGCGGGCTTCGCGCACCCCCGGCGGCTCGATGCCGTGATCGACGGCGTTGCGGACGAGGTGCAGGAGCGCCTCCTCGAGCTCGCGGGCGATCCGCCGGTCGAGGCGCGTCTCCTCGCCCTCCAGCTCGACCTCGACCTCGCGCCCGAGCGTCCGCGCCAGATCGCGGGCGTAGCGGGCGAGCGACAGCAGCGGCCCGCGCAGCGGCTGGAGCTGCACCTTGAGCGTCAGCTCGAGCTGCTCCTCGGCGGCCCGGGCGAGGCGCCGCTGCGCCCCCTCGGTCTCCACACCCAGCCGCCGCAGCATGGCCGCGAGCACCGCCAGCACCTGCCGCGGCTGCGGCTCGCGCAGGCCGGCGTCGGCCAGGCGCGCCAGCTCGTCGAGACGGCCCGTGAGCTGCTGGCCGGCGAGCGCCATGATGCGCATGCGCGTCGCCCGCTCGGCGATGGCGTCGACGACGGCGGCGTCGAGCCGCAGCTCGCCGTGCGGCGGCGCCGCGGCGGCCGCCGCCGGCGCCGGCTCAGGGACGGAGCGCCGCACGAGGGCCGGGGCGGCGCTCCGCTCGGCCGCCGCCCAGCCTCCGAGAAGCCCCAGCAGCTCGGCGTCGGCGGCCGGGTCGGCGCCTGCCGACAGCTCTTCGACCATCGCCGCCAGCCGGTCGGCGGCGCGCGTCAGCAGGCGCCCCACGCCCGCGCGCGGCGCGTGCAGCACCTCCTCGGCGGCGTGGCAGAGCTCGGCGAAGACGCCGAACTGGAGCATCCGCGCCGAGCCCTTCATGGTGTGCAGCTCGCGCCGCGCCTCCACCACCGCCCGCGGCTCGCCCTCGAGCTGCGGCAGCAGCCCGGCGAGGCGCTCGAGGCGGTCGCGCGCTTCGTCCACGAAGAGGGGGACCAGGTCGGCGAATTCCGGAGTCACGACTTCTACCAGAAAGATGGAGAGTCTGCGCGTCGGCGATCGTTCGTGGGTTCCCGCTCGTAGGTGGCGCGATCCAGCTTCGAGGCGTCGATCGGATCACCCCCGCATCCCCTCGGTCCCCTTCCCACCCTCAAGGGGGGAAGGGGACGCCCCCGCCCGACCCTCGCTTCGCCGTGCCTGCGCATGCGCGACCCGATCCTCTGTTCTAAATCTTGGTCCAGCTATCGACGTTGACGTCCAGGCCGAGGACGCCGACCAGGCGGCCGCCGTCGTAGAGCGGGGTGGCGGCGGTGAAGGTCGGCTGGCCGGTGAGCAGCGAGGTGAAGAGCGGCGTGATGATGGTGCGGCGCTCGGCGGTCGCCGCCTGATACCAGGGGCGCTCGGTGAGCCCTTCGCCGGCGCGCAGCGACGCCGGCACCTCGCGGTTGCCCAGCAGGTGGCGGTTGGCGGACATGGCGGTCTGGCCGTCGGCGGCGTCGATGAAGTAGAGGCACTCGACGAACGGACGCTCCTGCGCCAGGCTTTCGATCAGCCGCTCGACCGAGCTCCAGCTCCCGAGCGAGCCCACCACCTCGGCCGCCCAGAGCTCGGCGGTGTGCTTGAGCGAGTGGGGGGAGTCGAGGTGGAAGGCCTGCGCCAGGAGCTGCATCGAGAGGCCGAGCTGGGAGAGGTCGTCGGCGGTGCGCGAGAACTGCCGCAGCCCGGCGGCCGTCCGCTGCACCACCTGCGACACCTCCTTCAAGGTCAGCACGACCTCGTCCGAGGCCGCGTTCTGCTGCTGGGTGGCGAGCGAGATCTCGCGCGCTACCCGCGCGCTGCCGGTGGCGGCGGCGTCGAGCGCCGCGATGGCGGCGGCCGCGGCGTGCGCCCGCTCCACCACCCGCGCCGCCTCCCGGCTCCCCTCTTCGGTCGCCACCACGGTGGCGCGGATCGACTCCGCGAACTCGCCGAGCAGGTTGCGCACCGACTCGACCGACTCCTGCGAGCGCTGCGCGAGCCGGCGCACCTCCTCGGCCACCACCGAGAAGCGCCGCCCGTGCTCGCCGGCGGCGGCCGACTCGATGGCGGCGTTGAGCGACAGCATGTGGGTCTCGTGCGCGATGTCGGTGATCAGGTCCAGGACCCGATAGATCTCCTGCGAGCGGGTGCCCAGGGTCTCGGCGCGCGCGGCGATGCCGGCGATCCGCTTGCGCACCTCCTCGACCCCGCCGACCGCCTCCTCCACCGCCGCGGCGCCGGTCTCGCCGCTCTGCTGCGCGCGCTGCGCCAGCTCGGCCTGGGTGGCGGCGTTGTCGGCGATCTGCGCCGCGGTGTGCGCGAGCTGCTCCATGGCGGCGGTGATCTCGACCACCGAGGCCGCCTGCTGCGTCGAGCCCGAGGCGAGCTCGGAGGCGATCTGGTGCACGCCGCCGGCGACCGCGGCGACGTCGATCGAGCTCGCCTGCATCTGCTGCGCGAGGAGGACCAGGGCGCGGGTGGCCTGGCCGAGCGCCTGGCCGAGCTCCGCCGGCAGGCCCTCGGCCGCCGCCGCGCAGCGCACCAGGTCGCCGCCGCGCAGCGCCGCGAGCGCCTCGCCGACCGCCCGCTCCACGTCCTCGGTGCGCCGCTCGACCGTGCCGGCGCGGCGGCCGACGTGGAGCTGCTCGCGGTAGACCAGCGGCAGGTAGACCCCGGCCGCCGCCGCGGCGACCAGGAGGAAGGCGCCGAAGGGCCACGCCGGCGCGCCCTGGCGCTGGACGAGGAGGAGCAGCAGGAAGCCGGCCGCGGCGAGGCCGCCGAGGAGCGCCAGGCCGGCGATCGCCTGCGAGCGCGCCGCCGTCTCGGCGCCAGGTGCCGCAGGCGCCGTTGCTCCGGTCACCGCCGCAGGCGCCGTTGCTCCAGTCACCGCCTCAGTCGCCATCGCCCGCCTCGCCGCCACCGCGCCGCAGCGCCGCCGGCGGACGCGCCGGGTCGACTACCACGAGCGGCTGGCAGCCGTGCACCGCCAGATCACCCGCCGCCTCGGGCCAGAAGGCGCGCACGACGGCGCCGAGCGGCCGCAGCTCGAGCCGGTCGACGACGCCCAGCACGTCGTCGGCGGCGAGCGCGCCCCCGCCGACCTCGACACGGTATCCCGCTCCCTCACGCCCCAGCCCGCCCACGGCCACCGCCGGCACGCCCCACACCCCGCCGGCGCGGCGCAGCAGCAGCCACCCGCCGCGGCCGGTCATCGGGGGCTCCGCGAGCGGGTGCTCCGCGCGAGCGACGGCGCGAGAAAAGGCCAAGTAGGTGCGCGCGGGATCACCGGTCCGCTCCAAGCGCTGAGGGCTCCAGCACCCGCACCGTCTCGCCGAGCACCCGCGCCTCTCCCACCACGAAACCGCCGATGCCTGCCACCACCGCGGCCGGCGGAATCGGCGCCACCTCGAGCGCCGCGTCGGCGGCCAGCCCCACCAGCTCGCGGTGGGAGGCGGTGCCCGCCCAGACGACGATCGTCACTGGGAAGGCCGGCGTGGCGGCCGGCGGCGCCCCGGCCAGACGCGCCAGGTCGAGGACCGGCAAGGGCTCGCCGCCGAACTCGGCGAGCCCGGCCAGCTCCGGCGCCGCACCAGGTAGAGGATGCACCGGCAGCGCCCGCACCACGCGCCGCACGGCGGCGAGCGGCAGCGCGCAGACCAGCTCGCCCGCCCGCACGAGAAGGTGTGTTGCCGCGTCGGGCTGATTCTCGGGCTGATGCGTCATCGATCGACCCCCATGCTGCTGAGCGGGACGCTCGCTCACATCTGGGTCCAGCTCGTCAGATTGACGTCCATGCCCAGGACGCCGGCGAACGCCCCGCCGCCGTCGGTCAGCGGCGTCGCGACGGTGAAGCAGAGCTCGTTGCTCTGCAGCGAGTCGTAGAGCGAGGTCAAGCTGGTGCGGCGCTCGCGCGCCACCGAGCGGAACCAGGGGCGCTGGCGCATGTCGATCTGCTTCGACTCCTCCTCGGAGAGGCGCGAGCGCTCGCCCATCAGCCGCTTGCTGTGGCAGAGCACCACCACGCGCCCCTGGGCGTCGGCGAGGTAACCCATCTCGATGAACGGCGTCGCCTGCACCAGCTCGTCGAGCCGCGCCGAGATCGTCTCGCGCTCGACCCCCTGGAGCTGCCGCGACCACCCCTCGATCAGGTGCTTGAGCGAGCGCGGCGAGTCGGAGTGGAAGGTCTGCGCCACGAGCTGGATCGCGAGGCCCAGCCGCGACAGCCGCGCCGCCGTCGCGGCCTGCTCCTTCAACCCCCTGGCCATGCGCTGCACCACCTGGCCGACCTCGCGCAGCGTCGTCACCACCTCGTCGGAGGCGGCGGTCTGCTGGCCGGTGGCGAGCGAGATCTGGCGCGCCGCGCGCGCCGTCTCGCCGGCGGTCGAGCGCAGCGCCGCGATCGCCGCCGCCGCCGCACGCACCCGCTCGACCACCCGCGCCGCCTCCTTGCTCCCCTCCTCGGTGGCGACGACGGTGGCGCGGATCGACCCCGCGAACTCGTCGAGCAGCGCCCGCACCGAGTCGACCGACTCCTGCGAGCGGTGGGCGAGCCGCCGCACCTCGTCGGCGATGACCGCGAAGCGCCGCCCGTGCTCGCCCGCCGCGGCGGCCTCGATGGCGGCGTTGAGCGACAGGATGTGCGTCTCCTGGGCGATCTCGGTGATCAGGTCGAGCACCCGGTAGATCTCCTTCGAGCGGGTGCCCAGGCCGTCGGCGCGGGCGGCGATGGCGGCGATCCGCTGCTGCACCTCCTCGACGCCCGCCACCCCGTTCTCGACCGCCAGGGCGCCGGCGTCGCCGCTGCGCTCGGCGGTCTCCGCCAGCTCGGCCTGGCGGGCGGCGTTGGCCGCGATCTCGGCCGCGGTGTGCGCCAGCTCCTCCATGGCGGCGGTGATCTCGACGACCGAGGCCGCCTGCTGCGAGGAGCCGGCGGCGAGCTCGGTCGAGACGCGGCTGACGCCGTCGGCGGCGGCGGCGACCTGGATCGAGCTGTCCTGGACCTGCTCGGCGAGCGCGGCGAGCGCGTGCGCTGCGGCGGCGAAGGCCTCGCCGATGCCCGCCGGGAGCCCCGCCGCCCGCTCGCCGCCGCGCACCAGGTCGCCGGCGCCGAGGTGCGAGAAGGCGGCGCGCAGCGCGCCCTGGAGGCGCCCGAGCTCTGCCTCGGCGCGCGGCAGGCGCGCGAGCAGCCGCCGATGGGCGGCCTGCACGCGGGTCCCATAGGCTGCGAGGGCGACGACGGCGAGGCCGGCGAAGAGCCCGACGGGCCAGCTCGTTCCGCCGCCGCCGCTCGCCACGGCGGCCGCCAGCAGCGCGGTCCCGGCGCCGCCCACCAGCGCTAGCAGCAGCCAGCCCAGCAGACCGTGGTGCTTCGTCGTCACTGTCTCCATCCGGGGCCGGCCCGGCGGGCGGCTTGGCGGGCTCGCGAGGCCACGCGCGTCCTGCTCCTGCTCGTGCTCGTGCGGCGGTTGGCGGTAAGGATAGGAGATCCCCCGATGTGCCGCAAGCCGAAGAGCCTGCGCTACTTGCCCCCGAGTTGGCCGGGCGGCACCTTGACGCCGCCGGCGCCGGGTGTATCATCGTTTTATCGCTTTTTCTTTGCCTCGAAGGAATAGGCCGCCAGGGCGGGGAGGGTGCGCGTCATGCACCGGTTGGACGAGACGGCCTACGGCTTCCGCGTCAGCCTCGAAGGGTTCATGGACCGCGAGGCGATGGCGGAGCTGGTCGCCGACGTCGAGGCCCGCACCCGCACCGCCCGCCCCGACTTCGGCGTCCTCTTCGACCTGCGCCGCGCCACCGCCTTCCCGGCCGAGGCGCAGGAGGTCCTGACTCGCTGCGTCCGCACGCTGCGCGAGCACGGCTTGGGCCGCCACGCCGTGGTCCTCAGCAGCGCCATCGCCACCCTGCAGGCCAAGCGCCTGTGGCGCGACGCCGGCGCCGCTCCCTGGTGCCGCTTCCTCGACGCCTCGGTCGCGTCCGAGTGGGAGCGCCAGGCGCGCGAATGGATCGAAGAGGGAACGGAGCCGCCGGTGACGTAGACGGAAGAACGCCCGGGACGTAGCCCGGGCGCTACGGCCACTCCTCGCCGAGCCGGGCCATCAGGAGGGCGTAGATCTCGATCCCGTCCCAGAGGTTCTGCAGGCGCAGGTTCTCGTCGGCGGCGTGCTGGTTGTTGTCGTGGTTGACGGTCGGCACCGTGATGAGCGGCGCCCCGAGGACGTCGGCGAAGAGGTGCAGCGGCAGGCTGCCGCCGAGCGTCGGGGTCTCGATCGGCGGCCGGCCGGTCGCCTCGCCGACGATCTTCGCCACCGCCCGCGAGACCGGCAGCTCCATCGACGTCCACGCCGCCGGGTAGCCGGCGTCCCAGACGCTGCGCAGGAGCCGTGCGTGCGACCGGCGGGTCGCGAGGTCGGGCGCCTCGCGCACGACGTGCCACCCTTGCGCGCGCAGATGCCCTTCGACCAGCTCGCGCACGCGCTCGGGGCGCTGGTCCGGCACCAGGCGGAAGTCGAGCGAGGCCTGCGCCTCGGTGGGGATGGCGTTGCGCGCCCTCTCGCCGACGTCGCCGGCCGCGAGGCCGCGGACGTTGAGCGCCGGCAGCATGATCCGCTCCTGGAGCGTGCCGCCGGCCTCGCTCCTGGCGATCCCCAGCTCGCGCGCGAGCTCCTCCTCGATCGGTGGCATCGCGGCCACGGCCCGCCGCTCGACCTCGGTCAGCGCCCGCACGTCGTCGTAGAAGCCGGGCACCAGGATGCGGCCGTCGGGTTCGCGGAGGCCGGCGAGCAGGTGCGCCAACAGCACCGCCGGGTTGGGTGCCCAGTTGCCGTAATGGCCGCTGTGGAGCGCCCGCGCGGGGCCGTAGACGGTCAGCTCGGCGCCGACGACGCCGCGGGCGCCGTAGACCACCTGGTAGCGGCGCGACTGGTGCGCCGGGCCGTCGGCGAAGATCCAGACGTCGCCAGCCAGCAGGTCGCGGTGGGCCTCCAGGATCTCGCGGAGGTGCGGGGAGCCCGCCTCCTCTTCGGCCTCGAAGAAGAACTTCAAGTTGACCGACGGCTCGACCCCGGCCGCGCGCAGGGCGTCGAGCGCCGCCAGCATGCCGACGATCGGCCCTTTGTCGTCCGATGCCGAGCGGGCGAAGAGCCGCCACTCGGGGTCGAGCGGTCCGGCGACGGCCGCCAGGTCGACCTCCCGCGCCGGCTCGCCGCCGGGCGTGAGCGGTCCGGCGCGGAGCACCGGGACGAACGGCTGGCTCCGCCACTGTGCCGGATCGGCCGGCTGGCCGTCGACGTGGGCGTAGAAGACGACGGTGCGGCGGGCGCCACCGGCGTCGCGGCCGCGGCGCCCGTCAGGATGCCCGGCCAGCTCGCCGTAGACGGTCGGCGGCGCTTCGCCGGTGCGGAGGACGCGCGCCGCGATCCCCCGCCGCTCGAGCATCGCCACGAGCTGCCGCGCGTTCGCCTCCATGGCCGCGCGATCGGCGGCGAGGTTGGGCAGCGCCAGGAAGTCGACCAGCTCGCCGACGATCGCCTTCTCGTGCGCCGCGCGCCAGGCGCGCACCGCGTCGCGCAGGGCCGCCGGGGGCGGCGGGCCGGCAGGCGCCTCCCCCCCGGCGAGGGCCAGGGCGACGACCAGCAGGCAGACGACCAGCAGGCAGGTGAGCGTGGCGGGCACCGCGAGTTGCAGTCGGCTCATGGCCAGCATTCTCTCTCAGGCGCCGGGGTCGCCGGCCGGCGGCGCTAGGACGCGGCGGGGTCGAGGAGCTGCTCGACCAGGCGGGCGATGTCGGCGAGCGGCTGCGGCTTGTGGAGGAAGTGGCAGGCCCCTCGCGCGCGCGACTCGGCCTCCAGCTCGGGCGAGCCGTAGGCGGTGAGGACGACGGCCTTGGTGCGCGGGCTCGTCCGCCGCACGTAGGCCAGCAGATCGAGCCCCTGCAGGCCGTCGCCGGGCGCCAGGCGCAGGTCGGCGATCAGCAGCTCGTAGCGGCGACGGCCGAGCAGCTCCTCGGCCTCGTGCCGGCTCGCCGCCGTGTCCACGCGGTAGCCGGCGGCGCGGAGGTAGCGACGCATGGCGTAGGTGATCGCCTCCTCGTCGTCGACGATCAGGACCTCGCCGCTCGGGAGCGGAGCGGCCGGCGGGATCACGCCTCGGGCTCCTGGCGCTTGAGCTTGCGGCAGAGACCGCTGCGCGAGAGGCCCAGCCGTCGCGCCGCACGCGGGATGTTCCCGGCCTCCTCGCGCAGCTCGACCGGCTTGACGATGTAGCTGTTGACGCCCAGGCGATAGCTCTCGACGACGTCCTGCTCCTCGCGCGAGGAGGTGAGCACCACGACCGGCGTCGTGAGCTCTCGACTTCCAGCTCCTCTTCGAGAGCGCTCCCGGCCTTTTCCTCGTCCTGCGGCCCGATCCGGAGTTCCGGATCCTGGGCGCGAGCGACGCTACCTGCGCGCCACGCGGACGGCACGCGAGGAGATCGTCGGACGGGCGCTGTTCGAGGTGTTCCCCGACAATCCGGACGATCCCGACGCCTCGGGGACGAGCAACCTGCACGCGTCGCTCGACCGCGCACTGGCGAGCAAGGCCGCCGACGCGATGGGCGTGCAGAAGTCGAGGAGGTGACCGAGTTCGTACGCGTCAGCCGCCTGGGCGAGGCCCTGCAGCGGCGCACCGAGACGATGGAGCTCGACGTGGAGGCGCCCTACAGGAGCTGCCTCACTACGGCGCCGACTGGAAGAACTCCCAAATCTCGTTTGCGGCGCGGATGTCCCGGTTGGAATTGCCAAGCAGGCGCCGGCCGTACGTGGCCGGATGCGGGACGCCGTGGCCGCCGCCTTCGATGGTGTAGAGCGCGACGCTGCGCTTGCCGGGTGCGGACCATAACGAACGCTCTGCGGTGCTCCCGTCACCGGGATCGCGGTCCGGGAATTGCGTCACCTGGGGCGCGCCTTCGAGGCCTGCGAGCTTCCGAAAGTAGTCGACGCTCGCATGCGCGGACAGCACCGGCCCGCGGTTTCCCAGGACAGGCCAGAGGACCACGTCGCCGCCCTGCCACGGGTTGATGGGGTCGCTCGTGCCGTTCATGAACAGGATGGACACGGGCTGGCCCTTCGGCGTGACGGCCATGTTCTCTAGTGCGGGCACACTGGAGACGACGGCGGCGTATGCGCGCGCGAAGTCCGGCGCCTGGAATGCGAGGCACAACGTCATCGACCCGCCGTTCGAGATGCCGGTGATGTAGACGCGCGCGCGATCGGCGTTGTGGTCCGTTACGAGGCGATCCACCAGGGCGTACAGGAATCCCACGTCATCGATGTTCTCGCGCTTGGCCGCATAGGGCCCCTTCACTTTGCAATCGTTCCAGTGGCCTTCGTAGCCCTGCGGATAGACGGCGATGAAACCGTGCTGATCCGCAAGGAGATCGAAGTCATACCCAAAACCGGCGCGCGCCTGCTCGCCCGTGCCCATCGAGCTGTGCAGCGCGATGAGGAGGGCAAGGTGTGCCGCCGGCTTCGGGGGCAAATACGCGATCCAGGTACGCCTTCGCCCGCCATGTTCCAACGCGCCGCGCTCGATCCTGCCGGCCAGCTTCGGCATGGGCGGCAAGGAGTGCCGTAACGCCAAGAACGCGAGACCTGCGAATAGGCCCGCGGCGCTCACAATGGACAGGAACACAATCTTCAGATATCTGCGCATGCTCACTTCCGTCTATCTCCGGGGGGAGCGCGATTGCGACTAACCAGATCGACTTCCAGACCAGTGTTTCCGAGGAGGTTGGCACCTCCTGGCGGCTGCTCAGCCTGGTGCGAACGCCGCTTCAACGGGTGGCCGGCGCGACCGGGCGCCCCAGATGACGAGCCAGAAGATGATAGGCAGCTCGGCCGCCTCGAGCGGCAGGGCGACCCTACCCACGAGCGACGCGTAGCGGGGCACGATCAGGGTCGCGAAGGCGCTGGCCAGGTAGGCGGCGCCGGCGATCAACAGCAGGAAGCCGAACGCGCGAGGGATGAACCCCGAGCGGATGACGAGCAGGCCGAAGGGGAAGAGCCAGAGGCCCCAGAACACCGACGCGACGCTGATGCCCTGGTTGTGCAGGTGCAGGAACAGGTAGGCCAAGGCGTCCAACTGAGGCCGGTCGAAGGCTGTCAGGAAGCCAGCGCCGCGGACCAGGACCAGCGCGGCGATCTCGTTGAGCACGTTGACGAACATGATGGGAACGGAGACCACGCCGCCGAAGATCACCATCTGCCGCGCCAGGCTCTCATCGACTTCCTTGAACAGGCGGTAGAGCACCAGAACGAGGAACAGGCCGATGACCTGGTGGCTGAGCTCGCTGGCGATGCCGAGGCGGAGCAGCCACCCGGAGTCACGGATATTCGCCGCCGTCGCGGCTGCGTCGCGGGCGACGATCAGCTTGCCGGGCACGTACAGCAGGCCGATCGGCGCGATGAGCGCCATCAGTACGTAGAGGAAACCGGCGACGCGCGCTAGTTGCTGAGTCGATCTCATGTTTGCTCCCTCGGTAGCATCGAATCGTGTCGGACGTTCACCGGCAACGGGCGGCGGCGGCGGACCCTCCGTTGCGGGCCGCCATCGTGGCGAGTCTTTGCTGAACTGAACCTGAACGGCCTGTTCAGCGGCCGTTCAGCAGAAACGCCCTACGCTGGCCGACATGGATCCGACACCCGAGCAACGAACCTACGCCCGTCTGGCGGGCATCTGTCTTCTCGCGAACTACGTCCTGCAGGGCCTGGGGGACAGCGTGACGATCATCGCCCGCAGCGGCGAGAGCTTCGCCGAAAAAGCGCGCTACGCCACGGAGAACGACTTGCTCTGGCGCGTTTCGCTGCTCGAGGTCGGGCTCGCGTGGATCGCGATCGGCATCCTGGCCTTCGCGTTGTACGTCGTGCTCGAGCCGGTGAACAAACGCCTCGCGCAGCTCGCGCTGTGCCTGCGGCTCGGCGCGTCATTCGTGGGCGCGGCAAGCCTGATGTTCCGTGTCGCACAGGCGTGGCTCTACAGGGCGTCGGCGACGGAAGGCCTGTTCACGACCGAGCAGCTGCGCACGCTCGTGTCGGTGATGACGCGGGGCGCGGGTGAGGGCGTCGAGGTCGCCTGGATGTTCCAGGGCGCGGGCTCGACGCTCTTCTTCTTGCTGTTCCTGCGCTCGCGGTACCTGCCGGGCGCGCTTGCTCGTCTCGGCATCGTTGGCACGGCCCTGCTGGTCCCCATGAGCGCCGTGATGTTCGTCTATCCGCAGTACATTGCTCAGCTGAAACTGGTGGGGCTGCCCGGCTTGGTCGCGGAGGTCGCCACCGCGCTCTGGCTTCTGGTCAAGGGACTTCGGCCGCGCGAGCCCAGCGCCAGCCCCTGACGCCTACAATGGGCGCCGTCGGTCAGCAGCGCCTGGCCGCGGTCGAGAATGAGAATCCTGATCGTCGAGGATGAGCCGCTGCTGGCCAGCCGGCTCGCCGCCACACTCGGAGAACGCGGGTATGTGGCCGACATCGCCACGGACGGAGAGCGCGGCGACTTTCTCGCCAGCACCGAGCGCTACGACGCGGTCATCCTCGATCTCGGGTTGCCGCGCATCGACGGGTTGACGCTGCTCGAGCGCTGGCGCGCCGGCGGCATGGCGGTGCCGGTACTGGTGCTCACCGCCCGCGGAAGCTGGAGCGAGAAGGTGCGCGGCATCGACGGCGGCGCCGACGACTACCTCACCAAGCCGTTCCAGATGGAGGAGCTGCTGGCGCGGTTGCGCGCCCTGATCCGGCGTTCGAGCGGACAGCTCACGCCCGAGCTGCGGTCCGGCGGAGTGGTGCTCGACCCGAGAACGTCGCAGGTCACTCTCGATGGCCAGCCGGTGAAGCTGACCAGTCATGAGCTTCGCGTGCTCTCGTATCTCATGCACCACCGCGGCCGCGTCGTCTCCCAGGCCGAGCTCGTCGAACACATCTACGCGCAGACGTTCGACCGCGATTCGAACACCGTAGAGGTGTTCATCGCCCGTCTCAGGCGGAAGCTCGGTGCCGCGACGATCGAGACCGTACGCGGACTCGGATATCGCATCGGGACGGAGTCGTGAAGGGCTCGCTCCGCGCTCGCCTCTTCGTCGGAGCGCTGGTCTGGATGACCGCGGTGTTCGTCGTGGTCACGGCGCTGCTGCTCAAGATCACCCGCAATCATCCGGAGCTCGCGATGCCCGGTGTGACGTATCACACCGCGATGGGGATCTTCGCCGCAGCCTTCATCCTGGGGGGCTTGTTCCTCGTTCAAAGAGCGGTGGCGCCGCTGTGGAGCCTTCGCGCGAGCCTGTCTTCGGTGCGCGAGGGACGCAGCCAGAGAATCGAAGGCGACTATCCGAGCGAAGTGCAGCCGCTGGTGAACGATCTGAATGGGCTGCTCGAGGATCGCGAGCGTGCGGTGGCGCGAGCCCTCGCCACGGCAGGAGACCTCGCGCACGGATTGAAGACGCCCCTCGCGGTGCTCGCGCAAGAGGCAGAACAGGCCGACGCCGAAGGCCATCGCGATCTCGCGACGACGCTCCGTCAGCTGGTCGAGCGCATGCAGCGGCAGGTCGACTATCACCTGGCTCGCGCACGGGCGACGGCTTCGGCACGTGCAGCGCCGGGGCTCCGCTGCTCCGTCCGGCCGTCCGTGGAAGGTCTGGTGCGCACGATGCGGCGCCTGCACGCGGCGCGCGAGCTCGCGATTGACACCGATGTCTCGCCCGCGCACGAAATCCGGGGCCGCAGAGAAGACCTCGACGAGATGCTGGGGAACCTGCTCGACAACGCGTGCAAGTGGGCGCGCTCGCGAGTCGCCATCTCGTCATCCCTCGAAGACGCCCGACTCGTCATCGCGGTGGATGACGACGGGCCGGGCCTCGATCCGTCGATGCGCGCTCGGGTGCTGCAGCGAGGGGTGCGGGCCGACCAGCAGGTCCGGGGCTCAGGGCTCGGTCTCGCCATCGTCAGCGATCTCGCCGAGCTCTACGGTGGTTCTGTCACGCTGGAGACCTCGCCGCTCGGCGGGACGCGCGCCCGACTCCAGCTTCCACGGCCCTGACAGACCTGCCCGATGTGCTTCCTCCGCCGAGGCTTACTCGCGCCGTCTGCCTCAGCGCCGCGACCTCCTTCGCTGCTGAAATTTGAGCCTCAGAAGACTGGTCGGGGCGAGAGGATTTGAACCTCCGGCCTCACGGTCCCGAACCGTGCGCTCTACCAAGCTGAGCTACGCCCCGACGGGAGTCCACGGCTGACGCGGACAGACGGGCAAGGATAGCGGCCAGGTCCTTTGCGGTCAAGGTCCTGCGCTATGATGCCGCGCGCACCTGCCAGAGGAGGGACAGATGTCGATCCGCACCCTCTCGGAGCTGTTCCTGAAGGCGGCTGGATACAACAAGCCGGAGTGTCTGCTGCACAAGGCCGGCGGCCGCTACGAGCCGGTCTCGACCGCAGAGCTGGTCGACCGCGTGCGCCGCCTCGCCAAGGCGCTGCACGATCTCGGCGTCCGGCCGGGTGACCGCGTCGGCCTGATGTCGGACAACGCGCCGCACTGGCCGACGATCGACTTCGCGACCCTCTGCCTGGGCGCGGTGACGGTGCCGATCTACCCCACCCTCCTCCCCGACCAGGCGGCCTTCATCGCCAACGACTGCGGCGCCAAGATCCTCTTCCTCGAGAGCCAGGCGCACCTCGACGGCCTCCTCGGCCAGAGCGCCCAGACGCCCGCCGTCGAGCACTGGGTTGCGATCCGCGGCACCTCGAGCGACCCGCGCGTCACCAAGTTCACCGACCTCATGGGGCGAGGCGACGGCGTCGACGCGGCCTGGTTCGAGGAGCGCGCGCGCACCCCGAAGCCCGACGATCTCGCCACCCTCATCTACACCAGCGGCACGACCGGCAAGCCCAAGGGCGTGATGCTCACCCACGGCAACATCGCCTCGAACGTGGTCGCCGCGATGGAGGCGCTGCCGGTCGAGGGGCGCTTCACCAGCCTGTCCTTCCTCCCGCTCTCACACTCCTTCGAGCGGACGGTCGACTACGCCTACTTCTACATGGGCTGCACCATCGCCTACGCCGAGTCGGTGCAGACCGTCGCCCAGAACCTGGGCGAGGTCAAGCCGCACGTCTTCGTCTCGGTGCCGCGGGTCTACGAGAAGGTGCTGTCGCGGGTGCAGGAGAACGTGGCGGCGAGCTCGCCGGGCAAGCAGAAGATCTTCCGCTGGGCGCAGGGGGTGGCGCGCGCGGCGCTCCCCTGGCGGCTCAAGCTCACCAAGCCCCCGGGGCTCCTCGGCCTCAAGCTCGGCCTCGCCGACAAGCTGGTCTTCCACAAGATCCGCGAGCGGCTGGGCGGCCGCTTCGAGTTCGCGCTCTCGGGCGGCGCGCCGCTGGCGAAGGACGTGGCCGAGTTCTTCTGGGGCGTCGGCGTCCCGATCTACGAGGGCTACGGCCTCTCGGAGACCTCGCCGGTCATCTCGGTCAACACCCCGAAGCACGTCACGCTGGGGACCGTCGGCCGCCCGATCCGGGACGTCGAGGTGCGGATCGCCGAGGACGGCGAGATCCTCGCCCGCGGCCCCAACATCATGAAGGGCTACTGGAACAACCCCGCCGGGACGGCCGAGGTGATCGACCCCGACGGTTGGTTCCACACCGGCGACATCGGCGAGGTGGACGACGAGGGGTTCCTGCGCATCACCGACCGCAAGAAGGAGCTGATCGTCAACGCCTACGGCAAAAACGTCGCCCCGGCGCCGATCGAGAACGCTCTGAAGAGCAGCCGTTTCATCGGCCAGGCGGTGGTGATCGGCGACCGGCGCCAGTTCCTCTCGGCGCTCCTGGTGCCGGACTTCGAGGCGCTGCGCCCTTGGGCCGAGAAGCAGGGGATCGACATCTCGAGCAACGAGGCGATCCTGGCCGACCGGCGGGTGCGCGAGATGTACGGCAAGGAGGTCGACGCGGTCAACAAGAACCTCGCCCACTACGAGCAGATCGTGGCCTGGGACCTGCTGCCGCAGGAGTTCACGCTGGAGACCGGCGAGCTGACGCCGACGCAGAAGGTCAAGCGGCGGGTGATCAACGAGAAGTACGGCCCGATCATCGACCGGCTCTACTCCGGCGCCGACCAGGGCAAGCGGGCAGTCGCTTCCTAGGCTTCTTAGCGGGAATGAACGGATGATCAAGAGAGGATGTGTGGGGGCGGTCGGCACGCCATGAGCTCGGCCTTCCGTCTTTCAGTCGGGGCGAACCGCCTGGCCACGCTCACCTTCGACGCCCCCGAGCGCAAGGTCAACGTCTTTTCCCGTCCGGTCTTCGCCGAGCTCGAGGAGCTGCTCCGCGAGCTGACGGCGCGCCAGGACATTGGTTGCCTCGTCCTGCTCTCGGGCAAGGACGGGAGCTTCATCGCCGGCGCCGACCTCGACGAGATCGCCCGCGTCACCGATCCGATCGAGGCCGAGGCGGGGGTGCGCGTCGGCCAGCGCCTGTTCGCCGCCTGGGAGGCGCTCCCCTTCCCCACCGTCGCCGCCATCCGCGGCATCTGCCTCGGCGGCGGCACCGAGCTGGCGCTGGCCTCGACCTGGCGGGTGGCGAGCGACCGCCCGGATACCCGCATCGGCCTTCCCGAAGTGCGGCTCGGCATCCTCCCCGCCTGGGGCGGCTCGACCCGCCTGCCGGCGCGGATCGGGCTCGCGGCGGCGCTCGACATGATCCTGACCGGCAAGACGGTCTCCGGCCGCAGCGCCGTCAAGAGCGGCCTGGTCGACGCCCTGCTGCCGGAGGCGCGCTTCTTCGACCACGTGCGCGACTTCGCCCTCCAGCGCTTCGACGGCGGCGAGCGCCGGCGCAAGGAAGCGGGCAACGCCGGCTGGAAGGGCCTCCTGCTCGAGAAGAACCCGCTCGGGCGGAAGATCGTCTTCGACCAGGCGCGGAAGAAGACCCTCGAGCAGACCCACGGCCACTACCCGGCGCCGCTGCGCGCCATCGAGGTGGTGCGCGTGGGGGTGGAGGACGGCCCACGCACCGGCTTCGATGCCGAGGCCCGCGCCGCGGCCGAGCTCGCCATCTCGCGCGTGGCGAAGAACCTGATCCACGTCTTCCGCCTGGGGGAGGAGGCGAAGAAGGACCAGGGCGTCGCCGGCGCCGCGGCGCGCGAGGTCAACGCCGTCGGGGTGCTCGGGGCGGGGACGATGGGCGGCGGCATCGCGCAGCTCGTGGCGTACGAGGCCGGCCTGCCGGTGCGGCTCAAGGACGTCGACACCGGCGCCCTCGCCCGCGGTATGGAGCACGCCGCCGGCCTCTTCGACCGGTTGGTCAAGAAGCGCCGCCTGACGCGCGCCGAGGAACGGCGCAAGATGGCGTTGATCCAGCCGACCCTCGACTACTCGGGCTTCCGCCGGCTCGACCTGGTGATCGAGGCGATCGTCGAGAAGCTCCCGGTCAAGCAGGCGGTCTTCGCCGACGTGGCGGCGGCGGTGCACGAGGACACCGTGCTCGCCTCGAACACCTCGTCGCTGCCGATCGGCGCGATCGGCGAGCGGACGCCGCGGCCGGAGCGGGTGGTGGGGATGCACTTCTTCAACCCCGTCCATCGCATGCCGCTGGTCGAGGTGATCGCCGCCGCGGCGAGCGAGCCGTCCGCCGTCAACACCGCCTTCGCCTTCGCCCGCCGGCTCGGCAAGACGCCGGTGCTGGTCAAGGACACGCCGGGCTTCCTGGTCAATCGCCTCCTCGCCTTCTACTCCGCCGAGGCGCTCTGGCTGCTCGACGAGGGGTATGCGATCGAGGTGGTCGACCGGGCGATGGTCGACTGGGGGATGCCGCTCGGGCCGCTGGCGCTGACCGACGACGTGGGGATCGACGTTGCCGGCAAGGTGGCGCCGATCCTCCACGCGGCGTTCCCCGAGCGGCTGGTGTACCCGTCCTGGATGGACCGCGCGGCGGCGCCCGACCGGCTGGGAACGAAGACCGGGCGCGGGTTCTACCGCTACGAGGGGCGGGAGCGGAAGGAGCCGGACCCGGCGCTCTATGGGCTCCTCGGCCTGAGCCCGCGGGCGCAGGCCGCCGACCCCGGCCTGCTCGCCGATCGCATGGTGCTGCCGATGGTCAACGAGGCGGCGCGGTGTCTCGCCGAGGGGGTCGTGCGGAGCGCGGCGGAGCTCGACCTGGCGATGATCTACGGCACGGGGTTCCCACCCTTCCGGGCCGGGCTCTGCCGCTGGGCGGACCAGGAGGGGCTGGCGCAGGTGCTGGCGACGCTCGAGCGGCTGGAGAGCGCGGTGTCGGAGCGCTATCACCCGTCCGACGCGCTGCGGGAGACGGCGGCGGCCGGCGGGTTCTATTCCCGGTGGCCGGCGGGCGGGAAGTAGACTCGCCGTCACCTGCGGAGGACGAGACCCCGCCCGCGCGGCACCGAAAGTCGCCGGGCTGCACGGTTGGGGAGGCGTCGGCGACGTCGAAAGCGAAGAAGCGGTGGGGTGGTCTGGTCCTTGCTACCCAGATGTCTTTCTGGTCAGTCCAGAAAGGAGACCCTTATGAATCGTACGTTCCGCAGGGCCCCTCTCCTAGCCCTGTTAGTGGTGGCCGTATCGGCACCCTGCTGCCCGGCGGTGGCACAGGAGGAGCAGCCGCGGCAAGAGGGGTTCACCGGGGAGGTCGAGGTCAGCGAGGTGCTGCTCGACGTCCTGGTGCAGGACAGGAAGGGCAACGTCATCCTGGGGCTCGAGGAGAGCGACTTCCAGGTCACCGAGGCCGGCAAGCCGGTCGAGATCACCGACGTGGTGTTCTACAGCAACCGGCGGCTGCTCGACGAGCCGGCGGCGACGGCGCGGCCGAAGGTGTCAGAAGGCACCGAGGACCGCTTCTTCATCCTCTTCTTCGACGATCAGCGCTCGGCGGCCATGGAGGCGCCGCAGCTCCTCCGCCAGCAGCTCGAGGCGGCGCGGCGGGCGCGCGAGTGGGTGGCCAAGGAGATGGTGCCGGGCGATCACGTGGCGGTCGTCAGCTACGACCAGAAGCTGAAGGTCCATCAGGACTTCACCGGCGATCGGCGGGCGCTCGAGGCGGCGATCTCGGCGGCCGCGCGCGGCAAGGACACCGAGGGGAACTGGCCGTCGCGCATCCCGGCCGGCGAAGGGCCGTCGATCCTCGGCGGGCTGCCGCGCGGCAACGAGCTGCGTGACCGCACGCCGACGATCTACGAGGGGCTGCAGGAGCTGGCGCGCTCGGCTGGCAACGTGCGCGGGCGCAAGAACCTGCTCTACTTCGGCATCGGCTTCGGGCGCATCAACAGCTTCGGCCAGTACACGCCCGACCCGCGCTACTACGACGACACCGTGCAGGCGATGAACGACAACAACGTCGCCTTCTACGCCATCGACCTCACCCCGCCGGGGACCGAGCACGTGCTGTCGGACGCGCTCAACCAGGTCGCCAACGAGACCGGCGGCAAGTACTTCTTCAACACCGTCAGCTTCCTGACGCCGCTGCAGCAGGTGTCGGAAGAGACGAGCGGGTACTACCTGATCAGCTACCGCGCCACCCACCCGGCCGGCGAGCGCGGCTTCCAGGAGGTCGAGGTCAAGACCAGCAACCCGGAGTTCCGGGTGCGGGCGCGCGAAGGGTACGTGTTCGGGCAGTCCTGAGCCCGGCGGACACGGGAGGCTGCAGGCAACTGCAGCCTCCCGCGGGCGCGTGGCGATCAGAGGCAGCCGTTGAAGTACTGGGCTGGTCGGTTCCCCGTCCGGTAGACCCTGCAGCCGTTCGCGTTGCAGGCCTCACCCGGAAATAATTCGTCGCAGAGACGGTCACGGTGTCGGACAGGTCCGGACCCGAGTACTCCAGCCACTGGCTGGCGAAGGCGGAGCTCGTCGAGCGGTAAACCTCGTAGCGGGTGGCGCCGCACGTCGGCCCCCACTCAAGGGTGTGGACACCCATCGCCGGTCGCCCAGACGACGGCGTTCATACCGTCGGTGATGAAGTCCGCGGTCACCGCCTCAGCGTAGGAGAGGACGTGGTTGGCGCCGGGCACGTTGGTCCAGGAATTCATGGCGACGATGAGCGTCGTGAGGTCGCCCACGGTGCCGCCCAGGAGCGTGACCGTCAGCTCGCGCCCGCGGCCGCGCCCCTTGAGCACCTCGGCCACGGCGACGCGGACGTCGGTCAGGATGAAGGTCCCGTCGGCGTTCAGTACGACTGCGCGTCAAGGACCTCGCCGACGACCACCGTCTCGTTGACGGCCGTCAGATCCTCGAGCCCGGCGCGGATCAAGGTGGTCGCGCCGGCCGGCGCGACCACGCCCGTGGCGACGGCGACCGCCAGGGCGCCGCACCGCACTCTCTTGCCGATGTTGATGATGTCTCCTTTCCCGCCGACCGCCGTTCGGCGGCGACCGGCTCTGCCAGGAGACGCGTCGAAGGTGCGAAAACTCCGTCAGGCCGGGCTCAGTCGACGCGGGCGCGCAGGCGCTCGAGGCCGGTGCGGAGGCCGGCGAGCGCCTGCCGGGCGCCCTCCAGCCGCTCGCGCTCGGCGCGCACGAAGCGGGTGTAGGGGGCGATCGACTCGCCGATGCGGTGCACGCTCCCCTCGATCTCGCGGTCGAACTGTGTCGTGAGCGCGCTCATCAACTGCTCGCGCAGTGCGGCGATCTTCCGCCGCAGCTCGCGCTTGGCATCGTGGCGACGGTTGGGCAGGATGAAGAGGCCGAGCACCGCCACCATGCTCGCCGCCAGGACGCCGGTCACGTCGATCGCCGCCGAGGCCGCGAGGTGGGTGATGACCGCGCCCAGCCCGAGGGCTCCTACCTCGACCAACGCCGTCCCCGCCACCGCCACCTGCACCGACTCGGCGAGGCGGCTCGCCTCGGCCTCGCGGTCGTAGGTCTCGACCGAGCGCTGCGCCGCGCGCCCGACGGTGTCGAGCAGGCGCGTGCGGTCGTGGTCGAAGCTCCGCCCCACCTGGCCGACGATGCGGTCGGCGTGCACCTGCCGCCGCCGCAGCAGGTGCTCGTTGACCGCCTGCCACTCCCGCAGGTCGCTCGCCACCAGCCAGTCGATCACCTCGTTGACCCGCCGCTCGACGAGCTGCGGCGTCTCGCCCACGACCTGGCGCGCGAACTCGGCTTTGATGCGCGTCTTGTTGAGCAGGTCGAAGACCCGTCCCAGGCGCATCGTCTCGTCGAAGAAGGCGATGCCGCGGTTCTCGAACTCGTGCAGGATGGCGTCGACGTCGGAGAGCCGGAAGCGGAACTCGCGCGCCATGTCCTCGCGGTAGAGCGCGAGCTGGCGGTCGACGTCGTCGAGGGCGGCGACGTCGTCCTGCAGCACCGCCAGGCGGCCTTCGGCCACCTGCTGGTACTTGGCGGCGAGGCGGAGCCCGATGCCCAGCGGGTTCAGGAGCTTCAAGCGCACGCGCTCGCGCTCGTCGAGGGTGTCGACGACGTGGCGCTCGAGGAGATCGAAGCGGCTGGCCGCCAGCAGCTCGCGGTCGCCGCTCTGCTTGGCTTTCTGCGCCTGGCGCGCCGAGACCGGGAAGATCTCCGGGCTCTCGCCGAGGAGGGCGCGGGCGTTCTCGGCGATGAAGGCGCGGATCCTCTCGACGTCCTCCGGCCCGTCCAGGATGTCGATCTTGTTGACCACCACGACGACCTTCTTCCCCCAGTCGCGGATGCCCTCGAGGAAGCCGCGCTCGCTCTCGGTGAACGGGCGGTCGGCGGAGGTGACGAAGAGCACCATGTCCGAGCGCGGCACGAAGTCGCGGGTGATCGCCTCGTGCTGGCGCAGGATGGCGTTGGTGCCGGGCGTGTCGACGATGTGGATGTCGCGCAGCAGGTCGACCGGCGCGCTGATGCGCTCGAGGGTGGGCTCGAGGAACGTGCGCTCCTCGGTCTCGCCGTACTCGAGGACGTGGATACGGGTGGTGGTCGGGGTGACCCCCTCCTCGAGAGCGTTCTGGCCGAGGAGGGCGTTGATGAAGGCGCTCTTGCCGGCGTTGAACTCGCCGGCGACGACGAGGAGAAACAGCTCCTCGAGCTGCGCCAGGGAGCGCTGGATGGTGACCTGATCGTCGGCCGCCGCGTCGAAGTGCGCGAGCGCCACCTGCAGCTCGCCGAGTAACCGGCGGCTCTCGGCCAGCAGCTCGTCCTGCTTCCGATTGAGGATCCGCCGCAGCATCGCGCGCCCGTCCGCCGAGGAGGCTAGCACGGGGGGTGCCAGGCCTCCACGGACCAACCCAGCACTGCCCAGCAGCCGGACGGTGCAGTCAGCGGTCGGTGGAGACACGGGGCCTCAGAGCCCGAGCCACTCGCGGATCTTCGCAAACCGACCGCCACGGCTCTTGTCGCCCTCCTGTTTCTCGTGCTCGTCAGGATGGCGGTAGTTCAGGGGGAGTTGCGAATCACCATAGACGAAAATCTGGTTGAGGGATCGCCAATGCTCCCGTTCCCTATGGATGTTCTTCGGCAGCTCGACGTGCAGGGCCTTCAGCAGATCGAACCGGAACAGGTCGAAGCATGACCGCAAATTGCTGCCGAAGGAGCGTGCCGCTTCTAAGGCCGCCAGATAGAACAGAACGGCAGCCGCTACTCCGGCCAGCGGCAGCAGCACCTGCCAGACTGGCAACCGCAGGGCTGGCGTCCAGGGCGGCGGCTGAAGAGCTAGCGGCCAGAGCGGCGGCCAGCGCCACACTAGGATGCACGCCCACACCGGGGCGTAGAGTGATGAGAGGACCACCATGGACACGCAGAATTCGTAGGCGGCCCGGTCGTCCTCCACAGCCCGGGCGTATGGTTCACTCAGACAACCCCTGAGCCGCGACCACATGAACGTCGAGCTGACGCCGAAGCGGGTGTAGGCGTAGGCCCAGCTAGCGGCTATGAGGTTACCCAGCGTCGTGGCCTGGACTTCAGCGCTCCGCCCGGTCACCGGATACCGCGATTGCAGATCTGCAAGCGCCTGCGAGTAACGGGCCTTTGCCAGACCCTGGGCGTCTTCGCAGAACGCGGCAAATTGGACATGGAGCTCTTCGGTCACTGCGAGCGGCACGTCCGAGGAATAGAGCTGTTCTAGCTGTTGAGAAAGATTGCGCAGCTCGTTCACGGCGGGCAGCTCCCCGCTTCCAGTGCGTTCTAGGATAGCCTTCTCTACCTCCTCTAGCTTCCCTCCAGCAGAAGCGAGAGTGAGGGAATTCTCGCGTCTGCGCTTGTTGAGGTCCTTGAGGTTTCCCATCAGCTCCGCGCAGACCCGGTGGATCGCCACGTCCTCCCGCAGAGAGCTCTGGACCTGGTTGCGCCGCTTCAGGAACTCACGTCGCTTTCGGCTTTTCAGCCATTCGGTCATCCGCCCCAGGTCGTATGCGCCTTCCAATAGCCCCCGAGCGACGGGACCGAGGATCTGGAGCAGATAGCCTGAGGCGACGACGGCGAGAGCGGCTCCAGCGCCGGTCAGCCAGGGGTAAGCCGTGACTTTTTGGACTAGCTCCGCCAGTGGTCGGCGCCCAAAAACCGCCATGATCGAGAGCAGATTCGCCCCGGTGAAAAGAAGAACCGGAACCAGCGAGCCGATGACAAAGGCCCGCCCGACCAGGGAGGTGATGCGATCAAGCGCGGCCTCCCACATCACGAGGCGATCCCGATCGCGCTCCCGTCAACGGGGCAAGTCGACGGTGGAGGTGGAAAATAGACATGCCCTTTTGAGCACTGGTAGTAGACCGCGGGCGTGAAGAAGACCTGAACTCCTTCTTCCTCGCGTGACAGGAGCCCGAGAATCCGCTTCCCACGCGAGATACCCGCGAGGTGCAGGGCCGGCGTGTAGAGACCGCTTGCGAGCTGAGTGTAGCGGACTGCATGGAGCTCCGTCTCGTCCTCAACAATAGTGAGGCGCGCCGTGCCATAGACGTCCATCAGCGCGACCCTCGCGTTGTCGGCGATCGGTCTGCCGGCCGTCGCTACGACACCAGGAGCGAACAGATCGAAGGCAAGACCGGACCTCTGAATGACCGCCACCGACGTTCCGTGGCTCTTCATCAGAACAAAGGCGTCCTCCAGGTGAGTCACTGGCGCTACCACCGGGACAGCTTGGATCGGGATGAAGTGGCTTGTCGAGGTCAGGTAGTGCTTGATCTTCATGTGTACGGCTCCTCTCGTCTACCATTTTAGCAAGACTTCGAGAGGAGCGAGGTGATGCAGCGACTGCCCGAAGTGTAGGGCTGGCGGTAGGCGAAGCGAACGCCGAGATGGAGACGGCAGACCGGGATCATCCATGGCCGATCAGTTCCACCGCTGCGGGCAGCCCTCGGGGCGGCCCGGAGGAAGCACGCGGCGGTCACATGCGGAGAGCATGCTTAACGGATGGCCTCCCCTCGAACGGCTCGTGGCCTTCGCGGAGAACGCTAGCGTCCACATGATCTTGGAGACCGATGAGGAAGCTCGCGACGTCCATGACGACGACCCCACGGGCTTGAAGCCCGCGGACGAGCTGATCGGCCTCATCAAGGACGGTCCGAAGGAATCTCTCGGCGAAGAGCACGAGGAGTACCTCTACCGCAAGTGAGCTTCCTCGGCACAAGAGTCTTCTCGCGGCTGACGCTCAGACCAAAGCCAAGAGAGCCTCCTCCTTGCTGGTCAGGAATGCCACGATCGTCCAATGCTCCCGACGTAGGATCTCTTCGATCCGGCGCGTGCTGCAGTTGCCCGTTCGGATCCAGACGACCTTGGGAGGAAACCCGCGCAGGAGGCTCAGGTGGTGGAAATCGGAATCCTTGGTGACGATCGCCAGGCCTCGGCCGCGCGCGTAATGCCAAACCTCGAGATCCTGGGCTCGCGCCAGACCGGCAGCGCCGGTATGGGCGCAGCCCGGAAAAAGGTCGGCTAACCGCTCGATCAGTTGTGCCGAGAGGTTGTGATCGAAGAGGAGGCTCAACCCGGGATCGCCAGGAGGCGGCGCTCGCGCTCGGCGGCAAAGGCCAGGGCGGCGCGGATGTCGTCCTTCTCGAGGTCGGGGAAGTCAGCCAGGATCTCCTCTTGCGTCATCCCGGAGGCCAGGTACTCGAGGATGTCGTAGACGGTGACCCGCAAGCCGCGGATGCAGGGCTTCCCGCCCCGCTTGCCGGGTTCGATGGTGATGCGCTTTGCCAGTTCTGTGGTCATGGTAGTGGCCTCACTTGGGCGCGCATACCAACGAGGATACTGGAGACGCAAGCGCAGGCGCCAGGCGGGGCGAGTGCGGCCAGCCGCTCCCGGTCGGGATGACCTCGTTTCGGTTCGCCTAATACTGCCACTAGCCCATGGCCACCGCGGCGCCCAGCAGCCGGCGGCGAAGGCCGCGGTAGGGCTGGCGGCAGGCGAGGAGGTCGGCGAGGACGCGGCGGATGCCGGGATGATAGCGGCAGACCGGGATCATCCACTGGCCAATCGGCTCGGCGAAGAAGAGCGTGCGGGCGCGGTGGGCGCGGTCCATCTCGGCCGCGAGCTCGCGCTCCAGCCGCACCGGATAATCATCGGGGCAGCCGGCGAGCAGGCAGGCAGCGGCCCAGAGCCCCGAGAGCATGGCGTAGCGGATGCCTTCGCGGGTGAGCGGGTCGGCGAGGGCCGCGGCGTCGCCGGCGAGGAGGACCCGCCGCGCCAGGGCGGCGCGGACCGCCGGGAGCGTCCAGGGTCCGTAGACCGGGATCGGGTAGCGATAGCGCGGGCCCGGGAGGTCGCGCCAGCCGGCGGGGAGGTGGCGGTCGAGGAAGGCGTCGAGGAGGGCATGGGCCGCGCCGCCGGTGAGCAGCTCCTCGCTGTAGGCGATTCCGACCGAGGCCCCTCCCGGGCGCGGGAAGATCCAGAAGTAGGCGTCGGCCTCGCCGGGGAGGGCGAGCACGAGCCGGTCGCAACGGAGGCCGCGCAGGGAGGCGCCGAGCCCGACGCTGTCTCCCTGGGGCGCCAGACCGAGCGCCCGCCGCACTCTCCCGCGTGCGCCGTCGGCGCCGATCACCCAGGCGTAGGCGTGGCGCTCCCCGCCCGCACTGACGGTGACCGAGCCGTCTTCAGATCCCACCCACTCCAGCCCTTCGACCTTAGCGGGAACGATGCGCGCTCCAGCCGCCACGGCCGCGGCGACCAGGGCGCCGTCGAGGTCGGCGCGGCGGAAGATCCGCAGGCCGTCGATCGCCAGCTCGAGGCGCGCCCCGAGGCCGTTCTCGACCACCGCGACGGGGCTCACGACCGCCGGCAGCGGCGTCGGATCGAAGCCCTCGACCCGCGGCAGCACGTGCTCCGGCACCGCCCCACCGCACGGCTTTTCCCCCGGCCGCTCCGGCCGGTAGAGATCCACCGCCGCCCCGCCGCGCGCCAGGGCGAGCGCGGCGGCCCCTGCCGCCGGCCCGCCGCCGATCACCGCCACGTCCGCCATCGGAGAATCGACGCTCCAGGATCAGCGCCGCGCAGCGGCACGTCGCGCGCCTACTGCTCCACCTCGAACTGCGAGTCCGACAGCAGGAAGTCCCCCTCGGGCGGAAGCTGGATCGACTCCTCCATCTGCTCGCGCGAGATGTCGGCCGTGAACTGCACGCCCTGCACCTTGAGCTTGAACTCGTCGGGATTCGAAGCGCGGCGCAGCGCTTCGTCGAGGGTGATCAGCCCGCTCTTGTAAAGCTGATAGAGCGACTGGTCGAAGGTCTGCATCTGGTACTGGCTGGTGCCGAGCGCGATCTGCTCGCGGATGAACTTCGTCTTCTCCTTGTTCTCGATGCACTCGCGGATGTACGGCGTGACGATCATCACCTCCACCGCCGGCACCCGCCCGATCCCGTCCGCCCGCGGTACCAGCCGCAGCGAGACGACCGCCTTCAGCACCTGCCCGAGCTGGATCCGGATCTGCTTCTGGTGGTGCGGCGGGAAGACCGAGATGATGCGGTTGACCGTCTCCGTCGCATCGAGCGTGTGCAGCGTCGAGAACACCAGGTGCCCGGTCTCGGCGGCGAGCAACGCCGTCTCGATCGTCTCGTAGTCGCGCATCTCGCCGACCAGCACGACGTCCGGGTCCTGGCGCAGCGCCGAGCGCAGGGCCCCCGAGAAGGCGCGCGTGTCGACGTCGATCTCGCGCTGGTTGACGAGCGATTTCTTGTCGCGGTGCAGGAACTCGATCGGGTCCTCGATCGTGATGATGTGCTCGGTGCGCGAGGCGTTGATGTAGTCGATCATCGCCGCCAGCGTCGTCGACTTGCCCGAGCCGGTGGTGCCCGTGCAGAGCACCAGCCCGCGCCGCTCCTCACCGATCTTCTCGAGCACCGGCGGCAGCATCAGCTCGCGGATCGTCAGGATCCGCGCCGGGATGACGCGCAGCACCAGCCCCACCGTGCCGCGCTGCTGGAAGACGTTGCAGCGGAAGCGGCCGAGTCCCGGCACCGAGTAGGCGATGTCGATCTCGTACTCCTCCTTGAAGCGCTGCTTCTGCCGTGCGTTCATGATCGAGAACGCCATCGCGATCGTGTCTTCCTGCATCAGGCGCTTGAGCTCCGGCAGGGCGATGAGGTCGCCGTCCACCCGGATGACGGGATGGCTGCCCACCTTGAGATGGAGGTCCGATGCCTTGCGCTCGACGGCGATCTTCAACAGGTCGTTGATGTTCATGCTGGAGCTCCTGCGGACTACCGCGGCGGCCGCGGGCGGCCGGGCGCGCGGCCCGGCCGAGAGCCGCCTCCTACGTCGTCACCTGCGCGACGCGCGCCGGGACCTGAGTGAGCCAGCCGTGCCGGTCCGGGATCTGGCCGGTGACGGTGGCGAAGAACTCGTTCTGCAGACGGCGGGTGATCGGCCCCACCTCGCCGCGGCCCACCGGAATGCGGTCGACCGAGCGCACGGGAGTGACCTCGACCGCCGTGCCGGTCAGGAACATCTCGTCGCAGGCGTAGAGCGCCCCGCGCGGGACGACCTCTTCGCGCACCGGGATGCCCGCCTCGGCGGCCAAGGTCACGATCGTGCTGCGGGTGATGCCGGGGAGGATCGAGGCGGCGAGCGGCGGCGTCACCAGCGTGCCGTCCTGCACGATGAAGACGTTCTCGCCCGAGCCCTCGGAGAGGTTGCCGTGGGTGTCGAGGGCGATGCCCTCGCTGTAGCCGTTGGTCACCGCTTCCATGCGGATGAGCTGGGCCGAGATGTAGTTGGCGGTCGCCTTGGCGAGCGCCGGGATGGTGTCGGGCGAGGCGCGGCGCCACGACGACACGCAGACGTCGACCCCGACCTTCTGCCCCTCCTCGCCCAGGTACTTGCCCCAGTCCCAGACCGCGATCGCCACCTCGACCGGCGCCGGCAGCGGGTTGACGCCCATGTGGCCGAAGCCGCGAAAGACCAGCGGCCGGATGTAGCAGGCGTCGAGCTCGTTGGCGGCGATCGTCTCAAGGACGGCATCGGCGAACTCGTGGCGGCTGTACGGCAGGGGCATGCGGTAGGTCTTGGCGGAGCGCTCCAGCCGCTGCAGGTGCTCGGCGAGACGGAACACCGCCGGCCCCTCCGGCGTCGTGTAACAGCGGATGCCCTCGAACACTCCCGAGCCGTAGTGCAGCGCGTGCGCCAGCACGTGAACCGTTGCCTTCTCGAACTCGACCAGCCGGCCGTTCATCCAGATCCAGCGCAGACCGGTGAAAGGGGTGTTGGACACGAGGCCTCCTTGAGAGTACGCCGGGGAACTGCGGCCCGATGGTAGCCCAACGGGCGGGGGGTGGTCTACCGGGAGAATCTAGCCGAGGACGATCCGCGCGCGGGGGCCGTGAGGTCAGCCTGCCGGCTCGTTGGCCAGCAGCAGCCGCGCCGCAGCGACCAGCGCAGCGGTTTCGACGCGCAGGGTGCGAGGGCCAAGACCGAGCGGGATGAAGCCGAGAGCGCGGGCGGCATCGCGCTCGGCGGCGCTCCACCCGCCCTCGGGGCCGACGAGGACGGCGGCGGCGGCCAAGGTTGCTTGTGGGCCGGCGACAGGAGGTTCGCCCACGCCGGCCGCGGCCGTATCGAGCACCCACCGCGCCTCGAGACCGGCGGCGAGCCCTGCGATCTCCTCCCAAGCGTGCACGCCGCTCACCTCCGGCAGCCGCGCCCGCCCGCACTGCTCGACCGCCGCCGCGGCCACCCGCCGCAGCCGCGCCAGCGTGCCGGCGCCGAAGGTGCGCGGCGCCCGTTCGGTGTGGAAGAAGCGCACGGCGCGGACCCCGACCTCCGTCGCCTTCTCGACCAGCCAGGCGGCGCGGTCGGGGCGGAAGACGGCGACGAACAGCTCCAGGTGGAGCGACGGCTCGCGACTCGAGGCCACTTCACCCAACCCGACGACGGCCGTCTCGCGATCCACCCGCACCACCCGCGCGTTGCGCGCCCGGCCACGCCCGTCCACCACGCGCAGCGCGTCGCCCACCGCTAGCCGCCGCGCGCGGAAAAGATGCCGGTACGGCTCCCCGTCCACGACCAGCTCGCCGGCATCGAAACGCTCCGGGGAGACCAGCAAGGTCGCCGCGGCGGCACCTCCCTCCTCGGCTCCTCGCGCCGCCACGCCCGGCGCCAGCGCGTCGCCGCCGGCCGCGCCCGCCGGAGCCGCGCGCCGCGCACCCCGCTTCACCTCTCCTCCCCTCGCCCCACGCGGAACCCCACCCACTCGCCGGCCTCCCGCCGCGCCCGCTCGCCGAGTCCCAACCCCCGCGCCCGCTCCAGCACCTCGCCACCACGCTCCCGCAAGATCCCCGAGAGGATCGCCTCGCCGTCCGCCCCCAGCCGCCGCACGATCCCCCCGAGCTCCGGCAGGATCTCCTCCGGCACGACGTTGACCAGCGCCAGATCGAATCGCCCGACCTCCCGCACCGCCGCCACCGTCCCCACGAACAACCTCACCGCGAGCCCATCGAGCGCGGCATTCTCCCTGGCATGAAACGGCGCCGCAGGATCGACGTCGAACCCCACCGCCTCCTCCGCCCCTCGCACCAGCGCCGCAAACGCCAGGACACCCGTCCCCGTCCCCACGTCCAGCACCCGCTTGCCCCGCACGTCCACCTCTTCGAGCAGCTCCACCGCCAGACTGGTCGACTCGTGACTCCCCGTCCCGAACGCCGCTCGCGCCGGCAGCCGCAACAACATCCGCCCCGCCGGCACCTCGACCACACCCCCCTCCGGCTCCCGCGGATCGACGAAGAACGACTCCCCCATCGCAAACGGCCGCGCCGCCTCGCGCCAAGCCGAGAGCCAATCGGTATCGGGGATCTCCTCCTCACCCGCGAACTCCACCCCCGCCGCCAGGTCAAGAACGTCCGAAAAAAAAGCCCCAGGTAGGAAGTAAGCCTCCAACCGCACACGCCCGTCCGGCCCGTCGTTGGACTGCACGCCGAGCGTACCGGCTCTCCACAGCTCGGCGATCACCACCTCCTCGAGGTGAGGCGGCGTCAGGTAGCTGCGCCGAACGTAGGACACTTATAGGAAGGATAAGGCTCTCGTCTTCGCCGGCGCCGTTTTCGAGGCCGGGCACTCTTCCGACGTCGCCGGCGCCGTTTCGAGTCATGCGGTCGCGTGGGGTGCCGGTGCGGAGGGAGCGGAACCGGCGCGCGCCCCCTCGCCTGGCAACACCGCTGTGATGCACTCCGCGTAGCGGAGTGCGAACCGCAGGCCACCACCGTCTGCTCTCGGCACCGCGAAGCGGCGCGCCTGTGAAGCTCCCTCCGGACCGGCACCCCACGCGGCCACTATCCGTCCCGCGCGGCGCCTACTCGACGATCGGAAGCTCCAGAAAGCTCTTGTGCTCCGCGTCGTGGTACACCGTCACGTGCGCGGTCCGCGCATCCTTCGCCGACTCCTCCGCCACCACCCCCCCGCCATTGAAATTCTTCTGCAGATGAATCGAGTTCGGCGACCGCAGCACCAGCCGCAGCCGGCTCCCCTTGGCGATCTGGCGCGAAAAGAACGTGAAGCCATCGAGGGTGTAGCGCTCGATCGCCCCCGCCGTCACCAGCTTCTCCTGCCGAGCCGATTCCCGATACCGCGCCCGCAGCAGATCCTCCGCCAGCAGAACGCTCTGCCCGTCCGGCCGGATCTCGTACACCGACGCCTGGAAATCCGTGTCCGGCACGTCCAGCGCCATCCAGACCACCAGCCGCACCCACCCGGTCACCTCCGTCGCCGCCGCGAACGGCGCGCTGTGGTACACGACCCCGTTGCCGTTCAGGTTCATCACGTACCGCTGATCCGTGAGGTAACTGTCCACCTCCTCGCGCTCGAGCTCCGCCGGCCGTGTGTCGAGAGGATCGTAGGTGAACCGATCGGGCGTGCCGCCGCGCGGCTCGCCGCCGCCCAGCGTCCCGGACTGGAACGCATCGTTCGCGCTCCCGCCCGCCGAGTCCAGATACAGCGTGCGCCTGCCGGTGGCGATCGCCTCGACGTCGTCCGCGTACTTCCACTCGCCCGTCCCCATCACGAAGTAGGCCACCCGCCGTTTCAGGAACGCGGGCCGCGCCCCGCCCTTCATCGTCCAGTCGTACCACTGCCGGTGCAGATCGTTGAGGTCGAGCAGGCTGGCGTCGTCGAAGGTGAGGCCGCCGAACTCCTTGTTCGGCGTCCGCGTGCCGGCATGGTCCCAGGGGCCGACGATCAGGAAGTGCCGCGCGCGCGCCGCCGGCGGGCCGTGCCGCATGTGCCGCCGGTAGTACTCCATCGCCCCGGGCTGGTCGCCGTCGTAGTGCCCGGTGATGGTGAGAATCGGCAGCTCGAGCCGCGCGTAGTCCTCGGGCGTCGGCGCCATCGCATCCCAGTACGCGTCCGGAACCGGGTGCTGCAGCCAGGTGCGGAAATAGGTCGCGCCGTTCCCCACCACCTGCTCGAGCTCACGGTAGGGCCGGCGCGCGAGGTAGTGCTCGCGGAACTTCTCGACCCAGAACGGCGACTCGCCGAAGAGCTTGGCGTTCGGCGTCGCCCCGCTCGTGAAGGTGAGCCAGCGCAAGATGTAGGTCGAGAAGACGTTCTTCTGGAACGGGAAGTCGACGGCCGGATGGGCCGCGGCGGCCGGCACGATCGTCGCCAGGTGCGGCGGGAACTCCTTGGTCACCGACCACTGATCGAAGCCGGCATAGGAGCCGCCCCACATCGCTACCTTGCCGTTCGCCCAGGGTTGGCGCGCCAGCCACTCGACGACGTCGTGCCCGTCACGGCCCTCGTTGGCGAACGGCTCGAACTCCCCGCCCGAGCTGCCGCGCCCCCGCACGTCGACCAGCACGAAGACGTAGCCGTGGCGCGCGAAGTAGAGGGCGCGGTCGAGGTAGGTGTCGGCGATGTACGGCGTGAGCGTGAAGACGACTGGCAGCGGCTCCGGCTGCGGCTTGGGCTTGAAGACCGTGGCCGCGAGCTCGACGCCGTCGCGCAGCGGGATGCGCACGCCCCAGAGCATCTCGACCTCGGGCTGGTCGTCCGTCCGCGGGGCCTCTGCCGCGAGCGGTGGCGTGAATGTCAGGTGAAGGAAAAAGAAAAGGATCAGGTAGAGGAGGGCGGCTGGCAGGAGATGGCGGCGAGCTCCAGGCATCTTCGATCTGCTTACCCGAAGAGGTTCTTCACCCGGTCGAACACGTTCCGCTCTTCCTTGACGGGTCGATCGGAAAGCTCGGCGAAACGCCGCAAGAGGTCGGTCTCCTCCTCGGACAGCTCGCGCGGGTGCGGCACCTCGATCTCCACCATCACCACGTGGTCGCCGCGGCCGCCGCCGTCGAGCCGCTGGATACCCTCGCCGCGGAGCCGGAACTCCTTGCCGTGCGGCGTGCCGGCGGGGACGTCGAGCGTGGCCGTGCCGTGCACGGTTTCGACCTCGACCGCCGCGCCGAGCACCGCCTGCGGGAAGGCGACGGCGACGCGGCCGAAGACCGTCGAGCCGTCGCGCGTCAGGCGCGCGTGGGACCTGACCTGGAGGACCACGTAGAGGTCGCCGGGCGGGCCGCCGTGGCGGCCGTGCTCGCCTTCGCCCGAGAGGCGCAGGCGTGCGCCGGTGTCGACGCCGGCCGGGATCTTGACGGTGAGCGAGCGCTCCTGCTCGACCCGCCCCTCGCCGCGGCAGGCGGCGCAGGGGTCGGCGATCACCCGCCCCTCGCCGCGGCACTGCGGGCAGGTGCGGGCGACGGTGAAAAACCCCTGGGTGAAGCGCACCTGCCCGCGACCGCCGCAGGCGCTGCACAGGGCCGGCGCGGTGCCGCCGGCGCTGCCGGTGCCGCGGCAGGCCTCGCAGCTCTCGAGGCGCGGGATGCGCAGCGTCGTCTCGACGCCGAACACTCCCTCCTCGAAGCTCAGCGTCAGGTCGTAGCGCAGGTCGGCGCCGCGCGCCGGCCCGCCGGCGCCGCCGCGGCGGCGTCCAAACGGATCGCCGAAGCCGAAGAGATCGCCCAGGATGTCGGAGAAGTCGGCGAAGATCGTCGGATCGAAGCCGCCGCTGCCGGCGACGCCCTGGTGGCCGTAGCGGTCGTAGCGCGCCCGCTTCTCGGGGTCGGAGAGGACGGCGTACGCCTCGGCCGCCGCCTTGAAGCTCTCCTCGGCGGCGGCGTCGCCGGGGTTCTTGTCCGGGTGGTAGCGCAGCGCCAGCTTGCGGTAGGCGGACTTGATCTCCCGCTCTTCGGCGCTGCGCTCGACACCCAGGATCTCGTAGTAATCGCGTTTCGTCGCCATGCTCGACCGCCGGAGCTACGAGGCGCTCCCGCCCGCCGCCTTGTTGAGCATGGCGTCGGAGAGGGTGCGGGAGACGGAGTTGAGGTCGTAGAGCGAGGCCTCGAGCGGCGCCCGCTGCTCGCCGGCCAGCGCGACGCGCGCCTGCAGCAACTGCTCGTGGATCTTCTTGGCGTCGTCCTCGGGGAGCATGTCGCGGAACTGCTCGAAGACCCGCTCGTTGGTGTAGATCAGCCCCTCCAGACGGTTCTTGAGCTGCCGCACCTCGCGCCGGTTCATGTCGTCGCGCGAGTGCTGGCCGGCCTCCTCGACCAGCCGCTCCACCTCTTCCTTCGAGAGCCCGCCGGCGGGGTTGATCTGGATGCTCTGCACCTGGTTGGTGGCCATGTCGCGCGCCGAGACGTTGACGATGCCGTTCGAGTCGAGGGCGAAGGTGACCTCGATCTGCGGCATGCCGCGCGGCGCCGGCGGGATGCCGACGAGCTGGAACCTGCCGAGCGACTTGTTCTCGGCAGCGATGGCGCGCTCGCCCTGCAGGACGTGGATCTCGACCGTGTCCTGGTTGTCGACGACGGTGGTGAAGATCTGCGTGTTCTTGGTCGGGATCGTCGAGTTGCGCTCGATCAGGCGCGTGAACAGGCCGCCGTGGGTCTCGACGCCGAGCGACAGCGGCGTAACGTCGAGCAGCACCAGGTCCTTGATGTCGCCGCGCAGGATGCCGCCCTGGATCGCGGCGCCGACCGCCACCACCTCGTCGGGATTGATGTCGCGATTCGGCCGCCGGCCGAAGATGCGCTCGACGGTCTGCGCCACCATGGGCGTGCGCGTCTGGCCGCCGACCAGGAGCACCTCGTCGATCTGGTCGGGGCGCAGACCGGCCTGCTGCAGCGCGTCCCGACAGGGGCCTTCCGTCCGCTCCACCAGCTCGCGCACCAGCTTCTCGAACTGCGCGCGGCTGAGCTTGCGCGCCAGGTGCCGCGGACCGGAGGCGTCGGCGGCGATGAAAGGCAGGTTGATCTCCGTCTCGTCGGCGCCGGAGAGCTGGCACTTGGCGAGCTCGGCCCCCTCCTTCAGGCGCTGCAGCGCCATGCGGTCGCCCCGGAGGTCGATCCCGGTCTCGCCCTGGAACTCAGCGATCAGCCAGTCCATGATGCGCTGGTCGAAGTCCTCGCCGCCGAGGTAGGTGTCGCCGGCCGTCGAGCGCACCTCGAAGATCCCCTGCGCCAGCTCGAGGATCGAGATGTCGAAGGTGCCGCCGCCCAGGTCGTAGACGGCGATCTTCCGTCCCCCCTCCTGGCGATCGAGCCCGTAGGCGAGCGCCGCCGCGGTGGGCTCGTTGATGATGCGCAGTACCTCGAGGCCGGCGATGCGCCCCGCGTCCTTGGTCGCCTGGCGCTGCGAGTCGTCGAAGTAGGCGGGCACCGTGATGACCGCCTCCTTCACCTCCTCGCCCAGCGCCTGCTCGGCGAACTCCTTGATCTCGCGCAGGATGAAGGCGGAGATCTCCTCGGGGCTGTACTGCCGCTCGCGGATCTGCACCTTGACGTCGCCGTTGTCCGCCGCCGTCAGCCGGTACGGCAGGACCTCGCGCGCCCGCCCCACCTGCTGGTCGCTGAACTTGCGTCCGATCAAGCGCTTGACCGCGAAGACCGTGTTCTGCGGGTTGGTGATGGCCTGGCGCTTGGCGATCGGCCCCACCAGCCGCTCACCGGTCTCGCCGAACCCGACGATCGACGCCGTCGTGCGGCTCCCTTCGCGGTTGGCGAGGACGCGCGGCACCGTCGCCTCGACCACGGCGGCGCAACTGTTCGTGGTGCCGAGGTCGATGCCGAGGATCTTGCTCATGGATGGTGCTCGCTGGTCTCGAGGAACGCCCGGCACGGGGGCCGGGCGCTACAGCGCCGGCCCTTCGTCCACGCCGGGCTGGCCTTCGGCCGGCACCGCCACGCGCACCATGGCGGGGCGCAGCAGCCGGTCGTGCATGCGGTAGCCGCGCTGCAGCTCGTCGACCACCGTCGGCGTGGTCACCTGCGGATCCTCCTCGCGGGAGACCGCCTCGTGCACCGACGGATCGAACGGCCGGCCGAGCGCTTCGATCTCGGTCACGCCGTGGCGGCGGAGCAGCTCGCGGAGCTGGCGCCCGATCATCTCGACTCCGGCCCTGAGGTCCTCCGCCGCGCCGCCGGCGGCGGTCGCGCGCTCCAGGTTGTCGACCACGGCGACGAGCTCGCGCATCACCTCGAACAGGGCGTAGCGCCGGAGCTCCTGGCGCTCGCGCTCGGTCCGCTTGCGGTAGTTCTCGAAGTCCGCGAGGGTGCGCAGCAGGCGGCCGCGCAGCCCCTCCACCTCGGCCTGCAGGCGCTCGGTCTCGGAGGTTCCGGGGGCCGCCGCGCGCGGCGGCGCCAGCTCGTCGCGGGCGGCGCTCTCGACCCCTTCGACGGCGGCCACCGCTTCGCGCATTGCCGTCTCGAGATCCGAGCTCTCGCCGTCGAGGTCCAGCTCGCCCGTCGAGGCGATGTCGCCGGCGCGGAATCTCTCGTCGTCTGCCATGGCTACACCATCCTATCGTCGCTGGAAAAGCTGTCGGCGAGCGCCCGCGACAGCCGCTCGCCGAGGTAGTGGACGAGCGGGATCACGCGCTCGTACTCCATCCGCGACGGGCCGAAGATCCCCAGCGCGCCGAGCGGCCGCTCGTCCGGTCCGTACGGAGCGGCGACCAGGCTGAAGTCGAGCTCCGAGGTCAGCACGCTGTCCTCGCCGATCAGCACCCGCACGCCGTTGCCGCGCAGGCACTGGTTGAGCAGCGCCACCAGGCGCGCCTTGTCGGAGAAGGCTTCGAAGAGGCGGCGCACCCGCCCGATGTCGGCGAGCTCGGGCTGGTTGAGCACCTCGCGGGTGCCGTCGTACAGCACCGCCTGCCCCTGCTCGAGGTGGAGGCCGGCGCGCGCCAGCTCGATCGAGCGGGCGAGCAGCCGGTCCATCTGCGCCCGCTCCTCCGACATCAGCTTGAGCAGCCGGGCGCGGATCTCGCGCAGCGTCAGGCCGGCGAAGCTCTCGGTCAGGTAGTTGCCGATCCGTACCAGCTCCTCGCGCGGCAGCTCCTCCTCGGTCTCGATCACTTTGTTGTCGACGAAGCCGTTGGTCGAGATCACGACGCACAGCGCCTTGCGGCCGCTGAGCGGCACGAACTCGATCGCCTTGAGCACCGTCTCGCCGAGCGCCGGCGTGACCACGATCCCGACCTGATGCGAGAGCTCCGACAGCAGGTGGGTCGCCGCCTCCATGAGCTGGCCGGCGTCGGCCGGCACCGTCTGGAGCTGCTCGTCGATGTAGCGCCGCTCCTTGACCGGCAGGCGGCGGGCCTGCATGAGCGACTCGATGAAGAGGTGGTACGCCGCCCGGGTGGGCACCCGTCCCGCCGACGTGTGCGGCTGCGCCAGGAAGCCCCACTCCTCGAGGTCGGCCATGACGTTGCGGATCGTGGCCGCGGAGAGTCCGAAGCGGCCGCGCTTGGCCACCGAGCGCGAGGAGACTGGCTCGGCGCTCACGATGTAGGCGACGATGACGTCGCGGAGGATCTCACGGTCGCGCGGGGAAAGCTCTCGAGGAGGTCGGGTGGAAGTCATGTGCGTCAGGGCTCGCTGCGGCGGCGCGGCTTAGCACTCTCGTCTTGAGAGTGCTAAGGCATGGTAGCCTCCCCGTTGCCGGGTGTCAAGCCCCGCCGCGCGGTGTAACTACGACAGTGAATGGACTTGCTCCCGTCCTCGGGTCCGCTCCGCGGCCCCTCGCCGCGTCCGGTCCACGCGTCCCACATCGCCTTGCCGAGCCGCGAGTCGACACGTATCCTACCCCAGTGCCCCCTCCGCTCCCCCTGCACGGAGTCACCTTCTCGCTGGTGGGGCCGGGGCGGGTGGGAGAGAGCCTGGCGTGCTGGGTCACGGCCGCCGGAGCGCGCCCGCTGGGCGTCGCCGGCCGCTCGGCGCCCGAGGCATCCGCCCGCGGCGCCGCGCTGGCCGCCGCGCTCGGCTGCGCATCGGCGACGCTCGACGCCCTCGCCACCGCCGGACAGGACCTGCTCCTCGTCGCCGTCCCCGATTCCGTCCTGCCCGAGGTCGCCGCCGTTCTCGCCGAACGACCGCAGGCGCGGGTCGCCCTCCACACCTCCGGCAGCCGCGACGCCTCGGTCCTCGCGCCCCTCGGCGCCGCCGGCACCGCCATCGGGTCGCTTCACCCCCTCATGGCGTTCCCGCACCCGCTCACCGATCCCGCGGCAGCGCGCGGCAAAGTCTTCGCGGTCGACGGCGACCCCGCGGCCCAGGACCTCGCCCGCCGCCTCACCGCGGCATGGGGAAGCGTCCCCGTCGACGTCTCCCCCTCCGCGCGTCCCCTCTACCATCTCGCCGCCAGCCTCGCCGCCGGCGGCGTCGTCACGCTCCTTGCCCTGGCCGCCGAGCTCGCCGCCCGCCTCGGCCTGCCGCCCGCCACCGTGAGCGGCTACCTCGAGCTCGCCCGCGGCGCCCTCGTCGCCGCCGAGGAGGCCGCCGACCCCGCCCTTGCCCTCACCGGTCCGGTAGCTCGCGGCGACCTCGCCACGTTCAATCGTCACGCCGACGCCCTCGCCGCCCTCGCCGCCGACCGCCTGCCCCTGGTCGAGGCGCTGGCGCGCGAAACGCTCCGCCAATGCGAGCGCGTCGGTCCCCTGAGCCGATCGCAGCGGGATCTCCTGGCAGAGCTGACCAGAGAACGAGAACGACGCTAGTCGGTTCGCCTTGGCGGGCCCCCGAGGGGGTGCTATGCTTCGGCCCCCCTCGGGGCCGCCAGTCGCGTAATGGTTTTCTTCAACTACAGCACCATGCAGATGGCTGCAAAGGTGGTGTACTACGGTCCCGGTCTGTGCGGCAAGACGACCAATCTCCACTACATCTACTCGCACACCGCCAACGACTCCCGCGGCGAGATGGTCTCTCTCGAGACCGAGACCGACCGCACCCTGTTCTTCGACCTCCTGCCGATCGACGTCGGCTCGATCGCCGGCTTCAACACCCGCATCCAGCTCTACACCGTCCCCGGCCAGGTCTTCTACAACACCACCCGCAAGCTCGTCTTGAAGGGCGTCGACGGCGTCGTCTTCGTGGCCGACTCGCAGCGCGCGATGCTGCAGGCCAACGTCGAGTCGTTCAAGAACCTCGAGGACAACCTGGCGGAGATGGGCCTGACGGTCGAGAGCCTGCCGATGGTCCTGCAGTACAACAAGCGGGACCTGCCGGACATCTGCACCGTCGACGAGATGAACCAGGCGTTGAACCGCGGCAGCTGGCCCTGGGTCGAGGCCTCGGCGCTCACCGGCCAGGGCGTCTTCGAGACCCTCAAAGGAATCTCGAAGGTCACCTTGCTGTCGCTCAAGAAGCGTCTCGCCCGCCCCGAGGCGGCCCGCCCGGCGCCGCGGCCGGCCGCCGCCGGCGCACCACCCATCGCCGCAGTCCCGAAACCACCTCCCGCGCCCGAGGCGGTCCCGCGGTTGCCTGGGGTCTCCCCTGCTCCTCGCGCCGCTCCTCCTGCCGGTGCCTCGGCCGCGCCGCGCGAGCCCCAGCCGGCGGCACCGGTCAGGCCGGCCGCCCCGGCGGCGCAGCCGGCCGTGCTACCGCGGGTGGCCCCGCCCCCGGCGGCGGCGCCGCGGCCCGCGACCGCCGCCGGGGCGAGGAGCGGGCGTTCGGTGGATGTCCTGTCGGAGCTCGAGAAGCTCCGCCGCCAGGCGCTCGAGCCGCCGGCCGGCACCGCGCCCGCCGCCCGCAATGGGCGCGGCGAGATGTCGCGCACGGTCGAGCTCAACCTGCCGCGCGCCGACTTCGCACGGGCGCGCCGCGTCCTCGTGACGCTGCAGGTCGAGGACGAGCAGAACCGTGTCGTCGACACGATCCGCGACCTCCAGGTCGACATCAAGGACGCCGCCAAGCTCCAGAAGCTGTTGCTGCGCCTCAACATCGCCCTCAACGCCGGCGATTGATCAGAGCCCGGCGCGAAAGCCTTCGCGCCTTCTCCGCGCGCTGGCAGCGAGTTTACGCCCGGATTACGGCCCGCCGGCCGCCACGCGGCGGGGCTGCTATGCTGGCCCTCCGCCCATGCGCTGCCCCTTCTGCTCCGAGAACCGGGACCGTGTCGTGGACTCCCGTGAGAGCCGCGACGGAGTGACCATCCGCCGCCGCCGCGAGTGCCTTTCCTGCGGCCGGCGATTCACCTCCTACGAGCAGATCGAGGACATCCCCTACCTGGTCGTCAAGCACGACGGCAGCCGCGAGGAGTTCAGCCGCAAGAAGCTGATGTCCGGCCTGCTCAAGGCCTGCGAGAAGCGGCCGGTGCCGCAGCCCCGGCTCGAGGAGATCGTCGAGGAGACCGAGAACATGCTCCACGAGCGCGAGGACCGCGAGATCTCGACGCGCGAGATCGGCGCTTTCGTCATGGAACGCCTGCGCGAGCTCGACCAGGTGGCGTACGTGCGCTTCGCTTCCGTCTACCGCCGCTTCGAGGACATCGACGCGTTCATGGACGTGCTGCGCGGGCTGATCCAGCCGCACGACGAGGTGCCGGCGCGCAAAGAGGGCTGATGGCCGGCCGCTACCCCTCGCTGCACCTGATCGCTCGTTTCCAGACGGAGCTCGACCGGCTGTTCCAGGAGGCGCTCCACCTCGGCGCCAGCAACATCTCGGCCGGCGAGTGGCAGCCTGACCTCGACATCGTCGAAACCGCCGAAGCGATCCAGCTCCTGCTCGACGTGCCGGGGCTCGCCGCCGCCGACCTGAAAGTCGAGGTCCGCGGCACGACGGTCGTCATCTCCGGCACCAAGACGACGCCGCTGCCGACGACCCAGCGGGTGCGCTTCCAGTGCATGGAGCGGGGGCACGGCCGCTTTCGCCGCGAGGTGCAGCTCTTCTGGCCGGTCAACAGCCATCATGGCGCGGCGCGGCTCGAGAGCGGCCTGTTGATCATCGAGTTCCCGAAGGTTCAGGAGAAGCGCCAAGCGGCTCGTCTATTGCATATCGACGAGCCCGCGCCCCCGGAGAGTCCAGAGGATGAGTAAATCGCCCGGCGAGCAGCAGGAGGAGAGCGTCAAGATCCCGGACGTCCTGCCGGTGCTGCCGCTCAAGGACACCGTCGTCTTCCCGTTCATCATCCTGCCGCTGTCGGTGGGCCGCGACAAGAGCGTCGGGGCGGTCGACCGCGCGCTCGCCGAGAGCCGCGTCATCATGCTGGTGGCGCAGCGCGACGCCAACGTCGAGAACCCCGGCGAGGACGACCTCTACCCGGTGGGCACGGCGGCGGTCATCCTGCGCATGCTGAAGCTCCCCGACGGGCGCATCCGCATCCTGGTGCAGGGGCTGGCGCGGGCGCGCGTCGAGCACATCAGCCAGGTCGAGCCCTTCCTGCAGGCCAAGATCGAGCGTCTCGAGGAGCCGGAGCCGTCGCAGGAGGGGCTCGAGTCCGAGGCCCTGGTGCGCAGCGTCAAGGAAAGCCTCGAGCGGGCGGTCGGCCTCGGCAAGTCGATCTCGGCCGAGGTGATGGTCATCGCCGCCAACTTGGAGGACCCGGGGCGCCTCGCCGATCTCGCGGCGAGCAACCTCGATCTCAAGCTCCCCGAGGCGCAGGCGATCCTCGAGGTCATGGACCCGGTGGAGCGGCTGCGCCGCGTCTCCGATCTCCTGGTGCGCGAGATCCAAGTGCTGACGATGCAGCAGGAGATCTCGTCGCAGGCGCGCGGCGAGATGGACCGCTCGCAGCGCGAGTACTTCCTGCGCCAGCAGTTGAAGGCGATCCAGCAGGAGCTCGGCGAAGGCGAGGAGCTCTCCGAGGAGGTCGCCAACTACCGCAAGCTGGCCGAGGAGAAGGGGATCTCCGAGGAGGCGCGCGAGGAGCTCGAGCGGCAGATCAAGCGCCTCGAGCGGAGCCATCCCGAGAGCGCCGAGACGCAGATCATCCGCACCTACCTCGACTGGCTGACGGCGCTGCCTTGGGGCAACGTCTCGCAGGACGACCTCGACCTCGACCGCGCGCAGCAGATCCTCGACGAGGACCACTATGACCTCGAGAAGGTCAAGGAGCGCATCCTCGAGTACCTGGCGGTGCGCAAGCTGAAGCAGGACACCAAGGGGCCGATCCTCTGCTTCGTCGGCCCGCCGGGGGTCGGCAAGACCTCTCTCGGGCGCTCGATCGCGCGCTCGCTCGGGCGGCAGTTCGTGCGCATCTCGCTCGGCGGCGTGCGCGACGAGGCCGAGATCCGCGGCCACCGCCGCACCTACGTCGGGGCGCTGCCGGGGCGGATCCTGCAGGGTATTCGCCAGGCAGGCACCAGCAACCCGGTCTTCGTGCTCGACGAGATCGACAAGATCGGCGCCGACTTCCGCGGCGACCCCTCCTCGGCGCTGCTCGAGGTGCTCGATCCGGAGCAGAACTTCACCTTCGTCGATCACTACCTTGGCGTGCCCTACGATCTCTCGCGGGTGCTCTTCATCGCCACCGCCAACCTACTCGAGCCGATCCAGCCGGCCTTCCTCGACCGCATGGAGGTGATCCGCCTCTCCGGCTACACCGAGGAGGAGAAGCTCGAGATCGCGCGCCGCCATCTGATCCCCAAGCAGACGCGGGAGAACGGCATCACCGAGGAGCACATCACCTTCACCGAGGCCGGGATCCGCAAGATCATCAGCGACTACACGAAGGAGGCGGGGCTGCGGAACCTGGAGCGCGAGCTGGCCGCGATCTGCCGCAAGGTGGCGGTCAAGGTGGCGCGCGGGGAGACGGGGCAGGTGGTCGTTGACCCGGCGAAGGTGGAGGAGCTGCTCGGGCCGCGCAAGCATTACTCGGAGGAGCTGCTCGACCGCGACCGCGTCGGGGTGGCGACGGGGCTCGCCTGGACGGCGGCGGGCGGCGATCTGTTGTTCATCGAGGTGGTGGCGGTGCCGGGCAAGGGGCAGCTCATGCTGACCGGGCAGCTCGGCGACGTGATGAAGGAGTCGGCGCAGGCGGCGCTCTCCTACGCGCGCGCCTTCGCTGGCTCGCACGGCGAGATCCCGGACGACTTCTTCGCCAAGCACGACATCCACGTGCACGTGCCGGCGGGCTCGATCCCGAAGGACGGGCCGTCGGCGGGGATCACGATCGGCACGGCGATCCTCTCGGTGCTGACGCAGCGGCCGGTGAACCGGCGGCTGGCGATGACGGGGGAGATCACGCTGCGGGGGGATGTGCTGCCGATCGGCGGGGTGAAGGAGAAGGTGCTGGCGGCGAAGCTCGCCGGCGTCGAGACGGTGTTGCTGCCGAAGCTCAACCGGCGGGATCTGGTCGAGGTGCCGGAGACGGTGAAGAAGGGGCTGACGTTTCACTTCGTGGAGCACATGGACGAGGTGGTGGAGCTGGCGTTGCTGCCGGCGGCGCAGCCTGGGGCTGGCGCGCAGAAGCAAAAACAAAAGCAGAAGCCGGAGCAGGCGCCGGTGCCGGAGGCGGAACCGGCGGCTGCGATCTAGAAAGAGAAACGAAGAAGAGACGAAGAACCCCGCGCGGCACCGACAGTGGCCGCGTGCTGGGCCGGTCCTCCGGTCGCTCAAAGTCGCGCCGCTTCGCGGTGCTGGTAGGTGGAGGTGGCGGCCTGCCGGCTCGCACGCCGCTGGCGCGGCGTGCATCACAACGGTCGTGGTGGCTGTGGGGGGCG
>JBIOUG010000079.1:0-18092 GCA_044866775.1 Thermoanaerobaculia bacterium | reverse complement strand
CAGCGGCGGTAGTAGGTGCCGTCGGCGGTATAGGTGAAGAAGTGCTGGAGGACCTGCTTCAAGCCGGGGAGATCGCCAGCCGCGCGGCGCTCGGCGTCAACCTCGCGACCCTGACCGAGGTGCCGGCCGGGCTGCGCGAGGTGGCCGGCGATCTCCCCGGCTTGAAGCAGGTCCTCCAGCACTTCTTCACCTATACCGCCGACGGCACCTACTACCGCCGCTGGGCGGGCGCCGGCCGCGACGCCGGCAACGCCGCGCACCTGACGCCCGAGTACAAGCGTGAGAACGTGCGCGAGGTGCAGCTCGAGCGCGAGCGGACCTACCTCTACATGGTGGTGCCGGAGAGCCTGCTCGCCGGCGGCGGCGACCTCGGCCAGGGTGTGTTCCGCGAGATCGTCGTGCGCTTCGACGAGAACGGCGAGGGCGAGCGCCCCTGGAGCCTGTCGACGGTCCACACCGCGCGCTGGCGGCGGCCGAGCGCGCCGCACGAGGACTTCGTCTTCCTCTACGCCGAGGAAGGAGTCGGCCTGCCGGTGGCGCGCGAGGTGCGCGACAAGCTGTCGCCGCGCCTGCAGAGCTTCATGACCGGCTACCTGGCCGCCCCCGAGGCGGAGCGCGCGGCCTACCTGCGCGACTCGGAGGTGGTGACCGGCGACGGCGCGCCGCAGGTCCACCTGCTGGCGACGGTCGAGGGCACGCCGACCTGGCCGGCCGGCGTCGTCGCCGACGGCGAGGGCGAGGTGCGGACCCTCCTCGTGCCGCTCGACAAGGTCTTCGAGGTCGCGGCCCTGCCCGCGGTCAAGAAGCTGACCACCGTGCCGGTGGTGCAGCCGAGCCTCGAGCAGGCGCGCACCATGGTCCAGTATCCGGCGCTCAACACCCGCATCACACCGGCGTCGCGCGGCGGCAAAGGGGTGCTGGTCGGGATCATCGACAGCGGCATCGACGGCAGCCACCCGGCCTTCGCCGGCCGCCTAGCCGCCTACTGGGACCAGGGGAGCCCGCCGGCCACGGCCGGCCAGACGCCGGCGGCGCGCCATCCCGGCAACGCCGCCTACGCGGCCTTCAACTGGGGCACCGAGCTGATCGGCACGACCGAGACCGCCACCGCCCGCGACACCAACGGCCACGGCACCCACGTCGCCGGCATCGCCGCCGGCGCCGAGGTGCGGGACGCCGCCGGCAACGTGCTCTGCCCGGCCGGGCTCGCCGCGCAGGCGACGATCGTCGGCGTGCGGACGATCGGCGTCGCTGGCGGCGACCCGGCGCTGGCGCTGCGCTACGTCTTCCAGAAGGCGCAGGAGCTGTCGCTGCCCTGCGTCGTCAACATGAGCTTCGGCCACAACGACCACGGCCACGACGGCACCGACTCGCTGTCGATCGGCTACTTCCAGCAGCTCCGCTCGGGCAACGCCTACCGCCCGGGCCGCATCCTGATCGGCGCCGCGGGCAACGAGCGCGGCACCCAGACGCACGTCTTCCGCCGCGTCGTCGCGCAGTCCGCGAGCGGCCCCGGCATCGTCACCATCCCGGTGCGCGTGGGCTCGAAGCTGCCGGCGAGCCCGCCGCCCGGCCAGCCGCCGATGAAGGTCGAGGACGTCATCCTCTGGATCAAGAACCCCACCGCCGGCTTCCCGGTCGGCGGCTTCCCGCTCGACGTCTGGCTCACCCGCGTGGCCAACCCGCTCGCCAACACCGCCACCGTCCGCCTCGGGCAGTCGGTGGTGCCGGCCGGGTGGTTTCCGGGCCTGCAGATGCAGATCAACGTCTGGTCGCAGCTCTGGGACCCGACGAGCGGCGACTTCCGCTACCGCATCCGCTTCATCCACACCGCGCCCGGCAACGTCAACCTGCCGAACGACCCGTGGAACCTCTTCGTCATCAACCGCTCGTCGCAGGCGCTCGAGGTCCACGCCTGGATCCCGGCCGGCTGGCGCGGCGGCAGCACCTTCGGCGGCGTGACGACGGCCGACGACAGCTACCTGGTCGGCGCGCCTTCCGACTCGCCGGCGGTCCTCAGCGTCGCCAGCGTCAGCTCGCGGCTGACCTGGCGGCCGCACGGCGCCACCGCCGACGTCACCGACGCCGGCACGGTGCGCGAGATCTCGGACTTCTCGAGCCCGGGCCCGCTGCGCGCCTCCTCGCGTACGATCCAGCAGATCTACGGCGTCACCGGCGCCGACGACATCCGCGCCGTCGACCTCACCGCCCCGGGCAAGTGGCTGCAGGCGGCGGCGACCTCGCACCCGGCCACCGCGGTCCCCGGCGCGCGGGTCATCACCCGCGACGGCGCCGGCCTGGCGCGGTCGGTCATGCTGCAGGGGACCTCGATGGCCTCGCCGGTCGTCACCGGCCTGGTCGCGAACCTGCTGGCGGTCAAGCCGAGCCTGACCGCGCTCGAGGTGCTCGACCGCCTGAAGCGCTGCTCGGCGGTCCCCGCGGCCTCGGCCTTCCAGCCGGGAACGACGCCGGCCGGCCAGCGTCCCTGGTCGCAGGACTGGGGGTACGGCCTGGTGGACGGTACGACGCTCGATCTGACGTGAGGTGAGCGATGGCGAATTCCGACCCGGCGGCGCTCGACCCGAACCTCGCCCGCGAGCTGGCGGCGGGCGCCGCCGGGCCGTTCACGGTGCTGGTGACCTTCCGCGCGGCGCCGCCGCCCGCGGAGCTCGCGGCGCTCGGGCTCGCCGGCGAAGGCACGGAGGCGTTCGGCGAGGTCTCGGCCGCCGCCATCCGCACGCTCGCCGCGCGGCCGGACGTCGCCGCCGTCGTCCAGGTGCCGGCGCCGCTGACCGGCGCCGCCGCGCCCACGCCGACGCACCCCAAGCTCGGCCTGCGCCTGGTGGCGAACCTCGAGGACGCGCCGGACGAGCCGCACCGCGTCCTGGTCCACTTCCGCCGGCCGCCGGCGCCGGAGGACCTCGCCGCCCTGGGCCTCGCGGGCGGCGGCGACACGGAGATCGTCTCGGGGGTCCTCGACCGGCGGCGGATCTTCGAGCTGGCCAAGCGCGAGGACGTGGTCCTCATCGACGCCATGCCGGAGCTCCACCTGTACTCGACGCCTTGAGGACGACCCGGAGACCGAGCCATGCCGACATCCCAAGAACGCGTCGCGAGCGCCATGCGCTTCTTCTTCGAGCGGGCGCTGCCGCAGGCGACCCGCACCGCGCAGGCCCCGAACGGCAAGACCTTCGCCGAGCTGCCGTCGCCCAAGGTCCACCTCGGCGCCTACGTCCGCCACGCCGGCGGGCCGGTGCCGACGAGCCTCGGCCAGACGGTGACGCCGCAGTACGCCTTGCGGGTCTCGCCCGAGCTGCCGGTCGCCGGCGGCCTGCCGAACCCGCAAGGCGCGGCCGTCGCCGGCGACGGGCCGGTGCGGCACATCCTCTGGGCGCGCCACGTCGCCGACGCGGCGGTGGACGACGAGGCCGAGATCCAGCGCGTCATGGGCGACCTCGACACCTTCGCCGAGCTGTTCACCGCGGCGGGCGGCGCGGCGCCGGCGGGCGGGACCGGCGCGCCGCCGAGCGGCGGTGACGGCGGCGGCGGCGCGCCGGGTACCGGCGGTGGTGCGGCGCCCGGGGCGTCGACGGCGACGGCGCAGGCGGCCGCCGCGCGCGCTGCCGATTGGGCGCGCGCCGTCGTCGCCGGCCGGGCGGCGCTCGGCGTCAACCTGGCGACCCTGACCGAGATCCCGGCGGCGCTGCGCGAGGTGACCGACGACCTGGCCGAGTGCAAGCAGGTGCTCCAGCACTTCTTCACCTACGGCGAGGACGGCGCCTACTACCGCCGCTGGGCCGGCGCCGGGCGCGAGCCTGGGAACCCGGCGCACCTGACGCCCGAGTACAAGCAGCACAACGTCCGCGAGGTGCGGCTGGAGCGCCGGCGCGTCTACGCCTACGCAGTGGTGCCGGAGAGCCTGCTGTCGGGCGGCGCCGACCTCGGCCAGGGCATGTTCCGCGAGGTGGTCATCCGCTTCGACGAGACCGGAGAGGCCGAGCGGCCGTTCACCATGGCCACCCTGCACACCGCGCGCTGGCGGCGCAACCACGACCCGCACGCGGACTTCGTCTTCTTCTACGCCGAGGAGGGCGACGGCCTGCCGGTCGCTCCCGAGATCCGCGACAAGCTCTCGCCGCAGCTCATCGCGGTCCTCGGCGAGCTCGAGCTCGACCGCCAGCGGACCATCCAGAGCTCGCCGTTCATCCTGATGGGCACGGAGCCGCAGATCGCCATCCTGGCGACGGTGGAAGGCGAGCCCCAGCTCCCAGCGGGCGTGATCGCGGAGACCGAGGCCGGGCGTGTGCGCACCCTGCTCGTGCCGGCCTCGCTGGACAAGATCGTGGAGCTCGCGGCGCTGCCGCAGATCCGCCGCTTGAGCGTCGTGCCGCCGGTCCGGCCGCTCAACGACCAGGCGCGCACCATGGTCAACGAGGCCGGGCTGCTGGCGAAGATGGCGGCCGACCGGCGCGGCGGCGTGGGGGTCGTGGTCGGGGTCATCGACTCCGGCATCGACGGCAGCCATCCGGCCTTCACCGGCCGGATCCACGCCTACTGGGACCAGGCCACCGACCCGGCGCACGTCGTCCTGCCCGCCGGCAACAACCCGCGGCAGAACAACCCCACCAACGCCGCGTACGCGCAGTTCAACTTCGGCCGCGAGCTGACCGGCGCGGCGACCTCGGGCGCGCGGGACACCAACGGCCACGGCACGCACGTCGCCGGCACCGCCGCCGGGGCGGAGGTGCGCAACGCGGCCGGCGCCGTGCTCATGCCGGCCGGCCTCGCGCCGCGCGCCACGATCGTCGCCGTCCGCGCCATCGACGTCGGGCGGAGCAACTACCTGCTGGGGATCCAATACATCATCCAGAAAGCGACCGAGCTCGGCCGGCCGTGCGTCATCAACATGAGCTTCGGCGAGCACTTCCACCCGCACGACGGCACCGACGCGCGGTCGCGGCGGCTCGTCGACTTCGTGACCAACGCCGCCGGCGCCTACCGGCAGGGAAGGATCCTGGTCGCCGCCGCCGGCAACGACCGCGGGCGGCAGTACCACGTCCGCCGGCCGCTGCCGCCGCGCGGCACCCGCACGCTGGTCCAGGGCGCCCTGCAGTTGCCGGTCCAGTTCCGCGCCGGCCTGCCCCAGGAGCAGGTCAACATCTGGATCCGCAATCCCAACCCGAGCGCCGCCGCCGGCACCGCCTTCCCGTTGAGCGTCTGGGTATTCCGCTTCCGGCCCGCCCACTCGCGCAACACGCCGGCCTCCGTCACCCGCCTCGTCCCCCTGGGGCAGGACACCAGCGCCACGCCGAACGGCGCCGGCACCTTCGCCGCCCACCGGATGCGGGTCGACGTCGTGTCGAGCCTGGCCGATCCGATCAACGGCGACTTCAACATCCAGGTCCTCTTCACGGCGACCAGCCCGCCGCTCAACTTCCTGGCCGACACCTGGGTCATCGCCCTCGACAACAACTCGACGCAGACCCTCGACGTCCACGCCTGGATCGCGACGGCGCCGAGCCCTACGATGTTCCTGCCCCAGGGCATGTTCGTCGACGACGACGCCTTCCTGATCGGCGTCCCGGCCACCTCGCCTGCCGCGGTGGGCGTCGCCAGCGTCAACAGCCGCATCGCCTGGACCAACGCGGCCGGCAATGCGCTGACCTTCACCAACGAAGCCCCGGTCAACGAGCTGTCGACCTTCAGCAGCCCCGGTCCGCTGCGGCCCTCGTCGATCCCGATCGCGACCGTGTACCCCAACCTCCACCACGAGTTCAACGGCGTCGACGTGGCGGCCCCCGGCTGCCGCATCCAGTCGGCGCTCTCGAGCCAGGCGACCCCCGACCCCAACGACGTCATCAACCCCCGCTCGTTCCTGCTGCAGGGGACCTCGATGGCGTCGCCGGTCATCACCGGAATGGTGGCCAACCTGCTGGCGCACGATGCGACCCTGACCCTGCCGCAGGTGCTGACGCGGCTCCGCAATGCGTCGCGGATCCCGGCCGCCTCCCAGTTCCAGCCGCCGGCGCCGGCCAACCCCTACTCGCAGGTCTGGGGCTACGGCCTGGTCAACGGCGCGTCGCTCATCCCGTGAAGGAGCAGCCCATGCAACCGTCCGACCCGAAGCTCGACGGCAACCTGCGCGCCCGGCTGGCCGCCGCGCCGGGCGCCGCCCAGCCGGTCGTCGTCTCCTTCCGCCGCTGGCTGACCGCGGAGGAGTCGGCGGCGCTGGGACTGGGCGGCGAGGGCCGCAACCTGACCGGCATTCTCGCCCCCGACGCCATTCGCAGCCTGGCCGGTAACGACGAGGTGATCCAGATCGCCTTGGTAGTCGAGCCGAAGCTCTCAACCCCCTAGACCCGCGGCCGCCCGGCGGCCGTCGAGAGGACAGATGCCATGATCACCCTGACCGGCCAACGCGAGATCGCCAACAGCAGCCTCTTCCGCGACGACGTCGATCCGCTCGTCTGGTACGTCATGCCGCAGTCGCCGCGGATCGCGCTCGACGACACCGGCAAGCCCATCTTCTCGCTCGTCCAGTACCGCCGCGACGTCTCGGCGCTCTCCGAGGAGGAGCGCAAGACGCGCCTCGGCGGCGGCATCCTCGCCCTCTCGGTCGAGCTGTCGACGACCGAGGAGGAGATGGCCGAGATCCGGCGCACCCTGGCCGGCGACCCGGCGCTCCACCAGCGGCTCGCGGCCGGCTCGCGCGACCCTAACCGCGCGCCGACCTCCCCGCCCGGTCCCGACTACCGCAACTGGTGGCTCAATGAGATCAACCGCAACCAGGGGAAGCTCGCGCAGGCGCTCAAGATCAGCACCGCGCCGATCCTCGACGGCACCGTCACCATCGCCATCCTCGCCGAGACGCCGGAGGCCGGCGCGGCGCCCGGCGAGTTCGTGTCGAGCCTGGTCGGCGTCGGCGGCGTCAGCATGACCGGCAAAGAGCGCGCCTCGTTCATGGCCAAGCTGACCCAGGACGGGTCGGTCCTTTTGTGGGAGATGCTCGAGCGCAACCTGCCGGGCATCCGCGTCGCCTACGACCTCAAGTTCAACCACCGGCTCGACGCGGTGCGGATGATCGTCTGGTGCGACGCCAAGAAGTCCTACGACGCGATGCAGACCCAGTGGGCGCACTTGAGCGACGACGCCAGCTTCCGCGATAGCTCGCATCACCGCAGCGCCAGCCACCAGGAGACCAACAACGCGGGCGACGTCATGTGGGAGGTGGCCTCGGCGAGCGAGACCGCGCGGGTCGAGATCATCCCCGAGGCCGCCGGCTCGACGGTGACCGACGAGCAGATGCAGCAGTTGATCGAGGTCGGCGCCGACATGATCAAGGACTTCCTGGCCGGCACGTTCCTCGAGTTCCAGACCGGCGACAGCACCGAGTTCGCCGAGGAGCCGGAGCTCGAGACGGCGCTCCCCGAGTGGCGCGACAAGCCGTACGGCCACCACGGCATCGACCACTTTAAGATGAAGAGCTGGCACGAGTCGATGAACGCCACCCTCGACTACCAGATGAAGTCGCAGGCGGTGCTCGAGGGGCACCTGCGCCCGAACGACAACATCGCCAACGTCCTGGGCGGCCGCGACGTCTCGGAGCTGCGCACCAGGATCGACATCGACGACGCCTTCTACAAGTACCTCGACGTGATGGTCGTCTCGACCGCCGACTTCGAGGTCGACCCGGTCGACCTGGTCAAGGCCCACCTCGCCTACAAAGCGACGGGCGAGCAGGGCGAGATCCACGAGGTCAAGGACCTGGTCTTCACCAAGGGCACGCCGCCCCAGCACTTCTCGACCTTCCTCGCCTCGCCCGACCAGGTCGCCTACGACTACGAGATGGAGGTCTTCTACAAGGGCTCGAGCCAGAGCTACACGGTCAAGGGCAAGAGCGAGGAGACGGTGCTGGTGCTCGACGCCGACCGCCTGGGTGTGCTCCACGTCGACGTGCAGCTCGGCCTGGTCGACTGGGAGCGCATCAAGTCGGTCTTCGTCAAGATGTGGTACGGCACCGGCTCCGACCGCCGCGAGACCGAGTTCACGCTCGACGCCCAGCGCCAGAACGTGCACTGGGCCGAGGCGCTCGCCAAGCCGGTGACCGAGCCCTACGGCTACCAGGTCACCTTCGTCGACACCGGCAACCAGCGCATCGTCGTCGACCCCGAGACCTCGCGCTCGAAGCAGCTCATCATCAACCAGCCGCTGCAGGAGGAGCTGGAGGTGGCGGTGGTGCCGGCCGGCTCGTTCGGCGCCGGCGGCCTGCTGTCGCAGGTCGTGGTGGCGCTGCGCTACACCGACCGCGACAACGACTACATCGTCGACGACGTCTTCACCCTGACCAAGGAAGGCGAGTCGAAGTTCTGGAAGGTGCCGCTGATCGACAAGAGCCTGCGCAGCTACGAGTTCCGGGTGACCGTCTTCTACTCCGACGGCGTGACGCGCGAGGACACCTGGCAGAAGACCGACAAGGCGGTGCTGCCGGTCGGCGACCCGTTCGGGTTCCGCCTGCAGATCCTCCCCTACCTGCTCAAGAACCCGCCCGGGCTCTACCAGTTCGGCACCATCCACCTGGCGTTCGACGATCAGGATGCGGCCATCCACGCCGAGAAGGACTTCGAGATCACCGACTTCGGGAAGCCCCTGATGTGGCGCTTCCGCCTCGGCGCCCCGGACCGGCACACCTACCGCTATCAGTACTCGCTCTTCAAGGCCGACGGCACCGAGGTCAGGACGCCGGAGCTGCAGGAGTCGCGGGAGGTGCTGGTGCTGGCGCCGCCTCCCGCCTGAGGATGGCGCTGTAGCGCCCGGGCTACGTCCCGGGCGTTTTCGGCTCTGCCTGGGCGGGGGGAGCGTTCTACACTCCTCCCGCCATGCTCCTCGACGTCACCGGCAAGCTCTGCCCGCTGCCGGTCCTCCTGGCGCGCCGCGCCATCGCCCGCCTCGCTCCGGGCGAGCGGCTGGAGATCGTCGGCGACGATCCGCTGATGGCGATCGACATCCCGGCCTGGGCCGAGAAGGAGGGGCACCGCCTCCTCGAGCGCGGCTCCGCTTCCGGCGGGCGCGTTCGTTGCATCGTCGAGCGGGGGGGCGGCGGCCGCGGCGGATTGTGACCTGTTTCACACCCACAGCGTGGCACAGCTAACAGCGCCGGCCGTGCGGCAACGCTAGCCTCATGTCCGGACAGCATAGGCCTGCGAATCAAGCAAGAGAGAACGAGGAGGACATCATGCACCCGAACCGCCGACCCCTGCGCCACCTGCCGCTGCTCGCCCTCGCGCTCGCCGCGGCGGCGTTCTCGCTCACCTGGCTGCCTGCCGATTCCACCGCCGCCGAGGCCGCCTTCGACGCGGCGCAGACCGCCGGCCCCCTCGTCCCCGCCGTCGACGCCGCCAAGGGCGGCAACGGCAAGGGAAAGGGTGGCGACAAGGGCAAGGGCGGTGACAAGGGCAAGGGCGACAAGCCGGCCGGCGCGCTCGCCGTCCAGATCCAGCCCGACGTTTGGAACACCAACTACGCGCACAGCGCCGGCACCGTCTCGGCGATGATCACCGGCCCGAACCTCGGCCAGATCAACCTCGACTCGATCGTGCTCGTCGGCACCGACGCGGCGGAGGGGCCGGTCGAGGCCCTGCGCGCCATGCGTTCCGGCAACCACGTCCGCGCCTTCTTCGCCAAGGACGATGCCATCGACAGCCTCGACACGCCGGCCCGGGGCGAGGTCCACGAGGTGACGATCGAGTTCACGATGGGCGAAGCCGAGACGGAGAAGAGCCTGACCGACCGGGTGCGGATCGTCGGCCCGGCGGGCGGCGAGGACGACGATGGCGAGGACGACAACGACCTCGACCTCGCGGTCCAGCCCGACTCCTGGAACGTCAACTGGGTGCGCAGCAACGGCACGGTGAGCGCCCTGATCCGGGGTGACAACCTCGCCGACGTCGACCTCGACACCATCGTCCTGGTCGGCACCGACCCCGACGCCGACCCGCTGCCGGCCGAGCGCGCGACCCGCAACGGCAACCACATCCGCGCCTTCTTCGCCAAGGACGACGCGTTCGAGACCCTCGACACGCCGAAGACCGGCGAGGTGCACGAGGTGATCATCCGCTTCACCGCCGCCGGCGAGGATCAGGAGCTGAAGGACCGCATCCGCGTCGTCGGCCCGACCCGCTGAGAACTCCCCTGTATCCCCTGCGGCGGCGCCCTCCGTCGCCGCCGCAGGGCCTTTCAACCGTTTCTCCTGACAGCGGCTGATGATGAGGTCACTCTGCTTCGGGGGAGAGAAGAAACGGTGGCCGCCCGGGTGGCTCGGAGGATCCCGATCATCTCCACCGGGGCTCGTCTGGCTAAGTCACTGATTTTACGCGATCAACCATCACCTGCGTGTCACCTGGAATGGCCCGCCACCGGCCGTTGTTCGGAGAATTATCGGGGGGATCCTGCCATGGCAACCGGGCCGCGGGTCTTCAGTCACTCTCTTGGATTGCCGAGTACAGGCTTGGACGGCCAGGTAGGTGACTCAGACCCGCCAAGGGTCACCGTGATCTACAGCCATGCGGATCAGGAGCGGATCGAGCGCCTTCGGGTGCATCTGCGGGTGCCGGAGAGACTTGGTCTGATCGGTGTTTTCTGTGACTTAGACATCGAGGGCGGCGAAAGGTGGCGAGCCAGGATCGAGGCGGAGATCGACAGCTCCTCCTTGTGTCTCGTCATGCTGAGCGATGATCTCCTCACCTCGCCTTACGTTATCGAGACCGAAATCCCCCGCATCCTCCAACGCGAGAAGGAGGGCGTCCTGCAGGTCGTGCCGGTCCTTCTCCACCCATGTGCCTGGCAGCTCTTCCCTTGGCTCTCCGACCGCCAGCTCTTCATGCAAGACGGAAGAGCGCTGGGTGAAGGCTCCCCCGAGGAAGTCGAAGCTCACTTCGTCACACTGGTTCTGAAAGTTCTCGACTGGCTCCACGAAGAACCTGAGCACGATCCTCCCGCAGCAAGATCGGGCGATGCGGTCATGGACCAAAAGACCGATACGGTCGAGGCTGCGAAGGTCCTCCAAGCCAGGGAGCGGTTCCGGCGCAAGAGTCGTACGCTTTCCCTCGCCCGAGCGATCCTGAGGCGACGGGCGCAGCTCGAATGGGCTCCTCAGGGGTACATCGTTGACGTCGGCAGGAAGAGCACGCACTTGATCGAGCTCGAGCTTCTCCTCCGACGCAGGTCGTTCGTAGATGCCTGGAGGCGGTACGACGACGCGGAATGGGCGTTGTTGTACTCGGCGCTACTGGACGCGATGACCAAGACGATTCGCGTGCCTGGCGCCACGCTGCTGCTCGGGTACTTCGACAACGATCACGGCGACGCCAACGGCATCACCGTCTCGATCAACAACGGGCTGGTCGATCCGGCGGCTTACAACAGCTTGCTCGGATTCATCGAGATGGGCACCTATGCGGCGTTCGAGGCGGTGCCCCTGGCGGGCGGACGGCTCCTGGATCCGCTCAGCTCCATCGCCTATGTCATGGAACGCCCCGACCCACATGCGGTCGGCATCCCCGCCCCGCCGCCGGCCCTGGCCAGCGCCGAGCTCGCGGCCGACGCCGCCGAGCTGTACTGGATGCAGCTCTGCCGTGATATCTCCTTCACCGACTACGCCACGTCGTCGGTGATCGGGGACGCCTGCGCCGACCTCGACAACCTCCCCGGCTACCGCGGGCCCGTCGATCTGAGCACCAACATGGTCACGCCGCAGGTGCTCTTCCGGATGAATGTGCCGGGCGTTCTCGACGGCCCGATGGCGGCGATCCTAAGGCTCGTCACTGCGTGGTCCGGTCGGTCGGTGCCGGTCTTCGACGGTGACGCCTCGCCGACCGATGTGGTGACGATGAGTGACGTATGCGACATCCTGGTCAACAGCAGCCTGCTGGTGCCCGAGCTCGGCGGGGAGGACCTGATCTGGGGCGACGACCTCTACGTCGGCCCGGGGCAGAACCTCGCCCAGGGCGAGACGTTGGTGCCCATCAAGGGCTGCGTGCCGCCGCGCGGCGGCGGCGGCGTCACCGGCACCGCGCAGCGCAACCCCGACTGCCGGAGCGTGCCAGGGGACAACACGTTCTACGGCCGCTACGCTGGCGTGTCGGCGCTCGATCGAACCGAGCCGCTGGCGACGGCCTTCGCCGTAGACTTCGTAGGACACGTTCTCTACGACGGCGAGAGCAGCCCGCGAGTAGCCGGAGGAGCGCTGTGCGGTGATCCGTTTGCCGTGAGCCGCGTCAGGGATTCCGAGAGCGGGAGCGGTGGCGGCCTATATGACAGCAATTCCTACAATATAAACTCGCCGAATCTTATGATCTCGGCCGTCGGGGAAGGCGTGCTTCCGAGCTAGCCGCGTCGATCTTCCGCTGGGCCCGCGAAAGGCGGGCCCAGCGTTTCTGGTCCGACGCCGAGATGACGGGCCGTCAGTTCGCCGCGCCCGGCAACTCGGCGATCACCCCTTCCCGACCAGCGTCTTGTAGGACTTGAGGTGGCGGATGGCGGCGGCGGTGTCGCCGAGCTGCTCGTGGAGGGCGGCGAGGTTGAAGTGGGCGTCGGCGCAGTCGGGGTCGGCGATCAGGGCCTGCTCGTAGGCCTCGACGGCCGCCTGCGGCTGGCCGAGGTCGTGGAAGGCGACGCCGAGGTTGTAGAGGGCGATCGCGTCGTCGGGGCGGAGGATGAGCGCCTGCTGGTAGTGGCGGGCGGCGGCGCGGGCGTCGCCGTCCTCGTGCAGCAGGCGGCCGAGGTTCAAGTGGGCGTCGGCGTGCTCGGGGACGAGCGCCAGGGCGCGCGCGTAGGCCTCCTTGGCCGCCGCCGGCGCCGTCACCTCGAGCTCGCACCCCATCTCGTACCACTCGTCGGCGTCGAGGTCGCCGCGCTCCCGGGCCTCCTCGGCGACGCGCTGGCTGAAGGGCGCCGCGGCGGCGGCGAGCGGCGCGACCTCGAAGTCGAGGACGAGCTGCCCCGAGTCCGGCTGCCAGGCCTCGCCGCCCGAGTGCACCACCACCCGCCCGCCCTCGGCGGCGATGCGCACCGTGGCGAGCGACCGCCCGCGCGGGAGCTGCTCGACCAGCCGCTCGAGCGCCCGCCGCACCCGCCGCGGCGGGATGTCCGCCGCGAGCAGCCCCTGGGCCGCGCGCAGCACGACGAGGTCCTGGAAGGAGAAGAGATACGAGCCGCGCGCCCCGCGCCGCGGCGCCAGCGAGGTCGCCCGCACCAGCGCCCGCACCCGCTCCTCGGGCACGCCGAGCAGCCGCGCGACCTCGCGCGTCGAGTAGCCGGGCAGAGGGGCGGCTGAGGCCATGGGTGCGGGGCAGTGACAGCCGCTGCCGCCACTAGCCTACCGCGCGGAGCCCGTCACTGGGCGCTGGGCTGCCGCCGGCTACCGCTTCGAGCCCGCGGCGCGCTTGCCCGGGGCGCGGCCCGCCCCGCCCTTGGCCGCGCCGCCGCCCTTCGCCGCCGCCACCTTCTTGACCTCGGCCGCCGCCGACTCACGTGACGACCGCCGCGCCGGCTTCGTGCCGCCGCCTTCGCCCAGGCTGGCCTTGAGCGCGGCCATGAGGTCGATGATCTGCGCCTTCGGCGCTTCCTCCGGCGCGGCGATGATCTGCTCGCCGGCGACCTTCTTCTCGATCAGCGCCACGACGCGCTCGCGGACCGTGTCGTGGTAGGGCTTGGGGTCGAAGCGCTCGCTCGCGCTCTGCTCGACGAGCTGGAGGGCGAGCTTGAGCTCGGCCTCCTTGACGTCCGCTGTCCCGATCGGCACCTCCGAGAAGGCGCGCAGCTCGTCGGCGTAGCGGAGCTGCTGCATGACGAGGCCGTTCTCGAACGGGCGCATCAGCACCAGATAGGCCTTGCCGCGCGCGAGGTAGGTGCCGAGCGCCGCGTAGCCGGACTCCTGCATCGCCGCCGCCAGCAGGCGGTACGGCCGGTCGCCGCCCTTGTCGGGGCCCAGGTAGTAGGACTTCTCGAAGTAGATGGGATCGACCTCGGAGACCGGCACGAACTCGGCGATCTCGATGGCGTTGGTCGCCTCCGGCTCGAGCGCCTTGAGCTCCTCCTCGCTGAAGAGGACGTACTGGTCCTTCGCGAACTCGTACCCCTTGGCCATCTCGTCGCGCTCGACGAAGACCTCGTCGGTGGGGCACCAGTAGCGGTACCTGAGGCGTGAGCCGCAGGTCTTGTGCACCATGTTGAAGCTGACGGCGCTCGCCGGCTCGCCGGTCGAATACAGCTTGACCGGGATCGCCACGAGCCCGAAGGAGATGGTTCCAGACCCGATCGCTCGTGCGGCCATAGTGAGAGCGATACTATCACGATCGCATCCAGCCGGCCGAGCGGAACGTTCTGTAAAGACAGAACTTAGATGCGGCGCGGCGTCAAAAATGCCCAGACACCTGCACGACTACCACCGGAAACGCGCCGCCGAGCGCACGCCCGAGCCGATCGGCCGGCCGGGCGCGCTGCGCCCGGGCCTCTTCGTCGTCCACCTCCACGCCGCCCGCCGCACGCACTACGACCTGCGCCTCGAGTGGGGCGGCGTGCTGCGCTGCTGGGCGGTGCCGAAGGGGCCGTCGCTCGCGCCCGCGGACAAGCGCCTCGCCGTCCAGACCGAGGACCACCCGGTCGAGTACGGCGAGTTCGAGGGGATCATCCCGGCCGGCAACTACGGCGCCGGCGCGACGATCGTCTGGGACCGCGGCCTCTGGGTGCCGCTGCTCGACCTCGACCAGGGGATGCAGACCGGCAAGCAGCTCTTCGAGCTCCGCGGCTACAAGCTGCGCGGCCGCTTCACCCTGGTGCGCGGCAAGAAGGACGGCAAGGACTGGCTGCTGATCAAGGAGCGCGACGCTTGGGCGACCGGCGAGGACGTGACCGTGCTGCCGCCCGAGTCGGTGCTCTCCGGGCTGACGGTCGAGGAGCTGGGCGAGGGGCGGACGGGCGTGGCGCGGCTGGTCGAGCGGGCGGCGGCGGCCGGCGCGCCGCGGCGGGCGCTGGCGGTCGGCGACGTGCAGCCGATGCTCGCGACCGCCGGCGGCAAGGCGTTCTCCGGGCCGGGGTGGGTCTTCGAGCTCAAGTACGACGGCTACCGGGTGCTGGCGGGGAAGGGCGGGCGGGGACATGGAGCCGGCGGCGAGCCGCGCCTCCTCTACCGCAGCGGCCGCGACGCCACGGCCACCTATCCCGAGATCGCCCGCGCCTTGGCCGCGCTGCCGGCCGAGCACCTGATCCTCGACGGCGAGATCGTGGTGCTCGACGACGACGGCCGCCCGCGCTTCGAGGGCCTGCAGCAGCGCTCCGGCCTGTCGCGCCCGGCCGACGTCGAGCGCGCCGCGATCGAGCGCCCCGCGACCTACTTCGTCTTCGACCTCCTCGCCTTGGAAGGCCACGACCTGCGGCCGCTGCCGCTCGCCGCGAGGAAGGCCCTGCTCGCCGACCTGGTGCCGCAGCGCGGCCCGGTGCGCTACGCCGACCACGTCGCCGAGCGCGGCGAGGAGCTGTTCGCCGCCGTCTCCGCGCGCGGCCTCGAGGGCCTCATCGCCAAGCGCGCCGACAGCCCCTACCGCGCCGGCCGTCACCCGGTCTGGCTGAAGCTGCGCGCCGACAAGACCGGCGACTTCGCCGTCGTCGGCTACACCGAGCCGAAAGGCTCGCGCGCCGGGTTCGGGGCGCTGCAACTGGCGGCGCGCGCCACGGCGGATGCTGCGGCGGCCGGTGCGGCGGGTGCGGCGAGTTGGGTATGGGTCGGGCGCGTCGGCAGCGGCTTCACGGAGCGGCAGCTCGCCGAGCTGGTCGCGGCGATGGAGGGCGACCGGCGCGCGCAGGCGGTCTGCGAGGTGCCGAAGGAGCTGGCGAAGGGGTCGACCTGGGTCGCGCCGCGCCTCGTTGTCGAGGTGCGCTACAGCGAGATGACGACGGCGGGGCAGTTGCGGCAGCCGGTCTTCCTGCGGCTGCGGGAGGACAAGACGGCCGAAGAGTGCTGGGTAGTGGAGGAGGAGAACGGGCCGCTGGGAGAGACCAGCGATGAGCCGGCTCCCCTTTCCGCTCGCACGACCGTAGCGCCCGGGCTACGTCCCGGGCGTTTTCGGAATCCCGACCGCGCCCCCTCACACGCTCCCTCCGACGAGCCTCCCCCTGTCGCGCCGCCCCCTGCCGAGCGCCCGCCCCTCCAGCTCACCCGCCTCGACAAGGTCTTCTGGCCCGCCGACGGCTACACCAAAGGCGACCTCCTCGACTACTACCGCACGATCGCCCCCCATCTGCTGCCGTACCTCCGCGACCGCCCGCTCGTCCTCGACCGCTACCCCGACGGCATCGCCGGCAAGAACTTCTTCCAGAAGAACGCGCCGAGCTTCCTCCCCGCCTGGCTGCGGACCGAGGCGGTGTGGAGCGACGACAAGGAAGAGGAGCGGACGCGGTTTCGCGCCGGGCGGCGCTCAGGGCGCGGGGAGGCGCGGGCCGGCGGCCGCGGCCAGGAGGCGCGCCAGGACGCGGCTGCGGGGTCCGGGGGCGCCGAGGAGCGGGCCTTCATCGCCGACGACCTCGAGACCTTGCTCTACCTGGTCAACCTGGGCGCCATCCCGCTGCACCTGACCGCCAGCCGCGCCACCACCCTCGAGCGCCCCGACTGGTGCATCCTGGACCTCGACGCCAAGGACGCCCCCTTCGCCGCCGCCGTCAAGGTGGCGAAGGCCCTGCGGCGGATCTGCGAGCGGCTGGAGCTGCCGGTCTACCTGAAGACCAGCGGCGCGAGCGGCCTCCACCTCCTCGTGCCGCTCGGCGCCCGCGGCACCCACGAGCAGGCCAAGCACCTGGCCCTCCTCCTCTCGCGCCTCGCCGCGGCCGAGCTGCCCGACCTCGCCAGCGTCGCCCGCCTGCCGGGCTCGCGGAGCGGCAAGGTCTACGTCGACGCCCTGCAGAACGGCCTCGGCAAGCTCCTGGTCGCGCCCTACAGCGTCCGCCCGCGCCCGCGCGCGCCGGTCTCGACGCCGCTCGAGTGGAAAGAGCTCTCCGAGCGCCTCGTGCCGGCCGACTTCAACTTGAAGACCGTCCCCAAGCGCCTGGCGCGCTTGAAGCGCGATCCGCTGCGGCCGGTGCTGGAGGAGGCGGCCGACATTCCGCGCGCGCTGGTGCTGCTCGAGGAGCGGTTCGGCTGACGGCGCGTAGCGTAGGGCCAGGACATTGCGGACTGCTCACGCCTGGTGTGAGCGTAGAGCCAGGATATGTTCGCGTAGGATCGCGAACTTGTCGCGTAGGATCAGGACTTCAGCAGTCAGTCCGGCTGATTGGCCGACATGCAAAAAGCTACGGAAGCGTAGGCTCAGGACATTCGAGCGTAGGATCAAGATCCTTCAGCGTAGGGACACGTCATGAGGAGCTCACCCTCCGTCGTGGAGAACTGTCCCGAGCACCAGGGCGCGTAAGCTCGCGGCAGTGTCGCGTAAGCTCGTGGCTTGATCTCGTCAGCTCGCGGCCGTCCGATCCGACCGGCTGCCTTGTCAGCGTAGGATGGCAGCCGGATCTCGTAAACTCGCGGCCGGATCTCGTAAGCTCGTGGCCGTCCCATCTGGCCGGCTGTCTCGTCAGCATAGGTCGGATGCGGTACCTCGTAAACTCGCAGCGGTACCTCGTAAGCTTGCGGCCGTACCTCGTCAGCTCGTGGTCGTCCCAGTACGATGAACGCCTGGGCCAATTCGCCGGCGCTCCCTGCGGCGTAATTCCATAGCGCGACCGCGTAATCTCACTGCCGGCCCGCGTCACCCCGCGGCACTGGGAGCTCCATCGCCGCTTCGGCCGAGTCACCTCGGGCCCGCGCGCGTAAGCCGGCGGTCAGGTCGCCTGCGGATCCCCGCCGTCCTCCGGCGCATCGGCCGGGCTCTCCCGGATCGCGCTGCGGATCTCCTCCCGCACCAGCGCCGCAACCTCCGCCCGATGTCAATGGTCACTGAAAACTGGTCCAGAGTGAAGATTGAAAAGTAGACCACCTGGGGGGCGGGGGCGGGGTGGTCGAGGCCGGCCGAGCGCGTGAGCGCCGAGGCGGCCGGGCATTGAGCTGGTGG
>JBIOUG010000078.1:0-6111 GCA_044866775.1 Thermoanaerobaculia bacterium | reverse complement strand
GCCGGCGGCGCCCAGGCGCGAAAGCTTTCGCGCCGCGCTCCGATCAACGCTAGGAGCGCTTTCCGTCGCGCGACCAGCGCGACGGGCTCCTAGCCACCGTCGGACGGCGGGGGCGTTCATCGCGGCGGGATTTTAGCAGCGGCGGTGCGAGCTCAGCGCACGGCGTGGAGGACGGTGGTGCCGGCGAGGTGGTCGTGGAGGGCGCGCTTTTCGGGGGAGAGGCCGGCGATCCAGAAGCCGGCGCCGAAGGGGAGGAAGGAGAGGAAGTAGCCGAGGAGGCGGAGCAGGGCGCGGGCCACCGAGAGGCCGTGGCGGCCGTCGGGGCCGACGACGGCGAGGTGAAGGACGCGCTTGCCGGGGGTCGTGCCCCAGAGGGTCCAGCCGACGAGCGGGACCAGGAGACTGAGGAGGAAGGCGGCGGCGCCGGCGACGAGCGAGCCGCGCGGGGTCGTGGGGCCGCCGAAGGGGAGGGAGAGGAGGGTGGCGGCGAGGGAGACGGCGGCGGCGTCGAACACGCAGGCGACGGCGCGGATCCAGAGGCCGGCGGGGCGCCAGGTGACGGCGGTGTCCGGCGCGGCCGCGGCCGGCGCCAGCGGGGGCGCTGCCGGTGGGTCCTCGCTCGCGCCGGAGGCGCGGACCTCCAGCGGTGCGGCTGCGGGCTCCGGCGGCGCGGCGACGAGTCGTGGCGACGGCGGCGGTGTCGGCAGGTGGCCGAGCGCCGCGGCCGAGAAGCCGGGCGGGCGCGTCAGGTCCCAGGCGTCCGACGAGGATCCGAGGGCTTCACCGACCGGCAGCGCCTCGCCGATGCCGACGGCTTCTGAGCGGTGCAGCAGGCGCTCGCCTGCGAGGTCGCGGCCGCAGGCGGGGCAGCGCGCCGCGGGCGCCGCGACCGGCGCGCCGCAGGCGGGGCAGAAGCCCGGCGCCTCGCCGGCCGGCGCCGGGCGCTGCCGCTCGTCGCGCGCCAGGCGCAGATAGGCCTGGGTCTCCCCCACCGTCAGGCGGTCGCCCTCGGCCATCGTCGTCTCGGCGTGGACGCGCAGGCCGTTCAGGTAGGTGCCGTTGCTCGACTGCAGGTCCTGGACGGTGACGCGGCCGGCGTGGACCCAGAGCAGCGCGTGGTCGCGCGAGACCGCGGGGTCCTTGACCACCACGCCACAGCCGCGACTCCGCCCGAGTGTCGTCTCGCCTTCGCGCAGCTCGATGCGGCGGCCCTGGACCTCCAGGTACCAGGCGCCGTGGCCGTCGCGGCGGTCGCCGAAAGGGAGCGCGCCCGGGAGGCCTGCGGGTCGCTGCTGCTGACCGCTCTCTGGCATCGGTGAGCTGCCCAAGGATAGCGCAGCCGGGTCACCCCGCCGCCTCGAGCGCCGCCTCCAGCTCCTCGGCCGGCGCCCACTTCAAGTGGCGCCGCAGCTCGCGGGAGGTGGGGCTGTCGACCTGGTCGAGGAACGGCTCGATGGGTCCGGAGTAGAGGAGCTCGCCGCCGTGCGTGCCGCCGCCCGGACCGAGGTCGACGATCCAGTCGGCGCGGGCGATCAAGTCGGGGCTGTGCTCGACGACCACCACGCCGTCGCCGCGCTGCACGAGCTGGCGCAGCGTGTGGTAGAGGATGTCGATGTCGGCCAGGTGGAGGCCGGTCGTCGGCTCGTCGAAGAGGAAGAGGCGCTTGCCCTCGCGCGCCGGGCGGTCGAGGAAGCTCGCGAGCTTCAAGCGCTGCGCCTCGCCGCCCGACAGGGTCGAGGTCGGCTGGCCGAGCCGCAGATAGCCCAGCCCCACCGCGGCCAGCAGGCGCAGCCGCCGGCAGAGCCGCCGCTGGTCGGCGAAGACGCCGAGCGCCGCGTCGACCGTCAGCTCCAGCGTCTCGGCGATCGTCCGCCCGCGGCAGCGCACCGCCAGCACCTCGGGGCGGAAGCGCCGCCCCTGGCACTGATCGCAGGGCACGGTCACCGGCGCCATGAACTGCATGTCCACCTCGGTGACGCCCGTGCCCTGGCAGGCCGGGCAGCGGCCGCGGTCGAGGTTGAAGGAGAAGTGGGCGGCGGTGATGCCGCGCGCCCGCGCCTCGGGCGTGCCGGCGTAGAGCTTGCGCAGCTCGTCGTAGGCCTTGACGTAGGTGATCGGGTTCGAGCGGCTGGAGCGCCCGAGCGGCCGCTGGTCGACGAGCGTCACGTCCGCCAGCTCGTCGAGGCCGATCAGAGCGTCGCACTCGCCGGGATCGACGTCGACCACGCCGCGCGCCCGCTGGTAGGTACCGTAGAGGACGTTCTCGACGAGCGTCGACTTGCCCGACCCGGAGACGCCGGTCACCGCCACCAGCGCGCCCAGCGGGAACTCGACGTCGATGCCGCGCAGGTTGTGGGCGCGCGCGCCCTGGACGACGACGCGCGGCCGGCCGGCGAGCTCCGCGTCGAGCGACTCGCGGCCGTTCTCGCGGCGGAAGCGGGCCATGTGGCGGCGCGCCGGCGTCGGCGGCCGCTCGCGGAGGTAGCGGCCGGTGAGCGACTGCTCGCAGGCGAGGATGTCCGCGATCGGCCCCTCGACCACCACCTCGCCGCCGTGCTCGCCGGCCTGGGGCCCGAGGTCGATGACGTGGTCGGCGCCGCGGATGAGCGTGCGGTCGTGCTCGACGACCAGCACCGTGTTGCCGCGCCGCGCGAGGTCGCGCAGCAGGTGGAGGAGACGCTCGCTGTCCTGCGAGTGGAGCCCCACCGTCGGCTCGTCGAGGACGTAGAGCGTGCTCGTCAGGCCGCCCCCGAGCGCCGCCGCGAGGTGGATGCGCTGCGTCTCGCCGCCCGAGAGGGTGCGCGCCTGGCGGTCGAGGGTCAGGTAGTCGAGCCCGACGCGGTGCAGGACCTCGACCCGCTCGGCCAGCTCGTCGAGCAGGTGCCCGGCGATCTCGCGCTCGCGCGAGGTCCAGCGCGTGCCGCGCAGCCAGGCGCGGATCTGCTCGACCGAGAGCGCCGCGAGCTCGGGCAGGCTCATCCCCTTCCAGCGCACCGCCGTCGCCTCGGGCTTCAAGCGCGAGCCGCCGCAGTCCGGACACTGGGTGTAGGAGCGGTAGCGGGCGAGGAGCACGCGCACGTGCACCTTGTAGGTGCGCGCCTCGAGCCACTCGAAGAAGTCATCGAGGTTGACGAACTTCCCGGCGCCGCTCCAGATCCACTCGCGGGTCGTCGCGGGCAGCTCGCCCCAGGGCACGTCGAGCGGCACGCGGCGCCGCCGGCAGGCGGTCAGCAGCTCGTCGTAGAGCTCCTCGTAGGCCGGAGTGTTCCAGGGGGCGATGGGGCGCTCCGCGAGCGTGCGGCGGGGGTCGGGCACGACCCGCTCGCGGTCGATGCCGATGACGCGGCCGAACCCCTGGCAGAGCGGGCAGGCGCCGAGCGGCGAGTTGAAGGAGAAGAGGGCCGGGATGGGCCGTCGCAGCGCCTCGCCGCAGGTCGCGCAGGCGAGCTCGCGGGCGAAGAGGCGGACGCCCTCCGGGCCGCGCGCCTCGGCCCGCCCGGCGCCCAGGCGGTAGGCGTCCTCGAGCGTCGCGAGCAGGCGCTCGCCGCCTTCGGCGCCGGCGCGGAAGCGGCCGAGGACGAGCGGCAGCGGGTCGAGCCGCGACGGCCAGCGCTCTCCCGGCTCCATCCGCACCACGGCCTCACCGCCGTCGAGCCGCCGCGCCCAGCCCTGGCGGATCAGCTCGCCGAGCGCCGCGTCGGCCAGCCGGCGCGGGCGCGGCAGGCGCACGACGAGCGTGAACGGGTCGCCCACCGCGCCGGCGGCGAGCTCGGCGGCGGCCTCCTCGGGCGCGAGCGCCCGCGCCGGCCCGTGACCGCGCGGGCAGACGATCTCGCCGAGGTGGGTGAAGAGCAGGCGTAGGACGTCGTGGATCTCGGTGATCGTGCCCACCGTCGAGCGCGCGTTGCGCACCGCGTTGCGCGCCTCGAGCGCCACCGCCGGCAGCACGTTGTCGATCGTCTCGACCGGCGGCCGCTCCATCTGGTCGAGAAACTGCCGGGCGTAGGTGGACATCGACTCGACGAAGCGCCGCTGCCCTTCGGCGAAGACGGTGTCGAAGGCGAGCGACGACTTGCCCGCGCCCGAAGGCCCGGTGACGACGGTCACCGCGCGGTGCGGGATGCGGCAGTCGATCCCCTTGAGGTTGTGCGTGCGGGCGCGGCGGACGACGATTGCTGGGCTCTGCATGGCTGCTACTCGCTCCTCGGCGAGAGGAGCGAAGCGCAGCATCATACCGCGAGGCGGGATGGGAAAACGTCCGAGGAGTGGCTCGAGGAAGCCCGCGGCCCCGCCGAGGAGCGATGAGGCTCGCCCTCGACTCGTCGGTGCTCCTGACGATCTTCAGCCAGGAGCCGGGGGCCGAGGACTGGATGAGGACCGACTTCCTCATCGCCGCCCACGCCCAGGTCCAAGCCGACCGGCTCGCCGCCAAGGACCGCGGGGTACCTGCGCCGCTACTTCCCCGACCTCGCCTTGCTCGGGTCGCGCGCAGACGAAATCTCCGGCTCGTAGACTAGGCCGGCACCGCCGCGGGACGGCAATCCCGCTAGCGCGAGCTGCGGACGTCGGACACCACCTCGATCCGCTCGGCGAGCAGGCGGTTGCCGAGGTCGCGCACGTCGATCTCCACCACGTCGCCGCGCTCGAGGTTCTCGGGGCGGTACTCCTGGCCCCGGAACCTGACCACGGTCGAGGCGTCATAGTGCACCACCAGGACGTCGCCGCGGCCGGTGCCCGGGTTGAAGCCGCGGCTGAAGGTGGTGTCCTCGAGGTCGATCGTGCGGTCGGCGGTGTCGACGTAGCGCACCTCGCCGCGGATCTCGCCGTAATCGAGGTCGCCCGTGCCGCTACGCGTGCCGCTCGACGCGGAGGTGCCGCTGGTGACGTCGTAGAGCACCTCGATCTGCTCGGCGACGAGGCGGCCGCTCTGCTCGTTCACCTCGGCGGTGATGCGGTCGCCGCGCTCGAGGTCCTCGGGCCGGTAGCTGCGGCCGTTGAACTCGACGATGGTGCGGTCGTCGTAGTACAGCACGACCTCACCGTCGGCGTTGCGCAGGTTGGTGCGGTAGTTGTCGTCGGCGTCGACGACGATCTCGCGGTCGCGGGTGTCGACGCTCTCGATCGTGCCGCGGATGTCGTCGGCGACCCGCGTCGGATCGCCGCGCCCGAGGATGTCGTCGATGCCGCCCGAGCCGCAGCCGGCGAGCAGCAGGATGGCGAAGAAAGCCGTCGGAATGCTGGTTCGGATCACTCTCATGGTGTCACTCCTCGCTGTGTGTGATCCCCCACGCTCCTCCCCACACGGGAGAGGGAGCACGACCCGTGCCATTCGCACCCCAGGTGGCCTAAGGCATAGGCTCAGAACGAGATGCGGCCGGAGCGGGAGGACCGCCGCCCCGGCCGCCGGAAAGGGAATGCGAGTCAGCGCGTGCTCAATAGTGGCCGCACCCGCGATGGTGGCGGTGACCGCGGCCGCGCCCGCGATGGTCGCGGCGGTAACGGTCGTCGCGATAGCGGCGGTCGTACCGGTCGTCGTACCGGTAGTCGTCGCGGTAGCCGCCGCCGTACCCGTAGTCACCGTCATAGCCCCGGTCATCGCCGCGGTCGTAGCCGTCGAACCGCGGCGCGTAGCGCGAGAACGCCCAGTACGGGTCCACGTCGTAGCTGCGGAAGTGGGCGCCCACGAGCGGGCAGGACTCGTGGTGGTAGTAGTAGCCAGCGTCGTGGAAGCAGTAGCGGCTGCAGGAGTGGCCGCGGTAGCGGATCGGACGGTCGTAGCGGAAGTAGTAGGCCGGCTCGTAGCCGTAGCTCGGCCGCCCGAAGACGAACGAGATGTGGGCGAGGCCGACCCGGAACCCGGTGCCGATCGCGAACCAATCGTGGCTGGCCCGCGCCTCGGGGGTGAAACCTGGTGCGAGCATGGTCGCCCCCGCGAGGGCTGCGCTGACTAGCATCTTGCGCATTGCTTTGAAACCTCCTTTTGCCGGCCGGCCAGGATCACGAACCATGCCAGCCGGGGGCGCCGAGCGGCAGGCCCGCAACTTTATTCCCTCCAATATGTTGGATGGCCCTCGGGTGGAGCGCTTGCCCGTCCGGCGCCGGGGGGGGGGG
>JBIOUG010000077.1:0-27018 GCA_044866775.1 Thermoanaerobaculia bacterium | reverse complement strand
GCCCGCGCCGCCACCACCCCCACGAGCACCGCCATCACCAAGGCCGTCACTCGTCCCATTCGCCGTCCTCCACCAGCCTCTGCCGCTGCTCCATCCGCCGCGTCACCTCGGCCCGGTCGCCCAGGCTGGACGCGCCTATCCCCTCCACCGCGCAGGAGGCGGCACAGTTGGCGAAGGCCGCCGCCTCCAGGGCATCGCCCGTCTCGTGGTAGCGGACGAGGAACGCGGTGGCGAACACGTCGCCCGCTCCCGTGGGGTCCACCTCCGGACGGGGCAGGCCCGGCACCTCGTGGGTGGCGTCGCGCGTGTGCAGCACCGCCCCGCGCCAGCCCCGCGTCACCGCCACCATGGGCACCCAGGTGAGGAAGTCGCGCGGCTGCTGGCCGCCGGGCGGCAGGTCGTGCTGGGAGACGAACAACACGTGCACGCCGGCCAGGGCCGCGCCCGGATCGCGCCACGCGCGGGGTGAGACGGCGCCGTCCGGCGCGAAGTCGCGCACCCAGCCCTGTGCCACCGCCCCCACCGCCTCCGCTTCGAAGGCGGGCGCCATCGCCCCTTCGATCTCGCCGGCCAGGGGGGCCAGGAGCAGGACGTCGGGATGCCGCCAGGCCTCGGGCAGCGGTCCGACGTGCACGGGGCCGGCCCGCGAGAGCAGCACCTGGTGGCGCACGCCTTCCGGGCCGTATTCGTTGACGAAGCGCGTGGTGGAGGGGCTGTGGTTCAGGAACACGGGCACGTCCGGCAGCTCGCGCGCGGGGTCGAACTCGGCGCCGCAGGTGGTGAGGGCGGCGGCCTCCCACCCCAGCTTGCGCGCGGTGGCGGTGGCGTAGGTCACGGAGCCGCCGGCCACGTCTCCCTCCGGACGCCGGTCCCAGGTCACGTGTCCGACCGCCAGCAGGCGCGGCAGGGGGCTAGCCCTGGTGGATCACGGCCCCGGCCCTCAGGCCTGGACCCCGTTCTTCTCGGCCCCGAAGAGGTCGAGCTGCCATTTCTCGCCGCTGGACACCGCCACCGGATAGCGGCCCGTGAAGCAGGCGGTGCAGAACCGGTTTCCCGCGGGGTCGCCGACCGAGGCGAGCAGCCCTTCCTGCGAGAGGTAGGCCAGGCTGTCCGACCCGATGTACCGCCGGATCTCGTCCAGGCCGTGGGTGGCCGCGATCAGCTCGCCCTTGGTGGGGGTGTCGATGCCGTAGTAGCAGGGGCCGGTGGTGGGTGGGCTGCTCACCCGCATGTGGATCTCGCGCGCGCCCGCCTCGCGCACCATGCTGACGATCTTGCGCGAGGTGGTGCCGCGCACGATGGAGTCGTCGATCAGCACCACGCGCTTGCCTTCCAGCACGCTGCGCACCGCGTTGAGCTTGACCTTCACCCCGAAGGAGCGGATGGCTTGTCGCGGCTCGATGAACGTGCGGCCGACGTAGTGGTTGCGGATGAGGCCCCATTGGAAGGGCAGGCCGCTCTCCTGCGAATAGCCCAGCGCCGCGCCCATCCCGCTATCCGGCACGGGCACCACGATGTCGGCGTCCGCGGGCGACTCGCGCGCGAGCTGGCGGCCCAGGAGCAGGCGCGAGGAGAGCACGTTGCGGCCGAAGACCAGGCTGTCGGGGCGGGCGAAGTAGACGTGCTCGAACACGCATTGCCGGACCGGCTCCGGGGGGAACGGCCGGAAGGAGCGCAGGCCGTCGCGGTCGATCACCACCAGTTCGCCGGGCTCGACGTCGCGGAGATACTCCGCGTCGATGAGGTCGAGGGCGCAGGTCTCGGAGGCCACGATGTACCCGCCCTCCAGCCTGCCGATGCAGAGGGGGCGGAAGCCCCAGGGGTCGCGCGCGGCCACCAGGGCGTCGGGGGTCAGGAAGAGGAGCGAGAAGGCGCCCATCACCTTCGACAGGCTGGCCGCGATGGCGTCCTCCAGCTTCTCGCGGTGGCTGCGCGCGTAGAGGTGGAGGATGACTTCGGTGTCGGAGCTGGACTGGAAGATGGAGCCGGCCGCCTCCAGCTCGTGGCGCAGCAAGGGCGCGTTCACGATGTTGCCGTTGTGGGCCAGGGCGATGGGCCCGCGGTGGCAGTCGATCACGATGGGCTGTGCGTTCGCGCTCACCGTGTCGCCGGCGGTCGAATAGCGCACGTGGCCCATGGCGCGGTCGCCAGGCAGCGCGTCCATCCGCGGCTCGGTGAACACGTCGCTGACCAGCCCCATGCCCTTCTCCAGCCGCAGCCGCTGGCCGTCGGAGGTGACGATGCCCGCCGATTCCTGGCCCCGGTGCTGGAGCGCGTAGAGCCCCAGGTAGGTCAGGTTGGCCGCGTCGTCGCTGCCTTCGATTCCGAAGATGCCGCACATGGCTCAATCGCCCCCTGGCAGGCACGCCGAAGGCGGGCAAGTCACTAGAACGGATTCCGCGGGCGCTTCATTCGCGCCCCGCCGGCAGGCATCGCGCTGAGGAGGACCGCACGAGCTGGATTCTACTCGCCCCAGCGCCGGGTAGTGGGCTAACAATCGTAGCCCACTACCCAGCGCCGCGGCGGCGGCAGCGGCGGCCGGAGGGGTGATAGACTCCGGGTAAATCCGCGAGCCGTCGTTTCGTCGCTCCGCGCCCGAAGGAGGTGCCCTGATGACGCGTGTCCGCCCTGGCCTGTGGCGTCCGTGCTTCCTGCTCGCCGGTCTCCTGATCCTGATTGGGGGACCGCGCCATCCCGGCGGAACGATGGCGGAGATGCTCGCGCACCCCGACTGGGTGCCTGCGCACGCCCTGATCCTCGCGGGGTTCGTGGCGCTGCTCGCGGGCCTCCTCGCCTACCGCCGCGCCGTCCCGATGCCCGAGCGGACGGCGCGCTGGGCGCGTCTCGCCGTCTGGGGCACGGTGCTGCAGGTGATCGAGATGGTGCTCCACACCGCCGCGTCGGTGGACTACGCGAACCTGGTGGCGGGCCGCGCGACGCCCGTCCTCACCGCCCACCTCGGCCTTACGCTCGTCGCCTACCCGCTCTTCGCGCTGGCGATCGTCGGGCTGATCCTGGCGACGGCGCGCGAGCGCACGCTGGCGTCGCCGTGGATCGCCTGGCTCGGGGTGTTCGGAGCCGTGGCGCACGGCGCCGCGCCGCCGCTGGTCGTCGGCTTCGGCCTCGGGCAGTTCAGGATCCTGTTCCCTTGCGTGATGCTCCTCGCGCTCTGGTTCGTGCTGGCGGCGTTCTGGCCGCGGCGCGCCGCCGCGCCCGCGCTGCCGCCGGAGCTGGCGGCCGAGGCCTAGGGGATGGCGGCGGCGCGGTCGAGCGCCCACAGCTCGTAGCCGAAGCGCGGCCGGCCGGCGACGAAGAAGAGGTTCCGGCCGGAGAGGGTGAACGACCGCGGCGCCCCCGAGCCCGGCCCGGGGAAGACGTCGGCGAGGAGGAAGGTCCCCGCCGCCGTGCCGTCGCTCCGCCACATCTCGAGCCCGTGCTCGGGATCGAAGGCGGCGAAGACGAGGAGGCCGTCGAGCACCGCCAGCTCCTGCGGGAAGGAGGAAGCAGGGCCCGGCGCGATGTCGCGCACCGGACGGGTGCCGGGGCCGCTGCCGTCGCTCCACCAGAGCTCCTGGCCACGCCGGCCGCCGTCGGCGGCGAAGAAGACGCCGTCGCCCTTCGCCGTCAGCCACGCCGGGTGGCTGCCGGCCGGCCCGGGGCGGAGGTCGCGCACCAGCCGTGTGCCGGCGGCGGTGCCGTCGCTCACCCATAGTTCGGCGCCGTGCACCGCGTCGTCGGCCACGAAGAAGAGCCGGTCGCCGGCGGCGGTGAAGCGGTGGAAGGCGAAACCGTTCGCGTTGCCGCCATAGGCGAGGAGCGACAGCTCGAGGACGGTCCGCAGGCGGATCGTGCCGCCGGCCGTCCCATCCGTGCGCCAGATCTCGTGGCGAACGCTCTGCGTATCGAGGTCGATCGTGAAGGCGGCGAAGAAGAGGGTGCCGCCGCCGGCGGCGAGCTCGTCGACCGCGTCGCAGGAGCCGGCGCAGGGGTCCGCGAGCAGCCGCGCGGTGCCGCCCGGCGTGCCGTCGCTGCGCCACAGGCCATCGGCGAGGAAGTAGAGTTCCGCGGCGACGACCGCGAGGTCGTCCAGCGCCGGCGGCCCCACCGGTCCGTGATGCCCGTCGGCGTCCGCGCGCGCCAGCTCGGTCAAGGGGAGCGTACCGGCGGCGGTGCCGTCGCTGCGCCAGAGGCTCAGGGCCCACTCGCGTCCGTGGTCCGTCTGCTCGAGGAGAGCGGAGGTGAAGAACACCAGGTCGGCCACCACTCGCGCCGGCTCGAGGACGCCGAGCCCGTCGCGGAGGAGGACGGCGTCGCCCGGCGCGCCGGTCATCCGCCAGAGCGCGCCGCCGGCGGCCGCGACGAGCAGCGCGTCCTCCAGACGACCGAGCGCCACGGCCCCCGCTTGCCAGTGGACGGCGTCGGGCGGCGTGAGATCGGCGAGCAGCGCCGTTCCCGCCCGCGTGCCGTCGCTCCGCCAGGGCTCGCGCCCGCTGCGGCCGTCGTCGGCCGTGAGGAGCAGCGTGCCGTCGAGGTCCACGAGAGCGGCCGGCGACGACGACCGGTCGCCTGGGTGGAGGTCGGCCCAGAGGACGGTGCCGGCGACGGTGCCGTCGGTCCGCCAGAGCTCGGTCCCCTGGCCTGGCACGGGCTCGGCGAAGTACGCCGCGCCCCGGAACGACACCAGCTCGTGCGCCTCAGCGACCGGCGCGAAGGGCTCGGTGCCGGCGGGCGTGCCGTCGGTCCGCCAGAGCGCCCGCGTCGCGCCCGCCACGGGGAAGAGGGTGGAGCCGCCGAGCCGGGCGAAGGGGCCGATGGCCGGAAAGGCGCCGTGTGGGTCCGGCAGGCGCGCGAGCCGTCGGGTCGCCGCGCCGGCGCCGTCGGTCGTCCACAGCGCGCGCTCGCCGAGGAGCGTCTCGGCGAGGAACAGCAGCGACTCTCCGTGCGCCGCCGCCGGCGACGGGCGCCAGGGTGGGGCCGGCTGCCTCCGAACCTCGCGGGTGCCGCGGCTCGAGCCGTCGGTTCGCCACAGCCGCGGCTCGCCGCCGGCGGCGAAGAAGACGGCTCCCTCGGTCGCGACGAACTCGCCCGGTTGGGACGACGCGGCGCCGGGCGCGATGTCGCGCACCATGCCGGTGCCCGCGGCGGTGCCGTCGCTGCGCCACAGCTCGATGCCGTGGCGGCCGTCGTAGGCCGGGAAGTAGAGCCATCCTCGCCACGCCGCGAAGGAGACGTTCAGCTCGCCCGCCGAAAGCGACGACTCCGGTCCCGGGTTGATGTCGCGCAGCAGCCGGGTGCCGGCGGGCGTGCCGTCGCTGCGCCAGAGCTCCTGGCCGTGCTCTGCGTCGACCCCCACGAAGAGCAGGAGGCCGCGCACCGCGGCGAGCAGGGTCACGCCCTCGAGCTCGACCAGCCGGAGGGTGCCGGCCGGAGTGCCGTCGCTCGTCCACAGCTCCTGCCGGCGATCGCCGTCGATCGTATCGGTCATGAAGAAGATGCGGCCGCCCGCGGGCACCAGGGGACCGACGAAGCGTCCCCACCCGAGCCCCGGCGCGATGTCGGTCAGCCGCCAGGTGCCGGCGGCGGTGCCGTCGCTGCGCCAGAGCTCGCGTCCGTGGGCCGGATCGCCGGCGACGAGATAGACCAGCCGCCCCGCGACGGTCAGCCCCTGGGGAGACGACGGGCACGGCCCGGGACAGATGTCGGCGACCCGGCGGGCGCCGGCGGGAGCGCCGTCCGTCGCCCACAGCTCCGCGCCGGAGAACCCGTCGTCGGCGGCGAAGAAGAGCAGGTCGCGGCCGGCGGTGAGCGCGCGCGGATCGCCACTCGCCGGCGGGTGCGGCAGCGGGCGGATGTCGGCGACGAGGCGCGGCACGGCGAGCGGCGCCTGGGCCCGCGCCGTGCCGGCGAGCGAGCCCGCAACTAGGAGAGGCGCGACGAGAACGAGCGGGCGGCGCGTCACGGCAGCGTGGCCGCGCGGTCGAGCGCCCAGAGCTCGTAGCCGAAGCGCGGCCGGCCGGCGACGAAGAAGAGGTTGGCGCCGGAGAGAGTGAAGGAACGCGGCGCCGACGAGCCGGGCCCCGGGTAGACGTCGGCGAGGAGGACCGTTCCCGCCGCCGTGCCGTCGCTGCGCCACATCTCGAGGCCGTGCTCGGGATCGAAGGCGGCGAAGAGGAGGAGCCCTTCGACGATCGCCAGCTCCTGCGGGTACGAGGAGGCGGCGCCCGGCGCGATGTCACGCACCGGGCGGGTGCCGGGCCCGCTGCCGTCGCTCCACCAGAGCTCCTGGCCGCGCACGCCGCCGTCGGCAGCGAAGAAGACGCCGTCGCCCTTGGCGGTGAGCCACACCGGGTGGCTGCCGGCGGCGCCGGGACGGAGGTCGCGGACCATGCGGGTGCCGGCGGCGGTGCCGTCGCTCACCCACAGCTCGGCGCCGTGGGCGTCGTCGTCAGCGACGAAGAAGAGCCGGTCGCCGGCGGGCGTGAGACGGTCGAGCGATGCCGAGAACGGAGTCCCGAAGAGGGGGCGGAGAAGGTGCGTCCCATGCGGTGTGCCGTCGCTCCGCCAGAGCGCCTCGCTACCCCCTTCGAGCCCGTACTCGACCGCGCCGAGGTAGAGCACGTCGCCCGCGACAGCGAGCGCGTGGAACGCGTCGCACGCTCCGGCGCACAGGTCCTCGACGACAGCGGTGCCGGCCGGGGTGCCGTCGCTCCGCCAGAGGACTCCCTGGACCAGGAAGTACAGGCGCCCGCCGGCGATGACCGCGGTCAGCTCGGGAGGCGGCAGGGACACCTGGGGCCCTTCACGCGGGAACTCGCCGACCTCGGCGAGCAGCTCGGTGCCGCCGGCCGTGCCGTCGCTCCCCCAGAGCCGCACCAACCAGGCGTAATCACCCTCCTCGGCGCTGACGGTGAAGAAGATCGCCTTGCCGCCGAGGAGCCCCGCCGTTGGCATCTGGCCGATGTCGCGGCGCAGCAGCTCCGCGCCCCGCCCCGCGGTGTCCGTGATCCACAGCGAGCCGTCCACCGTCTGGTATGAAGGGTCGGTCGTGGAGGTCCCGAACAGCAGCCGGTCGCCGAGGCGGGCGAGCAACCGCGGCCGCTCTCCGACGGGCGGGGCGGGCGTGAGATCGCCCACCAACGCCGTCCCCGCGGCGCTGCCGTCGCTGCGCCAGACCTCGGGGCCCTGCTCGCCGTCGTCGGCGGCGAAGAAGAGCGTGCCGGCCACCTCGATGAGCTCCGTTGGCGCGGACGAGCGGTCGCCGGGGTGGAGATCGGCGAAGAGGGTGGTCCCGGCGGCCGTCCCGTCGCTCGTCCACAGCTCGGCCTCCCACTGCGTGTGTCTGGCGAAGTAGATCCTGTCCTTGAATGGCGTGAGTCCCACGCCCTGCTCGAGCGCCGCGACCCGCAGCGTGCCCCGGGGCGTGCCGTCGGTGCGCCACATCTCGGTCCCCGTGCGCGAGTCGTGGACCTCGAAGAACAGGAGCCCGCCCGCGCGCGCCAGCAGCGCGAGGTGGCTGACGCCGAGCCAGCTCCGCAGGAGGCGCGGGCGGGAGGCGGCGTTCGCGATCCAGAGGTCGACGCCGCGGCCCGGGTCGTTGCGGTGGAAGACGAGGCGGTCCCCCAGGGCCATCGCGGAATCGACGCGCTGGAATGGAGCGTGGACGAGCCGCGTGCCGGCGGCGGTGCCGTCGGTCCGCCAGAGCTCGAAGCCCCTCCCGAGCGGCGACGTGACGAGGTAGATCCCGCCCGCCGCCGCCACGACCTGCTGCAGGTACGAGGAGCCGTCGCCGGGCACGAGATCGCGCACCATGCGCGTGCCGCGGCGGGTGCCCTCGCTCACCCACAGCTCGCGCCCATGCCGGCCGTCGTCGGCCGCGAAGTAGAGCCGGCCGCGGAACGGCACGGCCGTCTGGAACGGCTGCGCGATGTCCGCCGACTCCGGCCCCGGCCGGATGTCGGCAAGGAGCCCGGTGCCGGCGGCCGTGCCGTCGCTCGCCCACAGCTCGGAGCCGTGCCGCGCGTCGTAGCCGATGAAGAGCGCCGCCCCGCCGGCCGCGCCGAGCAGCCTCGGCGGGCTGATCCCGCCGATCCGGGCGAGCGGCAGCGTCCCGCCGCGCGAGCCGTCGCTGTGCCACAGCTCCCAGCGGCCACCGCGGCTCACGACGAAGAAGAGCCGCTCGCCGGCCGCCGCGAAGCCGAAGTACGTCGGCGGGCGCCATCCGAAAACATCCCGCTCAGGATCCGGACCGGGGACAATGTCGACCAGCGGCAGGGTCCCCGCCGCGGTGCCGTCGCTGCGCCAGAGCCGCTCGCCGTGCGCGGAATCGGAGGCCACGAAGTAGACGAGCTTGCCGGCGGGCGTCAGCCAGTTGGGCGAGGAGGAGCAGGGACCCGGGCAGAGATCGCCCAGCCGCCGCGGCGGCGCGGGCCACCCTCTGGTCGCCCACAGCTCGCGGCCCGCGAAGCCGTCCTCGGCGGTGAAGAAGAGGTGATCCCGAGCTGCCACGAACCAGTTCGGATCGCTGCCCGCCGGCGGCTGCGCGGCGGAGCGGATGTCGGCGACGAGGCGCGGCTCCGCGAGCGGAATCTCGGCCCGCGCCGCCCCGGCACCAGCGCCCGCGGTGAGGAGAGCGACGAAGAAGGCGAACGAGCGGTGCCGCGGGCTGGCCATCGATTCAGTCGTCCGACGATTGGCGCGGCACGAGTATCTCACGCGTAGAGTCCGCCAGAACCCGGCGCTCGGCCGGATTCGGGCGGAGGCGAGCTCCGCCCCTACATCGAGATCGGCAAGCGGGCAGGCTTCACCTGGCGGATCGCCTAGAGACCGAGCGCCTGCGGCAGCGCCGTGCGCCAGATGCGGGCCAGGTCCGCCACCGGGGCCTCAAGGCTCGCCCCGTCGGCCTCGACCCGCAGCTCCTCGCCGCCGGCCTCCCCGCCCTCCTCGGCCGGCACGCCCGCCTCCTCGGCGGCGCGCAGCACCCGCTCGAGCGCCACCGGCCGGCAGGCCACGACCGCCCGCGCCTGGGTCTCCGAGAAGAGGTCCGCAGGAGACAGTGGCGCGCTCACGCGCGCTCCCATCCCGCCGCCGATCGCCGCCTCGGCGAGGCAGATCGCGAGACCGCCGTCCGAGACGTCGTGCGCGGTTGTCAGGAGCCCGTCGGCGATCAGCCGCCGCAGGAGAAGCGCGAGCCGCGCCTCGGCGTCGAGGTCGACCTCCGGCGGCCGCCCCTGCTCGACGTCGTGGAGGAGCCGCAGCCAGGCGGCGCCGCCGTGCTCGCCGCGGTCGCGACCGAGGAGCACCACCCGGTCGCCGGCGCGGACGAAGTGCGCGGCCGGCAGGTGGGCGAGGTCGGCGATCGTCCCCACCGCCGCCACCGTCGGCGTCGGGTAGATCGACCGCCCCTCGGTCTCGTTGTAGAGCGAGACGTTGCCGGAGACGACGGGCACCGCGAGCGCGCGGCAGGCCTCGGCCATGCCGCGGATCGCCTCGCGGAGCTGCCAGGAGACCTCGGGGTTCTCGGGGTTGCCGAAGTTGAGGCAGTCGGTGAGGCCCACCGGCTCGGCGCCGACGCAGGCGAGGTTGCGCACCGCCTCGGCCACCGCCTGGGCGCCGCCGCGGCGCGGGTCGAGCCAGCAGTAGACCGGGTTGACGTCGGAGGTGATGGCGAGGCCCGACGGCGTCCCCTTGAGCAGCAGCACCGCCGCGTCGCCGCCCGGCCCGACCACCGTGTTGGTGCGGACGCTGGTGTCGTACTGCCGCCAGATCCACTCCTTGCTCGCGAAGTCGTGGGTGGCGAGGAGGCGCTCGAGCGTTAGGCGCAGATCGTCCGGCGGCGGCACCTCGGGCGGGCGCTGGCGCGCCGCGAGGTCGGCCGGCTCGGCTGCCGGGCGGCGGTAGACCGGCGCCTCCTCGGTGAGCGGCGCGACCGGCATGTCGGCGACCACACCGCCGCGCCAGGTCAAGACGGCGCGGCCGTCGCCCGCCACCTCGCCGATCGCCGCCACCCCGAGCCCCCAGCGCTGGAAGATGCGGGCCAGCTCCTCCTCGCGCCCGCGCTGGGCGACCACGACCATCCGCTCCTGCGACTCCGAGAGCATCATCTCGTAGGGCGTCAGCGACGGATCGCGCAGCGGCACGCGGTCCAGGTCGAGGCGGATGCCGGTGCCGCCGCGGCCGGCCATCTCGAAGCTCGAGCTGGTCAGGCCGGCGGCGCCCATGTCCTGGATGGCGACGATGGCGCCGGTGCGCATGGCCTCGAGGCAGGCCTCGAGCAGGACCTTCTCGGTGAAGGGGTCGCCCACCTGAACGGTCGGCCGCTTCTGCTCGCTCTCCGCGTCGAAAGCCTCCGAGGCCATGGTGGCGCCGTGGATGCCGTCGCGCCCGGTGCGGCTGCCGACGTAGAGGATCGGGTTGCCGGTGCCGGTGGCGCGGGCGCGGAAGACCTGCTCCCGCCGCGCCACGCCCAAGGCGAAGGCGTTGACCAGGATGTTCCCGTCGTAGCAGCGGTGGAAGCCGGTCTCGCCGCCCACCGTCGGCACGCCGAAGCAGTTGCCGTAGTCGCCGATGCCGCGCACCACACCGTCGACGAGCGAGCGCATGCGCGGCGCCCCGAGGTCGCCGAAGCGCAGCGAGTCGAGGCAGGCGATCGGCCGCGCCCCCATGGTGAAGACGTCGCGCAGGATGCCGCCGACGCCGGTCGCCGCGCCCTGGTAGGGCTCGATGTAGCTCGGATGGTTGTGCGACTCCATCTTGAAGACCGCCACCCACCCGTAGCCGACGTCGACGACGCCGGCGTTCTCGCCCGGGCCCTGGAGGACGCGCGGCCCCGTGGTCGGAAACTCCTTGAGATAGACCTTCGAGGACTTGTAGGAGCAGTGCTCGGACCAGAGCGCGGCGGCGATGCCCAGCTCGGTCAGGTTGGGATCGCGGCCGAGGATGCCGCGCAGGCGCTCGAACTCCTCGGCGGTCAGGCCGTGGTCGCGGGCGACGTCGAGATCGACCGGCGCCTCGGCGGCGGTCGGCGTCATCGGAACCACCGGCGCTTTCGTAGCGCCCGGGCTACGTCCCGGGCGTTTTCGGAACCGACACGGCAGGTCACCCCCGTGCCCCGTAGCGCCCGGGCTACGTCCCGGGCGTTTTCGACCGCCCTCACGGCTCGACCTCGACCGCCGTCACCTGCTCCTTCCCGGCTTCCGCCGTCACCGCGCTGCCGACCAGCCCGGTGAAGAGCGCGAGCCCCGCGGTGTTGCCGAGCGCCGGCTCGGAGCAGCGCTCGGGGTGCGGCATCATGCCGAGCACGTTGCCGCGCAGGTTGGCGATCCCGGCGATGGCGCGCGCCGCGCCGTTGACGTTCCACTCCTCCGCGAGCGACCCGTCCGGCGCCACGTAGCGGAAGACCACCTGCCCCGCCGCCTCGAGCTGGTCGAGCGCCGCCGGCGTGTCCTCGTAGTTCCCCTCGGCGTGCGCGATCGGCATCCGCACCACCTGCCCTTTCGTGTAGCCGCGGGTGAAGGGCAGGTCGTCGCGCTCGACGCGCAGGTGGACGTCGCGGCAGATGAAGCGCAGGTCGCGGTTGCGCCGCATGGCGCCGGGGAGGAGCCCGGCCTCGAGGAGGACCTGGAAGCCGTTGCAGATGCCGAGCACGAGCCCGCCCGCCGCGGCGTGCTTCTTGACCGCCGCCATCACCGGCGAGAGCGCGGCGAGCGCCCCGGCGCGCAGGTAGTCGCCGTAGGCGAAGCCGCCGGGCAGGACGACGAGGTCACAGCCCTGGACGGTCTCCTCCTGGTGCCAGAGGAAGACCGTCTCCTGCCCGAGCACGTGCTTGAGCACGTGGTAGACGTCGTGATCGCAGTTGCTGCCGGGGAAGACGACGACGCCGCACTTCACGGCCGGGTGTCTCCAACCGCGGCGGGGGCGGGCGCCAGCTCGACCGCGTACTCCTCGACGACGGTGTTGGCGAGGAGCTTCTCGCACATGCGGCGCAGCAGGCGCTCGGCCTCGCCGGGGTCGTCGGTCGCGAGACGGATGTCGAACGACTTGCCGGCGCGCACGTCCTCGACCCCGTCAATCCCAATACGGGAGAGTGCGCTGCAGATCGCCTTCCCCTGCGGGTCGAGGATCTCGCGGCGGGGGTAGACGGTGACTCGTGCCTTCAAACGACACCTCCATCCAGGGGGTGGGTTGCGCCTGGCTGCTGATCGTCACCTCGGCGCGCGCCCCCTCGCGGGCCAGCACGTCCGAGACGACCGCCGCCGCCAGGGCGGGCAGGTTGTTGGTCCGCGACAGGTGGTAGAGCACGACCCAGCGCAGCCGATCGCAGAGCAGCTCCGGCAGCCCCTCGGCCGCGTCGCCGTTCGACAGGTGCCCGTGCCGCCCCGCGACCCGCTGCTTGAGCGGCCAGGGGTAGGGGCCGTTCCGCAGCATGTCGAGGTCGTGGTTCGTCTCGAGCACCAGGAGGTCGAGGTCGCGCAGCCGCCCCCAGGCGAGCTGGCTGCGGGTGCCGAGGTCGGCGACCAGCCCGAGCCGGCAGCCCTCGGCGTCCTGGATCACCAGCCCCACCGGCTCGCGCGCGTCGTGCGGGATGGCGAAGGCCTCGATCACGAACCCCGCCGCCGGACACGGCTCCCCGCTGCGGATCAACACCACGGGGACCTCGCTCTCTTCCGCCAGCGCCCCGCCGGCGAGCGTGCCGGCGGTGGCGTAGACCGGAAGGCCGTGGCGGCCGGCGAAGCGCTCGGCGCCGCGGACGTGGTCGACGTGCTCGTGCGTGAGGACGAGGGCGTGGAGGTCCGAGCCCGTGAGCCCCACCAGCTCGAGCCGCTTCTCGAGCTCGCGGCAGGAGAACCCGGCGTCGACCAGGAGCCGCCGGCCGGCGCACTCGACCACCATCGCGTTGCCGCCGCTGCCCGAGCCGAGGACGACTACACGCATGGCGGCGGCAGGTGCCTCGGTCGGGGTTCGGTCATCCAGAAGGTGCGGCGGCGCGCGCCTCGTTTCGGAGGCCTCTAAGCTACCACCCCCGGGCGCACGTGTCACGACCTCTTGGGCCGGCGCCCGCTGCGGCTACAACGGATTGTGATGCGATCGGGTTCCCAGAGCCCCGTCATGTCATCCTGAAGCGTAGCGCCCGGGCTACGTCCCGGGCGTTTTCGGAAGATGGCCCGAATTCCTTCACACGCCCTGAGCGTGCGAAGGATCTGGCGGGAGGAAAGGTTCGCTTGCCGCCCGCCGGCGGGAGGTCTGGACTGCCCGGATGCGCGAGCGCGACCTCAAGAACCTCCGCTACCTGATGCACCAGGTCATGCGCGCGACCGGCTGGCGCCGCCGCCGGCTCGAGGACAAGCTCGGCATCGGCCACGGCAACCTGGAGAAGCTCCTCGACGGCACCCTCGACCTGCGGGTGCGCCACGTGCTGGCTCTGGCCGAGTTCTTCCAGGTCCGCCCCGGCGCCTTCCTCGACATCGGCTGTCCGGAAGCGACCGCGGCCGCCAAGCGCGAGATCGACGACCTGCTCGCGCCGGGCCGCGAGGCGATCGCCGCCGGCGTGGCGCAACGCCGCGCAGCCGACGGCGAGGATTTCGACGAACGGATCGGCAGAGTCCTGCGGCGGGAGCTGGAGCGCCTCGGGCTCGGCCGGGCGCCCGAGCCCTCCGAAGGCGGCGCGGGAGGCTGAGGAGCGACGGCCCGAGCACGCCGAGCGGCATCCGCCACGGCCCGGTTCCGTCTCGACCTTACGCGCAGCCGTCCTTGAGTTACGCCAATCGCGCCTCGACTTACGCCTGTCGACGGCCGGAGCGCCTCGCATCGCGCCGCACCTTACGCCATCCGGCACCCGGAGCGCCTCGCTTGGGTCCTTGAATCACGCCACTCGGTCCGCAGATTACGCCAACCAAGCTTTGAGACGACCACGCTGGAGGACGACAGGGATCGCTTTCGTCCGTGTTTTACGCACGCCGGTCCTGAACCTACAAGCGCCAGTCCTTGCCTTACGCCAACGATCGGCCGCTTGCACCCGCGCGCGTCCGCATCTTACGCTCGCCGACACCCCGCGCCACCGGCACCGATGCCCGCTTGGAGACCAAGGGGTCCTTGCCTTACGCCCGGCGACAGTCCACTCGAGTGGCACCGGCAGCCGCTCCGAGCCGCAGCGGCGATCGCGGCGAGTCGGGGCGACACCCGCTACATGTCGCTTCGACCATCACATCTAGCCGCAGTGGTCAGCGGCAGCTCCTAGCGATTCACAGTACGACCTATGCAGCCCTCGCTAGCACCGACGCGGCTCGTCAGAGGTGTCGAAAGAATTCCCGAATCGGGCCGCACTAGCGGCGACGGCAGTGCTCCCTCGACGCAATGAGCGATTGGGCACCAGATGATACCATTTGCGGAAGTGCTCCTGCTCAGGCTCTCTCAGCACACGCAAGGGGGTGATCTCCATCGGATCGAGATCGCTCTTGAGGGCGACGGTCCGCGCAGGAGCGCCACCGCCGAGCTCGCTTTCCGTCTCAGTGATCAGGACGAGGAGGACGTCCGCTGGTACATGGAGGACTATCTCCAATGGCCACAGGATCCGGCGCCGGCGATCGCGCAGCGCGTCGAGACACGGATGGCGGAGCTGGGGAGGGAGCTGTTCCGGGCGGTCTTCGATTCAAACGGTGACTCGCGCAAGCTCTGGTACCGCGTCGTGGACCGGCTCGCCGAGGTTCGGGTCGAGATCGTCACCGGCGTCGAGGAGGCGACCTCTATCCCGTGGGAGCTTCTGCGCGATCCGGCGACGGAGGCACCTCTCGCCCTCAGCGCCGGAGCTTTCGTCCGCGCTCAGCCCACCCCCGCCCGCGCCCCACGCCTGCCAGCGGGCACGGACGGGCCGATCCGCATCCTGCTCGTCATCTGTCGCCCGCAGGGACGCGCAGATGTCCCCTTCCGCTCAGTGGCGAGCCAGCTCGTCAAGGGCCTCGACGAGACCACGCGCACCGCCTATGACCTCGACGTCCTACGGCCGCCCACCTTCGAACGGCTGGCGCGCGTGCTGCGCGAAGCGAAGGAGAGGGGCCGCCCCTACCACGTCGTGCACTTCGACGGTCACGGTACCCACCTCGACCTCGCGGATCTCTTTCGACGGCTCGCCGACCGAGAGGATGAGGAGGCACGGCTGCTCGCTCGCGCACTGGAGCTGGAGCCGCAGCGCTTCTCGCCGCGCCAGATCTACCCCGGCGAAGTGCGCGAAGGGGCGCACGGGTATCTCGTGTTCGAGAACCCGGACGGCGCCTCGAACACGCGCCTAGTCGCCGGCACCGAGCTCGGCAAGCTCCTCGCCGAGACCGACGTTCCCGTGCTGGTCCTCAATGCCTGCCGCTCGGCCCACGCGGAGCCGCCCGAGCAGCCGCAAGCAGCCGCTCCCGACACGGACGAGCCGCACGCCACCGCCGCAGCCGGCGCCGAAGACCCGCACACGCAGGTCCGCGCCCTTGGCTCGTTGGCCCAGGAGGTGATGGACGCCGGCGTCGCCGGCGTGATGGCGATGCGCTACAACGTCTGGGTGGTCACCGCTGCGCAATTCGTGGCGGAGCTCTACGCGTCACTGGCCCGCGGACGGCAGTTCGGCGAAGCGGCGACCCTCGCCCGCAAGAATCTCGCCGAAGACCCGCTACGCGCCGTGGCGTTCGATCCGCTGCCGCTCCAGGACTGGCCGGTCCCGGTGGTCTATGAGGCAGCGCCGATCGCGCTCTTTCCGCAGCGGGCAGCGGACGAGGCACCAGCGATCCGAGTCGCGGCCGGTGCCACCGCCGGCCCGGCGGCAGGGGGCCTCGACCCGAGTCTGCCGCCCACCCCCGATGCCGGTTTCTTCGGCCGCGACGAGATCCTCCTCGCCCTCGACCGCGCCTTCGACCGCCACCCAATCGTCCTCCTCCACGCCTACGCCGGCAGCGGCAAGACCGCCACCGCCGCCGAGTTCGCCCGCTGGTATGCCCTGACCGGCGGCGTGGAGGGACCTGTCCTCTTCTCCTCGTTCGAGCACCACCTGCCGCTTCCCCGCCTGCTCGACCGCATCGGCCAGGCCTTTGGCCAGGCGCTCGAGCAGAATGGCGTGCACTGGCTGGCGCTCGAGGAGGCCAAGCGCCGCGAGGTGGCACTCCAGATCCTGGACCAGTTCCCCGTTCTCTGGATCTGGGACAACGTCGAGCCGGTCGCCGGTTTCCCGGCGGGCGCCGAGTCGGCCTGGAGCGCCGACGAGCAGCGCGAGCTGCTCGACTTCCTGCGCGCCGCCCGGGAGACCAAGGCTAAGTTCCTCCTCACCTCCCGCCGCGACGAACGCGGCTGGCTCGGGGATCTTCCTGCTCGCATACCTGTGCCACCGATGCCCATGACTGAGCGGCTCCAGCTCGCGCGGGCACTGGCCGAGAAACACGGTCGTCGGCTCACCGAAGTCGACGACTGGCGCCCCCTGCTCAAGTTCACCGAAGGCAACCCGCTGACCGTCACCGTCCTGGTCGATCAGGCCTTGCGCGACGGCCTCTCGTCTCGCGTCGACATCGAAGACTTCGTAGTGCGCCTCCGCTCAGGCGAGGCCACCTTCGATGACGAAGCCAGCGAAGGCCGCTCCCGCTCCCTCGGCGCCTCCCTCGCCTACGGCTTCGAGCACGCATTCAGCGAAAAAGAGCGCCGCTGCTTAGCCTTGCTCCACCTCTTCCAAGGATTCGTGGACGTGGACGTGCTCGTCTTCATGGGGCAGGAAGCCGTCTGGAGCCTGCCCGAGGTGCGCGGCCTCTCTCGGAGGCAGTGGACCTCCCTGCTCGATCGCGTCGCCGAGACGGGACTCCTCACCGCCCACGGCAGTGGCTGCTACAGCATCCACCCCGCGCTTCCCTGGTTCTTCAAGAGCCTCTTCGAAATGGCGTACTCGGGCGACCGTCTCGTAGCCACGCGCGCCTTCGTCGAAGCGGTTGGTGAGCTCGGGCACATGCCCGAAGCGTGGGATGACTCGGAGCGGCACCTGATTCGTGAACTTGCAGTATCACTGCACGAGCTGGGCCAGATCCGGCGTCTACAAGACCAGGCTAACTGCGCGCCGGTCTATGAGGAAGCGCTGAGGCTCATCGAGCAGGTCCGTGCCCGCACAGGAGCAGCGGCTTGCGCCTCCAATCTCGGCCACGCTTACCTCCACATTCCCGCCTTGCGTGATCTCGACCGAGCCGAGCAATGGTATAGACGGAGCTTCGAGCTTTACGACGAGCGCGACGGGCTCAAACGAGGAAGTTGTCTTGCTCAGCTCGGAACCGTGGCTCAAGCACGCTTTAGCCAGGCTTTGAAATCACGGCAGGCCCAGTCTGAGCTCCTCCGCCATCTTCTTAACCAGGCTGCGGATCTCTATCACCAAGCGCTGGAGCTGCTACCGCAGGAGGCGGTGAGCGAACTGGCGATCGTGAGCGATGCCCTCGGCATGGTGTACTCTTCCGCGGGTGACTCCGACCGTGCCCTACCGCTCTACCGTAGAGCCATCCAATACGAAGAGCGCGCCGGCGATCTCTACAGCGCCGCCGCGACCCGCATCAACGTTTCTGTGACCCTCTTGAGAGCCGATCGGCCACGGGACGCCCTCGAGTACGCCACTGCCGCCCTGCGCGGCTTCGAGAGCTTTGGCGACCGAGCGGCCGACGAAGCCGAAAGAACGCGCCGGCTCATCGCCGATATCCACCAGAATCTCTGAGTTGGTATGCCATGCTCTCACATACCGAAGGCCAAATAACCGACAGGCCGGACGCTAGGCCCCTCGTAGCCGCCGCGACCAGCTCGCCGGCGATGTCGATCCAAGAGCTGGCTCTCGCGGAGCGCGCAAAAGAAGGTGCGCGTGGGCGCCTCGTCTGCGCATCGGCACATCGAGCTGCAGCACACCCAAACCTGCCGCCCTATTCGATTAGCTTTGGAGCCTCGAAGCCCAGTCGGAGCGCGGCCTGTCTCTGCGGCCCGTCGAGCGTAAAGATTGAGATCTCCCTGGCTTCGGGCGCCAACCAGAGCGCGTGCGCGAGGTGCCAGACGTCTGCGCCGCGAAGGTGGCCGCCTTCGAGAATGCGCGCGACCTCGAGTGAGAGCGCGCGGTCCGGCAGAAGCCAAATGATGCCCGAGAGCAGCTCGTGGAGATCCACGTCCGCCTGTTCTCGCCGCAGCGCGGCAGCGACTTCCGCTTCGAGGAGTGGACACGCGACGATCTGCTCGCACGCGTCGAGTTGGGCCAGAACGCTCTCCCAGCCCGGCTCCTGCAGCGCGATCGCCACGTAGCAGGAGCTGTCGACCAGCGCCTTCAATCCCGCTGTTCCAGGAACCGGCGGAGGGCTCCCGGCCGTCGGGCGACGGGCCGGATACCCAGTTTTCTCGCGCCGGGGCTGGCTGCCACCAGCCGACCCTCCCGCTCGAGACGCGCCCAGCGCTCGTCGAAGCTTTCGTCCGTCTTGCGATATGGGCTCATCTCGGCGATGGGCTCGCCGTCCAAGGAAATCACGACCCGTTCACCGGCGCGCACGTGCTCGAGAAGGTCGCCGAATCGCGCCCTCGCCTCGTCGCTCGTATAGATCTTGGCCACGCTCGCGAGGGTAGCCGATCTGCACAGGTCTGCCAATAGGGGCGATGCCTCTCCAGCGATTGCCGTAGGAGGTGGAGCGGCTGGCCTGGGGGCTTAATCCCGAGCCGACGGCCAATACAGGGAGTACCGGCTCTACGCGGCTTCAGCAAAACCTCAGCTCGAGCTCCGGCAGCGATGTCGAGGAGACCGCCGGCAGCAGCCCGATACGAGGAGCCAGCCTGACCCGCGACATCGCGCGCTCGTAGAGGTTCCAGAACCGCCTAGGAGCCGCTGGGATCCCGTCGAATGGTTCCAGGCTCTCTTTCTCCGCAACGAGCACGTGCGCTACGAGGATCCGCTGGAGCTCTTACAGCACGGCGTCCAGCGTCTCGGCCTGGGTGGCGATGTCGCGCTCGAGGCACTGGCCGACACATGCAGGGTTCACTCCCTCCCAAGCCCGTGCCGCTCGACGACCGGGCTCACCTGCGCAGCGCCTCGAGCTTGATCTTCCGCATCCGCTCGAGCCACGGCGCCAGGTCGGCCGCCCGGAGCTGGACGTCGCGGACGTAAACGTGGTCCGCCTCCGGATCGGCGCAGAAGACCCGCTCGCCGTCGCGGACGATCTTCCGCCCGAAGAGCGGCGGCAGGTCGTTGAGGAGCACGACGTCGAGCCGGTCCTCGCGCGTCTTGAGCGCGATGGCCAGCTCGCCGATCAGCCGCAGCTGGGCGTCCCACCGCTCGTCCTTGGTCGGGTAGCGCTGCCAGTCGAGGAGCACCGCGACGTCGACGTCGCTCTCGCGGTGCGCCCGCCCCGCGGCGTGGCTACCGAAGAGATACGCGGAAGCGATCCCCGGCACCGGCACCGCTGCCACCGCTTCGCGCAACTGCTGGATCAGCGGCACTTCCACCGTGCCTGGGCGCGCGCCCTTCATGGGCGGCAGTATACGGCTCGGAGAGATGACAGCCGCAGCCGCTGCTCCGGCAGTCGGCCGCCGCGAGCCCTGGCGAGTTGACACCCTCCGAGCCAGGGTCTAGGTTGGGCGCGAAAGCAGACCTCACACGCTGCGCCGACCGGCGCGCAGGCGACTCGGCCGGCGCCAAGGAGATCTCTCGTGGCCAATGTCGAGACTCTTGGGTTGATTGCAACCCTCATCGCCGGCTTCGGCGCCGCCATGCTCTGCTTCCGCATCCAATACGAGCTCCAGGTCCACGAACGGTTGGAGACGCGGTGGATCCCCTGGGCGGACCGGCTGCTGGTCGGCGCGACCCTGGTCGCGCTGCTGCTCGTCGTCCTGCCGCTCGTGGCGATGACCAATCGGCCCGGTGTCTTTACCGAGCTCCCGGCGGCCGCCTGCTCCGCCGCCACAGTGATGCTCGCGGGCTTCGTCCTCGCCATCCTGGCGCATTACCGGCTCTTCTTCGGCAGGAAGAGAACAGGAGAGCGCGCCAATCCGGAGCCGGCGGAGCGGGTGGTCGTGATCGTGACGCTGCTGCTGGCCGTCGGCGCCTTCCTTGCCGTCCTCTTCAGGTACAAGCAGGACGTCGAGCTGTAGGCTCCGGTGGCGGGGGCCCGGCCGCCTGCCCCTTACGCCCCGATGCTGAACTTCACCTCGCTCTTCCCGCAGTCGGCCTTCACCCAGAAGACGTGCGTGCCGCCCGGCAGCTTGTAGACGAACTGCACGCTCGTCATGTCGTAGAAGGTCGACTTGCCGATGGCCGGGTTGCCGTCGAAGCCCCACTCGACGGTGTGGTCGCCCTGGCAGGTGACGCTGAAGCTCGAGGTGAAGTAGTGCGACTTGAGCGGGCCGGTCGGCGGGTCGGTGATCGGGTAGGTGGCGCCGCTGATCGGGTAGACGATGTTGACCGGCGCCTGGGCGCCGGCCGTGGTCGCGAGCCCGGCCAGGACGATGAGGACGAGCGCTGCGCACAGCATGAGCTTCCGCATGATCTCCCTCCTGGGCGCCGAGATCGCTCGGCGCCGCATGGTCAGTTGGGAGATTAGGCGTTCGCTGCGCAACGAAAGTTACGCGGCGACGCCCCCCTGGGCGCTCAAAACTCGTACGTCTTCCCTTGCTCCAGGTACTCGATGTCCGGATTCCGGAGCGCCCGCACCTCCGGCCGGATGGCGTCGACGCAGGCGGGTTTGAGGTGGTGGAGGAGGATCGGCACCTTGCGCTCGAGCTTCCGCAGCTCGGCCTCGAGGGTCTGGGGCGTCAGGTGGAGGGAGACGTCGGCCACCTCCTGGAGGTCGTTGTCGAAGCTCGTCTCGATGCACAGCGCCTTCAGGTTCGGGACGCGGTTGGCGATCTCCCAGAGGCGGCTCGTGGGGCCGGTGTCGGAGGACCAGAGGAGGGCCGAGCCGCCCTGCTCGATCAGGAAGCCGTGGGTGGGGATCAGGTGGTCGACGGGGAAGGGCGTGAAGCGCACGCCGTCGATCAGCAGCGGCACCTCCTCCTCCATCTCGTGGAAGCGCACGGCCGGCAGCAGGTGGTTCGGGAGGCGGGTGAAGTCGGGCCAGGTGGCGTTGTTGAACAGGTATTTGCGGATGGCGTAGATGGTGGCCGACGAGGCGTGGATGTCGATCGCCCGGTCACCGCGGCCGTAGACGTTCTCGATGAAGAAGGGGAGCGAGTTGGTGTGGTCCATGTGGGAGTGCGTGAGGAGGATCGAGTGCACCCCCACCTGGCGGTCGATCGGCAGCACCTGCGACAGCGACCCCGCGTCGAGGGCGATCGTGCCGTTGATCAGCAGGCAGGTCATCCGGCAGTCGGAGCTCTCCCCGCCATAGCTCCCCAGGACCTGGACGAGCATAGATAGAAGAGATTCTATCCTAGGCTGCGCGCCGGTCGCTGGAGGTGGATGGAGGTTGGCGCGCGATCGGCCTTTACTGCATTGATCCGATCTCCCTCACCCCTGGCCCCTCTCCCACATGGGAGAGGGGGACGCCGCTCGAGAGGGGGATGGCAGAGGAGTGGGCGTGAACGGGGCGCCGCGGGCGGCGCCCCGAGAGGCCTAGAACCGGTTACCTATCCAAAAACTCGTCTCGAAGCCGTCTTCCAGCGACTCCTTGAAGTCCCACCGCTTCGAGAAGTCCCAGTTGAAGTCGAGGCCGAAGATCTTGGCGGTCAGGCCGAAGCCGTAGGACGAGACGCCGGTGGCCAGGCGGTCCTCGTCGTCGAGGAACTTGAAGTCCTGGACGTCGCGGAACCAGGCGGCGCCGACGTCGAGGAAGAGGACGCCGCGGATGCCCTGGAAGGCCAGGAAGGGCGTCGCCAGGACGTCGATCAGCGGGAACCGCAGCTCGGCGTTGGCGAAGAACCCGGTGTCGCCGATCAGGCTGCGGAAGCGCACGCCGCGCACCGTGTCGAGGCCGCCGAAGCGGAGGAGGGTGGGCTGGTTGCCGTCGCTCGCGCCGACGAAGCCGCGCAGCGCGACGTTGCTGCGCTGGGTGAGCGGGATGTACTGGCGGATGTCGAGGTCGGCGCTCGAGGTCAGGGTGCCGCTCGCGTCGAGGTCGGGCGAGTAGTTGAGGTCGAGGCGCCAGCGCCGCCCGCCGATCGGGCCCCAGGGGGCGAAGAGCGCCGAGTCGCCCGCCAGCGCGCCGGCGACGACCGGGAAGTTCTCGTCCACCTGCACGCCGCGAAAGACGATCCCGCCGGTTTCGGGATCGATCTCCGGCACCGGCACCAGCGCCTGCCAGTAGATCCAGCCGGTGCCGACCTCGGCGCGGGTGTAGAAGGTGAAGGGGAAGATGAGCGAGCCGATCAGGCCCGTCACCTGGTAGAGCTCGCGGCCGCGGAAGACCCGGCCGCCGGCGTCCTGGAAGAAGTAGAACGTGCGGTCGTCGAAGAGGTGCACCTGCCACTGCATGCGCCGCGACAGGTCCATGTAGATGATGTCGAAGTTCGAGAAGCTGTCGATCGAGTCGAGGGCGGCGAGGATGCGGCGGTCGCCGAGGTAGTCGGAGAAGGTGAGCAGCACCCGCCCGACCACCGTCTGGTCGTCGTCGACGCCGACGTAGCTCTCGGCGTCCTCGAGGAAGAACTTGAACCCCTTGTAGTCGCCCTTGTTGGCGTCGTCGATCGCCACCTGGATGTCGGGCTCGAAGGCCGGCAGGTCCTGGGCGATGACCGGCGTCAAGGTGAGCTCGAGCGTCTCGGGGTCCTCGACCGGCCGCTCGAGGTCGTTGACGTAGAGGTCGAGGCGGCCCTTCCAGTAGCCGGTGTAGACCAGCCGCTCCTTGTCCGGCTCGGCGCCGGCGAGCACGGTCGGCATGAAGGTGCCGGTGACGACGTCGGTCCACTGCTTGAGCTCGCCGGTCGCCAGATCGAGGCTGAAGATGTTCTCGGCGCCGCGGCGGTCGGAGGTGAAGTAGAGGCGGGCGCCGTCGGGCGAGTAGACGGGGTCGTTCTCGTTCGAGTCGCCGGTCGTCACCTGGAAGCGGCTGCCCGGGCTCGCCAGGTCGAGGCGGAAGACCTTGGCGTAGCCGTCGCCGACGACCGAGACGAAGGCGAGCGACTTGCCGTCGGGCGAGAAGTCGGGAGCGCCGTCGAAGAGCGTGTCGTTGGTGATGTTGGTCACCTCTCCGCCCTCGAGGTCGAGGACGAAGATGTCGAACTGCCCGCCCTTGTAGCCCGAGAAGGCGACCTTCCGCCCGTCGGGGCTCCAGGCCGGCGCCGTCTGCTGCTCGATGCCGTCGAAGGTGAAGGAGCGGGCGATGCCGCCCTTGAGGACGTCGATCAACAGCAGGTCGCGCCCGCGCTCGCGCTTGGCGAAGACCGCGATCCAGTTGCCGTCGGGCGAGAAGTCGAGGTCGCGGCCGAGCTTGCGCCCGAGCTCGAGCTCCTGCGCCACCAGGTACTGGTACTCGTTGCTGTAGCCGGAGGTCAGGTTGCGTAAGAGGCGCCGCTTCTGGGCGTCGAAGAGGACGATGTCGACGTCCGCCTTGTAGGAGCTGAAGGCGGCCACCAGGTCGCCCGAGGGCGAGGCGGTCGGCGAGATCTCCTGGCTGTTGGCGCTCTGCTCGACGCGGAAGAGGCGGCCGAAGTCGCCCGGCTCGCCGGTCTCGACCAACTGCGGCAGGTACTTCTTGCGCAGCCAGCGGCGGAACTCGGCGTCGAAGTCCTCGGCCTCCATCTTGAAGGCGCGCTCGATGGCGCGGTCGACGCGCGAGCCGATGGTGTTGCGCAGCTCGTAGAGGAAGTCGAGGAACCCCTCCTTGCCCCAGCGCTCCTCCATGAAGTCGAAGACCGCGTGCCCGTAGCGGTAGGCGAAGAAGCCCTGGAAGTTCTGCGTCACCGAGGGGATGCGGTCGTTGACCACGGCGTCGCGCAGGAACATCTTGTCGCGCTGCTCCTCGTCCTTGGCCTTGTAGCTCGCCATCCCCTCCATCACCCAGGTCGGCGGGGCGGTGGCGACGGCCTTGGTCAGGTTGCCCTGGAAGAGCATGTGGTACTGGAAGATGTGCGTCAGCTCGTGCAGCACGAGCTCCATCAGCTCGGCGTCGGGGAGGTCGACCGGCATCACCATGCGGAAGCGCGCCGGCGAGGCGAAGGCGCCGATCCCCTCGGGGATGAAGTTCAGGATGATGTTGTTCTGCTCGAACTGCGAGTGGGTGGCGTAGAAGATGAGCGGGACGGGGTCCTGGATCTGGTGGTCGAACTCCCGCGAGAGCTGGTCGTAGGCGCTCTCGGCGAAGGAGACCACCTTGGCGAGCAGCGGCTCGGTCTCGGCGTAGTAATGGACGTTGAAGTGCGGCGAGTGGTAGACCTGCCAGTCGAACTGCTTGTACTGGATCTTGTTCTTGCCGAACCCTTCGCCGCGGGTCTGCGGGCCGAAGCCGAAGAGCTGCGCCGCGGCCGGCGCGGCGCAGGCCGCGGCGAGGAGGAAGAGGAGAGCGCTACGCTTTGGGCCGGACACGGACCCTCCTTTGGCGGCGCTACTGCGTGAACAGCGTGCGGCTGGCTTCGACGGCTTTCTGCGTGAAGACGCCCAGGATGCGGTCCTCGAGCGAGAAGAGGTTCTCGAACATGCCGAGCAGCGGGTCCGCCTTCTCGCCCTCGAAGCTCTGGAAGTCCTTGAAGTTGTCCTGGTAGATGAGCTCGCCCGTGCGGCCGTCGTAGACGTGCATCAGGATGTCGTACTCGAAGCCGGTCTGCTCGACGAGCACCTGGCGGTAGTAGGTGCGGCCGTTGAACGGCGAGACGTACTCCTCGGTGCGGTAGCCGGTGCGGTCCTGGATGTCGAAGTCGAGGCCGCCGGCCAGGATCAGGTCGGCCTGGGTGCGCTCGCCCAGAGCGCGCCAGAAGTCGCGCTGCTTGGCGAGCTGCTCGAAGTCGAAGGTCGGGTAGTCGACCGGCCCGGGCTCGATGACCTCGAGCTCGGTCTCGCGCCGCAGCACCTTCAGCAGGTAGCGCTCGAACTCCTTCTGGACGTCGATGTTGCGCCCCTGGAGGCGCTCCTCGCCCTCGCCCTCCTGCGACACGACGACGAACGGCGCGACGGTGATCGTCTCGCGGTCCTGGAGGTCGAGGCGGGCGCGCTGCGGGAGCTTGAGCTTGACCTCGACGGTGGCGGCCGCGGCCGGGAGCGCGCCGGCGCCGAGGAGCGGGATGAGGAGCGCGGCGAGGAGCGGGAGCGAGAGGCGATGCGGGCGGATCATGCGGACCTCCTGGAGCCTCGCCTCACCGCGGCCTCAGGCCTCGCGGGAGGACGGCGGCGTCCTCTCATCACGGCCTGGCGGGCGGCTCCTCCGCCGGCGGCTCGTCCGCGGGCGGCGGCTCGACCGGCGAGGGATCGACGACGGGTGGCTCGACCGGCGCGGGTGGCGGCGGCGTGACGGCCGGCGGCGGCTGCTGCGGCGGGTTCGCCGGCGCGGCCGGGGCGCCGCCCGGCGGCTTCTCCTCCTTCGGCTTGAACGCCTGGTAGAACTCGACGAAGCGCGCGTAGTTGCCCCGCGCCTCGCGGCTCTCGGGCGCGGCGCGCAGCGCCTTCTGGTAGTACTCGAGCGCCTTGTCGAAGTCGCCGTTGGCCTCGTAGGCGACCGCCAGGTTGTTGTAGACGTGCGGGTTGTCCGGGTCGAGCCGCTCCGCCTGCCGGAAGCGGAAGAGCGCCTCCTGCCAGAGCCCGCGCTTCGCCATGTCGACGCCGAACTGGAGCTGCGCGGCGCTCGTCGCCGGACCCTGGCTGGCGCTGCCGCAGCCGGGCAGGAGGAGCGCCGCCAGGAGCAGCGCCGAGGCGGCGGCCGGGAACCCTCCCGGACGGCGCGGCGGACGTGCGTTCGGAGCGGTTGCGATCGGCGTCATCGGGTCGGCGGGCTTTTGGGAGCGCCGAGTATATACGAGGGCTCACGGGTGCCTGGACGGGCACGGTTGCACGTCCGGTGCCGCGTTTTCCGTCTTCTCTATAGATGCAGGCGGAGCGGCTTTCCTCCGCCCGAGGACCCGAGCCCGTGCCCTACGGGCGGATCGAACCGCCCGGTCTGCTCGAAGGCGGGGACGTCGTCTGGCTCGACCCGACGACCCTGGCCGTGGGACGCGGGTACCGCACCAACGACGACGGGATCCGACAGCTGCGGGAGATCCTCGGCGGGGGGATCGAGGTCGTCGTGGCGCCCCTGCCCCACTGGCGCGGCCCCGCCGACGTCTTCCACCTGATGTCGATCCTCAGCCCGATCGATCGCGACCTGGCGCTGGTCTACTCTCCCCTGCTGCCGGTCCCGTTCCGGGAGCTGCTGCTGGCGCGCGGATTCCGTCTGGTCGAGGTGCCCGACGGGGAATTCGAGACCATGGGGTGCAACGTCCTGGCCCTCGGCCCGCGCCTCTGCCTGATGATCGAGGGGAACCCGGTCACGCGCAAGCGCCTCGAGGAGGCGGGCGCGCAGGTCACCGTCTTCTCCGGCGACGAGATCTGCCGCAAGGGATCGGGCGGCCCCACCTGCCTCACGCGGCCGGTCGCGCGGAAGCGCGCCGGGGCATGAGTCCCCGGGATGACGACCGATCCGCGGCCGCGGCGGCTCCTCCTGCGGCGGGAATACGAAGCGAGCGAGCGTCTCGCGAAGCTGCCCGCGCCGCCTCCGGACGACCTGGCGCCCCTCTTCGGCCTGCTGCAGGCGGGACGGGACGCCGAGGACCGCGCGCTCCTCGAGGCGGCCTGCCGGCAGTTCCTGGAGCGGCTCTGCCGTGACCACGAGGTGTCGCGCCCGCTCCTGAAACTCCTCGGGCCGCGGCCGCGTCGGACCCACGAGGGAACACTGTCGTACGAGCTTTTCGGGGACTACGATATCGATCACGCGCGCATCCGGCTGTGGACCCGGACCGCGATCCACAAGCGCTGGGCGTCGAGCCGCACGCTCCTGTCGACGCTGTGCCACGAGTTCATGCACCACCTCGACGTGCGCGCCCTCGGATTCCCGAACACCTTTCATACGACCGGGTTCTTCGAGCGCATCCACCGGCTGTACCAGG
>JBIOUG010000076.1:0-15324 GCA_044866775.1 Thermoanaerobaculia bacterium | reverse complement strand
TCTGCCCCCGCCCTCTCGAGGGCCTCGGTATCCCGCGTAGACACTGGCCACGCGCCAGCGCTGTCGAGATCGTTCCCTCGATCCACGACCCTACGACCGAGGAACCGGTCGCTCCATATTGTCTAGGCTCCAAGCCGGGAAGTCGGCTAGGGCCGGAGCGCCGGCTATGCGGCTGGGCGGCAGGACTCTTGGAGCATAGGCGCCGAGGCTCGTGGCGGCTATGCGCCACTTCGGGCGCGAGGGGTCGTACTTCGCCCGGCGGCGGGCCGTCGGCCAAGCGCGGGTGGAGTCGCCTGCTACCCGCCCGGTCAGGCCACCGTCACCTCGTCGCAGAGGTAGACGTCCTGGATGGCGTGGAGGAGCTCGACGCCGTCCTTCATCGGCCGCTGGAAGGCCTTGCGGCCGGAGATCAGGCCGGTGCCGCCGCCGCGCTTGTTGATGACGGCGGTGCGCACGGCCTGCGCCAGGTCGCCCTTGCCCTTCGACTCGCCGCCGGAGTTGATCAGCCCGACCCGCCCCATGTAGCAGTTGGCGACCTGCCAGCGCGCCCAGTCGACCGGATGGTCGGCGACCAGCTCGCTGTAGACCCGCGGGTGAGTCTTGCCGAAGCCGAGCGCCGGGTAGCCGCCGTTGCGCGTCGCCTGCTTCTGCTTGACGACGTCGGCCTGGATCGTCACCGCCAGGTGGTTCGCCTGCGCGGTCAGGTCGGCGGCCTCGTGGTAGTCGACCCCGTCCTTCTTGAAGCCGCTGTTGCGCAGGTAGGCCCAGAGCACCGTCGCCAGCCCCAGTTCGTGGGCATGCTGGAAAGCCTCGGCGATCTCGACGATCTCGCGCCCGGCGTCCTCGCTGCCGAAGTAGATCGTGGCACCGACCGCCGCCGCCCCCATCTCCCACGCCTGCTCGACGCTGCCGAAGAGGATCTGCGAGAACTGGTTCGGGTAGGTCAGCAGCTCGTTGTGGTTGATCTTGGCGACGAAGGGGATCTTGTGGGCGTAGCGGCGGGAGAGGATGCCCAGCACGCCGACGGTCGAGGCCACGGCGTTGCAGCCGCCTTCGATCGCCAGGCGCACGATGTTCTCGGGATCGAGGTAGATCGGGTTCGGCGCGAAGGACGCGGCCGCCGAGTGCTCGACCCCCTGGTCGACCGGAAGGATCGACAGGTAGCCGGTGCCGGCGAGGCGGCCGTGACCGTGCAACCGCTCGAGGTTGACCAGCACCTGCGGCTTGCGGTCCGACGGGACCCAGGCCTGCGACACGTGCTCGGGACCGGGGAGCGTGAGCTGGTCTTTCGTGATGCCGCGACAGGTGAAGGAGAGGAGGCTGTCGGCCTCGTCGCCGAGCTGTCCGACGATCCGGTCGAGGGTGCTGCTCGCTGTGACGGTGGCCATCGCTCCTCCTCCTGTGGCGCCGACGGCGCGCTCGCCGCTGCCCGAGCCGCAATGCTAACAGCCTCACGACGACGCGCGTAGCCGGGTCGCCCGCCCGCCAAGCCGGCTGCCCCGCCGGCCTCGGGCCGAGGTCTGAAACCTCTTTCATATCTCGTCGTATCGAGGTCGCGGAGCTGGCGAAGATGGCCGTCGCCGCCCCCTGGCGCGGCCGCGGCATCGGCCGCCGGCTGGCCGAGGCCGCGATCGACCGCGCCGGCGCGCTCGGCTGTCGCACCCTGTTCCTGCTCACCAGCCCGCGACTCGAGGCGGCTGTCGCGCGCTCTACCGCTCGCTCGGCTTCCAGACCGTCGAGCGGCCGCCGGTGCCGCACGCCGCCTACAGCCGCTGCTCGATCGCCATGGAGCTCCAGCTCCAAAAGGAGACCTCGTCATGATCCCGTCGCTCCGCCACCGTCTCTCCGTCTGCGGCCTCGCCGCCGTCATCGCCGCCCCGGCGCTGGCCGCCCCGCCGGCGCCGCCGGCGGTCGCCGCCAAGGACCGCGCGGCGATCGTCGAGGACATCGCCGCCGCCCTCGACGAGACCTACGTCTTCCCCGAGACCGCCAAGCGCATGGGCGAGCACCTGCGGCAGCAGGTCGCGAGCGGCGCCTACGACCGGCTGGCCACCGTCGACGTCTTCACCCAGAAGCTCACCGAGGACCTGCAGTCGATCAGCCACGACCTGCACCTGCGCGTGATGTGGGATCCCGACCAGGGGGCCGAGGAGGCGGCGGGGCCGACACCCGCGGAGCGCCAGGCGCGGATGGCGGCGTTCATGCGCCGCGACAACTACTGCTTCCGCAAGGTCGAGCGACTGGCCGGCAACGTCGGCTATCTCAAGCTCGACTGCTTCGCGGCGGCCGAGCTGGGCGGCACGACCGCGGTGGCGGCGATGGCCTTCCTGGCCGGCAGCGACGCGCTGATCTTCGACCTGCGCGAGAACGGCGGCGGCAACCCGAGCATGATCCAGCTTCTCACCAGCTATCTGCTGGGCCCCGAGCCGACGCACCTCAACAGCTTCTACGTCCGCAGGGGCGACCGCACCGATCAGTTCTGGACCCACGCCTGGGTGCCGGGTGCCCGGCTGCCGGACGTGCCGGTGTTCGTGCTCACCAGCGGCCGCACCTTCTCCGGCGCCGAGGAGTTCACCTACAACCTGAAGAACTTGAAGCGCGCCACCGTCATCGGCGAGACCACCGGCGGCGGCGCCCATCCGGTCGACATGCACGCCGTCAAGGGATATCCGGTGGCGGTGAGCCTGCCGTTCGGGCGCGCCGTCAACCCGATCACCGGCACCAACTGGGAGGGCACCGGCGTCGCCCCGGACGTCGCGGTGCCGGCGGCGGAGGCGCTCGCGGTGGCGCACTCGCGCGCCCTCGCCGCCGCCGCCGAGAAGGCCGGCGATCCCGAGCACAAGGCGTACATGCAGTTCGTGCAGGGGGTCTTGGAGGATCGCCAGAAGCCCGCCACCCTGTCCGCCGAGGAGATGCAGGCCTACGCCGGCGCCTACGGCCCGCGCACCATCACGGCGGCCGGCGGCGCGCTCTGGTATCAGCGCGGCAGGGGCCCCAAGCTGCAGCTGCTGCCGGTCGGCCAGGACCGTTTCCTGCTCGGCGGTCTCGACGACTTCCGCCTCCGCTTCGAGCGCGATGCGGCCGGCGCGGTGGTGCGACTCGTCGGCCTCTACCCCGACGGCAGCGAGGAGCCGCACGCCCGCGACGGGGGGTAGCGGGCGTGGGCGGCTGACCTCAGGGCTTCTCGGTGAAGGCGACGAGGGCCGAGGTCTGGCCGTCGGCCGTCGAGACCATGACGTTGACCGTGCGCTTCTGGTCGGCGCTGGTACCGGTCACCGTGCCGGTGGCCACCGTGCCGTTGCTCTCGAACGTGCTCTTCTCGGCGGTGAAGCCCGCCGTCTTGAGGCGGCTCTCGTAGAAGTCGAGCACCTTGGGGATCGAATCCGCAGTCTTCACCGTGAAGGCGGCGGAGCGCTCGCCGCCGGAGGTCGCGTCGTACGAGCCTTCCGCGGTGCCGCCGGGATAGACCGGGACCCACGCCGGGAGGTTCTTGGAGGCGCCGGCGCCGGCCGTGAAGGTCGCCTGCTCGCCCTTCTCGTTGGTCACCTTGAAGGTGCCGCCCTGCTCGGCGGTGGCGCCCTCGAAGGTCGCGGTGCCCTCGCTGGTGGTGATCGAGAACTTGCCGCTCTCGATGTCCTCGGCGTTCCAGGTCACGACCTCGCCGGTCTTCTTGTTGCGCACCGTGAGCGTCCCCGCCTCGGCGTCGGACTCCACGACCTCGAGCTCGGGATTGGCGCGCACCGCGAGCTCGGCGGCGGCGATCGCCGGGTTGTCGGCGAACTTGTCGACCTGTCGCTTGACGAACCAGCCGGCGATCGCGAAGGCGATGACCCCGAGGACGACGATGATCCCGCAGCCGATCCCCACCCAGACGAGCGGGCTTGTCTTCTTCTGCGGCGGCGGCGCGGGGGCCGGAGTGATGGGCTGGGACATGAGTGCAGTTCTCCCTGAAGGACGAAGGATTGATGGAGCGTTGGCGATCTAGACGCGCGGCGCGATTCTAGCGGAGAGCCGGCGTCGCGGTGCGACCGGTCGCCGCCGTCACCGCCGCGCCGTGCGGCCCGGCCGCGCCTCCCAGACCGCCCGCGACACCTCGGCGATGACGCGGTTCGCCGCCGCCTCGTCGGCGAAGCCGCTGGTCAGGACGACCAGCACGTAGGGCCGCTCGCCCGGCGGCATGACAATGGCCGCGTCGTGGTGGATGCCGGTGATGTCGCCGGTCTTGTTGGCGACCGGCACGCCGGGGGGGAGGCCGGCCGGGATCTTCTCGCGGAACTCCTGCGCCGCGAGGATGGCGAGCATGCGCTCGCTCGCCGCCGGCGAGACGGCGCGGCGCTCGGCGATGGTGCGCAGGACGAGCATCAGATCGCGCGCGGTCGTCGTGTTGTTGCGGCCGGCGGCGTAGGCCTTCTCGTCCTCGACGCCGCGCAGGACGCGGATGTCGTGCGCGCCGAGCGCGCGCATCAGCTCCATGACGTGCGGCGCGCCGACCAGCTCGATCAGGAGGTTGGTGGCGAGGTTCGAGCTGCGCACGATCATGCGCTGCGCCAGCTCGGCGAGCGGCCGCGTGCTCCCCACCGCAGCGTAGAGCTCGGCGTCGCCGTCCTCGGCGGGGTCGAGGGAGAAAGGCGAGCCGTCGACGATGCTCGCGAACTCGTTGCGCACCGGCACCGGCTGGTCGAGGCGGAGCGCGCCGCGGTCGACGGCGTGGAAGAGGGCGAGGAGGACCGGCACCTTCATCGTGCTCGCGGCGTGGAGCGAGCGGTCGGCGTCCCGCAGCAGGGTCTCGCCGGTACCTATCTGGTAGAAGGCAATCGCAACAACGCCTTGCGTTTGCGCAAGGAGTGCGTCGAGCCGCCGCGCCAGCGCGGGAGACGGTGACGGGGTGGATGCGCAGGCCAGCAGCGGCAGCGCGGCGAGCGGCAGCGCCCGCAGGACGAGCGATCTCACGCGGGAATCCTAGTCCGGATGCGGCGCCTCCCGGAACGTGGCGCCGCGCCGGTTGGCCGGCCACCGGCCCACGATCGCGTAGAGTAGCGATCCTCTCGATGAGCGAGCAGAACCTCGACAGCCCGATCGGCCGCCCGGAGATCGAGCGCATCCAGCGGCTCAGCGAGGCGGAGCTCGACCAGCTCCCGTTCGGCGCCGTGCGCCTCGACCCGGCGGGGCGGGTGCTCGCCTACAACCGCGCCGAGGCCGAGATGTCGGGGGTCGCGCGCGAGCGGGCGCTCGGGCGCAACTTCTTCACCGAGGTCGCGCCGTCGACCGACGTGCCGGAGTTCGCCGGCCGCTTCCACGACGGCGTCCGCGCCGGCCGCCTCCACGTCACCTTCCCTTACGTGCTCGAGAACCCGGTCGAGCCGCGCGGCGTCTGGGTGACCCTCTTCTACAGCGGCGAGGGCGGCGCCGCCTGGGTCTTCCTGCGCGACGACCGGCGGCTGACCGCGCCGGACTAGGAGCCCGGCGCGAAAGCCTTCGCGCCTTACGCGCTCGGCGACTCCTCGCTCGTTCCCTCGACCCCCAGCCGCACCAGCAGGTTCTGCAGGATGCGCGCGGTCAGGCCCCAGATCTGCCGGTTGCCGACGTGGTAGATGCGGAGGTTCCGCGTCACGCCGTCGAGGCGCACCGTACGGTCCTCGACCAGGCGCGGGTTGGCGAAGGCGGTCAGCGGCAGGCTGAAGACCTCGGCGATCTCGGCCTCGTTGGGGTGCGCCTCGTAGGGGAAGGGGACGGCGCCGACGCAGGGGACGACGCGGAAGCCGACCGGGCTCTCCACCTCGTCGAGCTGCCCCAAGCGCAGCACCTTGCCCGGCTCGATGCCCACCTCTTCCTCCGCTTCGCGCAGCGCCGCCCGCCAGGGGTCCTCGCCGAGGTCCATGGCGCCGCCGGGAAAGGCGATCTGACTGCGATGGGTGGGGAGAGTGTCGGTGCGCTTGGTGAGCAGCGTCCAGAGCTCGCCGCTCTCGACGTGGAGCGGCACCAGGACCGAAGCCGGCCGCTGCTCGCCCGGCGGCAGGCGCCGCGGCGGCGGCACGGCCAGCCGCTCGCGCAGGCTCGCGAGCCAGCTCCGGGGCGCGGCCTCGCCGCTCATCGCGCCGCCCTTTGTACCAGATCGCGGCCCGGCGTGATGACCACCCGCGACGGGCCGGCCCCCGGCGGCAGCCGCAACCGCAGCGAGTACAGATAGACCTCGTCCCAGGTCCACCACATCGGATGGACCGCCCGCGGCTCGGCGAGATCCAGCTCGAAGGCGATCGAGCCGTCCGCCCCGAAGAGCCGGCGCCCGACCGTCCCGCCCTCGATCGCGACGCCGCTCGGCGTCGAGCGGTCGAAGCGGACGACCACGGCCGCGAGCGCCTCCGGGCTGCCGAGGAGGAGCTCCCCCTCGGTCTCGGGCTGGAGGCGGAAGGTCCGGCCCTCGCCGACCGGCCCGATGCCGGGCGAGAGCGACTTGACCCACAGGCCGTTGTGGACCACGTCCCGCCCGCCGGGGATGTGGCTCTGCGTCGTCTCGTACGGCAGGAAGCGGCGCGCCAGCTCGGAGACGTAGGCATACCGCCCGTCCTCCCCCACCGGGAAGGCGCGCGGGTGGCTCCACAGCGGCCAGAGGAACGGCGCCGCCGCGGCCGCCGTCACCACGACCCACGCGGCGCGGCGCGGCCGGCCGGCCAGGAACCAGAGGGCCGGGTAGAGCGGCAGGAAGTAGCGGTTGGCGAGCGCGCCGCCGCCGCCGTAGAAGTTGAACGGCCGCACGAAGAAGAAGCAGAGCGCGGCGAGGAGGACCGCCGGCACGAGCGCCCACCGCCCCCGCCCGCCGCGCCAGGCGAGCAAGCCGAGGACGAGCGGCAGGTAGTACGGCAGCACGCCGACGTTCTCGCCGGCCAGGAAGTAGAGGGCGTTCCAGCCGGTCAGCTTCGCGTCCCACGCCGGATCGAGCGCCCCCTCCTGGATCCACGAAGTGTTTCCCCAGCGGCGGACCGACTGCGGCCACTCGCGCGCCGGGAAATCGACCTCCGGGTAGCCGGTGCGCGGGTAGAAGCCCTGCCGCTCGCCGGCGTAGCCGCTCCACGAGCCGCCGGCGAGCCACTGCGTCGCGGCCGTCGCGGCGAGGAGGACGAGCGCGCCGGCGAGGAGGGCCGCGACCGCGGCGCCGTGGCGGCGCGCGCGCTCGCCGACCGACCTGGCGGCCAGCGCCGCCGGCAGCAGGAGCACGAGATAGAACGGACGGTAGGCGGCCGGCGCGGCGAGCAGCGCCCCGGCGGCGGCCCAGCGCAGGAGGCGCCGGCCGCGCGGGGCGAGGTCTTCGCCCTCGTAGATCTCGGGCAGCGGCCCTCCCGGCGGGCGCTCGCCGGCATAGACGAGCGCCAGGCCGGCGGCGACGCAGGCGAGCAGGAAGAGGTCGGCGTGTACCCAGAAGGTGTAGCCGAAGGCCACCGAGGCGAACAGGAAGCAGGCGACCCAGAGCGGCGCCGCCGGCCCGACCTGCCGCGCCAGCGCCCAGGCCGCCGCCACCGCCGCGGCGGCGAGCAGCAAGGCGTTCGCGACCAGCGCGCCGCGCACCGGCGCCCAGCGCACGAAGGGCGCCGCGACGACGGCGTAGAGCGGCGGCTTGCCGTAGGTGATGTGCGCGCCGCCGTCGCGGCTCTGCAGGATGAGCCCGTCCGGCGGGCCGCCCCACTGCGCCACGAAGCGGTCGTAGTCGGCGCGCGTGTAGCGGAGGTCGAGGTCCCAGGCGAGGCTCGCCGCCTGCATGGCGTAGGTGGCCTCGTCGCCGACCAGGCCTGGCCGGCCGGCGCGGTCGAAGGTCACCGCGCCGGCGAGAGTCGCGGCGAGCAGCAGGGCGAGGACCGCCCAGGAGGCGGCGCCCGCGCGGCTCAGATCTCTCGCCCCCACCACGGCCCGCCGAGCTCGGAGAACCCGAGCCACGAAGGCGCGAAAGCTTTCGCGCCGCTGCCCGATTGATCCACGTGCGGCTCGACGCGCAGCGTCGCCCCTCCGACCGGACGCCGCACCTCGGTCTCGAAGATCGCCTCCTCGCCCGGCTGGAGGTCGCGCTGCAGCGGCAGCCAGCGGCGGCCGGCGAGGAGGTCGCGGCGCCCGTCGGCCCCGGGCACGAAGAGTCGCACCACGACCGCCACCCCACCCGGCCCGCTCTCGCCGGCGAGCCAGCGCGCGAAGCCGCGGTTGGCCAGGCGCACCCGCAGCCGCCGCCGCTCGCCGGCCGGCCACGGAGCCTCCGCCCCCTCGACCTCGATCGTGCCCGCGAGGTCGTTCCAGATCAGGCTGCTCGGCCGCGGCGGCACGGCCGGCCGCTCGGTGAGCGGCGGCAGGTCGCGGAAGGCGGCGCAGGCTGCGACGACCGCCGCGGCCGCCCGCTCGGGTGCGTGATTCGTACGCACGTGCTCGCGCGCCGCCTCACCCATCGCCCGCAGCCGCTCAGGATGCGCGAGCAGGTCGCGCAGCCGCGCCGCCAGCACCGCGGCCTCCCCCTGCCCGCCGCCAGCGGCCTCGCCCAGCGGCACCCGCACCACCAGCTCGCGCGGCAGGTCGCCGAACTGCGCGTAGTCCGAGACGATCGCCGGCCGCCCCGCCGCCAGCACCCGCAGCAGCGAGGCCGAGGTCTCGCCGGCGCTCGGATAGCGGAGGTTGAGACAGAGGTCGGTGGCCCCGATCGCCGCTTCGAACTCGGCGTAGTCGACGAAGCCGGTGACGTGGACGCGCTCGGCCACGCCCGCCCGCCGCGCCGCGCCCTCGAGGTCGACGAAGGGCGACACCTCGCCGACGACCAGCAGGTGGAGCCGCTCGAGCCCCGGCGCGGCGAGGACGGGCACCACCGCCTCGGTCCGCTTGATCGGGGTCTGGAAGCCGAAGGAGCCGACGACCGGGGCGTCCGCGGGCAGGCCGAAGCGCTGCCGCAGCGCCCGTCCCGCCGCCCGGTCGGCGGCCGGCGGCAGCGGGATGCCCATCGGCACCGCCACCACCCGCAGCTCGGGGTCGTCCTCGCGCACCAGCGCCGCCGCCCAGTCGCTGTGCACCAGGACACCGCGCTGTCGCCGCAGCAGCCGGCGGTGCGCGGGCAGCGCGAAGACCGGCGCCTCGCCGTAGGCGTTCCAGCGCTTGGCGAGGGCGGCCGCCTCGCCCACCCAACCGTGGTCGGCGGCGAGGCGGCGCTGGTAACCCGGGAAGTCGTCGCGGCCGAGCGTGACGTCGAGGAGCAGGTGGTGCAGCACCACGTCGTGCAGGGTGAGGACGCCCGGGCGCTCGAGCGCCAGCGCCTGCACTCCTTCGTGGTAGCGGTTGTTGCCCATCTGGTAGAGCGGCAGGCGCCCGCCGGCGCCGGTCGCCTCCGGCGGCACCGGCTGCCACCGCTCCTCGATCGCGGGCGCCACCGGCTGCTCCGGCAGGCGCACCAGCCGCACGTCGGCCCGCGCCGCGAGATGCGGCAGCAGGTCCATCGTGTAGTCGGCGATGCCACTCCGCACGGGCGGCAGCGGCGAGACGAGGTCGAGCTGCACGGTCAGGCCGGAATCTCGTCGCGCGCCGCCGCGTCGGCCATCTGCCCCTTGAGGTAGGCCTCGACGAAGAGGTCCAGGTCGCCGTCGAGCACGCGGTCGGCGTCACCCATCTCCGCCCCCGTGCGGTGGTCCTTGACCATCCGGTAGGGGTGCAGGACGTAGCTCCGGATCTGGCTCCCCCAGGCGATGTCCTTCTTCTTGCCCTCGCGCTCGGCCTGCTCGGCCGCGCGCTTCTTCATCTCGAGGTCGTAGAGGCGGGCGCGCAGGACCTTCATCGCCGTCGCGCGGTTCTTGGTCTGGCTGCGCTCATTCTGGCAGGAGACGACGATGTTGGTCGGCAGGTGCGTGATGCGCACCGCCGACTCGGTCTTGTTGACGTGCTGGCCGCCGGCGCCCGAGGAGCGGTAGGTGTCGATCCGCAGGTCCTTGTCCTCGATCTCGATCGAGACGGTGTCGTCCACCTCCGGCACGACGTAGACCGACGCGAACGAGGTGTGGCGCCGCCCCTGGAAATCGTAGGGGCTGATGCGCACCAGGCGGTGGACGCCGGTCTCGCCCTGCAGATAGCCGTAGGCGTACTGGCCGCGGATCGCCACCGTGGCGCTCTTGATCCCCGCCTCCTCGCCGTCCTGCCGGTCGAGGAGCTCCGTCGCGTAGCCTTTCTGCTCGCCCCAGCGCAGGTACATGCGCAGCAGCATCTCGGCCCAGTCCTGGGACTCGGTGCCGCCGGCGCCGGGGTGAATGACCAGGATGGCGTCCTTGTCGTCGTCCTCGCCCGAGAGCTTGAGCTGGAGCTCGAGCTTGTGGAGGTCGGCTTCGAGACGATCGAGGAAGCGGTCGAGGTCGGGATCGCCCTCGCCCTCGGCCACCAGGTCGCGCCAGGCCTCGAGGTCGCCGGCGTCGGCGCGCAGCCGCTTCAGGGTCGTGAAGCTGCGCTCGAGCGCCCGGCGGCGCTGCAGGAGCGGAGCGCTGCGCGCCGGGGCGTCCCAGAACCCCGGCTGCTCCATCTGCCGATCGATCTCGGCGAGCTGCTCCTCGACGCGGGCGTCCTCAAAGATACCCCCGGAGGTTGCCGAGCTGCTCGGCGAGCCGGTCGATGCGCTGCTGGACGTCGGAGGCGATCATGGGGGTGTTCCCAACGGGGACATCATACCAAACGCTCGCGGTGGGCATGGTCCCGCGGTGTTTTGGCAGGCGTATACTTTGACAAGCGTCTCCTTATCACCATGGACAGCGACCCGGTCTTCGACGCCTACGTCAGCTACAGCTGGGACGAGCCGGCCAAGTCCTGGGTGCGGGGACACCTTGTCCCGTCGTTGCAGGCAGCCGGCCTCAACATCTGTCTGGATGTGGACGAGTTTGACATCACGCAGGATCTCGTCCTCGAAATGGACCGCACCTTGCGCCAGAGCCGCCGGGCAATCTGTGTCATCACGCCGGGTTACTTCGACACCAACAGCAACACGCTGTTCGAGGCGCTCTTCGTGCACCGCCGCGATCTAACCGGTCACCGGGGAGATCTGATTCTGCTCATCCTGGTCGACCCCGGAGAGCTCCCGGCCTGGATCTCGGGCCGCATCAGGGTGGAATGGAATGAAGATGACGAACTCCCGAGCAAGTGGTCGAGACTGCTCAGATCTCTGGGCGCCAAGAACCTGACCGTTTCCCCGCCCGGCCCGCCGCCGCGATCGGAGCCACTGGTGAGCACCCGGGAAGGCGCCCCTGCTGCCAGCGGCGTCCTGCCCAGGACGGTCGTCTTCGGGTCAGAGTTCCTGCCCGGACAGGAGTACGCGATCGAGCTCCTGACGGCGCCACTCCTGCTGCGCCGGAACAGCCGCGGCGGGGTGACGTTGACCGTCAATCGCGATGGCGTCACCGAAGCGCTGATCTCGACGGAGGGGAAGCGGGAGATCTGCGAGCGCGTCTACGACAACGACCCGGACAAGATCACCGCGGCCCGCCGTCTCGACGCCGAGATCCACCGTTACCTGCTCGGGCGGTCGGCCGTTGAATCGCTCGCCCTGCGGCTCGATGACCACCCCCTGCGCTGGGCGTCCGGAGGGGTGTTCTCGGTCGTCCGCTGGCGTGATCGCCTCTGGACGCCGTTCTTCTTCCGCGACATCAAGCCCTATGGCTGGAACATCGCGCTGGGATCGTCGGAGAGAGGCGACGACCTGAGCGATCCCTGGACCTACTTGATGCGCGAGTTCCTGGAGGAGACGCTGGTCCTCAACACCGCTCCTCGCGACGGGCGCGTTCTCGATTTCAAGCGCTTCCTCTTCGATCGTGTCAAGTTCCCGGAGGAAACCCGGCGCGCGGAAGCGTTCGCGGCGGTGCACCTCCTCGAGCGACACCGCCGCGACCGGCTGAAGATCCGTGCCACCGCCGAGCCCGGACGACTCGGCGAGCCCGATTCCAGCCTCTACGTCGACGTCGATCTCTTGCCGACGCGAAACGTGGTTGAGATCGTGCGTGCCGGCGAGCTAAGAGAATGTCGCAACGTGCTGCTCTGCATCAACCTGCTGGAGCTGGGGATCGAAGTGGTAAAAGTCGCAGAGTACGCCCTCGACGACGGGGACGAGATGCTCGACGGCGAGCTTTCGTTCTCCGGCGCCCATCCCGAACTCGTGCGCATGCCAATGGCTCTGATCTCGCACGAGTACCTCTCGGGCGCCTTCCAGGACGAGGAGCTGCGCTACGAGGGAACGACCGAGAGCTCGGTCACGGCGCCGCCGATTCCACCCGGCGCCATTCATATCTTCGATTTCGATGCCCGGCGCCGGCGGCAGATCGCTCTTGGCGGCAAGCACGAGTCCACTGACTGGGAGCGGAAGCGCTACGGTCCCTGGCTGGAGAAGTTCGGGAAGAACTTCTTCGACGAGGCCGGCCAAGTCAGCACGAACAACGCCTGCACCTTGTTCACGCCTGCATCGGCGAAGGTCGCCAGCTACTACTTCGCCCAGTCCAGCACGTAATGCAGCGGGAGGCGCGAGTCGGGACGTGCGCTACCCCTGCCGACGTCCGGAGCGCGGCCGCTGCAGCTCCCGGGGCATGCGCATGGGGATGACCTGCCGGCCGTGCATGCGGTAGATGCCGAAATCGGAGTCCAGGGTCAGGAGCACACTGCCTGCCGTCAGCTCGGCGAGCCGGACCAGACAGGCGTCGGCCAGGTCCATGGGGACGTTGCCGTAGCGCGCCAGGAGCTTCTGGACCGCGGTCGCTTCGCGCTCGAGATCGAAGGCGACCGCGACGAGGCCGCGGCGGACGAGCTCCAGCACGGCGCTCCGGCCGTTGGGCTGCTGGCGCAGCAGGAAGCAGCCCTCGGAGAGCACGGACTCGCAGGTCAGGAGCGGCGGCGTGACGGCGGCCAGCTCCCGCCGCGCCCATTCGTGGTAGCGATCCCTTCGCTTGAGGAACGCGACGAGAGGGCCGGTGTCCAGCAGGACCGGCCCGGTCACTTCCCGTAGCCGGCGAGGTGCTCGGGGTTGTAGGAGAGGTCCTCGGGACCGCCGTCGAGGCAGCCCACCAGGTCCGCGGCTGCCGTGAGGAACGAACCGGGAGCGGACGGCTCTCCTTCGCTCAGGTACTCCGCCACCGCCTCGCGAACGAGGTCCGACTTGCTCACGCCGCGGCTCGCCGCTTTCTCGGCGAGCTCTCGCTCCATGGTTTCCGTGACCTTGAGGGAGAGCGTCTTCATGGCGGGCTCCGCGCGTATTACCGCGATGGCAGAATGGTAAGACGAAGCAGAGTCGGTGTCAAGTCGAGAGCGCTGTGACCTACGGCTCGGCGCCCGGCGAGCGCTGCCGCCGGCGCGCCGAGACGAGCGCCACGGCCGCCAGCAGCGTGCAGGCCGCCGGCGCCAGCCAGGGCCAGCGCGCGGCGGGGGTGAGGCCGTGGAGGCCGGCGACTTGGCCGCGGATGACGCCCTCCTCGAAGACTCCGATCTCGGCGCGCACCGAGCCGTCGGGGGCGATCAGCGCCGAGACGCCGGTGATGGCGGCGCGCAGCATCGGGCGGCGGGTCTCGGCGGCGCGGAAGCGGGCGGCGCGGAAGTGCTGCCAGGGGGCGAAGGTGTCGCCGTACCAGGCATCGTTGGTGACCGTGACCAGGATGGTCGCTCCGGCGCGCGCCAGCTCCGCCACCTCGGCCGGGAAGATCACCTCGAAGCAGATCGCCACCCCCAGCCGCTCGTCTTCCCACGGCAGGAGCACCAGCCGCTCGGCGGCGCGGAAGTCGCCGGCATTGCGCGCCAGCGAGTCCATGAAGCCGAAGACGCCCTTGAGCGGCACGTACTCGCCGAAGGGTACGAGGTGCCGCTTGTCGTAGCGCACCGGCGGCCGCCCGGGCGCGACCACGAACGCGGAGTTGAAGACGCTCTCGCCGTCCTCGTGGATCGAGTTGAGGAGCACGGTGCAGCCGCGCTCCGCCAGCGCCCGGACGTCGAAGGCGAGGAACGGGTCGCGGGCGAGGCCGAACGGCCAGGCCGCGCTCTCGGGCCAGACGACGAGCGCTCCGGGGTCGCAGGCGGCCTGCGACATCGCGAGCACCTTGCGATAGTTGCGCTCGACCGCCAGGCGGTCGAAGGCGACGAGGTTGGCGATGTTGGGCTGCAGCAGCCGCACCGGCCGGCCGGGCGAGCCGGCGTCGGCGAGGACCCCTTGGAGGGCCGTGCCGTGCCATGGCTGCTCGGCGGCGCTCCGCCGCAGGCTCCAGCGCCCAGCGAGCGGGAGCAGGAAGAGCGGCAGGAGGAGCACCACCAGCGGCAGCCAGCGCCGGCGCGCCACGGCCGTGGCGACCGCCGTGCTCGTCAGGACCGCCAGGTAGGAGATCCCGAACGGGCCCACCCAGGCGGCAAGCGGCAGCGCCCCCGCCACCTCCACCCAGGCGTAGGCGGCGAGATTCCACGGGAAGCCGGAGAGGAAGTAGGTGCGCAGCCACTCGAGCGCCACCCAGAGCGCGGGGAGCGCGACGAGCGCCGGCAGGCCGCCGCGGAGCCACAGCGGCCGCCCGAGGCGGGCGAAGGCGAGGTGGTAGAGGCCGAGGAAGGCGCAGAGCCCGGCGGTCAGCGCCAGCGCCAGCGGCCGCGGCAGGCCGCCGTAGACCTCGAGGGTGGGACTGATCCAGGAGATCGACACCGCCCAGAACGCCGTGCCGTGGATCCAGCCGAGGAGGCCGGCACGGCAGTGTCCGAGGAGCAGGACGAGCGGCGCCAGCGCCAGCCACGGCACGAGCGCCAGCGGCTCGCGGCCGAAGCAGAGGCCCCAGGCGGCGCCGCCGCCGGCGGCGAGAGCGACGGCGAGGAGAGCCCTCGCTCGGCTTACTCGGTCACCCACGTATCCAGCCGGTGCGACTTCCTCACCCGCTCGGCCACCTCCTCCGCCTTGGCGCGCGAGGTGAAGGGGCCGATGCGCACCCGGTACATGGTGCGGCCGGAGACGTCGACCGGCGAGAGGTAGGCCTTGTAGCCGGCCGCGGTCAGCCGGTCGCGGACGCGCGTCGCCTGGTCCTCCTCGGCCGAGGAGAAGACCTGGATGACGACCGTGCCGGCCGGCGTCCGCCCGTCGGCGGCCGGCGCAGGGGTGGCGGGCTCTGCGCCGGCCGCGGCTGCCGGCTGGCGCCGCGGCTCCGCCGGTGGTTGCTCGTCGGCGGCGGCGCCGTTCTCCTCCGGCTCGGCCGCGAGCTGGTCGTCGTCCTGCGCCGACGTCGCCGCGAGCTCGTCGCGCAGCGTGCGGGGCTCCGGCGGTGCCGTCGGCGGCGGCGCCGTCACTGCGGCGCCGGGCGCCGCGGCCGTGCCGCCCGCGCCGCCCTC
>JBIOUG010000075.1:0-15861 GCA_044866775.1 Thermoanaerobaculia bacterium | reverse complement strand
GGCTCGTCGTCGCCGCGCTTCTCGCGGCGCCGCAGATCGCTCTCACGAGCCAGATCTTCCTCGGCTCGAGCCGGCAGGAAAGGCCGTTTCCCTTCGTGACCGCCACCGGCACGTCGGTCCATCCCGTGCGGCTGCTGGAGCAGATCGTGCCCTTCCCGTTCGGCCGGCCCGATCTCACCGGCCCGGCGGGCGTCCACGGCCACGCGTTCTTCGACAACCACTCACCTTATCTATGGTCGCTGCACGTGGGGTGGGCGACCCTGGGCCTGCTCCTCCTCTTCGCCCGCCCCCGGCACGGTCCGGAGCGCGGTTTCTACGCGGTCGCGGCGGTGGCAGCGTTCCTGTCGATGGGGAAGTACCTGCCGCTCGCGAAGAAGGTCTACCCGCTGCTTTCGCTCGACGGCCGCATCCGCTTCCCGGTGAAGTGGTGGTACGTCGTCGCGCTGTGCCTCGTGCCCGCGGTGGGCTGGGCGGCCCAGCGCTTTGTCCGCGGCGAGCGGGCGAACCGCTGGTCGTTCGAGGCCGCCCTCGCCCTGCTCGTCGCGTTCGCCGGCGTGGCCGCCCTCCGCGGGGCGGGGAGCGCGCTGGCCTGGGCGGGGGTCGTGGTTTCGGCGGCGGCGCTCGGCGCCTTGCTGCTGCGGCGCGCGGCTCCTTCGCCGGGCCTTGCGGCCGCGGCCATCGCCGTCCCCCTCGCCATCGGTCATCTGCCGCTGCTGCTGGCGGTGCTGGACCGGCCCTTCCCGCCGCCGCCCCGTCTCACCGGCGGCCGGGTCTACGAGCGGATCCGCGACGCCGACGCGCATCCGGTGGGCGCGCCCATCCAGGGGGAGCGCACGACGCGCGAGGTGTTCCGCCGCGTGGCCCCGGAGCTGTGGGCGGTGAGCGGCGCCCTCTCCGGCGTGGCCTATGCGTTCGACCGCGACCCCGACGGCAGCTACTCCGACGACGACCGCGCGGTGCGGAAGCAGCTCGAGGAGCGGTCGTGGAACGAGCGCGTGGAGACGCTCCGGCGCTCCGGCGTCCGCTACGTCGTGACCGACGACGAGCTGGCCGCGCCGTACCGTGAAGCCGCGATCCTGAGCCTGCCCCACGGGGTGCGCCTGTATGCGCTCGACGATCCGTCTCCCTCCGTGCGGATCGACGGCGCGCGGATCGCGTCGTTCGAGGAGGGCGCCAGCCGACTCGAGGCCGTCGTGGAGGCCACGGCATCCGCCACTCTGGTCTGGGCGCGCACATATTTCCCCGCCTGGCAGGCGACCGTCGACGGCCAGCCGGTGCGGCCGGTGCTCGCCGAGGGACACCTCGTGGGCATTCCCGTTTCCGCGGGCGCCCATCTCGTGAAGGTAGAGTGGTCCCGCGGGCCGCTGCTCGTCGGCCTCGGCCTGTTCGCGGCCGGCCTCGCCGCTGCGCTCGCCCTGCGCCGGGCCTAAAGCGGAAAGAGCCGGCTCAGCTCCTCGAGCGAAGGCCGGCGCCCGTATTCGCACAGCTCGAAGGCTTCGACGTTGCGCACCGCGTCGGCCTTGGCGCCGTAGCGCTTGCGCACGGCCTCGCGGATCGCGTCGGAGAGCGGACGATCGGTGCGCGTCTTGCGCAGCCACTCGATGCGCGCGGCGGGATCCTTCGGCACCTCGTCCAGGTTCCCCCCCACCCAGGGCAGCCACTCGTACATCTGCGACGTGTGGGCGTCGAGCGCCCGGACCTTCTTGTCGAGCACGTCGTCGATCGCCACCACCACGTCGGGACGGAACGGGTTGGGCCGCTCGAAGCCGTCCTGGAAGTAGAGGAAGACGGGGTTCTTCCGCAGCGGGGGCGTGTCCGGCGCGATGTTCGGCACCACGACCATGTAGGCCGCGTCCTGGATCAGGACACCCGTGTAGCGATGGTCGGGGTGGTAGTCGTTGGGGCGAGGGGCGAGCACGATGTCGGCCTTCCACTGTCGGATCTTCCGGATGACCTGCTCGCGCACGTCGACCGAAGGGACCAGCTGGCCGTCGTGGTTGTCGAGCGTGTCGTATTCGGCGATGCCGAACCGACGAGCGGCCTCCTGCGCCTCCGCTCGCCGGCGCCGGGCCAGCGCGCCGCCGCCCTCGGTCTGGTGCCCCGCGTCGCCGCTCGTGACCGACACGAACTTCACCTGCGCGCCCGTGGCCGCCCACTTGGCCGCCGTGCCTCCCGCCTTCTGGTCGCAGTCGTCGGGATGCGCGCCGAAGGCGATCACGCGCGGCGGCGTCCCCCCCGCCGGAGCCTGCGCCAGTGCCGCGGGGACGGCGACCAGCGCGCCCGCCGCCCAGAGCCATGCGTGCTTCATCTCAATCTCCTCCTCATGATCGGCCGCGTCGGCGAGCGACGCGCCACCTCGGTGAAGCCGGCCTGCACGAACGCGGAGGCCAGCCCGGTCCAGACGAACGCGTCCGCCATCCTCGTCTTCGGCTCGACGGGATATCCCTCGACGATGCGCCCGCCGCGCCGCCGCACATGATCGGCGGCAGCCTCGAGCAGAAACTTCGACAGGCCCCGCCGCCGGTAGGGCCGGGCGACGAAGAGGCAGCTCACCGACCACACCGGCTCGCCGTCCGGCGGCTGGAGGACGCGCGACCGCGCGAGGGCCGGGTACTCCGCGCGCGGCGCGACCGCGCACCAGCCGACCGGCTGGCGTCCGTTGTAGGCGAGAAGGCCCGGCGGCGAGCCTTCCTTGACGAGCTTCCGGAACGCGCGCCGGTTGCCGTCGCCCTTCCGCCGCTCGAACTCCGCGCGCGGCAGGCGCCAGAACATGCACCAGCAGCCCCCGCACGCGCCACGCTCGCCGAACAGCGTCACCAGGTCCTTCCAGCGCGACGGCGTCAGCGGCCGGATCGTCACGGGCTCTTGTCCGGCACGTAGAAGAGCAGATGGCTGTACGCCACGTGGCGGGTCGGCTCGAAGTTCTCGCGCAGCCACGCGTAGCGCTCGGGCTCGTAGATACCGACGAGCCGGTTCGCGCCGACGAGGACGTAGCCCGTCCGAGGCGACGGCGGTTCGACCGCGATCGCCATCTCCGGATGGCGGGCCTGGAAGCGCGCGATGAAGTACGAGTGGTCCTCCCAGTCGAGGTTCGAATCGGCGAGGTAGCGGTACGCGTTGACGCGCCGGCCGATGAGCTCGTTGAAGTAGGCGATGTAGTGCGGGTGGTAGGACAGCGTCGAGACCGCGTACCAGGCGAGCAGCGCTCCAACCAGCGCCCGGCGCGCGCGCGTGGTGGCGAAGGCGGCGCCGCACGCGGCACAGAGGACGAGTGTCGGCAGGCCGGGCAGGAGGTAGCGGATGCCGAGCTGCGCCGTCGCCAGCAGGCTGAAGCAGGCGACGACGGCGGCGAACGGCACCAGCCAGACGAGCCACGTCCAGCGGTCGGGCCGCGGCTCGGCGTTTCGGGCGGCGATCGCGAGGCCGAGCAGGCCGAAGAACGCGAGCGGCGTCTTGAGCAGGATCATCAATGGAAACGCATACCACACGCCGTGCGTGCTGAGCCGGCCCAGCACGTAGTTGAGCCCGCGTCCCACCTCCACGTGCTCCTGGAGGTAGCTCGAGTAGTCGAGGCCCTGCACGAAGACGCGGGGAAGAGGGATGGGCAAGCTCCCGAGCTCACGCGAGCGGAACGCCTGGCTCTCCCAGGCGTAGTCGCCCCAGGGCCGGAACGTGCCTTTGAAGAGGTAGGCGGCGTTGACCAGGAAGAGCACCAGGAGCAGGAAGCCCGCGGCGGCCGCGGCCGTCTTCAGCCACCCCGCCCGATCCTGCCTGGCCTCGCGCGCCCGCTCGAACCAGCGCAGGGCCAGGAGCAGGGCGAACACCGGCAGCAGCAGGAGGCTCGTGTACTTCGATAGCAGCGCCCCGGCGGTGGCGATCGCGCAAAGCACGAGGCTCACCGCCTGCGGCCGGCGGCAGAGCTTCCAGAAGAAATAGAGGGCGGCGGCGGTGAACAGCGCCGCCGGCACGTCGCTCGTGACCTTGTTGCCGTGGGCGAGGAAGCTCGGGTTGAAGACGTACAGCCAGAGCGCGGCCAGGGCGCCGGCCTCACCCAGCACCTCTCGCCCCCAGCGATGCACGAGCACGCCGAGCAGGAGCGTCAACAGGATCGTCGGCATCCGCACCTTCAAGAGCGCGGCTTCCGACGCGTTGACCGTCTCCTGCCGGCACCCTTCGCCCGTGCAGCCGAGCGCGTTCAGCGCGAGCACCGGCATGCGCTGGCCGCGCATCGGCGCGCCGGGGCCGCGGTCGAGGAAGCGGTAGCCGTAGGCCAGGTTGTCGAACTCGTCGTAGGCGAGCGGCTTGTGGAAGCTGCTCAGGATGAGGAGCACGGCCATGACCGCCAGCAGGGCCGGCGGAAGGACGCGGCGCGCGAGGAGGAGGGACGGCATCGGCACGGCACACTAGCAGCGCCGGCGCCGTCCCTCAAACGGCCTAGTGGAAACGGAAGTACGCGACCGCGTCGCTCGCGGCCGGGATGCGCACTGTCACCCGCCGGCAGGTGCCCGCCCAGGACGCGTCGGTCTGCCAGTTGAGATGGTACTCGTCTCCGCTCTGGCGAAGCCCGGTGGATCCCGGCGAGTCGAGCGGCGACGGAGCTTCGCCCGTCGGCGCCAGCGAGGTGCACTCGACGGGCTGGGAGTCGATCTGGGGAGCGGCGCCGGCGCCTGTCAGCGTGAACTTCACCGGTACGGTCGCGCCGGCGTTGACGTCGTTGAGCCCGCTGCCGACGGGCGGCTGGAAGCCCCCGAAGACGGCCGCGGTGCACGCCGCGGGCAGATCGAAGGCCTGCACGCCGTCGGTGCGATCGTTCGAGTTGCCCTGGCTCGCGCTCGCGCCGAGCCCTCGCTTGGCGAACGCGCGCCAGATCTCGCACCGGTTGCGGCCTCCGGTGAGCGCGGCGTCGCCGGCGAGGATCGCGTTGCGGCCGTCCACGAAGCCGGGCGAGCACGGCTGGAACTTCATCCCGTCGATCACGAGCTGCAGCGCCAGGTTGTTGCCGCCGGTCTCCCAGGACGCGTAGACGTTCGGGTTGTAGCCGTAGCGGTCCACGAGGTTCCAGTACATCTCCCAGAGCATCGTGTTCCAGACGTAGCCGATCCCGTGCGGCTGGCTGATGTTGACCGTGTCGGCCACCGACGCGTAGGTGGACGGGTTCACGGTCATGTCGCTGGTGTACGGCGTCGGCCGGATGCCTCCGCCGTCGGGCGGCTCGAAGCCCACGTACGTGCCCACGCCGCGCGGGGTCGCAGCCGTGTCCGAGGGGTGGGTGGTGAGCGTCAGCGCCCACCAGTCGCTCCAGCCCTCGCCCATCTGCTCGGCGTTGTTGAGGCAGGAGACGATGTTGGGCCCGCCGGTCAGGCGGTTCGAGATGCCGTGACCGTACTCGTGCGAGATGACACCGGCGTCGAGGTCGGAGTCGCGGTTGATCGACAGCACCGGATCGGCGCTCAGGGTGGCGCCGAACGGCAGGTTGGCCTTGAAGAGGGTGCCGTCGTCCAAGCTCACCATGACGACGGGCTTGGTGATGACCGGGATCGGCGGCGTGAAGCCCATGGTGATCGGGTCGCCGGGCACGTTGTTGACGATGATGACGCCGGCGGCGCCCACGGTCTGGGCGTTGAAGACCTTGGCCGCGAAGGTGCAGAAGCCGCGGTCGATGAGGGCGATCGCGCCGGCCGGCAGCGCGAAGGGCTCGCAGCCGTCGTTCACCGTGCCGGGCGCGGTAGCCGGCGGCACCGGCACGCCGATGACGCCGTCGTCGACCAGCACGACCGCGCCGGTGACCGGCGGGATGGCCGAGAGCTGTGGCCCGAACGAGGCGCGGGAGGCCACGTAGTCGCCGGCGATCGGCCCGTCGTCGACGGTGACGAGGTTCGGCGTCGGGTGCGTCCAGACGAACATCTGCATGCGCGGCCGCGGCACCGCCGCGTTCTGGGCCGGCGTCGCGAAGTTGGCGTTGTTGGTGTTGCTGCCGTCCTGCGCCTCGGCGCGGACGTCGTCGTTGCCGCCGACGGCGCCGCTGTAGTTCTTGACCTGGAAGTTGCCCGCCGCCTCGTCGAAGCCGTAGCCGAAGGCGACGTCGTGCATGACGTTGTTCCAGTAGAACAGGTTGGTCACCGCGGCCGGCCGGTAGGTCTCGGGCCCCAGCGTCAGGTCGAGCGGCGGGTCGAAGTCGAGGCCGGCGCCGCCGTCCGGGCTGCTTCCCGGATCGGCCACGTTGTTGGCGTCGATGTCGGTGTAGGCGTGCACGTTGTTGCCGCGCGTGATGGTGAACTCCGGTCCCGCGACGGCGTTCGTGTCGTGCCAGCCGAACGGCGCGGCCGCCGGCGCGGCCGCTCCGACCACCAGCGAGCGGTCGCCGTCGCTGGGGCTCTCGAAGGGCTGGGCGAAGACCCTGTAGGTGGCGCCGTCGAGGTCGGCGAAGCTCGGCAGCGCCATCGCCGTCGAGGTCGGGCGCGCGATGGCGGCGGCGATCGCCGGCGCCGAGTCGTGGACGATCAGGTCGTCGGCGCCGAGCGACTCACCGGTCTCGGCGTCGACGAACGCGGTCCACCAGTGCTCGCCGCCGGTCTCCTCGATCTCGACGCTCCAGGCCAGACGGACGGCGCCGTCCGCCGGCAGCCAGACGAGCTTCGCCTCGATCGGGCGCGACGCCACGCCGCCGTCGGAGAGCGTCGTCGCATCGTCGGCTCCGCCCTTGCGCCCGAGCACCGCGAAGGGCTTGGTCGGCTCGAGCTTCAGATGCCCCGCCGCGGCCGCCGCCGCCTCGACCGCCGCCTTGCGGGCGTTCTGGCCGCCGGCGAGCGACGCGATGTTGGCGACGAAGCGGTTGCCGGCGCCGGCGATGCCGCCACCCGCGGTGACGTTGACGTTGAGGACGGCGTTGTGCACCTCGATGCCGCGGTAGCGCTGCTGCAGGTAGACGTGCGTGACGCCGGTGGCCCGGCTCGCGACCTCGCTGCTGAGCGCGACGTCGTGAAGGTCGGAGCCGGTGAGCCCGAGCTCCTGCTTGTGCCGCTGGACGTAGTCGAGCGCCGCGTCGGCTGCGCTGCCCGCCTGAGCGGGAGTTGCGCTCGCCACGCCGGCGAGGGTGAGAACGACCAAGGCGGGGGACACGAATCCTCTCATGAGCATCACCTCCCACAGGCTTCAGTGTGGGGTCTCGGGGTGGGAGTGACAGGATGAGAAGCTTAAAGGTCTTGCGACGCTTCGGAACGCAGCTCCTCTTCGTGCTCGTGCTGGTCGGGTGCGCGGCGACCCTTCTGCCGGCGCTGCCGGTGCCGCTCGAGCGCGACGAAGGCGAGTACGCGCTCGCCGCCCGCCTGCTCGAGCGCGGCGGCCTGCCGTACCGCGATCAGTTCATGCAGAAGCCTCCCGGCGTCGTCCTCGCGTACCGGGCCGTCTTCCTGACGCTGGGACGCGACGCGACCGCCATCCACCTCGCCCTCCTCGTCGTTCACCTGACGACGGCGACGCTGCTCTGCGGGCTGGGACGCAAGATGGCCGGCGAGGCGGGCGGCCTGTTCGCGGCGCTGCTCTTCTGCTTGAGCCTCTTCACGCCGCTCTACGAGGCGATGGTGGCGAACACCGAGGCGTTCATGCTCGTGCCTCTGGTCGCCGCGATGAGCCTGCTGTGGAGCCTCTACGCGCGGTCGCGGCACGGCGCGGTGTCGCCGCGCGCCGAGCTGGCGTGGGTCGCCGCGATCGGGCTCGGGCTCGGGATGGCCACGCTCTGCAAGCAGGTCGCCCTCTACCACCTGCCGCATGTCGGGCTCTGCCTGCTCGCCTTGGGCGGCGGCTGGCGGCGCGGCGCCGCGCGCCTCGTGACGATGGCGGCCGGCGCGGCGCTGCCCTGGCTCGCGTGCCTGGCGTGGTACGCGGCGGCCGGCGCCGCCGGGGCGTTCCTCGACGGCGTGCTGTGGCACAACCTCGAGTACGTGCGCGGCGGCGGCGAGGGGAGCGCGCTCGCCTTGCTCCGGCTCCGCCTCGCCGCCTTCACGTGGTTCGACGCCGCCACTTGGGTCGCCGCCCTCGCAGGCCTGGGCTGGATGATCCGGCGGCGGCGCTGGTGGTCCGTGCTGTTCGCCGGCGGCTGGCTGGCGGCGGCCTGTCTGGGCCTCTCCGCCGGCGGCTACTTCCGCGGCCATTACCTCATCCAGGCCCTGCCGCCGGTCTGCCTCGCCGCCGCCTGGTTGCTCGCGGGTGCGGGCGAGGATTCCGTCATCGCCCGGCCGCGCCGTATTCGGACGAGCTCTCGGCTTGCTGCCGCGGTGGCGCTCACGGTCCTCGTTCTCGGTCTCTGGGCGGTGGCCCGCCCGTGGCCGGCCGGGCGCACGCCGGCCGCGCAGAGCTTCCGCCGCTACCAGACCGCCCGCTTTCTCAACGCCGAGCTCATCGGCCGCGCGCTGCGCGCGGCCGGCGCCCGCAGCGTCTACGTGCTCGGCTCGGAGCCCGAGATCCATTTCCACTGCGATTGCCCGCCGCTCACTCCCTACGTCATCTCCAACCCGCTGTTCGGCGGCTTCGCCAGCAGTCGCCGGCGCCAGCACGAGGTCATGGCGCGGCTCACGGCCGACCCGCCCGAGTACCTCGTGATCTCGCACGACGAAGGCATCCCGCTCTTCGCGGGCTCCGATCGCTGGCTGCGCGACGAGGTCTGGCGGCTGGCGCGGCGGCGCTACGCGCCGGTGCTCTTGAGCCGGGAGGGCCGGCAGGGGCTGTCCACGGTGCCGCCGGGCTGGCGGCCGCGTCCGCCGCGGGGGCGCGAGCCGGGGCTCGACCTCCTCGTCTTCCGCCGCCGCTCGGCCGCCGCGAAGGAATCCGCGCGCGTCCGGCTAGGCGGGCGCTGGGCGCTCGCGGCCGCCCTTCGCCTCGATCATCACTTCACCGACGGGACGGTGACCGACCGCAGGTCCGGCCGCACCGCGACGCTCGACGACTACCTCGTCCGCGGCGTCCATCTCGGGCTGACCTGGCGACGACAAGGAGGGATGGCTCCTGGGGAGGGACTCGAACCCCCGACCAATCGGTTAACAGCCGATCGCTCTACCACTGAGCTACCCAGGAGTGTAGCCGGGCGGGGGATTGTAGGAGGAGGGCGGCGGCCGCGTCAAACGCCGCGGCCGCCTCTCCGCCTGTCGCTTACAGCCCGCCGGTGTCGAGGAACGGCTTGAGCTTCTGCGCCCGGCTCGGGTGGCGGAGCTTGCGCAGCGCCTTCGACTCGATCTGGCGGATGCGCTCGCGCGTGACGTTGAACGAGCGCCCCACCTCCTCGAGCGTGTGCTCCGAGCCGTCGCCGACGCCGAAGCGCATCTTGAGCACCAGCTCCTCGCGCGGCGTCAGCGTCTTCAGGACCTTGCGCGTCTGGTCCTTGAGGTTGGCCGAGATCACCGACTCGATCGGCGAGGTCACGTTCTTGTCCTCGATGAAGTCGCCGAGGTGCGAGTCCTCCTCCTCGCCGATCGGCGTCTCCAAGGAGATCGGCTCCTGCGCGATCTTCATGATCTTGCGCACCTTCGAGGCCGGCAGGTCCATCCGCTCGCCGATCTCCTCGGCGGTCGGCTCGCGGCCGAGCTCCTGCACCAGCGAGCGGCTGGTGCGGGTGAGCTTGTTGATCGTCTCGATCATGTGCACCGGGATGCGGATCGTCCGCGCCTGGTCGGCGATGGCGCGGGTGATCGCCTGCCGGATCCACCACGTGGCGTAGGTCGAGAACTTGTAGCCGCGGCGGTACTCGAACTTCTCGACCGCCTTCATCAGGCCGATGTTCCCCTCCTGGATCAGGTCGAGGAACTGCAGGCCGCGGTTGGTGTACTTCTTGGCGATCGACACCACCAGGCGCAGGTTGGCGACGATCAGCTCCTCCTTGGCCTGCTCGCAGACCGCCTCGCCCTGACGGATCTTGTCGATCGTCGCGGCGATCTCGGCGTGCGTCGTGCCGTAGCGCTCGTCGAGCTCGCGCAGCTTGGCGCGGTACTTCTCGATCCGCCGCCGGTGCAGCGCCTTCAACTCGTCGTTGGCCTCGCGCTTCAACGCCGTCTGCGCGCGCTTGATGTCCTGCTCGAAGCGCGTGAACTGGCGGTCGATGTCCTTCAAGAAGTCGACCAGGCGGTTCCGCGTCTGGACGGAGAAGTCGATCGTCCGGATGTCCTTGGCGATCTTCGCCACCAACCGGTCGACCTCGCGCTCGAACTCCTGGTACTTGTCGCCGCCCGTCTTGCAGCGCTTCTGGCGCTTGCGCAGCTCGTCGATCTCGCCGTTGTTCTCGGCGATCTGCTCGAAGATCTTCAAGTTCATCTTGATGCGATCGGCGGCCTTGGGGTCGAGCGGCTCGTCGGGGTCCGACGAGATGAGCTCGCGCATCAGGCGCTTGTCCTTCTGCGCCAGCTCGTTCAGCCGCAGGAGCTCGCGCAGCACCACCGGGTTCTCGCACAGTGCCTCGTACATCAGCCACTCGCCCTGCTCGATGCGCTGGGCGATCTCCACCTCGCCCTCGCGGTCGAGCAGCGGCACCGTCCCCATCTCGCGCAGGTACATGCGCACGGGGTCGTTGGTCTTCTCGTGGACCGTGAGGGTGAACTCGGTGGTTTCCTCCTCCTTCTTGTCGAACTCGGTCGGCGCCGACTCGAAGTCGTCGCGGTTCTGATAGCGCTCGGGGCGGTCGATGACGTCGATCCCGAGGTCGGCGAAGCGGATGTAGATCTCGTCGAGCTCGTCGGGGAGGCTCACCACCTCCTCCGGCAGCATCTCGTAGATCTCGTCGTAGAGGAGGTAGCCCTTCTCCTTGCCGAGCTCGATGAGCTGCTTGACCGAGGTGTACTTCTCTTCGACCGGGGTGAGGCTGGAAATGGTCAAGGCGATCTCCTGAAGTTGTTCTCAACTGCCCACACCGGGACGAGAGCCCCGGTGCAGGGCGCGACTCAGCTCGGCCTTCTCGCGTAAAAGGCTTTCGAGGCGCGCCGCGTCCTTCCGGCGTTGCGCCTCGACGATCTCCGCCGCCAATTCGCGCTGGCGCTGCTTGTGCCAGCGATGGACCAGCTTGTCGAGGGACTCTCCCAGACCGGGTTTGCCGGAGTTAAACTCCCCTTCTAACAGAACTTGCGCTACCCGGTCAACCGCTCTCCCCTCGCTTCCCAGGGCGGCCAGTACGGCCCGCGCCGGCGGGGGGGAGCCTGTCCCTTCGGCATATAGAGTGCGGAAAGCGCGATAAATATTCCGGCACTCGGCATCGAAGAAGACCTCCGGCGGGGGCAGCTCGGCCACCCCCGGCAGCGGTCCGTCCTCGCCGCCACCCAGGAGCCGCGCGAGCACCTGCTCCTCCAAGGTACGCACCAGGCGTGCTCCCGAGCCGGCCGGGGCGGTCTGGGGCGCGCCGGCGGGGGAGCCGGCCGCGCCGGGGCGGGCGGCCCCCGGCCGGTCTCCCCCCGCCTCGAGCCGCCGCGCCAGCAGGTCGGTGGGCACCTGGAGCCGCTCGGCGGCGAGGCGGGCGTAACCGAAGCGGAGGACGGCGTCCGGGATCGGGCGGAGGAGCTCCGTCACCTCCTTGGCCGCCTTGGCCTGGAGGCGCGGCTCGCGCGCCGCGCCGGGCGCGATCAGGCGGTCGAGCTCGAGCGCCACCGCGTCCTCGGCCGCCTCGAACGCCGACCGCACGGCCGCCTCGCCGGCGGCGAGCCGCAGCGAGTCGGGGTCGTGCCCCTCAGGAAAGCGGGCGCGGCGCACCGCCAGCCGCTCGCCCAAGAGCAGCGGCAGGGCCCGCAGGTGCGCCTCCTCGCCGGCGCGGTCGCCGTCGTAGCCGACCACCACCTCCTCGGCGTAGCGGGCGAGGAGGCGGGCCTGCTCGGGAGTGAGGGCGGTGCCCATGCCGGCCACCGCGCCCTCGAGGCCCGAGGCGACGGCGCCGAGGACGTCGAAGTACCCCTCGACCAGGAAGGCGCGGCCGGTCTCGCGGATGGTGCGCTTGGCCTGATGGAGGCCGTAGAGGAGGAGCCCCTTGTGGAAGCTCTCGGTCTCGGCGGTGTTCAGGTACTTGGCCTTGTCCTCGCCGAGCGTCCGGCCGCCGAAGCCGACCAGGCGGCCGGCGGCGTTGTGGATGGGAAACACGAGGCGGTTGCGGAAGCGGTCGTAGAGCTCGCCGCGCTCGCTCTTGGCGACCAGGCCCGCGGCCTCGAGGTCGGCCGGCGGCACCCGCCGCTCGAGCGCCTGGAGGAGGTTGCGCCACCCCTCCGGGGCGTAGCCGACGCCGAAGCGGGTGGCGAGCTCGCGCGGGATCTGCCGGCGCTCGAGGTAGCGCTGCGGCAGCGGATGGCGCGCGAGCTGCTCGGCGAAGAACTCGGCGGCGCGGGTCAGGGCGCCCTCGAGGTCGTGCTCGTCGCGCCCGCCGCGGCGGCCGCGCTCGCGCTCGCTCCGGGTGGGCAGCGGGATGCCGTGGCGCAGGGCCAGCGACTCGATGGCGGCCGGGAAGTCGTCGCCCGACAGCAGCATGTGGAGCTTGATCGCGTCGCCCCCCTGGCCGCAGCCGAAGCAGTAGAAGAGCCCCTGGACCGGATCGACGCTGAACGACGGCGTCTTCTCCTTGTGCAACGGGCAGAGACCCTGGTACCTGCGCCCCGCCTTGCGCAGCCGGGTGTGCTCGGAAGCGACGGCGACGATGTCCGCCGCGTCCCGCACGGCCTGGACGAGCTGCGGGGTGAGCTGGACGTTGCCGAGGCCGGGCATGGGTGCGTCGGGGGAGGCGGCTCCTACCTGTTAGACGTATTGGACGCGGACGACGTGACGATCATCGCACGGCGGGGGCCGTTGCGAGCGGGCGCGCCGCGGCGGCCACCGCCCTCGTAGCGCCCGGCCCCCGTGCCGGGCGTTTCCTGCGACCGAGCCTCCCATCGTCGAGAGGTCCGGCGTGGGAGCCCAGCAGGCTCCCCTACGTGCCGTGCCCGTTTTAAGCCGGGCCCCGACCGATCGCGAGTTGCTGGGCGATCTTCGTGAGGCGCTGCATCGGATTACGGCCTACATAGCGGGAACGGCGTACGAGTCCTTCGTCGAAGACACGAAGACCCAGGATGCCGTCATTCGCAATCTGGAGGTCCTGGGCGAGGCCCCCAAGAACCTGTCCGCGGCACTCCGCAGCAAGCATCCCGATGTTGGAAGAATATGGCCGGCGTTCGCGACCGCTTGATCCATCACTACTTCGGTGTGAACCTGGACATCGTCTGGCAGATCATCACGCTCGAACTGCCGCAACTCGCCCTGCAGCTCGACAGGCTCGAAGGCCGGCCTCCTACCCACCCCGCAGCGTGACCACGGTCGCCCCGTCGCCGCCTTCGTTGGGCGCGCCGGGGCGCTGGGTGGCGACGGCGGGGTGGGCGCGGAGGTGCTTGCGGATGGCGTCGCGGAGGCGGCCGGAGCCGTGGCCGTGGACGACGCGGATCTCGCGGCGGGCGCCGAGGAGGGCGCGGTCGAGGTAGGCGTCGAGCTCTTCGAGCGCCGGCTCGACGCGGCGGCCGATGAGCTTGATCTCGACCGGGACCTCTTCGAGCTCCGGCTCGGCAGCGGCGGCCACGCGGGCGGAGCTGGGTAGGGCGACGGCGCCGCCGGCGACCGGACGGCGCCCCGCGGCAATGCTGCGCGGCTGCGCCTCACCTGACCGGCCCGGTGCCCCCGCCGCTCCCGCCAGCCCGATCAGCTCCTCCGGCGCGCAGGCCAGCCGCTTGCCGCCGACCAGCACCTCCGCCCGGCCGTCGGTCAGCCGCTCCAGCACTCCCTGCCAGCCGAGCCCCCGGTGCTTGACCATGCCGCCCACCACGAGAGGGCCGCCCTCCTCCGGCTCCGCCTCCGGCAGCGCCGGTGCCTCGGCGAACAGCCGCTCGACCGCTGCGGCTTCGAGCCCGCGCCGTCGCCCGGCCTCCACCTCCTGGCGCAGCCGCTCGACCTCGCCGCGCAGGCGCGTCGCCGTCTCGCGGCGGAAGGTCTCGAGCTCGCTGCGCAGGCGCCGGCCCAGCACCTCGCGCTCGGCCTCGAGGGCGGCGCGCTCGCGGTCCAGGCGGCGGCGGAGCTTCTCGGCGTCGGCGGCCTCGATCTCCATGCGGTCGCGCGCGGCGGCCAGCTCCTGGCGCACGCGCTCCACCTCGGCGAGCAGGCGGCGCAGCTCGCGGTGCTCGGAGCCGAGGCGGGCCTCGGCGCGGTCGAGCCATTCGCGCGGCAGGCCGAGGCGCCGGGCGAGGGCGATCGCCTCGCTCGCGCCGGGCGGGCCCGGCACCAGGCGGAAGGTCGGGCGGCCGGTCTGCGGATCGAACTCCATCGCCGCGCAGGAGGCGCCGCGCAGCTCGAGCGCGGCGGCGGCGAGCTGGGTCAGATGGGTGGTGATGACGCCGAGGGCGCCGCGCTCGACGAGCCCTTCGAGGAGCGCCGCGGCGAGCGCCACCCCTTCCTCGGGGTCGGTGCCCGAGCCCAGCTCGTCGAGCAGCACCAGGCTGTCGGGCCCTGCCTCCTCCCAGGCCTCGCGCAGGCGCAGCAGCCGGCCGCTGAAGGTCGAGCGGTCGGCGAGGAGGTCCTGCTCGTCGCCGACGGTGGCGACGACGCGCGCGAGGAGCGGCACGCGGCTGCCGCGCGCGGCCGGGATCGGCAGGCCCGCCTGCGCCGCCACGGCGAGGAGACCGGCGGTCTTGAGCGCCACCGTCTTGCCGCCGGCGTTCGGGCCGGTCACCACCAGGACGCGCGCCTCCCCGCCGAGCTCGAGGTCGAGCGGCACCACCGGCCCGGTGTGCCCGGGCTGGCCGAGCGCCTCCCGGCGCAGGTCGGCGAGCGCCGGATCGAGCAGCGGATGGCGCGCCGCTGCGAGCCGCAGGTCGTGGCGCCGCCCGACGTCGGCCAGCGCGCCGCCGCTGCGCTCGGCGAAGCGCACCGCCGCTTGCTGGAGGTCGAGCTCGGCGAGCAGGGCGCCGAGGGCGTGGAGCGCCGGCAGCGCGGCCCGCGCCTCGGCGAGCAGCTCGTTGACGATCCGCCGCCGCTCCTCCTCCTCGTCCTCGACCGCCTGCTGCAGGGAGTTGTTCGAGTCGACGACCGCGAGCGGCTCGAAGTAGAAGCTCTTGCCGGTCGCCGAGCGGCCGTGGAGGAGCCCGCCCACGCGGCCGCGGGCGCCGGCCTGGAGCACCAGGACGAGGCGCCCGCCGCGCATCGGGATCGTCTCCTCGGAAAGCGCCTCCTTGTGCTCGGCGACGAACCCCGAGAGGTCGCGGTAGAGCTGGTCGCGCACGCGGCGGATCTCGCGCCGCAGGGCGGCGAGGCGCGGGCTCGCGTCCTCGCGCACCTCGCCGCGCCGGTCGAGGGTCTTCTCGATCCGGCGCAGCAGCGCCTCGGCCTCCGGCGGCACGCTTGTGATCCTGCCGAGCGCGGGACAGGGAGGGTCGGCGGCGCCGACGCGCTGCGCCGCCGTCCGGCAGCTCCGCACCAGGTCCGCCAGCCGCACGAGGTCGCCGCCGGCGAGCGGCGGGCGTCCGGTGACCAGCCGCTCGAGAAGCCCGCCCAGCGGCACGTCGAAGTCCGGCACCAGCGGCCGCTCGGCGACGAGCCGCCCCGCCTCCTCGAACCGCCGGCGATGCGCGAGGAGGTCCTCCTCGCGCGCGAACGGGGCGAGGGCGAGCACCCGCTCGCGCCCGAGGTCGCTTGCCGCCAGGCGCGCCACCACGGCGAGCAGGCTCGGCAGCTCGAGCGCCTGCGCGGTGGCGGCGGAGAGGACGGCAGGCTCGGAGTCAGGTAAGACTGGCACCGCTTACTCGGAGCGCTCGTTGAACGTGAATCGGGCCTTGGACCGCATTCGAGCTTTACTGCACTGATCCGAGCTCCCTCACCCCTGGCCCCTCTCCC
>JBIOUG010000074.1:0-26794 GCA_044866775.1 Thermoanaerobaculia bacterium | reverse complement strand
GCCTGCTGCAGCTGTCGCTCGCGTTTGCCCATCGCCATCGGCTGGACCCTCGTGGAGTGGCTCGAAGCTTACCGGCCTCGCTCAGGGGATTCAAGCGCGGTCAACGACTTTCACCACGGGCTGCTAGACCTAGGCCTGACCGGCGGAATCCTGGAGTTACGTTTGCAGGCGGCTGTGGAGGCTCGCATTCAGGAGCGCCACACCCTCATGGGGCTCACGGTCCACGAGTGGGTAAACAAACTCGCCGACGGACTCGCCAGATCTGAGAAACTTAAGGAAGCGGCTATTCTAGCGGATCTCGACGACTCCATAATGGACCATGTGTACGGTCTATACGGTACATTACATGGAGACATTGGCCTTCCCTGGATTCTCGATCAGACACACCGCCGGGGTCGGGGCCAATCGCGATACTTCACCGTGCGCGCAGCGTCCGAGGATGACATTTGGTTTCTGCGAATGCTTTTCGAGTTTCACGTGCGTGCGTTGCTCAACGCCCGACAACAGCCGGGGCCACTCGTTGCGCTAAGGTTTCGGTGCGACACATTCACTGGAGCCGATTGCGACCTTGAGCTGGGACCGCATGACAAGGGGCTCGCCGAGGTAGGTCGCAGGCTCGACAGGTTGCTCGTTGTGCAGCCAGCGCCCTGGCCACTCGATGAGTCTGTTGGCTTTGATCTAACAGCCCGAGAGGGCATCCTGTCGGCGCTGACGCTGGCGCCCAGAGAGGCACTCCGCAATGCAATAAGGCACGGCTCGACCGGTGACCCAAAGGAAGTTGTGAACTTCACGCTTAACGTCTCGCTTGAGCAAGCAGAGATACTGGCAACGGTGAGGAATGGTGTTACGCCGGGTGCCGACATCGATAAGCGCCTCGCGGATATGCGGGGGCGATGTAGTCAATTGCAGAATGCTGTACCCTTCGCGACTTGCTCGCCGAGTTATGATGATGCGATTGGAGACTTCGTTGTTCAATGCAGATTGACGATTGGGCAGCGCGACCATGAGTGAGTACCATGCTCGACGATTGTGCCTTGCGGTCATTGACGATGACCTCGCAAAGAGTTTGGACCCGCCCTACGGGTTAGTGGACCTCGCTGCCTTTCCGCCGTCGCGGGACCAGAGGCTCAGCAGCCTCCAGTGGCATTGCCGGAATGCGGCGATCGCGAAGCTAGTCAGTTTTGACCTCTGCTCGATCGATATGAATTTTCAGGCAGACTTGGAGGACCCAATGCGGCCCAGGGGAAAGCCGGATTCGGAAAGTGCGATCCGGGTCGCAAATCCAGAGATCATGAGTGCATCGGGTCTTTACCATGGAATGGCGCTACTAGCCAGGCGTCAGGCGATTGACCATGCCCGTAACGTTTTACCCTTGGCATGGGAGGTTCGGAGTGCCACTCCTGGCACCTTCGGTGGTCGGTCGGATCTCCGAAGCGATGCTCTGCGGGGTTACGCTCTTTTACGTTCGCTCCTGGCAAATCCAGAGCCGGATGAAACACTTGAGCAGTGTATTCAACGGGAGTACATGGTCACGCATCCTCATGCGGAGCCACTCTGCAACGGTAGCCTTCTTGAAGTGCTGGAGGCGGATCTCCAGCAGCAGGAACCCTCGAGCGGCTTGCCAAGCGAGATCCTTCAGAAGTTGCTGCCCAGGTGGCGGCGGTCGTTTCGGAAGGCGGTCGAGCGACGAGAAGTGCTTGTTCATATCCCCGAGCTTGAAAAGCAGGTACAGCTCCTCAGCGCGCTGGCTGGGGGTGGCCGCACGGTTGTCAAAGTGAGCCAGACCAATGCCCTATCCATCCCCTTGCACGACGTTGACGAGACCGAGGCTGTCGAAGGCATTCGGCTGGATTCCATCATGGCAGACTTAGTTGCCACCGGCGTGATCGATATCGTAGAAAAGACTGCCCGCTTGGACCACGGTACAGGCCTGATGTCCGTCACCGAGTGGTGCAATGACTTGTTGGAGATCGCACGATCCAAGGGGCCGTGGCCAGGGATGTTCAGAAGAATGAGTGAGCAGTTTGAAAAAGTAGCCCAAGCCAACCTCCGTTCTGTCGGAGAGTTGTGGGGAACGTGTCACGGGATTCAAGGCGATAACAACCGCTTTTTGCTCTATATTCTCATGCGCGTGCGGCTATGGATGACCAAGACCGATCCGGACGGCCGGGACCCCGTGGATAGAGGCGACCGCGTAGCCCCGACATTGTCTGGGATCTATGGAATCAATGCGAACGAGCAGACCTATCGGCGCCCTGCGCGTTCTAACCGTATTCTGCGGACGACTCCAGGCGACTTGCGGTCGGCGTTGCGCGAGGCGCTGGAGAGCGGCAGCGGCCTACTCGTGCGTTCGGGTATCTGGGATGGTTGGCTGGCCGATGAGTTAAGGAAATATCTTCTGGTGCCGAGGGAGAAGGCCGGCCTTGGGCTTGATGACGTCACCGTTCGGAAGCGCGCCCCTGGGCTGGAGCGCTGATCGGGGAACGAGACGGGCGTTTCCTTGTGTCGAAAGCAGCGGGGAAGAGCTTCTGGCTCACGCTCCCTGACCTGGTTCGCGCTCCCGAGGTCGAGCCGGCGGTCGCGCTGCAGGATGTAGTTCTCGTTGGTCAGATTGACGGCGTCGATCCCGAAGAGCAGGCTCGTATCGCCGACCGTTCCGGATCGCCGCGCGAAGCGCGGACGACCGGTGGCGACGGGTACCCCTCGCGCCCGGTGACGCTCGTCGCGACGTTGAAGCCCCAGGGGCGCTCGAGCGCCGACCGACCTCGACATCCGGCGCCGATTCTAGCCGCTCGAAAAACGAAAGCGCCGGGGCAGCAACGCCCGGCGCCTCGTCGAAACTGCGGGGCGCTCCTACCGCCAGCGCAAGGTCAGCCCCAGACGGACGACCCGCGGGCTCACCCGCTCCCGCACCACGTTCGCGCTCCCGAGGTCGAGCCGGCGGTCGCGCTGCAGGATGTAGTTCTCGTTGGTCAGGTTGAAGCCGTCGATCCCGAAGAGCAGGCTCACGTCGCCGAGCTGGAATTCCTTCTCGACGCGGGCGTCGAACAGCACGATGTCGTCGTTGCGGAATTCGTCGATCGTGCTCGTCGTCTGCGCCAACACCCGCCCCGGATCGCCGCGCGGAGCCCGGAAGACCGGTGGCGAAGGATACCCCTCGCGCCCGGTGACGGCCGCCGCGACGTTGAAGCCCCAGGGGCGCTCGGGCGCCACCTGATAGAGGCCGTAGAGGCTGAACGACCAGCGCGAGCCGACGAAGATGTCGCCTTTGGCGCCCCCCGACTGGCTGGTGAAGACGTCGTTGCCGTCGCCGGCGGTCAAGCCGTCCTCGACGGTGTTGGTCGGGTCGTCGTGGAGGAGCGAGTTGGGGCCGACGTCCCACTCCCAGTCGCTCCAGGTGACGTGCCCGCGGGCCGACCAGCGGTTGGCCAGGCGTTTGGTGAAGTTGGCGGTCAGTCCGAGGTAGTCCTGCTCGCTGTCGCCGTTGGTCAGCAGGGAGCCGCCGGTGAACGCGACCTCCTCGCGCAGGCCGTAGACCGGGATCGGTCCCGAGGACGAGCCGTCGGGTAGCGTGCCGGTGACCGTCCGCTTGAGCTCGAAGTCGGCCCGCGTCCACGGCCGCACCTGGCCGCTCACCGGGTCGACGACCAATCCCTGCGTCTCGGGAATGTCGCTGAGGTTGCGCAGGGTGAGGGTGAGGCCGCCCGCGAAGTCGGGCCGGAAGCGGTGCTCGACGCCCAAGGTCACCTCGTCGGTCATCATCGGGTCGAGGTTGCGGTCGTTGACGTTGGAGCTCACCAGGCTGGTGGGGTCGTCGGGGTTGAAGCCGTAGGGATACGAGAAGTACAGGCTCGGCACTTCGCCGGAGTCGAGGACCAGGTTACCGTTGGCGTCTGTGAAGTAGAAGTAGGCGTAGGAGTATCCGCCCGCCGGGTTGACGCGCAGGAAGAAGTTCTGCCCGAGCTGCTGGGCGTACTGCGAGAAGGTCGCCCGCGCCAGAGTGCCCCGCTCCTCGCCGAAGGCGCGGGTGACGGAGAGCCGCGGCACCAGCGACTCCCACTCGAGGTCGTCGCCGTCGTTGCCCTGGAAGCGCAGCTCGGGGATGAGCCCCTGGGCCTTCGGGTTCTCGGGGCTGACGCTCGGCAGGTTCTCGCCCCCCTGCTTGTCGTAGCGCACGCCGGCGGCGATCGTCCAGCGATCGACGTTCACCGTGTCCTGCACCCACGCCGAGTCGTACTCGGTCTTGATCGACAGCACGCGGCTGCGCGGGAAGCGGGCGATGGCCAGGTTGCCGTCGTAGTAGAAGACGTTGACGTTGCGCGGCCAGACGGTCGTCGAATGGTTCTCCTGGGAGCGGAAGCCGGCGCCGAACCGGAGCTCGTGGTCGGTCCGCCCGGCGGTGAAGAAGTAGTTGGCGTCGAGCCGGGCCTGTTGGATGTCCGAATCCTGAGCGAAATCGAAGCTCGAGCCGTGGAGGATGTTGTCGGCGTCGGTGAAGACGTCCGCGTCGCGGCCTCCCTTCGGGGCCAGGGTGAACTCGCTCGGGTGATCCCTGCTCCACAGCGCGGTGAGCGTGAAGTTGGAGCCGAAGAGGTGGGTGTCCTCGACCTTGGCGATCGTCTGCGGGGTGGTCTGGTCGTGGGTCGACTCCGCCACCGGGTTGCCGAGGAAGGTGAAGACCCGGCCGAACTTGAGCTTGTCGTTGGTCCAGTAGTGGAGGACGCCGCTATTGGCCGCCCCGAGCTGGAAGTTGAGCTTGCTGTTGAAGTCCTCGAGGACGGTGCGGTCCGGCAGGCGGCCGACGCCGGTCGGGTTGGGCGCCAGGTTGCGGATGTCGCTCTCGCCGTACGAGGCCCAGATCCAGAGGCGGTCCTTGACCAGCGGCCCGCCGATGTCGGCGCCGTACTCCTCGACCGAGTCGATCTTGTTGCCGTTCGGGACGGTCGGCTCCGACTGCAGGCCGCCGTCGGTCTGCAGATAGCGGGCGGCGGCGCGCCAGTCGTTGGTGCCGCGCTTGGTGACCTGGTTGATGGTGACGCCGGCGGTGGCGATCGTGACGTCGGCGCTGGAGACCGTGAGCTGCACCTCCTCGAAGGCGCCGAAGTCGAAATAGGTCGCCGAGCCGCCGACCGCCGCCATGTCGTTGAGGATCACGCCGTCCACCGAGAAGGTGTTCTCCGTGTCGGGCGCGCCGGGGCCGAGGAAGTTCGACTGCTGGCCGCTCTCGTTGCCGCCGACGTTGACGCGGTCGACCTGGACGCCCGGCGCCAGGCTGAGCAGAGACCAGGGATCGCGCGCCGTGGGCACGCTGTCCAGCTCGGCCGCCGCCACCGTCGCGCCGCGGTTCACCCCGCGCTCGTCGAGGATCGGCGCGGCGCCGGTGACCGTGATGACGTCGGTCACCGCCGCGGTGAGCGTCAGCTCGAGCGCGCCCTTGCCGCCGACGCGGACGACGAGGTCGGGATACTCGAGCGGCGAGAACCCCTGGAGCTCGGCGGTCAGCGCATAGGTGCCCGGAAAGAGCTGCAGGAAGCGGAAGTTCCCCTGCTCGTCGGTCACCTGGACGCGGGGGGCGCCGACCCCGGTCAGGGTGACCGTCACGCCGGGGAGCGGCTGGCCCACCTGATCCTGCGTCGTCCCGTAGAGGTCGCCGGTCTGGAGCTGGGCCACGGCGGGCGCCGTCAGGAGCAAGAGCGCCGCGAGGCAGGTGAGGGGTCGGATGCTCGTCATAAGCCTCCTTTCCCGCGCGGCCGGCGGCTCGTCGCCGCCGGCGCTCGAGTTCGCGTGCTTCCCAGTTGGCGGCGATCGTAGCATGGCAGCCTGCGTCGTGGCGGCCGGCCAACGATCGCAGCGGTGACGAGCGGGGCGCCGGTCTCGCGACAGTGGCGGCGTCGTGCTCGGCGGGGACGGCGGCTTGCGCTCTGGCGGCGAAATCTCTAAGGTTTCACCGCAGGTCGAAACCGCTCGACACAGGCCGCTGAGGGGGGGAGCGGACGTGGCTCAGGTCGACGATCGTCGATCGATCGTTCGCGGTCGCTGCCAAGCCGTCGCGTTGGCGGGGGTCCTGGCGCTGGCGCTGACCGGCTGCACGGAGCTCTGCACCTACACGGTCACCAACAACACCGATCGTAAGAAATCGGATCTTCACGTCGAGATCGCGGGAGCCGGCCCGCTCACGACCCCCGCCGCGATCACCGACAACGCGCCGGGGTGCCCCGCGGCCACCCCGCGGCCGTCCGGAACGCAGGTCGACATCGACTGGGGTACCGACTGCGTCGAGAACGGCGAGGCGGTGACGTTCAACGTCACAGCGCCGGGAAGGTGCGAAGCCATCGTCAAGGCCGTCTGGACCCCGGAGCCGACCGACGAGGACGCCCTCGAGGTCTTCGTGTCCTACGTCTGGGACTATCCGGGCTTTCGCGATCTCAGCGACCTGTCGCGGGAGAAGGTGGAGAGCGTCGCCCGTGGTTTCTTCGACCGGCTCAAGGACGGCGAAGAGTGGAACGGGCCGGGGACGGCGATCAAGGTCAACGCCGAGGCGGTGTTCAGGCACTGGGATACGACCGGCGAGAACGAGAACCTCGACCGGGCCGACTTCGGGCTCTTCGTCGGCCACGGCCGGCCGTTCGAGGGGGCGCTCTATCAATGGTCCTTCTATGACGGCGACCTCAACCCCACCGACGCCAACGACGGCAACGAGGACCCGAAAAAAAGGGTGGGATTGTGGGGAGACATGGACCTCGAGTGGGTGACGGCGATCGCCTGCAACAGCACCCTGGACGACTGGATCAAGACCTTCGGCGGGCTGCACCTCGTCCTCGGGTACAATGATGCGCCGTTCGATTTCGACCTCGACAAGGACCTCGGCCGGCAGTATGCGGTGAACCTGGGGAGCATGACCGTGGTCCAGGCGTGGTACGCCGCCAACGAGAAGAAGGCCAAGAGGATCAAGCCCGGAGCGATCGCCATCGACAAGGCCAACTTCCGCGACTTCATTTGGGGAAAGGGGAGCGGGCCCCGTCCCGATCCCGCGAAGTACCGCAACGCCGAACCCCAGGAGGGCTTTCGGCTCGACCTCCGCGAGGCTCCGGCGGCGCCACCCCCGAGCTTCGGGAGCTCGTCCTCCTCGAACGGCGACGCTCCTTCCTCGCCGCCGCCCGCGCCTCCGGGGTCGATGCGCCGCTACGCGGTGGTCCCGCGTACCGTTGACGATGCCTACCGGCAGGGCATCGCGCGCGGCCTCTGCCGGGCGATCGGCCGCTTCTGCGCGGCCGGAGCCCCGGCGCAGGCCGGTGGCGAGTGGCTCCTGACCGACGGCGCCGGGCTTCTTCTCGTCGATTCCTCCTCCGGCGGCTTCTCTTACATCGACACCGCGGCCTGGATGTTCCCGACAGACGAGCCCGCGCGGCTGCCGCCGACCCTGCCGGAGGCGGTGGCCGCCGCCGGCCGGTTCCTCGCGACCATGGGCTTCGCCGGCCCCGATGCGGTACGCGACGCCGGGTTGGACGCGGAGGCGGTGATCGACACACTCGAGACGGACCAGGACGGGACCGTGCGGGTCACCGCCACGGAGCGCCTGCACGCGATCGTCGGCTACTCGCGCGTCCTCCGCGGCGATCCGGACTACCCGGTCGAGGGCGCGGCAGGAGTCATGCGCGTCCACGTCGGAGCCGGGGGCGAGATCATCGCCTTCTTCCGCAACGACTGGCGTGACGTGGCGCCCTTGGGCGAGACGCCCATCATCTCCCCCGACCTCGCGGCGGAGCGCCTCTCCGCCTATTTTCCCCCCGAGGAGGTCCTGGGCCCGCCCTGTGTGTGCGAAAGCCTGTCCGTCCAGGGCTCGACGCTCGGCTATCTGCAGGTCGGCGCGGGCACCGCGGTCTCGTCGTTCGAGCCCTATTACTTCCTCGACGCCCTCTGTCAGAACGGGGACGAAGCCTTCGCGGTGCGCTACGCGGTTCCCGCGGTGAAGCCGTAGATCTTCGCCAGCGAAGCTGCCGGTTGCCGTCGATTTCCCCGACGACGGTCGACATGGCTACCTCCATCCCTCCGATGAGCCCTAAGAGTGTAGCGCACAGCATCGCGCCGCGGCGGGCGGGTAGGCCGCAGAAAACCGCCACGGGCGCAGCGCCGTAATTTCCCTGCGCCAATGATGCAGGCGCGCGTCTTGGGTTGAAGTCCCCGAAGAGACGAGACGTCAGAGTCGGCGCCGGGCGAGCGGCGAGCCCGGCGAGGACGAGGAGACGCTTCCTGAGCATTGCCTCAGAGCTGACACCATGAGGTTTTCGCGCGTCAGGGGCACGCTGACTTGCGCAGCGTTGGCCTTGGGCCTGGCTGCCCTGCTCGGGCATCGCTGGCTCGCGCTGGCGTGGAACGCGTGGCAATACCCTGTTGCGACGCCTTCGGCCCGCACCCAGGTCGTCGTGGACGGCGGCCATGCGTATGTAGCCGCTGGCGTCGACGGCCTCGAGGCCGTCGATCTGGCGAGACAGGAACGGCGGAGGCTCGTGCCACCAGACGCTCCGGTCGAGAGGATCGACGACCTGGCCATCGCCGATGGTTGGCTCTTCGCGCTGGATGCCACGCCGCCGGGATATTTGATGGCCTATTCGCTTGCCAACCCCGACCTGCCCTCGCCGGCGGGCGAAGTCGTGCCGGTGCCGGTGGGACCGTTCTCGGGTGTGTCGGCGGCGGCGGGCGTGGTGGCCGTGTCCGGCGGCACGTCACAGCTCACGTTGCGCGAATACGATCGCGATGGCCACTTCGGCCCGAACGTGATAACCGCCGATTTCGGCCGCGGGCAACCCGATGTCGCGTTGCGTCCGGACGGGCGGGTGGCGGCGATCTCCACCCATCTCTACGGTCCGGAGTTCGCCGTCACCTTCGCCGAGATTCGACGCCGGCCGCTGGGTTTACGCGCGCTGGGCCGGCTCGCGTTGGAAGATGCCGGTTTCACCGCCGGCGGTTTCAAACCTGCGCACTTCCCGCTGGTGGCGGCCTGGCGCGGCGACCGCGTGTATCTGGCCGACGGTGGCGGCTTGGGCGTCGTCGACGTCTCGGACCCGCGACAACCGCGCCTGCTGGTGCGCGCCCGACGGCCGCGACCGGCGATGGACGTGGTAGTTTCAGGCGACGAGCTGGATGTGATTCGCGCCGGTCCGCGGCCGACGGTGTTCCGCTACCGCCTGGACGATGCCGGCCTGCCCACTCCCATCGGGGCCTGGAGCCTGCCCGCCGGCAGCCGCCCGGCGGCGGTCGCTCGCAACGGCGGCAACGCCCTGATCACGCGCCACGAGCGCGGCTGGCAGATCCTGCCAGCAAGCAATCAACCCTGATTCACCCATCCCAAAGGAGGGAACGCCATGCAACGACGAGTCACATTCCTGACGCTGACGATGCTGATCGCTCTCGGCGTCGTCGCCTGCAAGCCGCAGGAGCCGGACAACGAGACCGCCGGCATGCCAGTCACAGACATGGACACCGCCGCGCCGGCCGACACCGCGATGCCGCAGGCCGGCCCCGCGACGTACCGCGTCGAGTTCACGCCGTTGTGGACCAAGGCCAATTTCCCAGTCGAGTACCCGGACACGTCATTGATCCACAAGCCCCACTTCTCCGGACTGATCGGCACTGGGCACAACGCCAGCTACCATATCGTCGTGGACGGCCAGATGCCGAGCCCGGGTCTCGAGCGGTTGTCGGAACAGGGCAAGCACGATCCGCTGGACGACGAGATCGAGGCGGCCATCGCCGCCGGCAATGCGGTGGCGCTGACGGAGTCGGATCCGCTGAAGGACTTCACGCAGACCGCCACGGCGGACGTGATGGTGGACGATGCGCACCCGATGGTGTCGCTGGTGGCCATGATCGCCCCGAGCCCGGACTGGTTCGCCGCGGTGTCAGACGTCAATCTGATGGAGAACGGCGCCTGGGTCGCCGGCAAGACCGTGGACGTCAATGCCTGGGATTCGGGTGGCGACGACGGCGCGACCTACCTGGCCGACGACAAGGACACCAACCCGAAGAAGCCTACCGGCCTCAACACGAGCCGGCACTTCACGAAGGGCGGCCAGCCCATGCCGGTGGCCCGCGTCACCTTCACCCGCATGTAACGAAGGCTAGGGACGCGAAGAGGAGCTCGCGGGCACCGTGAGCTCCAGCTCGCCGCACTCGAGGCTCCAGGAGTCGCCGCCGAGGATCTCCATCGTGAAAGTCGCCCGGTAGCGTCCGGGCTCGACCTCGGCAAGCGGCTTCGCGGGCGTGCGGACCCGATCTTCTCGAACTGGTACTCCGTCCCGACCCAGAGCTCGAACCAAGGCGCCTCCCTGGGGAAGATGTAGGCGGCGACATGCACGCGTACGCGTCAGCGAGCCTCTCCTCCGCCAGGGCCGTCTGCCAGGCGACGTAGCGGCGCTCGATCGCGCGTCGATCGTGGGGCAGCGGAGGGACCATGCAGCCGGCGGCGATCGACGGCATCGCCACCGTGAGGAGCGATCTCCCTAGGCGACTCCGAGTGCGGCCGGACATGTGGGTCCCCCTGGCGCACCACCTGCTATCGTCGCCGGCGTGACGGAGCCTATCGCTTCTCATCACGAGGAGGAGGTCCTCGGCAAGGCGTACGACGCGCGGCTGATGCGGCGCCTCCTGGGGTACCTCCGCCCCTACCGCGGGATGACGGCGGCGGCGGTGGCGTCGATCCTGGTCTCCTCGGTCCTCCAGCTCGCCGGGCCGCTGCTGACCGCGATCACCCTCGACCTCTTCGTGCGGCCGGGCGGCAACGGGGCGCGGCTGTCGCAGGCGAGCGTGGTGGCGCAGCGGCTGTTCGCGGCCCGGGGGCTCGCGCCGACGCCGGCCGAGGGGATCGCCTGGATGGCGATCCTCTATCTGGTCGTGCTACTCCTCACCTTCGTCGTCCTCTACGTCCAGGGAGTGCTGCTCCAGGTGATGGGGCAGCTCATCATGAAGGACCTGCGGACCGAGGTCTTCGCGCACCTGCAGCGGCTGCCGGTAGCCTACTTCGACCGCAATCCGGTCGGGCGGCTGGTGACGCGGGTGACGACCGACGTCGACGCGCTCAACGAGCTCTTCACCGCCGGCATCGTCTCGGTCGTCGGCGACATCCTGCTCCTCGCCGGCATCGTCGGCGTCCTCTTCTGGCTCGACTGGCGGCTCGCGCTCGCCGCCTTCTCGATCCTGCCGCTCCTCCTCGCCCTGACCTTCTGGTTCAAGCTGCGGGCGCGGCAGACCTTCCGTGACGTGCGGGTCAAGATCGCGCGCATCAACGCCTTCCTCCAGGAGCACACCACCGGCATGCCGGTGGTGCAGCTCTTCAACCGCCAGGCGCGCGCCTACCGCGACTTCGCGCGCATCAACGACGAGCACCGCCGGGCCAACGTCCAGGCGATCTTCTACTACGCCGTCTTCTACCCGGGCGTCGAGCTGATCACGGTGCTCGGCCTGGGCGTCATCCTCTGGTACGGCGGCGGCCAGGTGCTGGCGGGGCTGGTGTCGATCGGCGCCCTGATCGCCTTCCTCCAGTACGCGCAGCGCTTCTACCAGCCGCTCGCCGACCTCTCGGAGAAGTACAACATCCTGCAGGGCGCGATGGCGAGCAGCGAGCGCATCTTCCGCGTCCTCGACACCCCGGTCGTGATCGCCTCGCCGCCCGGCGCCTACCGCCCCGCCGCGGTGCGCGGCGAGATCGAATTCGACCGCGTGCACTTCGGCTATCGGCGCGAGGAGCCGGTGATCCACGGCGTCTCCTTCCGCGTCGAGCCGGGCGAGACCGTCGCGGTCGTCGGGCACACCGGGGCAGGCAAGAGCACGCTCGCCAACCTCCTCCTCCGCTTCTACGACGTCGACGCGGGCGCGGTGCGGGTGGACGGCGTCGACGTGCGGCAGTGGGACCTCGAGCGGCTGCGGCGGGCGATCGGCCTGGTGCTCCAGGACGTCTTCCTCTTCTCCGGCACGATCGCCGGCAACATCCGCCTGGGCGAGGAGTCAATCGACGCCGAGCGGCTGCGCTGGGCCGCCGCGGAGGTGCACGCCCTGGAGTTCATCGAGCGGCTTCCGGAGGGGCTCGATGCGGTGGTGCGCGAGCGCGGCGCCGGCCTCTCGGTGGGGCAGAAGCAGTTGATCGCCTTCGCCCGGGCGCTGGCCTTCGATCCGCGTATCCTGATCCTCGACGAGGCAACCTCGTCGATCGACACCGAGACCGAGCAGCGCATCCAGCGGGCGCTCGAGCGGCTGCTCGCCGGGCGCACCAGCCTGGTCATCGCCCACCGTCTCTCGACGATCCGCCGCGCCGACCGCATCCTCGTCCTGCACAAGGGGGAGCTGCGCGAGCAGGGGACGCACCAGGAGCTGCTCGCGCTGCGCGGCATCTACTATCGGCTCTACCTGCTGCAGTACAAGGAGCAGGAGATGGCCGAGGGATTGGTCGAGGCCGAGGAGCAGACGGCTGGGTAAGGCGGCGCTCACCATGCGCCGCGGGTATCCTTAATTTCCGTGGCGGTCCAAGGCAATCTTTTCGACGACTCGCCCTTTGGCGAGGCGGTGCAAGACCCGGTCACGCCTGTGGCGACGCCGGAGCCGCCGGCTCACCCGCCGGTCATGACCGAGCGCGTGGCCGCCCGTGACCGCGTCCTCGTCGCCCACGGCGCGCGGGCGGCAGAGGAGCTGCTCCTCGCCGAGGTCGCGGCGCTGGCCGACGAGGCGCGGCGCGACCCGTGGCTCCTCGCCCGGCCGGTGCGGGTCGTCGTGCCCTCGCGCAGCCTGCGCGCCCACGTCGCCGAGCGGCTGGTCGCGCGCCGCGGGCGCTCGCTCGCCGGCATCCGCGTGCAGACCCTCTACGGCCTCGCCCTCGAGGTGCTGGAGCGGGTGGGGGGAGCGCGCGACGCTGCGACGGCGGGCGGCGTGGCGGGGGGGACGGCGCTCTTTCCGGTGCTGGTCGAGCGGGCGGCGCGGCGCGAGGGGGCGTTGGCCCGCGGGCTCGACCCGCTGCTCGACGGCTACGCCGCCGTCGCCGCGACGGTGCGCGACCTCCTCGACGCCGGGCTCGAAGCGGCGCACGCCGAGGCGGCGCTCGAAGCGCTCGCCGCCGACGGCGCGGCGGCCGGCAGCCGGCAGCAGGTCGAGCGGGCACAGGCGCTGGTGCGGGTGGCGGCGCGGACCGCCGGGGAGCTGGAGCGTTTGGGGCTGGCTCGCGCCGGCGACGTGCAGCGCCGTGCGGCGGAGCTCCTCGGCCGCGATCCCGACCTGCTGGGGGCGCGGGCAGTCCTGGTGCACGGCTTCGCCGAGGTGACCGGGGTGGCCGGCGACCTCCTCGAGGCGGTGCTGCGGGCCGGTGGCGGGCGGCTGATCGTCGACCTGCCGTCCGATCCGGCGGGACGAGAAGAACAGCGAAGAGAAGAGCAGGTAGGAGAACAGCAAGAAAGAGCGGGCGCCGACCATTCGGCGGTCGAGGACGCTTTCGCCCGGCGGCTCCTCGAGCGCTTCGGCGGCGCGGCCGCAGCGCTTTCCTACCCAGCCGCCTTTCCTCCCGCAGTCCTCCGCCGCCTCGCAGCTCCCGGCGCCGAGGCGGAGGCGCGTTCGGCGGCCGCCCTTCTTCGTACCTTGCTCGATCGAGGGGCGCCGCCGGAGCGGATCGGCGTGGTCGCCCGCGACCTCGCCGCTTACCGCCTGCCGCTCCGCCGCCACCTGACGCGTTTCGGCGTCCCCTTCTCGGGCGTCGGCGAGGCCGGACCCGCCGGTGCCGCCGGGCGCCGCGCCCGCGCCCTCCTGGAGCTCCTGCGCCGCGGCGAGGCGGCGCCCTCCGACCGCTGGCTGGACGCCGTGGCGCGCCTCGGCGGGCGGGGCGAGGAGCGCGGCTGGCGGCTCACCGCGGCCCGCCGCGCCGACCTCCGGCTCGCCCTCTTCGCCCTCGGCGCGGCGCGGCTGCGCGACGTCGCGGACCTCGACCTCGAGCGCGTCCTCGGCGACCGGGACGCCTTCGCGCTGCCGCTGCGCCAGGGGCTCTCCGCGGCCGCCGTGGAGGCCGGCGGCGGCGACGGCGAGGACGCCGGCGAGCCGGAGGCGCCCGAGCCGGTGGCGCCTCAGGCGCCCGAGCAGACAGCCGCCTGGGCCACGCGCCGCCGGGTACCGGGCGACCTGCTGCGCGCCGCCGCGCGCGCCGCCGGCCGGCTCGACCGCCGCCTCCGCGACTGGCCGCGGCGGGCGCCCGCGGCCGATCACCTCGACCGCCTGGCCGCGCTGCTGGCCGAGGACCTCGGCTGGCGGGAGGACGAGGACGCGGAGGCGCTCGCCGCCGTCGCCGCCCTCGCCGCGGCGCTGCCGCCCGACGTCCAGCTCGGCGCCGAGGAGCTGCGCCTCGTGCTGCGCGTGCCGCTCGACGCGGTGGGGCGCGGCGCGCTCGGCGGCGCGGGGGGCGGCGTGCAGGTGCTCTCGGTCACCGAGGCCCGCGGGCGCACCTTCGACCGTCTGTTCCTTCTCGGGCTCAACCGCGAGGAGTTCCCGCGGCCGGTGCGCGAGGACCCGCTCCTCCCCGACGACCTGCGCCAGGTGCTGCGGCGCGTCCTCCCCGACCTGCCGCTCAAGCGCGGCGGCTTCGACGAGGAGCGCTACCTCTTCGCGCAGCTCCTGTCGGCGAGCCCCGCGGTGACGCTCTCCTGGCAGGAGACCGACGACGACGGCCGGGCGCGGTCGCCGTCGCCGCTCGTCGAGCGCCTGCCGCTCGCCGCCGGCGAGGAGGTGGAGCGGGTGCCGCCGCCGTTCGCGGCGCCGGCGGCCGGCACGGCCGCGCCCGCTCCGCCGCGGCCGGCCGACGAGCTGGCGACCCTGATCGCCCTCCACGGCCCCCGGGCGCAGCTCGGCGGCGTGCTGGCGGCGGCGATCGCGGAGGCGCGGCGGGAGCACCCGGCGCCGGGGCGCGACCTGCCGCCGGCCCAGCTCGCCGCGGCGCGGCTGGCCGTGCTCGACGAGCTGGATCCCGACCGGCGCACGGCCGCGGGCCGCGCGCGGGCCGCCGGGCTCGGCCCGTACTTCGGCTTCGTCGGCGCGCTGCCGGCGGCCGCCGCGGGCGCGACGCCGCCCGACCCTCGCCACCGCCCGCTCTTCGTCACCCACCTCGAGCGGCTGGCCGGCTGCCCCTGGCAGTTCTTCACCGCGCGCCTCTTGGGGGTGGAGCGGGCCCCCGACCCGCTGGCCGCGCTGCCGGCGGTGGACGCGCGGCTCTTGGGGATCGCGGTGCACCGCGTCCTCGCCCGCCTGGCGCGCGAGGCGGGAGCGCCGGCCGGCGGCGAGCCGCGCGCCGGGGAGCCGGCGCCCGCGTTCGCCGCGCTGGCCGGCGGCACGCCGGTGTCCGTCGCCTGGCCCGCGCCCGAGGCTCTGGCGCGTCTGGTGCGCGAGGAGGCGGAGGCGGCGCTGCGCGACGAAGGGGTGCCCTGGCGCGGGCTGGCGCGGGTGCTGGCCGAGCGGGCGCGGCCGCTGGTGGAGCGCGCGCTCTCTCTCGACTGGGGAGAGGCGGAGCTCGCGGTGCTCGGCGTCGAGCTGGCGGGGGAGGTGTCCGTCGCCGACGCGGCGGGGCGGCCGCGGCGGGTCGCCTTCCGCGCCGACCGCCTGGACCGCGGCCCGGACGGCGCCCTCCGCCTGACCGACTACAAGACCGGCCGTCCCTTCGACCCCGGCCAGAAGCGGGATACGGCGCGCAAGCGTCTCCTCGCCGCGGTGCGCGAGGGGCGGCTCCTCCAGGCCATGGCCTACCAGCTCGCGGACCCCGCCGGCGGCGCCGGCGGGCGCTACCTCTATCTCCATCCCGAGGCCGGAGCGCCCGAGCTGGCGATGCCCGGCGGCGACCACGAGCTGGCGGACCTCTTCGCCGGCACCGCGGCCTCCCTCCTCGCCCTCTGGGACGCCGGCAGCTTCTTCCCGCGGGTGGTGGAGCCGAGCGGGCAAAAGGAGCCTGCGCGCTGCAAGTTCTGCGAGGTGGCGGAGGGGTGTCTGCGCGGTGACTCCGGGGCGCGGCGGCGGCTGTTCGAATGGACCGAGCGGGCGCGCGCCGCGGCGGCGGCCGAGGGGGCCGCCGGCGGGACGGACGCGGCCGCGGCGCTGCTCGCGGTCTGGCGGCTCGCGGCGGCGGCGGAGGAAGGATGAGCGGCGAGCGCTCCGCCCTCCGCGCCGCCGACCACGCCGCCCGGCGCCTGGCGCAGAGCGAGTTCGTGCGGCCGCTGGTGCTTGAGGCCGGGGCCGGCACCGGCAAGACCACCGCCCTGGTAGGCCGTCTCCTCGCCTGGTGCCTGGGGCCGGGGTGGGAGCGGGCGGCGGCGCGCCGGGCCGAGCGCGGCGGCGGCGAGCCGGACCCGACCGGCGAGCGCACGGCGGCGGCGCTCCTGGCCGGGGTCGTGGCGATCACCTTCACCGAGGCGGCGGCGGCCGAGATGGCGGAGCGGGCGGGGCGCGAGCTGGCGCGGCTGGCCGCGGGCGGGGAGCCGCCGGGGTGGCTGGCGGCCGACCTCCTGCCGCCGGCCGGCGAGCGCACTCGCCGCGCCCGCGCCCTCGCCGCGACGCTCGACCGCCTGACCGTCCGCACCATCCACGCCTTCTGCCGCAGCCTGCTCGCCGACCACCCGCTGGAGGCCGGGCTCCACCCGGCGTTCACCGTCGACGCCGACGGCCTGGCCCTGGAGGAGGTGGTCCGCGAGACGGTCGAGCCGGCGCTGCGCCGCGCCTACGAGGACGAGGCGGACTCCGACCTCCTGCGTCTGGCGGCGCGCGGCATCCCGCCGCAGCAGCTCGCCGACGCCCTGACGCTCCTCCACCTCCATGCCGTCTCCGCGGACGAGCTGGCCGCCGCCGCCGACCCCGCCGCGGAGGCCGCCGCCCTGGTCGCGCGCCTCGCCGCCGCGGTCGCGCCGCTGGCGCCGCTTCTCGCCGCGGCTTGGGGCGGCGACTCGCGCCCCAACACCAAGGCGCTGCGCGCCGGCCTCGCGCGGCTCGCCAAGGAGCTCGACCGCCTGGCGGCCGGCGGACGGGTGGAGCCGTCGGCGGCGGAAGCGGCGTTCTTCGGTGCCGACGAGCGGCAGTCGGCCGGCGTGCGGCTGCTGCAACGGCGGCTCGCCGTGCACCTGCCCGAGAACCTCCTCGCGCACCTCCGCAAGCTGGCGCGCGAGGCGGAGACGGGGAAGCCCGCGCTCCCCGACGCGGAGCGCGAGACCTTCCGCCGCCACACCGACGAGCTGTGCCGCCTGGCGCGGCACCTCGCGACGCTCGATCCCGAGCTGCTGGCGGCGGCGCGCGGCGCGCTGGCGCCGCTCCTGGCCGAGGTCGAGCGCGGTATGCGGGCGCGCGGCGCGGTGACCTACGACGGGCTGCTCGAGGGCGCCGTCGCGCTGCTGGCCCGCCACCCTGGAGTGCGGGCGCGGGTGCGGCGCGGCATCGACCAGCTCCTGGTGGACGAGTTCCAGGACACCGATCGCGTGCAGTGCGAGCTGCTGCGCTGGCTGGCGCTGGACGGGCCCCCAGGAGCTCCGTCAGGAGCTCCGCCGGCTCCGAACACGAAAAGGCCGGGGCTCTTCTTAGTCGGCGACCCGAAGCAGTCGATCTACGGCTGGCGCAGCGCCGACCTCGCGGCCTACGACGCCTTCGTCGCGGCGGTGCGGGAGGCCGGCGGCGAGGTGCGGCCGCTGGCCGAGAACTTCCGCTCGGTGCCGGCGGTGCTCGACGAGGTGACCCGCATCGTCGAGCCGGTGCTGCGCGAGCGGACCGGGGTGCAGCCCCGGTTCGAGCCGCTCCTCGCCTGCGAGCGGCTGGCCGGCAGCGCCGGCTACGCCGATCGGGACCGCCGGGCGGTCGAGCACTGGGTGAGCTGGCCGGCCGGCTGGGAGCCGGGGGGGCGCGCGCCGTCGCTGACGGAGGCGACCGAGCTCGAGGCGGCGGCCCTGGCTCGCGACCTGCTGGCGCTGCGCGCCGCGGGCGTGCGGCTCGGCGAGGTCGCCATCCTGCTGCGCAGCGGCGGCGACCTGGACGTCTATCTCGAAGCCCTGCGGCGGGCCGGCGTGCCCTTCCTGGTCGGCCGCGACAAGCAGTACTACCGGCGGCGCGAGGTGATCGAGGCGGCGGCGCTGGTGCGGGCGGTGCTCGACCCCGGAGACCACCTCGCGCTGCTCACCGTGCTGCGCTCGGCGCTGGTCGGCGTGCCCGACGCGGCGCTGGTGCCGCTCTGGCGGCGGCAGCTCCCGCGGCGCGCGACCGAGCTAGGATCCCGTCCCGCTGGGCGCGGGACGGAGGGCGCTCCTAGCGTTGATTGGAGCCCGGCGCGAAAGCTTTCGCGCCTAGGCGCGGGGCACGCCGACGAGGCGGCGGACCGCGAGGCGCTCGCGGCCTTGGCCGAGCTGGTCGAGGAGGCGGCGCGCGAGGTGCCGGCGGCGCCGGGGCTCGAGCGGATCGCCGGCTGGGAGCGCGGGCTGATCGCCGGGCTCGAGAGCCTGGCGGCGCTGCGGCGCTCTTTCGCCCGCGACCCGGTGGACGTCTTCGTCGACAAGCTCCGGGCGCTGACGCTGCTCGAGCCAGTGGAGGCGGCGCGCACCCTCGGCGCCTACCGCCTGGCCAACCTGGAGCGCTTCTTCCGCGAGCTGGCCGCGGCGCTCGAGGCCGGCGGCGGCGACGCGACGGCCGTGCTGCGCTCGCTCCGCCGCAGCGTCGCCGCGGCGCGCGAGGCCGAGGAGGCGCGCCCGCAGGCCGGCCTCGACGACGCGGTGCAGGTGCTCACGATCCACGGCGCCAAGGGGCTGGACTTCCGCCACGTCTACGTGGCGCAGCTCCACAAGCAGAAGCGCCCCGACGAGCGCGAGCCCTTTGCCTTCGGGCGCGTGGAGGGGCGGCTGGAGCTGTCCCTCTTCGGCGCCGCGACCTCCGGCTTCGACCGCGTCGAGGCGCAGCGCGAGGAGGTCGAGGCCGCGGAGCGGGTGCGGCTGCTCTACGTGGCGACGACGCGCGCCAAGGAGCGGCTGGTGCTCCTGGGCTGCTGGCCCGAGGCGCCGGTCCCGCGTCCGCCGGATCGGGCGCGGAGCCTCCTCGACCTGGCGGTGTGGCGGACGGGAAGGCCGGAGGAAGGGCTGGACGGGCTCTGGGGGAAGCTGCGCGACGCCGGCGAGGCGGCGCGCGAGGACGCCTTCGGGGCGCTCTGGCGCTTCCCGGCGCTCGGGGGCGCCGGCGATGAGCCGGAGGGGGAGCGCGAGGCCGCGCCCTGGCTGGCGACGCCGGCGGAGGCGGCGCGGCAGGCGGAGGCGCTGCACGAGCGGCGCGCCGCGGCGCGGGCGCGCATGGCGCGGCCGTTCGGCGCGCCGGCGAGCGCGGAGGCGCACGAACGGCTGCGGGAGGAGCGGGCGGGGGCGGGAGCGGGGGAGGGAAGGTGGGCACGGCGCGCCGGGCAGCCGAGCGCGGAAGCTGCCCATGAGGCGGCGCTGGCGGCGGGGAGCGCCGTGCACAGCGCGCTGGAGTCGTGGGATCTGGAGGCGGAGGCTGAGAGTGAGCTGGCGCGGCAGCTCGCTCGGTTGCCCGGCGTAGTCGAGGGATTGGTGCCGCCGGTGGCGTGCGAGGCGGCGCTCAGCCGCGCTCACGCTCTTCTCACCCGAGCTTTTTCCGCCGGCATCGTCACCCGCCTCCGCGCTCTTCGCGAATCCATCCTCGCCCGCGAGCTGCCGGTCCTGCTGCCACCGGTCGGCGGCGACGGCGGCCCGGTCGGCTACGTCGCCGGCACCATCGACCTTCTCTATCAGGCCACCGACGGCTCTCTCGTCGTCGCCGACTACAAGACGGATCAGGTGGAAGGAACCGATCTCGCCGCCCGCGCCGCCGTCTACGCCCCCCAAGGCGCCGCCTACACCCGCGCCGTGCAAGAGGCCCTCGGCCTCACCCACCCGCCGCGCTTCGAGCTGTGGTTCCTGGCTGCCGGGGAGGTGGTTCAGTCCGCAGTCACGAACCCCTGAGAGCGGAGAAACGCTTCGACGGCGCCGCGGGCGAAACGGCGTCGGCCGGAGAACTCGCCGCGAGGACGTGCCGCGCCACCGCCAGCTTCTGAGGACCGACCGCGGTTCCGCACGACGGCCGGCGCCTCAGACGAGTTGCCCGAGCAGTTCGAGCCCCGGCGCGACGCGGATCCCCTCGGGTGTCTGGTAATCGCGCGTACCCTGGGCGGAGAGCTGCCAGGCGGGGCAGTCTGGGAAACGGGTCTTCAGGTAGCGAAGGCTGCGGTCGAGTGGGGCGTCGGCCGCCTTGCACGCCACCATCAGGATCGGGCGGCGGCGGTCGGTCACGACGAAGTCACTTGAGGAGATGTCCCGCCACCAAAAGCCACCCAGGGTGAGGAGCTGCTCGAGGCCGGCGGCTGAGGTGAGCCCGAGCTCAGCGACAGACAAGGGGTGCAGGCGCAGGAGGTGGTACCGGCCTTGAAGGGAATCGCCCGAGTAGCGATAGAGGTCGAGCCGGGCGCTCCCGGTGACGAGGATCTGCTGCCCCTTTGGCCGCGCGTCGTAGAGGCCCTTCAGATAGTTCCGCCATAGCCGGTACTTGTGGAGAGCCTACCGAGATTTTCACCCGCAGTCCAAAAAGTAGGCGGCAATCTTCGGCCGCAGGTGAGAATGTCGGAGCGGGGATCGGGGCGGCGTGCTCCTAGAACGTCACCTCGACGCCGCCCAGCAGGCCGAAGAGGACGATGGTGTTCTCGTGGAAGGCATCATCGCCGTCCACGATCGGGATGATGCCCGGCGGGACCGGCACGTCCCACCACACCGACGAGATGGCACCCGCGCCGAGAGAGATTCGCTTGCTGATCTGGTAGCTCCACTTGATGCGGAGGTCGGAGATCGGGATGGCGACGTCCCGTCCTTCCCTCCGGATCCCCTCCTCGGCGAAGAAGGGCGGCGTGGGACCGAACGGGCCGGCGAACTCTCTGGACGAGCTGGTGAGCTTTTCTGCGGTGCCGAAGAGCACCGACTGGCCGAGGTAGCCCTCGAGGGAGCTCCTGCCGAAGTGGAGGTCTCCGGCCAGGCCGACGAGCGGGCCCATCATCAGCTCGTAGTTCGAGGAGGCATCCAGGCGCGCTCCGGCGACGTCCTGGATGCCCACGACGGCGTGGTAGTCGTTGTCGAAGTCACCGAGCCGCAGGCCGAGCTGCAAGCGGAAGGCGCTCCCCGGCGTCTCCGCCAGGGTCCTCATGCCGTAGAGGTCGAGGTTCCACAGCTCGAGGTCGGTGTCCTCGAGGAGGCTGTAGAACAAGCGTTGGCTCGGGTTGGAGGAGGTGAAGGTCCGGTCCGCGACCTCGAACGCGACCTCGTCGACCCCGCCGCCGGCGGCCGCGGTGCGGCCCTCCGCGTTCTGCGTCGTCACGAACCAGAGAAAGTCGACGCCCCAACGCCACTGCCCCCGGGCGTACTGGAATTCGCCGCGGTAGGCGAAGCTGTCGTCGGTATCGAGGCTGACGGCGGTCTTGCGGTCCACTTGCGGCGTCGCGTGGCGGTCGATCTCGTGGATGGTCAACACGTGCTGGTCGTGACCGTAGGCTTGCATGTAGATCGGATCGAGCTCCACGGTCCACGTCCCCTGTCGGGCCTGGGCGGCGCCGCCGAAGCCCAGCGCCAGAGTGATCGCCAGCGCTGCCGGGAGAGTGCCGTCGAACGCCCTTTTGCGAGGTGCCTGGTTCTTCATGGTCGCCTCCGAGAGCGCCGGTCGAGGCCGGCGGCTGCTGCGAGCTTGGATGCGGGAGGCCCGGCAATCCTTCGCGGCCTCTGCGATCGTCGACCGCAGGTGGGAATGTCGGAGCGGGGCTCAGATGCTCTGGTCGCGGCCAGCGGCCAGTGTCCGCTCGAAGCGCGCCACTTCGGCGGCCAGCTCTTCGCAGAGCTGGTCGGCGCCGCTGAGGTCGCCCGCCTTGCCGAGCGCTTCGAGGCGCTGGGCCAGATCGAAGATGCGCTGCGCCGCGAAGTAGCCCGCCGAGCCGACGAGTTGGTGGGCGGCGCGCCGCAGCTCGCCGGCGTCGCGGCGCGTGATCGCCGCGCGCATCTCGGTGCTGAGCCGCAGCGCGTCGGCGACGAACATGGCGGCCAGCCCCCGGCGCTCGAGGTCGCTCTCGCCGGCGCCGGCGGCCGGTGGTCGCGCCGGCGGTGGTGACGGCTCCGGCGCGACGGGCGCGGAGCGTTCGAGCAGCTCGATCAGCTCTGCGGGAGAGATCGGCTTGGCGAGGTAGCCGTCCATGCCGGCGGCGAGGCAGCGTTCGCGATCTCCGGCCAAGGCATGGGCCGTCATGGCGAGGATGCGGACGTGAGCGCCGCTCGTCTTCTCGCGGGCGCGGATCGCGGCGGTCGTCTGGAAGCCGTCCATGTCCGGCATCTGGACGTCCATCAGGACGACGTCGAACTCTTCTCGCTCGAGGGCGGCCAGCGCCTCACGCCCGCTCGCCACCAGGACCAACGCGTGCCCGCGGTGCCCCAGGATGGCCTGCACCAGGCGCTGATTGACCGGATGGTCCTCGGCAACCAGAACCCGCAGCGGATGCGAAGCCGGCATGAGGAATTCCCGAGATAGCCTACCGCATCGGCGGTATACTCTGAATCACAACAATCGGCCGGCGCGCTGAAAAATGGAAACCGAGTCCACGCATCAGTTTTGGGCGGAGACGCCGGACGCGATGATCGCGATCTCGCCGCAGGGCGAGGTCCAGGACTGGAACCCCGCCGCCGAGGAGATCTTCGGCTACAGGCGCGACGAGGCCCTGGGGCGCTTGCTGATCGACCTGGTCGTGCCGCCCGACCGCGTCGACGAAGAGCGCCGGATCCTGGCGGAAGCCGGGCAGCACGGGCTGGCGGTGTACGAGTCGGTGCGCCGGCGCAAAGACGGATCGCTGGTGCACGTCGCCGTCTCCACCAAGCCCGTCCGCGACGGCGGCGGCAACGTCAAATACTTTCTCTCTACCAAGAAGGACGTGTCGCACCTCAAAGTCCTGCGCGACTCGAAGCTCGTCGAGGCGAAGTACCGCGACCTCCTGGAGTCGACGCCGGACGCCATCGTCATGGCCAACGTCACCGGCCGTATCGTGCTCGTCAACGGGCAGGCGGAGAGGGTCTTCGGCTACCAGCGCGCGGAGCTGCTGGGACAGCCGATCGAGACGCTGCTGCCGCAGCGCTTCCGGGCCGCCCACCTCGGCCATCGCGCCCACTTCTTCAGCCAGCCGCGCGCCCGGGCGATGGGCGCCGGTCTCGAGCTCTTCGGCGTGCGCAAGAGCGGCGAGGAGTTCCCGGTCGAGATCAGCCTGAGCCCGCTCGAGACCGAAGAAGGCACCATGGTGATGAGCGCCGTTCGCGACACCACCGATCGCAAGAAGGCCGAGCAGAAGTTCCGCGGCCTGCTCGAGTCGGCGCCCGACGCGATGGTCATCGTCGGTCGCGACGGCGCGATCGTGCTCGTCAACTCGCAGACCGAGCGGCTCTTCGGCTACCGGCGCGAGGAGCTGCTGGGCCAGCCGGTCGAGGTGCTGGTCCCGGAGCGGTTCCGCGGCAAGCATCCCGCCCACCGCAGCGGGTTCGCCGCGCACCCCCGCACCCGCGCCATGGGGGCGGGGCTCGAGCTGCACGCCCGGCGCAAGGACGGCTCCGAGTTCCCGGTCGAGATCAGCCTGAGCCCGCTCGAGACGGAGGAAGGGCTCTTCGTCTCGAGCGCCATTCGCGACGTCACCGAGCGCAAGACGTTCGAGCAGACACTGCAGCAGGCCAGCCGGCTGAAGAGCGAGTTCCTCGCCACGATGTCGCACGAGCTGCGCACGCCGCTCAACGCCATCATCGGCTTCTCCGAGTTCTTGGTCGACGAGAAGCCGGGCGCGCTCAATGCCAAGCAGAAGGAATATCTCAACGACATCCTGAGCAGCGGCCGGCACCTGCTGCAGCTCATCAACGACGTGCTCGACCTGTCGAAGGTGGAAGCGGGCAGGATGGAGCTCTTCCCCGAGACCTTCGGGCTGGCGCGGGCGGTGGAGGAGGTGTGCTCGATCCTCTCGCCGCTGGCGAAGGAGAAGAACATCACGCTGCGCAGCGCGATCGCGCCCGCGGTCGCGACCGTCACCCTCGACCAGCAGCGGTTCAAGCAGGTGCTCTACAACCTGCTCTCGAACGGCGTCAAGTTCACCGAAGAGGGCGGGAGCGTCGATGTCGTCGCCGCGCCTTGCGGCGAGGACCGGTTCGAGCTGCAGGTGCGCGACACCGGCATCGGCATCGCCCGCGAGGACCTGGAGAAGCTGTTCGTCGAGTTCCAGCAGCTCGATTCGAGCCTGGCCCGGCGCCATCAGGGCACCGGCCTCGGCCTGGCGCTGACCAAGAAGCTCGTCGAGCTCCAGCAGGGCACGATCGCGGTCGCCAGCGAGCCCGGCAGAGGGAGCACGTTCACCGTCGTCCTGCCGCTGCCCGGGAAAACGCCCTCGTGACTCAGCGCGTCCTCGTCGTCGACGACAACCCGGCGAACCTGAAGCTCGCCTGCCACGTGCTCGAGAGCGCGGGCTACGCCGTCGACCGCGCGGTCGACGCCGAGCAGGCGCAGGAGATCCTCCAGCAGGTGACACCCGACTTGATCCTCATGGACATCGCGCTGCCCGGCATGGATGGCTTGACCCTGACGCGCAAGCTCCGCGCCGACGAGCGGTTGAAGCACGTCACCGTCGTCGCGCTGACCGCCTTTGCGATGAAGGGCGACGACCAGAAGGCGTTCGCCGCCGGCTGCGACGGCTACATCACCAAGCCGATCGACACCCGCAGGCTGCCGCAGCAAGTGGCGGAGTTCTTGCTCCGCAAGGCGGAGTGAGGGAGAGTGCGTGCCGATGAACGTGCTGATCGTCGAAGACCACCCCGCGGACCTCAAGCTGATGAACGCGGTGCTCCAGAAGGAGGGTCACGTCGTCTGCGAGAAGGCGTCGGCCGAAGGCGCCGTGGCTGCGGCCGTCACCGGCACCCCCGACATCATCATGCTCGACCTCCGGCTGCCGGGCATGAACGGCCTGGCGCTGCTGCGGCAGCTCAAGGCCAACCCGGAGACCCGCCACATCCCGGTCGTCGTCATGACCGCCTATCCCGAGGACTACCCGCGCGAAGAGCTGCTCGCCGCCGGCTGCGACGCCTACATCGTCAAGCCGATCGACACGCGCGCCCTGCCGGGGAAGCTCGCGGCGCTCAAGGACAAGACCTCGGGGTAGCCGCGGCGGCACACGGCGTGCATCGCTAGCGCGTGCCGGAGGTCGCCCCGTTGCCCGTACCCCTGAGCCTGCCTCCAGCCGCCTCCATCCCAACCGCCACCAGCCGCCCGACCTCCGCCCGCCGCCTGGCGCGCCATCGCGGCCTCCTGCGGCAGCGGGAGGCCAAGGATGTCGAGCCATGAGCAGCGACGTCGCCTCCTCCGAGGCGGTCGCCGCTCCCGTCGAGGAGCCGCCGGTCGAGCACGGCTTGGCCGAGCCGGCGCTCGGGGAGCACCCGATCCCGCTGCCGGTGCGGCGCCTCGACGCCGGCGTGCTCGCCGACCCGGAACGCCTCGTCGCCCGCGAGTGGCTGGTCACCAACGGCCTCGGCGGCTACGCCGCGGGGACGGTGGCGGGGGTCCTCAGCCGCCGCTACCACGGGCTCCTCGTCGCCGCGCTGCCGCCGCCGCTCGGGCGCGTGGTGACGCTCTGCCGGCTGGCGGAGACGCTGCGCCTTCCGGACGGCGCCGAGGCGCGGCTGTGGACCGAGGAGCGGCAGGGCGGGCCGCCGGACCCCGAGCCGCTCGGCGCACTCGCCGCGTTCCACCTCGAGGGCGGCCTGCCGGCGTGGACCTTCCGCGGCGCCGGCTGGGCGCTCGAGAAGCGCCTGGTCCTGCCGCACCGGCAGAACACCGTGCTCGTCCTCTACCGGCTGCTCGAAGCCGCCGCTCCCGTGCGCCTCGAGCTCGAGCCCGCCGTCCAGCTCCGGCTCCAGGAAGAGGCGGTGAGCACACCGCTGCCCGAGCCGTTCGCGGTCGAGGCGGCGGCGGGGCGGTGCGAGGTGCGCGCGGCGGCTGGGCTGCCGCCGCTGCGCATGGTCCTCCTCGGCGGCGCGCCGCGCTTCACCGCCGGCGAGCGCCGCATCACCGACCTCCACTACCGCGTCGAGGCGGGCCGCGGGTATGCCGCCACCGGCGACGCCTGGGTGCCCGGCGCCTTCGCCGTTGACCTCGCGCCCGGCGAAGAGGTGGCGCTCGCCGCCTCGACCGAGCCCTGGGAGACCGTGCTCGCGCTGGCGCCGCGCGAGGCGCTGGGGCTCGAGCTCGACCGCCGCGCGCGGCTGATCGCCGCCGCCGACCCGCGGGCCCGCGAGGGGGCCGCCGCCGAGCTGGTGCTCGCCGCCGATCAGTTCCTGGTGGCGCCGCCGCGGGCCGAGGACCTGGTGCGCGCCCACGCCGCGGGCGAGGAGCCGCGCACGGTCATCGCCGGCTACCACTGGTTCACCGACTGGGGCCGCGACACGATGATCAGCCTCGAAGGGCTGACACTGACCACGGGGCGGCACGCGGAGGCGGGCTACATCCTCCGCACGTTCGCGCAGCACCTGCGCGACGGGCTGATCCCTAACTTCTTCCCGGACGGCCAGACCGAGGGCGTCTACCACACCGCCGACGCGACGCTGTGGTTCTTTCACGCCTTGCAGCGTTACGTGCAAGCGACCGACGACCGCCTCACGCTCGAAAGCCTGCTGCCAAAGCTCGTTGAAATCGCCGAATATCACTTGCGTGGAACGCGGTTTGGCATCGGCGT
>JBIOUG010000073.1:0-12157 GCA_044866775.1 Thermoanaerobaculia bacterium | reverse complement strand
CCACGGTCGTGGACGACGCAGAACTCTGGAGGGGTCGAGCCCGCAGCGGGTGTCGACCCGAGCGTCTCCGCGAGCCGCGGACCGCCCGCGCCCGCCCAGAGTCGGAAGTCCTCGAGGCCGGCGACATCCAGCCGCTTCCAGAGCAAAGTCCGAAACGAGCTCACAAGGGGGATTCGCAATGAACGTGGCCCGTCTGTCGGGGATCATTCTCGTCTCTCTCGCCGTGGCGCTTCTGGCCTGGGTGCTCTACGACGCCTCGGACATCGTCGAGGTCTTCGGCCTGAGCGCCTACGCCGATGAAGCCAGCGTCGCGCTGCTCGGGCTGGGGCTCGGGGCGGCAGGCCTGCTCGGCGGCGGTGCGCTGATCCGATCGTCATGGCGGCAGCAGCAGACTCCGTAGGCTCCGGTCCGTCCCGAGGACGTCCGCGAGCGCGCAGAGCCGACGAGATTCGCGAGCCGTTGGCAGGCTACGTGCGCGGAGAGACGATCGGCTGAGATGAGGTGTCAATCGGCGCGAAGGGGCTTGACAAGGGCGCCGCCCCGCGCGGGGGTCGCGCCTTCTTTCCCACCGTCTCTTGGTTGACAGGCCCACAGGTCATGACCGTAAGGCGGCAACCCTACGCCTTGGTCTACGCCCCACCGGTCAGACAGCACCTCCGAGCCGTCGAGCGACAGCACTACGCGCTGATTCGCCAAAAGCTCGAAGAGCAGTCGCTGTTCGAGCCAGGCGTCGAGACCAGGAACCGCAAGCCGCTCCGCCAACAGCCATTCTCGAGGCACAGTGGGAGCAACAGGGCGAGGACGAGCGCCATACCCGCCAGTGGGAAAAAGAATCCGACCGCCGTCTCGGTCCCGAGCGGCCGCCGCGCCGCTCGCGCGCGGGCCGCCACCGATCAGGCTCCCGGGAGGAGCACCACCTTCGTGCACCCCTCGGCGCGGCGGTCGAACAGCTCGTAGCCGCGCGGGCCCTCGGCGAGCGGCAGGCGGTGGGAGACGATGCGCGCAAGGTCGACCCGGCGCGAGGCGACGAAGGGAAGGAGCCGCTCGAGGTAGCGCCGCACCGGAGCGCGGCCGGCGCGGTAGGTGAGGTTCTTGTCGTAGGCCTCGCCGGGCGCGATCGCGAGCCGGGCTTCGGTATGGACGCCGACCGCCGCGAGGGTGCCGCCCGAGCGGAGAAGCTCGAAGGCGAGCCGGGTCGCCTCGGGGCTTCCCACCGCCTCGACCGCGGCGTCGGCGCCGCGGCCGCCGGTCGCCTCGCGCAACCGTTCGACGCCAGCGCCGTCCTCGACCGGCACCGGCTCGGCGCCGAAGTGCGCGGCGAGCGCCAGGCGCTCGGCAACGGTGTCGAGAGCGAAGATGCGCTCGGCCCCGAGCTCGCGCGCCGCGACGACCGCCATCAGCCCGACCGGACCGCAGCCGACGACGGCGAGCGCCGCTCCCGGCGCGGCGCCGGCGCTCTCGGCGCCGAACCAGCCGGTCGCGAGCACGTCGCCCGCGAGGAGCGCCTCCTCGAGCACCGCGCCCTCCGGCACCGCGACCAGCGTCGAGTCGGCGAGCGGCACGCGCACGGCCTCGGCCTGCGCCCCGTGCAGCCCTCGCCCCTTCTCGACCCAGCCCAGGAGCTGCCCGCGCTCGCAGCGGGCGGTGAGACCGGCGCGGCAGTAGAAGCAGGCGCCGCAGCTCGTGGTGAAGGGACTGACGACGAGATCGCCGGGCCGGAAGCGTCTCACCCCGCGGCCGGTCGCGACGACCTCGCCCACCAGCTCGTGCCCGAGGACGGTCCCCGCGTCGAGGCCGGTCTCGCGACCGCGATAGACGTGGAGGTCGGAGCCGCAGATCGCCGCCTGCTCGACGCGCACGATCGCGTCGCCCGGCTCCTCGAGGCGCGGATCGGGGACGGTCGCGTGCTCGACGCGGCCGACGCCGGCGAAGACCAGGGCTCGCATCCGGCCGCGCCTAGCCGCCGTCTTGCTGCGGCGGGTCCTCGTCCCCGCGCTCGGCGTCCTCGTCTGCCTCGTCCTCGTCGTCGCTGCCGAAGACCTTGCGCAGCCAGCGCCGGACGGGGTGGCGGCGCTCGCGCTCCTCCGGCCACTCCTCGCGCACCCGCTCGTCGTCGCCGGCGTAGATCCCGTCCCCGTCCTCGTCGCCGGCCGTCGCCGCCCACGCCGTGAACTCGTCGTACCAGCTCTGATGGCGGTCGCAGGTCTGGCGCGGGACGTTGCCGTCGCGGAAGACCTCGGTCAGGACGTAGGGGCAGAACTCGGTCGCGAGGAGGCCGGTCGAGGGATCGATGACGGCGGTGACGATGCCCGGCGGCTGCTCGAACGCCTGGCTGCCGCCGGAGGGGGCGACGGCGAGCGCGAAGCGGGCCCACACCGGCACGGCGCCGCGCGCGCCCGACAGGCGCGTCGGGGCGTTGTCGTCGTAGCCCACCCAGACGGCCGTGGTGCGCGCCGGCGAGTAGCCGACGAACCAACTGTCGCGCCGCTTGTTGGTGGTACCGGTCTTGCCGGCCAGCTCGCCGCGCACCCCCCAGGAGCGGACGCCGTGGCCGGTGCCGCGGTCGATGACGCCCTGGAGCACCGAGGTGACGAGGTACGCGGTCTGCGGCGTCAGCACGCGCTCGCGCGGCGGCAGCGCCGAGCCGCTCACCGGCTTGCCGTAGCGGTCGTAGACCGCCAGCAGACCGTGCACCGACGGCCGCACGCCGCCGGCCGCGAGGGTCGCGTAGACGGTGGCGAGCTCGAGCGGCGTCACCTCCGCCGCTCCCAGCGCCACCGAAGGGTTGGGCTGGAGCTTGCCGGCGACGCCCATGGCGTTGGCGAGCTCCACGATCTCGTCGATCCCGACCTGCAGCGCGAGGCGCGCCGTCGCCGGGTTGTAGCTGCGCTCGAGCGCCGTGCGCACCGTCACCCAGTCGTGGAAGCTGCCGTCGTCGTTGCGCGGGCTCCAGGTGCGGTTCGCGAGGCGCACGGTGAGCGGCGAATCCTCGAGGAACGAGGCCGGGTTGGCGCGGCCGCTCTCGAACGCGGCGGCGTAGACGATCGGCTTGAAGGCGCTCCCGGCCTGGCGCTCGGCGCGGCCGGCGCGGTCGAACTGGCTGGCGCTGTAGGCGAGACCGCCGACGTAGGCGAGGATGCCGCCGCTCTTCGGATCGAGCGAGACCAAGGCCGACTGCAGCGGCCCCTTCGCCGCCTTGTTCCCCTTCTCGTAGCTCTTCTCGAGCGCCGCGAGCCCCTTCTCCACCGCCTCCTGCGCCGCCTGCTGGTCGCTCCAGGAGAGGGTCGAGAAGAGAGTGAAGCCGCCGTCCTCGAGCTCGTCGAGGCCGAAGCGGCTCTCGGCCTCCTCGGCCATGGCGTCGGCGAAGTAGGGGGCGCGGCGGCGGGTCACCGCCGCCGGCGCGACGGCGAGCGGCCGCGCGAGCGCCGCTTCGACGCGGGCGCGGTCGACGCGCCCGATCTCGAGCATGCGGCGCAGCACCCAGTCGCGGCGCTGCTTGGCGCGCTCGGGGTGCTGGAGCGGCGAGTAGGGAGCCGGGGCGCGGATGACCCCGGCCAGCGTCGCCGCCTCGTCGAGGTCGAGCTGCGCGACGTCCTTGCCGAAGAAGGCGCGTGAGGCGGCGCCGACGCCCATCAGGTGCACGCCGCCGGCCGAGCCCAGGTAGATCTCGTTGAGATAGGCCTCGAGGATGGCGCGCTTGCCGTAGCGCAGCTCGAGCAGCAGCGCCAGCACCACCTCCTGGGACTTCCGCACCAGCGTGCGCTCGTGGCTCAGGTAGAGGTTCTTGACCAGTTGCTGGGTGAGCGTGCTCCCGCCCTGCCGCACCTCGCGCCCGCGCAGGTTCACCCAGGCGGCGCGCAGGATGCCGGAGGGCGAGACGCCGGGGTGATGGAAGAAGCCGCCGTCCTCGGCGGCGAGCACCGCTTCGACGAGGTCCTCGGAGACCTCGTCGACCGAGACCGGACGCCGCTCCTTCAAGTCCGGCCCGTAGTAGGTGTGGAGGAGCGCCGGCTCGAGCCAGGCGGCCTCGACCGGCCGGCCGTCGCGCAGCACGCGCGCGATGCGCCGGCCGCGGAAGGAGATCTCGAGCAGGCCGCCGCCCGGCTCCCCCTCGGGGGTAGTGAAGCGGCGCAGGTGGACGGCGGCGCCGTTGCGGACGGTGCGATAGCCGCTCGCCGGCAGCGGCGCCTGCGAGTCGTCGCGCCGGTAGCCGTCGGCCTCCAGCTCGCGGATCAGGCGGTCGCGCGACAGCGCCCGCCCCTCGTAGACGCGCACCGGCGTGGCGTAGAGGCGGGAGGGCTGGAGGAAGGTGAGGTCGTCGAACTGGCCGGACAGGCGCCAGAACGGCCAGAGCACCAGGCCCACGAGGAGCCCGACCCCGCCGACGACGAGGAGGAGGCGGACGAGCCGCCGGCGGCGGTCCGCAGGCGGCAAAGGTCCGGCGAGCTTGGGGTTTGGCGACATCGTGGGGAGCTTACGCCCGGTCCCCGCGGACTACGTAGCTACCGAGGGTGCTGGGCCGCGGCCGGTCGAACTGCAAGCACCGGGCCTAGGAGTCCGTCGCGCTGGGCGCGCGACGGACGGCACTCCTAGGATTGACCGGAGCCCGGCGCGAAAGCCTTCGCGCCCAGGGCCCTGGCGCCGGGCGTAACGACTAGAAGCGCCAGGTGATTCCCACCGACACGTCGCGCCCGGAGAGGTCGAGGTCGCCGAAGTCCTCGAAGTCGTCCTCGAGCTCGTCCTCCGCGTCCTGCCACCGCCCCTCGGCGAAGAAGGCGACGCTGCGGCCGACCGGCACCTCGAGACCGGCCAGCAGGTAGTACCCGAACGTCTCCCCCCGCGCCTCGAACGTCCCGGCGAAGACCTCCGGCGGCGGCGGCGTGAAGTCGATGAAGTCCCCCGACTCCTCGAGGCGGTAGCTGTAGAGGCCGCCGCCGGCGCCCAGGTACGGGCGCACCGCGGCCTCGGGCCCGGCGAGGTGGACGACCGCGCCGACGGTCAGCGAGCTGATCTCGAGCGTCGTCGTGTGCTCGATCTCGTCGCCGCGGTCGTCGGTGAAGTCGATGTAGTGCTGGTCGTTCTGCCCTTCGTAGATGGTGCCCGAGAACAGCAGCGACAGGTGCGGGGTGGCCTCGAGCCGGTAGTCCAGCCCGAAGGAGACGTCTTCGAGGTCCTCGGCCTCGCCGGTGAAGTCGAGAGCCTTGTCCTCGAAGTACTGCGAGTCGCCTTCCGGCACGAAGCCGCCGAGGCGGACGCGCAGGGCGTGATCGGGCGGGTCGTGGCGGTAGCCACGCCGCTGTCCGTGGCGTCCGGGCTGCGCGGCGGCCGGCAGGGCGGCGGCGAGCAGCAAGAGGATGAGCGCGGCGCTCCAACGCTTCATTGTCGTTCTCCTTGAGGTCCATGGAGGACCGTATGGCGGCGCTCCAGGAGCAACCGGGGTGCCAGGGCGGCACGCCGCGCGTAAGGCACGGTGAAAGAAGAAGTTAGAACGCGGTGACGGCGCCGGGCGTCGCTGCGAGTGACCTATGGAGAGGACACTGCCGCGGCGGCGCGGGCGCGCAAGGCGCGAAGGCTTTCGCGCCGGGCTCCGAATCAAGTCCGAGGAGCGCCTTCCGTCGCGCGACCAGCGCGACGGGCTCCTCGGGCCTCGATGAACGACTTCACGCACAGGGCGACGAAGGCGAGCGACAAGAGCGACATGATCGACTGCTCGGCGACGGCGTTCGGCCGCGCGACCGTGCCGCCCTGGAGCAGCACGAAGCCGCGCACGAGCCCCGGCAGTCCGCCCAAGAAGCCAAGGAGACCGAGCGCCGCCGCCGCGTGCATGGCGTGCTTGAGGAGATGCGGCCGGCGGCCGACGACGCCGGCGATGAGCACCACGACGCCGAAGAAGGCCGGGATGAGCGCGGTCGCGCTCGCCTGCCCCGTCGCGACGTAGAACCCCACCCCGAGGGCGATCAGCAGAAGCCCGTAGACGATGGTGACGGCGGGCATGTTGTCGGTGAGCGTGGGCATGGCCTGGCCTCCCTCGTGCGTCTCGAGCGCGCACTCGCAATGCGGCGTTTCGCGCGGCGCGGACGAAGCCTAGCACCAGGCTCTGTAAACTCTCTGGCTCTCTACCGGCCCTCGGCCTGAGTTGGCGCCTTGCGCCCAGCCGCGCGCTTCGCTACCATCCCGCCGAGCTTGTGACGATCGTCACAAGGTCGCTTGAACGGGGTTGGCGGCCTCTTATAAGGTCGATCCCCTCGGCGGAGGAGGGAGCGCGCGCCGGATGCAGATCTTCCACCGCAGCACCAATACGATCGCCAAGGTCAGCATCTTCGGGGCGGTCGTGTTCCTGGGGGTGCTGGTGTGGATCTGGTCGACGCTGCTGCGCTCCTCCTACGTCACCGGTCAGGGCGTCGTCCTCAAGCAGCCGGTTCCCTTCAGCCACGACCACCACGTCGCCGGGCTCGGCATCGACTGCCGCTACTGCCACACCTCGGTCGAGACCTCGTCGTTCGCCGGCATGCCGGCGACCGCGACCTGCATGAACTGCCACCGGCAGATCTGGACCGACGCCGACCTGCTCGAGCCGTTGCAGGCGAGCTTCCGCACCGGCCAGCCGATCGCCTGGAGCCGGGTGCACGACCTGCCCGACTTCGTCTACTTCAATCACAGCATCCACATCGCGAAGGGGATCGGCTGCGCCGAGTGCCACGGGCGTGTGGACGAGATGCCGCTCATGCGACAGACGGCATCGCTGCAGATGGAGTGGTGTCTCGAGTGCCACCGCGACCCGGGGCGGCGCGTGCGGCCGCGGGACCAGGTGTTCAACATGACGTGGCAGCCGCCGGCCGACGGCGGCGCGCTGCGCGCCAAGCTGGTCAAGGACTACAACGTGCAGAGCCTGACCAGTTGCTCGACCTGTCACCGCTAGCAGACCGCGAGGCGACGATGAGCGACGGCGGACTGGTGCAGTTGCGGCGCGGCAGCGCGGCCATGTTGGACGTGGCCGCGGTCCGCCGCCGCCTCGCCGGACAGCGCGGGCCGCAGCTCTGGCGCAGCCTGGACGAGCTCGCCGCGACGCCCGAGTTCGAGGAGCTGCTGCACCGCGAGTTCCCGCGCCAGGCCTCCGAGTGGCTCGACGACGCCGACGGCTTCAGCCGCCGCCGCTTCCTCCAGCTCTCGGCCGCGTCGCTCGCCCTCGCCGGCCTGACCGCCTGCACCAAGCAGCCGCCGGAGTCGATCGTCCCCTACGTGCAACAGCCGGAGGAGGTGATCCCCGGCCGGCCGCTCTTCTTCGCCACCGCTCTGACCCTGCGCGGCTATGCGCGCGGCGTGCTGGCCGAGAGCCACCTCGGGCGGCCGACCAAGGTCGAGGGCAACCCGCAGCACCCGGCGAGCCTCGGCGCGACCGACGCCTTCGCGCAGGCGGCGGTGCTCGGCCTCTACGACCCGGAGCGCTCGCAGGCGCTGACCCAGCTCGGCCGCATCCGCACCTGGAGCGCCTTCGCGCAGCAGATGGGCGCGGTCGCGCGGGCGCGGCAGGCGATCGGCGGCGAGGGGCTGCGCTTCCTCTCGGGGGCGATCACCTCGCCGACGCTGGCGGCGCAGTTCGAGCAGATCGCCCGCCTCTTCCCGGCGGCCCGCTGGCACCGCTGGGAGCCCGCCGGCCCCCACCAGGCGCGCGCGGCGGCGCAGCGGGCCTTCGGCGCGCCGCTCGAGACGATCTACGACTTCGCCCGCGCGCGCGTCGTCCTGACGCTCGACGCCGACCCGTTCTGCGACGGGCCGGCGGCGGTGCGCTACGCCCGCGACTTCGCGTCGCAGCGCCGGCCGCGTGCCGCGCGCCCGGAGATGAACCGGCTCTACGCGGTCGAGAGCGCGCCGACCAGCACCGGCACGCTCGCCGACCACCGCCTGCCCGTCGCGCCGGCGCAGGTCGAGTGGTTCGCGCTGCTGCTCGCGAACCGCCTGGGCGTGCCCGGCGTCGGGGCGGCCATGGCGGCCGCGCCTCCTCCTCCCGCCCGTCGCGAGGAGCCGTCGCAGCTCGAGGCGCCCCGGAGCGAGCTGCTGCTGCGCTGGGTGGAGGCGGTGGCGGCCGACCTGCTGGCCAACGCCGGCGCTTCGCTCGTCGTCGCCGGCGAGTACGCCGCGCCCGCCGTTCAGATCCTCGCCCACGCCATGAACCAGGCGCTCGGCAACGCCGGCACGACGGTGCGCTACATCCAGCCGATCGAAATCGACCCGGTCGACGACCGGGCCTCGCTCGCCGAGCTGGTGCGCGACATGGAGGCTGGCCGGGTCGAGGCGCTGGTCATCCTCGACTGCAACCCCGTCTACACCGCTCCGGCCGACGTGCCGTTCGCCCGCGCCCTGGCCAAGGTGCCGCTGCGCGTCCACTACGGCCTCTACGCCGACGAGACCGCCGGCTACTGCCACTGGCACGTGCCGGCGGCGCACGAGCTCGAGAGCTGGGGCGACGCGCGCGCTTTCGACGGCACGGCGTCGATCCTCCAGCCGCTCATCGAGCCGCTCTACGGCGGCAAGACCCCCGCCGAGATGCTCGCCGTCTTCACCGGCCCTCCCGGCGCCACCGCCTACGAGCTGGTGCGCGCGACCTGGCAGCCGCGTCTCGGCGGCGACTTCGAGCGGGCCTGGCGGCGGGCGCTCCACGACGGCGTCGTGCCGGACACGGCGCAACCCGCCGTGACGCCGGCGGTGGACGGCGGCGCCGTGGCGGAGGCGGCGGGGGCCATCGCGCGCCGCCCCGTCGACCTCTACGACCACGCCGCAGTCGACCCCATCTCCGGCGCCCCGCGCCCGCCCGCCAACTGGCGGCGGGACCACTTCCCCGTCCTCTTCCGTCCCGACCCGACGGTCTTCGACGGCCGCTTCGCCGCCAACGCCTGGCTGCAGGAGCTGCCGAAGCCGCTCACCAAGCTGACCTGGGACAACGCCCTCCTGATCGCCCCGGCGACCGCCGAGGCGCTCGGCGTCGCGAGCGAGGAGATGGTGGAGCTGACGTGGCGCGGCCGGCGGCTGGAGGTGCCGGTCTGGGTCGTTCCCGGCCACGCGCCCTGGGCCGCCACCCTCCATCTCGGGTACGGCCGGAGCGCGGCCGGCGCGCTGGGCACCGGGCAGGGCTTCAACGCCTACGCGCTGCGCACCGCCGACGCTCTCTGGACAGCGCCTGCCACCGTGCGCCCGACCGGCGGCCGCTACGCTCTCGCCTGCACCCAGAACCACAACGCCATCGACTACCCCGAGGCCTACGAGGAGGCGGCGCGGCGCAAGGTGGTGCGCCACGGCACGCTCGCGGAGTACCGCCACCATCCCGGGTTCGCGCACGCGGGCGAGCACGAGCAAGAAGAGATCTCCCTCTACCCCGAGCACAAGTACGAGGGCCACGCCTGGGGCATGGCGATCGACCTCACCGCCTGCACCGGCTGCAGCGCCTGCGTCGTCGCCTGCCAGGCCGAGAACAACATCCCGGTGGTGGGCAAGGACCAGGTCGCGCGCGGCCGCGAGATGCACTGGCTGCGCATCGACCGCTACTTCGAAGGCGACATGGACGCGCCCGTGGTCCACAACCAGCCGGTGCTCTGCATGCACTGCGAGACGGCCCCCTGCGAGGTGGTCTGCCCGGTGGCGGCGACCGTGCACAGCGACGAGGGGCTGAACGACATGGTCTACAACCGCTGCGTCGGCACCCGCTACTGCTCGCACAACTGCCCCTACAAGGTGCGGCGGTTCAACTTCCTCTCCTACATGCAGGACGAGCAGGGCCCCGTGCAGGCGATGATGCGCAACCCGGACGTGACGGTGCGCATGCGCGGCGTCATGGAGAAGTGCACCTACTGCGTGCAGCGCATCAACGCCGCGCGCATCGACGCCAAGGTCCAGGGGCGGCCGATCCGCGACGGCGAGATCGTCACCGCCTGCCAGCAGGCCTGCCCGACCGGGGCGATCCTCTTCGGCGACCTGAACGACCCCGAGGCGCAGGTCGTGCGCTGGAAGGCCGATCCGCTCAACTACGGCCTGCTGGCGGAGCTCAACACGCGGCCGCGCACCACCTACCTGGCGCGGGTGCGCAACCCCAACCCGGCGCTCGCCGGCGCGGAGGCGGGCTGATGGCGCTGCCCGAGCGGGTGCTCAACCCCGCGATCCGGGTCAAGCCGGCGAAGCCGCCGGTCATCGCCCCCGGCCACACGCCGGCGTCGGTCACCGACAAGATCAGCTCGATCGTCCTGCACCGCATCCCGAAGTGGTGGTACGCCGGCTTCGCCGTCTCCTTCGCGCTGCTGATGCTCTTCCTGCTCGCGGTGACGGTGCTCTTCGCGAAGGGCGTCGGGGTGTGGGGGATCAACATCCCGGTCGGCTGGGGCTTCGACATCATCAACTTCGTCTGGTGGATCGGCATCGGCCACGCCGGGACCCTGATCTCGGCGATCCTGCTCCTGCTGCGCCAGGAGTGGCGCACCTCGATCAACCGCTTCGCCGAGGCGATGACCCTCTTCGCCGTGGCCTGCGCCGGGCTCTACCCGGTGCTCCACCTCGGGCGCCCCTGGCTCGCCTATTGGCTCTTGCCCTACCCCAACACGATGGGCATGTGGCCGCAGTTCCGCAGCCCGCTCATCTGGGACGTCTTCGCGGTCTCGACCTACGCCACGGTGTCGCTGCTCTTCTGGTACGTCGGCCTCGTCCCCGACATGGCGACGCTGCGCGACCGCGCCCAGGGCCGCGTCGCCAAGGTGATCTACGGCTTCTTCGCCATGGGCTGGCGCGGCTCGGCCGCGCACTGGCACAACTACGAGACGGCGTACCTCCTGCTCGCCGGCCTGGCGACGCCGCTGGTGCTCTCGGTGCACACCGTCGTCTCCTTCGACTTCGCGATCGGCATCGTGCCCGGCTGGCACGCCACGGTCTTCCCGCCCTACTTCGTGGCCGGGGCGATCTACGCCGGCTTCGCGATGGTGCTCACCCTGACCATCCCGCTGCGCCACCTCTTCGGGCTCAAGGACTTCATCACCACCCGCCACCTGCAGAACATGGGCAAGGTGATGCTGGTGACCGGCCTGATCGTGCTCTACGGCTATCTCACCGAGATCTTCTTCGCCTGGTACAGCGGCAACTGGTACGAGCGCTTCATGGTCCTCAACCGGGCGTTCGGTCCCTACCACTGGCACTGGTACGCGCTGCTCTTCTGCAACGGCGTCGTGCCGCAGCTCCTCTGGCTGCGCCGCTTCCGCAGCTCGCCGGCGGCGCTCTGGGCGATCTCGATGTTCGTCAGCGTCGGCATGTGGCTCGAGCGCTACGTCATCATCGTCGTCTCGCTCCACCGCGACTTCCTCCCCTCGTCGTGGGGGATCTACCACGGCACGATCTGGGACTGGTCCACCTTCATCGGCACCATCGGCCTGTTCCTGACGCTGCTCTTCCTCTTCATCCGCTTCGTGCCGATGATCTCGATCTTCGAGATGCGCACCATCCTCCCCGGCAGCCGCGGGGGCGAGTACACCGAGGCGCCGAGCCATGAGTGAGCCGCGCGCGGGCGCCGCGCTCTACGGCCTGATGGCCGAGTTCCGCACGCCGCAGGAGGTCCTGGCGGCGGCGCGCGCCGCCCACGCCGCCGGCTACCGGCGCCTCGACGCCTTCACGCCCTATCCGATGGAGGAGCTGTCGGAGGCGCTCGGCCACCATCACTCGCGGGTGCCGTTGATCGTGCTGCTCGGCGGCATCGTCGGGGCGGTCGCCGGCTACCTCCTCCAGTACTGGGCGGCGGTCGTCGAGTACCCGATGAACGTCGGCGGCCGGCCGGCGCACAGTTGGCCGGCGTTCATCGTGCCGACCTTCGAGATGACGATCCTCTTCGCCGCCCTGGCGGCGGTGCTCGGGATGTTCGCCCTGAACGGCCTGCCGATGCCCTATCACCCGGTGTTCAACGCCCGCAACTTCGCCCTCGCCTCGCGCGACCGCTACTTCCTCCTGATCGAGGCGCGCGACGCGCAGTTCGACCGCGCCGCGACCGAGCGCTTCCTGACGACGCTCAGCCCGAGCGAGGTCTCCGAAGTTGCGCAGTGAGGCCAAGCGTTCCCGTAGCGCCCGGGCCACGTCCCGGGCGTTTTCGGGAAGCATTCCTGCGCCGGCTCAACGGCGAGGCCCAGGTTGGTGG
>JBIOUG010000072.1:0-47991 GCA_044866775.1 Thermoanaerobaculia bacterium | reverse complement strand
TTCGCCACTGGCTCGACGACTACAACCATCAGCGCCCTCACCAAGCCCTCGGCTGGCAGACGCCGGCCGAGCGCCGAACCGCCAACCTCAACCACCGCACCGCCGCGGCGCGCGCCGCGAGCTCACTCTGAACCGGGGATTTCCGCCCTACCCGAGTGTCTTGACTGAAGGGGAACACCACAGGCCGGCGGGCGGGCAGGGCCGCTGGGTGAGCAGCGGCGGCAGGCGAAGACCGCTCGGCAATCGGCTGCCGGCGCCTGGAAATCGATTCCCGGTGCGGGGGAATCGGCTGCCGCCGGCCGGCAATCGGCGGCCGCCACCTGGGAATCGCCTGCCGCCGGCCGGGAATCGGCGGAATTCGCGTGGGCGTCGATTCCCGCGCCGTGGGAATCGATTTCCGGCGGCTGGGAATCGATTTTCGCGGCGTGGGAATCGGCAGACGCGCGCTCGTTACCGCCGCCGCGGTCGCCTTCCCGCCCGCGGCCGGAGCCACGGAGGCGGCCGAGCATCCTCTCTTCTCTACCTTCTCGCTCTGCGCCATCGATCCGGCGACCGGCGAGGCCGGAGTCGTCGTGACGACGCGGGTGCCGTTCGTCGGCCGCGCCGTGCCCTGGGCGCGGGCCGGGGTCGGCGCGGTGGCGACGCAGGCCTGGACGGCGGTCGAGTACGGGCGGCAGGGGCTCGACCTGCTGGCGCAGGGGCTGGCGCCGGAGGTGGTGATCGAGCGGCTCCTCGACGGCGACAAGGCGCGGGAGCGGCGGCAGCTCGGGGTGATCGATATGCAGGGGCGCACGGCGGCGCACACCGGCGGCGAGAACGGCGCCTGGGCGGGGAGCCGGCAGGGGCGCAACTACACGGTGCAGGGGAACATCCTCGTCGGCCGCGAGGTCGTCGACGCCGTGGCCGACCACTTCGAAGCGACCGAGGGCGCCGGCATGGCGCTCGCCGAGCGGCTGATCCTGGCGCTCGCGGCCGGGCAGGCGAAGGGCGGGGACCGGCGGTGGGGGCTCTTCCAGTCGGCGGCGCTGCGGGTGGCCGACCCGAACGACCCGGGGCGCGGCGGCGATCACCTGAGCGTCTCGATCGACGTCGGCGAGCACGCCGACCCGGTCGGCGAGCTCGAGCGCATCTACCGGAAGACCCAGCAGCGGCTCGGCTGGCGGTCGTTCTCCGAGGTCAAGGGGCGCGACGTGGTGGAGCTCAAGCGCATGCTCCACGGGCTCGGCTACTGGCGCAAGGACCTCGCGGCCTTCCCCGACGCGCCGGTCGTGCGCCTCAATCCGTCGCTCCTGCGCAGCGACCCGGAGAGGTACCAGAAGGACCTCGACGCGCTGCGCGCCGCCCAGGCGCGCTACAACGACGACTTCGGGCTCTACGACGCCGAGGCCATGGACGCGGTCGACGCCTTCCGCAAGGACCGCGGTCTCGTCTACGAGGGCAACCCCCGCGGCCTCGTCGACGAGCGGCTGGTCGCGGCGCTGCGCGCCGCCCATCACGAGCGCCTGCGCCGCCCGTCGCTATAGTAGGCGCTCAGAACCGGACGGTCACGCCCCCCGAGGCGCCGAACAGCTCGAGCGTGTTCTCGTCGAGCGTGTCGAGCGTCGAGCCCGGCTCGACGCCGGGCGGCACGGCGAGGTCCGTCCAGGCGGCGAAGAAGGCGCCGGCGCCGAGCGCGATGTGGTCGGTGAGCCGGAACCGCCACTCGAGGCGCAGCTCGGTCATCGGGATGGTGACGCTCTCGACCTGGTTGAAGCGCTCGCCGCGGATCGCCGGGAACTCGGCGTCGACGTCCAGGGTCGGCGGGCCGGCGAACTCGCGCAGCCCGCTCGACAGCTCGACGTCTCCGAACACCACCGCCTGGCCGAGGTAGCCCTCGAAGCGGTTGCGGCCGCGCTCGATCGAGCCGGAGAGCGCCACCAGCGGCCCGTGCATGCGGTCGTAGTTCGACGAGGCGTCGAGCCGCAGGCCGCCGACGCCCTCGATGCCGGCGACGGCGCGGTAGTCGTTGTCGAAGTCCGCAGCGCGCAGGCCCAGCCCCAGTCGCAGCTCATTGCCGCCTCTTCCGGCGATGGCGCGCGAGGCCACGAAGTCGGCGGACCAGAGCTCGATCGTGGTGTCGCCGAGGCCCTGGTAGTAGAGCCGCTCGCCCGGGTTGTCCGAGACCACCTGACCGCCGACGACGACGAAGATCCGCTGGGCCGCGCCGCCGCCGGCGGCGCCGGTTACGGGATCGACCTCCTGATCGGTGCGGTAGATAAGGAAGTCGACGCCGAAGCGCCAGCGGTCGCCGGCGCGGTGGAGCTCGGCGCGGTAGCCGAGCGCGGAGCCGGCGTCGAGCGTGTGGGTGGTCTGCGTGGCCGACCCGCCCGCGGCGACGGAGCGGTCCGCGAGGACGAGCCGATCGTTCCCCCCGGCGTCGAGCGAGACGGCCTCGACGTCGATGCTCCAGCGATCCACCTGGGCGAAGGCCGGCGAGGCGGCGACGACGACGACGAGGGCAACGACGACCGGTATGGATCTCATCGGCGGCTCCTTTCCCGCCGCCGCGCGGAGGCAGCCGGCGAGAGCGATCCCTACTCGAATCGTTGGATGCGCCGGCGCCGGGAATCCTTCGCGTCTTCTGGTGTCGTTGCGCTAGTAGACCTCGCCGCGTGAAGAGGTGAGCGTGCCCGCTTCGACGGTGAGCGTGTACGCGATGCCGCCCGTGCCGCGCCACCTGTCGAGGTCGAAGCTTCCTCCGGGTCCGATCCGGTAGACGGAGATGTTGCGGTAGGTGAGGGGAGTCCCCGACTGGCACACCTCTGGCGGGCCGGGGGTGCGGAGGAAGTACACGTACGGCGTCGGGTGGGTGGGCGTGCTCAGAACCTCGGCGCTCCTGTCGGCCGGGTCGACGTGCAGCGCCGTCTCGCGGTCGGCCGCGATCGCGAGACCCTCGGTGGTCCACCCATCCCGGACCAGCCGCGCGAGAAAGGCGATGGTCCGGCCCATGCGGTCGCGCTCCTGGACGTGCTGGTCCGTGATCTTGCCGTTCATTCCGGCCAGGGCCAGGAAGTCCCGGTCCAGCGTCAAATCGCGATGGAACGGGTCGGCGAGGGCCTCCTCCGATGTCAGGCTGCTATTGCTCATCGCCGAGTACACGAACTCGCTCATGATGGCCATTCCTGCGCTGGTGCCGCCGACCGGCGCCGGCTTGTTCGCAACGTGGTGGATAGCGTCCTCCACCGGTGTGTTCTTCCAGAAGCTCACGTACTCGGACTGGTCTCCCCCGGCGATGAACAGTGCCTCGGCGTTGCGTATGGTGTCGATGACGAACTGGCTGAACGCCGCGTTCCGGTTCTTGAAGATGATGGTGGCCACGGAGTCGCACGAGCACAGGTCGTAGATGTAGGGGTTGTAGGCATCGGTGCCCGAGGCGCGGATCACCACGAAGTCGCCGCCCCCGGAGCGAGCTCCCATGTGCACGAAGTTCTCGTCCACGTCGGTGCCGCCGCCCTGCAGCACCAGAAGCCCGCTCGTGGGGGTGACGACGTCAGCGGGGTTGCCCGTGACGAAGTATTGATAGCCGGGCGCGGCGCTGGCCAGGGTCGCGCAGAACATGAACAGGCACAGCCCGCTCCCGATGGCGCCGTGTCTCACCTGATGTGGCCGCATATTCCCCTCCTTGGTCTCACCGCCGGAATCCGGTATCGAGCTCGAAGCCTAGGCCGCCAGGATGAGAGCGTCAAGGCGCCGATTAAGGCATCCAGCTCGCTCCAGCGCCTCTACGCGTCGCACCGCCCATCTGCCCCTGACCACCGCGGCCAAAGTCACTCTGACCCCGAACTCCAACCGAACCCAATAAAGACGCCCCCTCTCCCCTCGTGCGAGAGGGTAGGGTGAGGGGCCGCGCGCGGCAGCGCGCCAGAGAGTCGGTCCCTGCTCCGACACCCTGACGCTTCGGCCACCGCTATCCACTCACTGATCATCCATCAGGTTGCACTCTCCCTCGCGCCTGAGATTGAGCCGATAGTCGGATCTGGTGCCGGTGTCATACCACTTGAAGGTGACCCATTCCCCGCCGGCGCCGTTGCAACTCGACTGGCTGGCGTTCTCCGCCAGGTAGGAGAAGCCATTGGAGGGGTGAACGCAGAGCCGCGCGCGGCCGCCCTGCAGCACGTTGTCGAGGCCCGACCGTGTGGCCAGGAGGAAGATTTCGGTCGCCCTCAGGTCCGCGTGGAGCAAAGTCCGGCAGGTGCAGCCTCGCACCTTGTACCAGCCTTTCGACGTCGTATCCGACGTTCCCGCGAGGTCGACGCCGAGCGCGACATCGACGTCCGACGTCGTGCGGTTGCAGAACGTGATGCTCCGGTCGAAGGCATCGGCGGAACCTGGCATGCCGAGACCCGCGGCCGTGATCGCCACGATCAATCCAAACAAACGAGCCGGTGCAGACATGACTCACCTCCTCAACGAGTGTGACGACAAACTGGCACTCGCCGTGTAGGAAGTCGCTTTTGGATCGCGACGGGTGCGAGCGTCCAATCGTAGCGGTCAGAGCGGCCTGGGGCCACAGCGGGGGCCGATCCGAGGCCGGGAATCCGCGCTCGCGCCATCCCTGCGTTGGCGGAGAGCTGTGTGCGTGTCACTGACCCGAGAGTACCAGAGGGGAGGACCCAGAGCGCACACCCTGCCACGGCCGTCCTGTCGCGTGGGCGGGCCGGGCTGGTCAGGCGGGGACAAGGATGAGCTCGGCCTCGGCAGGCGGCGAGTGGGCGAGAGGCTCGGGCTGCAGGCGGTCGCAGTCGAGGTGCCGGAGGAAGCTCGCGGTCTAACCGGGCGCGGAAGCCGTCCAGCAGCGGCTGGAAGGCCGCCTCCTCGGCGGGGCGCGGGGTGCGGAGGGCGTCGAGCGTTCCAGGGGTCTCGGTCCGAGCGGTCCGGACCGAGTGTAGCAGGCACTGGCGTTGCACTCGTTGCACTCTTTGTAGGGGGGCAGCTTGCCTGCCCCCTGGAGGGCGGAGGCAAGCTCCGCCCCTACAGAGTCAGTTTCGCTGGACCCCCAGTTCTTGGAGCAGCAGGGTCGCCTGCGGGCCGTGCGGGCCTCCAAGGCCCAGAGCAAGTAGCGGACGTCCACGGCGATGATCCGGCCGACGTCCTGGTTCCAGCCGAAGTCGTTGGCCACGTTTTCCCAGACGCGGTCGAAGTTCACCCCTACCAGCTCGCCACGGCCGTTGAGCACCGGGCTCCCCGAGCTGCCGCTGGTGGTGTCGCCGTCGGCGAGGAAGCAGACCGGAGCGAGACGCGGAGGGTGGAGTTGCCGTCCGCTCGCGGAGCGGCTGATTCTGGCGCTCGCGGCCGGGCAGGGGAAGGGCGGCGACCGGCGGTGGGGGCTCTTCCAGTCGGCGGCGCTGCGGCTGGTACGGCCGCTTTCTCCGCCAGAACGCCCTGCGCTTCGACTTCGGCGTGCCGCCGGCGACGCTGCCGCCCTGTCCCGCGGAGCTGCACGCCGCGGTCACGGCGATCTCGCAGTTCCTGCACGACGTGCTGCCGCTGCAGTTCGAGTCGTTCTTCCTCGCGCCGTCGCCCTGAGCGCCTCCAGCTCGCCGGCGGCCGTCCGTCTGCCGGCGGCGCGGCCGCGCCCGTCGCTATAATCCACCGACCTTCCGGTGCATGCCTGCCCCGAGGGAGATCGCGAGGAGGTGGCGTGAGCCTTAGCGAGGAGCCGGCGCGCTTGGCGCCGATCGGCACGAGCCCGCCGCGGCCGGACGGGCCCGCCAAGGTCGCCGGGCGGGCGATCTACGCCGACGACCTCGCGGTGGCCGGGCTCTGGTTCGGCGCCACGCTGCGCAGCCCGCACGCGCACGCCCGCATCGCGCGGCTGCGCTTCCATCCCGAGCGCGCGCCGGCCGGGGCCATCGCCCTGACCGCCCGCGACCTGCCGGGCCCCAACGGCGTCCAGCTCATCGACGACTCCTGGCCCATCCTGGCCGGCGCCGAGGTGCGGCACGTCGGCGAGGCGGTGGCGCTCGTCGCCGCGCCCAGCCGTCTCGCGGCGCGGCAGGCGCTCGCGGCGTTCACCGCCGACTACCAGCCGCTGCCGGCGGTGCTGACGCTCGAGGAGGCCGCGGCGGCGGACGGCCCGCCGCTCGCCGAGGTCGAGATCGCCTGCGGCGACGTCTCGGCCGGCCTCGCCGCGGCCGATCGCATTGTCGAGGGGACCTACCGCACCGGCCACCAGGAGCACATCTACATCGAGTGCAACGCCGTGACCGCCTGGTGGGACGACGGCGGCGTGGTCGTCGCCGGCTCCATGCAGTGCCCCTACTACGTGCACAAGGGGCTGGTCCACGCCTTCGGCCTGCCGGAGGAGCAGGTGCGCGTCCAGGCGACGGCGGTCGGCGGCGGCTTCGGCGGCAAGGAGGACTACCCGAGCCTGATCGCCGTCCACGCGGCGCTCCTGGCGCGCGCCTGCGGGCAGCCGGTGCGCGTGGCCTACGACCGCCACGAGGACATCGTCGGCACCACGAAGCGCCACCCGTCCGTCGTGCGCCACCGCACCGGCGTCACGCGCGACGGCACGCTGACCGCGGTCGAGATCGACGTCACCTTCGACGGCGGCGCCTACCGCACGCTCTCGCCGGTCGTCCTGTCGCGCGCCGCGCTCCACGCCGGCGGCCCCTACCGCTGCGCCAACGTGCGCGTCCGCGGTCGTGTCCTCGCGACCCACACCGCCCCGAACGGCGCCTTCCGCGGCTTCGGCGCGCCGCAGACGCAGTTCGCGATGGAGCGGCAGATGGACCGGGTGGCGCGAGCGGTCGGGCTCGACCCCTACGAGATCCGGGCGCGCAACGTCGCCGGGCCCGGCGACCGCCTGCCGACCGGCCAGGTGCTCGACGGCAGCGCCGCCGGTCGCGAGTGCTTGGAGGAGGCCGAGCGCCGCACCGGCTTCCGCGCCCGCTGGCGCGAGCTCGAGCGGCAGCGCGCCGTGCGCTTCGGCGACGGCGAGCGCGGCACCCCGGTGCCGCACCAGGGCGTCGGACTTTCGCTCTACTTCCACGGCGCCGGCTTCACCGGCAACGGCGAGCGCCGCATGCGCTCGCCGGTCGCCGCGCGCCTGCTCGCCGACGGCCGCATCGAGGTCTTGACCGCGATGACCGACATGGGCCAGGGGTGCGTCGCGATCTTCCCGCAGATCGCCGCCGCCGCCGCCGAGCTGCCGCCCGAGGACTTCCTCTTCGCCGAGCCCGACACCGCCGCGGTCCCCGACTCCGGCCCGACCGTCGCCTCGCGCACCACGATGATCGTCGGCGGCGCCATCGCCCGTGCCGCCGGCGCGCTGCGCGACCGCGTCCTCGAGTGGCTGGCCGGCGAGCACGGCGGCGAGGGGCGGCTCGAGCTGCGCGACGGCCACATCCTCGCCGGCGGCCAGGACCTCGGTCCCTTCCGCGCCGCGGCGGCGCGCTGCCGCGAGGCGCTCGGGCCGTGCGAGATCGTCGTCCACAACGAGCCGCCCGCCTGGCAGGAGTTCGACGAGAGCCGCTACCAGGGCGCGGCCTACCCGACCTTCGCCTGGGGCGCCGACGTCGCCGAGGTCGAGGTGGACCCCGACACCTACGCGGTGCGGCCGCGGCGGGTGACCGCGGTCTGCGAGGTCGGGCGCGCCATCCACCCGACGCTCTGCGCCGGCCAGGTCGAGGGCGGGACGCTGCAGGCGGTCGGCTGGGCGCTCTGGGAGGAGATGAAGCTCGAGGACGGCCGTTATCTCAACGACCGCCTCGCCACCTACATCATCCCGACGATCCAGGACGCGCCGGCGCTCGACGTCCACCTCCTCGAGCGGCCGTGGGAGGGCGGGCCGTTCGGCGCCAAGGGGATGGGCGAGCTGCCGATGGACGGCGGCGCGCCGGCGGTGGCGCAGGCGATCGAGAACGCGACCGGCGTCGTGGTCGACGCGATCCCCGCCACGCCCGAGCGGCTGGCGGCCTGGGAGCGGGACGGCCAGCGCGTGGAGGGTGGCGTATGAGCTCGGCCGGCGAGCCCGCGGCGGCGGGCGCGGCGACGACGGTGCGCGCCACCGTCAACGGCCGCGAGGTGGCGCTCTCCGGGCACCCGCTGGAGCGCCTTCTCGACCTGCTGCGCGAGTCGCTCGGCCTGACCGGCACCAAGGAAGGGTGCGGCGAAGGAGAGTGCGGCGCCTGCACCGTGCTCTTGGACGGCGCGCCGGTGCTGTCGTGCCTCGTGCCTCTCGTGCAGTGCGACGGCCGGCGGATCGAGACCGTCGAGGCGCTGGCCGACGATCCCGGCGCGCGCGCCGTCCTCGAGCGGTTCGTGGCGACCGGCGGCGTCCAGTGCGGCGCCTGCACGCCGGGGATCGTCGTCACCGCCTACGCGCTCCTCGCCGCCAACGCCGCGCCGAGCCGCGAGGACGTGCGGCGGGCGCTCGCCGGCAACCTCTGCCGCTGCACCGGCTACGAAGGCATCCTGCGCGCCTTCGCGGTCGAGGACGGGAGCGCATGAGCGCCCCCGGCTCCCTGGCCGCGGCGCTCGCGGCCCTCGCCGGCGATCCCGCGCTCGTCCCGATCGCCGGCTGCACCGACCTCATGGTCGGCGACCCGCTGCGCCGGCTGGCGACGGACCGCGTGCTCGATTTGACGCGCATCCCCGAGCTGCAGGAGATCCGCGAGACCGACGGCGCAATCGAGATCGGCGCCGCCACCACCTTCCGCGCGCTCGGCGACTCGCCGCTCGTCGCCGGCACCTTCCCGGCCCTCGCCGCCGCGGCGCGGGTGGTCGGCGGCTGGCAGATCCAGTGCCGGGCGACGATCGGCGGCAACGTCGCCAACGCGAGCCCGGCCGGCGACTCGCTGCCGGTCCTCCTGGCGCTCGGCGCGCGGCTCGTCCTCGCCGGCCCGGCCGGCGAGCGCGAGGTGCCGTACGAGGAGTTCCACGTCGGCTATCGCAAGACGGCGCTCGCGCCGGGCGAGATCGTGGCGCGCCTCCGCCTGCCGCTGCCGGCGCCGGGGACGGCGCAGGCCTTCCGCAAGGTGGGAACGCGCGAGGCGCAGGCGATCAGCAAGGTGGTGGTGGCGATGGCGGGACGGGTCGAGGGCGGCGCGATCGCGACGCTGCGCCTCGCCGCCGGGAGCGTCGCGCCGGTGCCGGTGCGCCTGCGCGCCGCGGAGGAGGCCGCGCTCGGCCAGCCTCCGGGCGCCGGGGCCGCCGCCCGCGCCGGCCGCGCCGCCGCGGGCGAGGTGACGCCGATCGACGACGTGCGCTCGACCGCCGACTACCGGCGCTGGGTCCTCGAGCGGGTCGTGCGCCGCATGGTGCTCGAGCTGACCGGCTCATGACGGACCTCACGCTCGGCGCCGCCGACGACGTCGTCGCCCGCCTGCAGGAGGTCGGGCGGATGCTCGCCCGCCTCTTCCCCGGCGAGACGGCGCGGCGCCAGCCGGTCCACACCGTCTACGGCGGCGCCCACCTCTGGACGGCCGACGCGGCGGCCAAGCTCGGCGCCGTCGCCCAGCGCACGCTCGCGACCTACGCTCCCGACGCCGCGAGCCTCGCCGCGGCGCTCGGCGCCGACCCGGCGGTCATGGCGCAGGTCTACCCGCGCATCGTCGAGAAGCTGCGGCGCGAGCCGGTCGAGGACTTCCGCATCGATTTCGAGGACGGCTACGGCAACCGCCCCGACGCCGAGGAGGACCGCCACGCGGTCGCCGCCGCGCGCGAGACGGCGGCCGGGCTCGCGGCCGGCACGCTGCCGCCGGCGGTGGGCATCCGCATCAAGCCCTTCTCGCCCGAGCTGGCGCCGCGCGCCATCCGCACGCTCGACCTCTTCGTGACCGCGCTCTGCCGCGCCACCGGCGGCCTGCTGCCGGGCGGCTTCGTCGTCACCCTGCCGAAGCCGATGGCGCCCGAGCAGGTGGCGGCGCTGGCGGAGCTTTTGGGGAGGCTCGAGCGCGGCCTCGACCTCGACCACGGGGCGCTCGCGCTCGAGGTGATGATCGAGACCACGCAGTCGATCCTCGAGCCCGCCGGGATCGCCAACGTGCGCCACCTGGTCGACGCCGCCGGCGGCCGCTGCATCGCCGCCCACTTCGGCACCTACGACTACACCGCCGCGTGCAGCATCACCGCCGCCCACCAGGTGATGGACCACCCGGTGTGCGACTTCGCGAAGAGCGTCCTCCAGGTGGCGCTCGCCGGCACCGGGGTCATGCTCTCGGACGGAGCGACGAACATCCTGCCGGTGGCGCCCCACCGCGCCGGCGAGGGGGCGCCGCTCACCGACGCGCAGGCGGCCGAGAACCGGCGCGCCGTCCACGCCGCCTGGCGCCTGCACCACGGCCACGTGCGGCGCTCGCTCTACCAGGGCTACTACCAGGGCTGGGACCTCCATCCGGGGCAGCTCCCGACCCGCTACGCCGCCGTCTACTCCTTCTTCCTCGAAGGGCTGGAGGCGGCCTCCGAGCGGCTCCGCAACTTCGTCGCCAAGGCGGCGCAGGCGACCCTCGTCGGCGACGTCTTCGACGACGCCGCGACCGGGCAGGGGCTCCTCAACTACTTCCTGCGCGCCCTCGGCTGCGGCGCGGTCTCGGAGGCGGAGGTCCTGGAGCGCACCGGTCTCGGGCGCGAAGAGCTCGCCGCCCGCTCGTTCGTCGAGATCCTGCGCCGCCGGCGGACGTGAGCAGCCGGGCCGCGGGCGGAGACAGGCTCCGCCGCCGCCGCCGTCTCGCCGCCGTCGCGACCGCCATCCTCCTGCTTGGCTTCGCCGTGCTCCTCACGGTCCTCCACCACCGTGCCGCGCGCGAGCTCGCCGGGCGCGAGGCCGAGCTTGCCGCGCTCATCACCAGCTCCCACGCCGCGAGCCATCGCGCCGAGGCGGCGCTCGCGAGCGGCCGCTACGACCTCGCGATCGCGCTCTCGAGCCGCATGGTCGGCGAGCTGCTCGGGCAGTTCGAGGGCTACGCGCAGGAGACGCGGCGCGGCAACCGCTTCCGCATCACGCGCATCAGGACGACGTTCCACGACGGCTACGCCGTGCTCGACGCCGAGGCCGACTTCGACTGGCGCCTCGGCCTCTACCACGGCCCGATCGCGGTGCGCTACCTCGCCTTCTCGCGCGGCGCGGCGGACGGCGACTCGTCGCTCTACTTCCGCGTCGCGTCGGTGCGCACGCTGGCGCGCTGGCGGCTGTTCAATCGCTGGCTGGCGCCGATCCTGACGCTCCGCATGCAGAAGAGCCTGGAGATCCCGGACCTGCGGCTGCCGGTCGGCCTCGGTCCGCCGGCGCGCTTGCGCGCGGTGCGGCGGCGGCTCGCCGGCGGCAAGGTGACGCTGGTGGTGCCGCCGCGCTCGTGGAGCTTCGGGCGGCGGCGGGCGTGGGCGCTCGCCACGCCGGAGCGGCTGGGGCTGGTGGTGGAGAGCGCCAGCGAGCCGATCGGCGGCGTGGCGGTGGAGCACGGGGACGCTGCGGCGCCGGCGGCGGTGCCGGACGTGCGGGTGGCGGTGCGCGGGAGCCTCCTCGCCGCGCTGCTGCGGCAGGCGGTGGCGCCGCGCGAGGACGTGCAGATCACGATCGCGCGGCTGCCGCGCATCTGGACGCGGCCGTCGCGGCTGCTCGGCGTGGCCTTCGACAACGCGGTGGACCTGGTCTTCCTCGCCGGGACGCTCGACGTGACGCGCTGCGAGCTGGCGGTGCGCGAGGGGCGGATGCGGCTGCGGGCCGGGATCACGGGCGAGTGCGAAGGGCTGATCGAGGGGAAGGTCTACGGGGTGGGCGTGTCGGTGCCGATCCGCGTGCGGCCGGCGATGGAAGCGGAGCTGCCGCTGGCGGTGGCGGAGCACGACGGGGCGGTCGCGCTGGCGATCGACGCGGGCGGCTTCCGCATCCCCTACGTCGTGGAGGCGCAGGTGCTCAGGTATCGGCTGCGGTTCCGGCGCGAGCTGCCGGTGGGGGCGGGGGAGCTGATGCGTGATCTGACGCTGCCGGCGCTGGTCGCGGCGGAGGTGCCGTTGCCGCGGCGGGTGGAGCGGGGGAGGGTGCTGGAGACGAAGCCGTGGCCGGTGCGGTTGGGCTGGAAGGTCGAGATTCCGCAGGACCTGTCGGGGATGTTGACGCTGACGTCGGAGCTAACCGCGGCGGACGGTGGCCTCGATGAGGCCGTGAGGCTCGGCGAGGGCGAGGAAGACTTCGTTGCGGTTCTCCAGGCCGAGCGGCGTCAGGTCGAAGGGAATGTGGTGGATGTTGGGGAGGGAGAGGTGGACCTCTTCGATCTCGGGGCGGGCCTGGAGGACGGCTTCCGCCATCGCGTAGAGGGTGTGCTGGACGGAGCGGCTGGGGTGGCGGGCGAAGGTCTGGAGGAGGAGGGCGCGGGCGGCGGCGAAGGAAGCGTCATAGTCGATGGCGTCGATGGCTGCAGTCGCGTAGCGCCACTGGGCGGTGACGCGGGTGGCGAGGATGCGGTCTTCGGTCTCGCGGAGGGTGGTGAAGTCGTCGCGGCGGAAGTTGGAGAAGGCGGAGTCGGTGGTCTTGAGGAGGACGAGGTCGGTCAGGCCGGCGGCGGTCCAGCCGCCGGGGCGGCCGCGCCAGACGGTGGCGGCGCGGCGCTCGTCGCCGGCGGCGAAGGCGTGCGGATGGGGGGCGCCGTCGACCTCGAGGCGCGTCCAGGGGCGCTCGTCGATCGCGACCTCGACCTCCGCCACCTCGGGGCCGCTCCGGAGCAGCCGCTCGGCGATGCGCGCGCCGAAGCGCTCGAGCGGGCCGAGCGGGGTGTCGGCGGCGAGCGCGTAGACGGTGTTGCGCATGGTGTCGGTCGGGAGGATGGCGGCGTTGTCGCCCGCGACGTGGGCGGCGGCGAAGTCGCCGCGCATGCGGATGCCGACCGTCAGGTCGCGGAGCACGTGGCGCTCCGGGCCGCGCTCGACCTTGACCAGGCGCACGCGCTGCTTGCCGTAGGCGTTCTCGCCGAGCATGATCTAGGTTCCTCGGTACGTGGTGTAGCCCCACGGCGCGAGCAGCAGCGGCACGTGGTGGTGCTGCGAGGCGTCGCGCACGCGGAAGACGATCGTCACCTCCGGATGGAAGCACTCGACGCCGCGGCCGCGAAAGTAGACACCTGAGGCGAAGGTGAGCCGGTAGGTGCCGGGCAGGAGCCGCCGGCCGCTCGGGACCAGCTCGCGCAGGCGGCCCTCGTCGTCGGTCGCGGCGCTGCCCAGCACCCACCACCCCTCGCCCTCCGACCAGAGCTCCAGCGTCACCTCGACGCCGGCCGCCGGGTTCCCGGTCGAGAGGTCGAGCACGTGCGTCGAGATCCCTGCCATCGGCTCACCGTCCTCCGTCCGCCGCAACGCCCAGGAGCTTGCCCAGGCGGATGCGGGCGATCTTGCGCTGCTCGGCCGCCGCCACCGCGAGCTCGGCCTCCGGGTCGTTGCCGATGCGGCGCGCGAAGGCGGCGAGCATCTCATCCGCGCTGCGGCCGGTGGCGCAGACCACGAACGTCCACCCGAAGCGCTCGGCGTAGCGGCGGTTCGCCTCCGCCAGCCGCGCCAGCATCTCGCCGCCGGCGGCGGCCGCGCCCGACTGCTCCTGCGCAGACCAGGCCGCCTGCGCGCCGGCCGTCCGCTCGCCCAATCGCGGGTGGCTGTTCAACGCCTCGAGCCAGTCGTGGCGCCCCATCGCGTCCCACACCTCGTCGGCCGCCGCCGCCAGCCGCTCCCAGGTTCCGAACGGCCGCCGCGCCGCCAGCGCGCGCGCCCAGGCGCCGGCGCCGCCACAGACGCCGAGCGCCGCCGCCGCGTCCGCCGGCGGCAGCGTGTCGAGCCAGCGCAGGGCCGCGGCGCGCCGGCCGCGCTCGGTGGGCGTGCCGAGGACCCGCAGCCTCGCGACGCCGCCGTCCGGGTAGATGGCGAGCCGCACGTGCGTCACCGGTCCCTCGCACCGCAGCTCGCCGGCGAAGACGTGGAGGGAGTCGGGGCGGAGCGGCGTCTCGGGCAGGAGGTCCCGCCACGCGGTCGCCGCCGGCGGCAGCTCGTCGTCGCTCGCGCACCCTGCGAGCGCGCAGCTCCCCGGTGCGTTGCCCTTGAAGTGCGCGGTGTCGATCTCCACCCGCTCGACCTCGCCCTCCGCCGCCAGCCGCACGATCGCCCAGTCGTGCCCGGGACCGCGCCGCCGGCGGGTCTCCCAGCCGTCGTGCATGCCGAGCGCCGGGCCGGGCAGGAGCATCTTCTCGGGGGCGCCGAAGAAGCGGTCGCTGCAGTCGACGACGCGCGCGCCGCGCGCCAGGGCGGCGAGATCGACCGGCCCGTCGACGCCGCGCCAGTCGGCGACCACCTCGCCCAGCGCGCGCAGCCGCGCCACCCCGCCGTCGGGAAAGATGTTGAGCCGCAGGTGGGTGAAGCGCCAGGGCGCGGTGGCGGCGAAGACGTTGCGCGTGTCGCCCTCGAGCGGCGAGCGCGGGACGATCTCGTGCCAGGCGTGCGTGCCGTCGAGCAGGCGTTCGACCGGCTCGTCCGCCGGCGCGGCACACCCCTCGAGCGAGCAGGACTCCGGGAAGTTCCCCTTGAAGTGCGCGGTGTCGACCACCACCTGGCGGACGACGCCGGGGAGACCGAGGCGGAGGAGCGCCCAGTCGTGGCCGGGCGTGCGCCGCCGCCGCGTCTCCCAGCCGTCCATCCACTTGCCGCGGTCGGTGTACTTGTCGGCGACGAACACCGGCTCCGCCTCGAGCACGAGGCTCTCCTTCGGCGCGAAGAACTCGTCGTTGGCGGCGAGCACGGCGCCGCCCAGCCGCGCGGCGGCGAGGTCGACGAGGCCGGCGGCGTCGGTCATCGGCGGAGCAGGTCTCCCGGAGGTTGCGGCGCGAAACGGCCGCCATCGTAGACCATCCGGCCGCGCAGCAGGGTGCGGCGCACGACGCCCCGGAGGCGCCGCCCCTCGTATGGCGTCAGCGGATGGCGGTGCTCGAGCCGCGCGCCCTCGACCGTCCACTCCGCCTCGGGATCGAAGACCACGAGGTCGGCGTCGAGGCCGGGGCGGATCGCCCCCTTGCGCTCGGCGAGGCCGGCCAGCGCCGCCGGCGCCTCCGCCATCCACCGGGCGAGGTCGGCGAGCCCGTGGCCGCGCCGGCGCGCCGCGGTCCAGACGGCGGCGGCCGCCACCTGGAGCGACGCGATGCCGCCCCAGGCCTCGCGGAAGTCGCCGCGCTCGCGCAGCTTCATCGCCGGCGGGCTGGGCGAATGATCGGAGGCGACGAGAGCGAGGGTGCCATCGGCGAGGCCGGCCCAGAGCGCCTCGCGGTGCGCCGATTCGCGGATCGGCGGCGCGCACTTGTGCTCGGTCGCGCCGTCGGGGATCTCCGCGGCGGCGAAGACCAGGTAGTGCGGGCAGGTCTCGGCGGTGATCGCGACCCCCTGCCCGCGCGCGGCCCGCAGGAGCGGCAGCACTTCGGCCGCCGCGACGTGGACGACGTGGACGCGCGGCCCAGCCGCGCCCGGCGTCTCGCCGGCGAGCCGCGCCAGCAGCTCCACGGCCTCGATCTCCGCTTGGGCCGGCCGCGAGGCGAGATAGCTCCGGTACGACCGCGGGTCGCCGTCGGCCGCCTGCCGCGCCGCCTCGTCGATCGGCCCCGGCAGCTCGGCGTGAGTGAGAAGCGGCGCGCCCAGCGCGGCCAGCACCGGCAGCGCGCGCCGCAGCTCCTCCTCGCCCACGGGCGCGAACTCCGGCACTCCCGACGGCACGAGGAAGCACTTGAAGCCGAGCGCCCCGTCGTCCCAGAGCGCCGCAAGCTCGCCTTCGTTGCCCGGAACGACACCGCCCCAGAAGCCGACGTCAACCCAGCACTTCCCCGCTGCCGCCGCCCGTTTCGCCGCCAGCGCCGCGGGCGTCGTCGTGGCCGGAACGCTGTTGAGCGGCATGTCGACGAGCGCCGTCACGCCGCCCGCCGCCGCCGCCCGTGTCGCCGTCCAGAAGCCTTCCCACTCCGTCCGTCCCGGCTCGTTGACGTGGACGTGGGTGTCGACGAGGCCGGGCAGGAGCGCGTCGCCGCCGGCGTCGAGGACGAGCACGCCCGCCGGCACCTCGTCGTCGTACCCGGCGACCGCCGCGATCCGCCCCGCCGCCACGTGCACCGCCGCCGGCCGCTCGCCCTCCGGCAGGACCGCGCGGCGGCTGCGCACCACGAAATCGGGCTGTGACATGGAGCGCGGAGTCTACCCGCCGCTGACCCGCTTCTCTCCTTCGCGAGCACCCTTCCTTGCAAATAGTCGCGGTCGCCTTCCCCATGCCGCCGTCGGGCACTCCCCTGCCCGCGACCCTCGACTACACCGTCGCCATCCAGGACCCGGACACCGGCGAGTGGGACGTCGAGCCGCGGCGGCCGGCGCCGCCGGCGCGCGTCCCAATCGCGGGCGCGGTTGAGTGGAGCACGGCCGAGCCAAGTTGCCCCGTTTTTCAAGCGCCGGAGCACTACGTATAGCGAAAGAGCTATGCGCCGTCCCTTGACAACCGGCGGTATCGGAGCTATAGCTAGATGCTGATGAACGCGAGGCGCCTGAACTGCATTTGTAGCGCGGCCCGGGAGACTCCCGGGCCCTCAGGTGTCGCCGCGTTCATGCCTGCCAGGCGCTGATCCCCTACTGAACACGGCGGACCGAGAGGCCCGGGAGCACCCCGGGCCTTTCTCGTTTTCGCCGCCGTCCAGCACGGCGAACGACAACCGTCGCACGCCACAGGGGAGAAGTGCACGTGCAGACCGCTCCGTACCCCGCCGCCCCAGCCACCGCCGGGCTTCCGGCCCTGGGCGCGGCCGAGATCGCCGCCGCCGCCGCCGCGCTCGAGGGCCGCCCTCCGGGCGAGATCCTCGCCTGGGCGGCCGACCGCTTCGCGCCCCGCGTCACCCTCGCCACCTCCTTCGGCCCCGAGGGGTGCGTGCTCGTCGACCTGATCGCCCGCCGGCGGCTGCCGATCGACGTCTTCACGCTCGACACCGGCCTCCTCTTCCCCGAGACGCGCGCCCTCTGGCGGCGCCTCGAGGAGCGCTACGGGCTGACCATCCGCGGCGTCCGGCCCGCGCAGACGGTCGAGGAGCAGGCGGCGCGCCACGGCGACCGCCTCTGGGAGCGGGAGCCGGACCGCTGCTGCGGGCTGCGCAAGGTGGCGCCGCTGCGCGAGGCGCTCGCCGGCTTCGACGCCTGGGTGAGCGCCATCCGGCGCGATCAGACCCCCGAGCGGGCGCGGACGCGCGCCGTCGAGGCCGACCTCCGCTTCGGCCTGGTCAAGGTCAACCCGCTCGCCGGCTGGACGGCCGAGCAGGTCTGGGCCTACGTGCGCGCCCACGACGTCCCCACCAATCCGCTCCACCAGCGCGGCTACCCGAGCATCGGCTGCGTGCCCTGCACGACGCCGGTCGCGCCCGGCGAGGACGCGCGCGCCGGGCGGTGGCGCGGCCGGGCGAAGAAGGAGTGCGGCCTGCACTGGGCGAACGGCCACCAGGGCGACGGCCACCAGGCCGAGCCCTTCCCGGTGTTCCTCCAGCTCGCCGGGCGAAGGGTGGTGGTGGTGGGCGGCGGGCCGGTCGCCGCCGGCAAGATCGCGGCGCTCCTCGCCGCCGGCGCGCAGGTGACCGTCGTGGCGCCCGAGGTGGTGCCGGCGATCGCCGAGGCCGGCGTCGAAGTCGAGCGCCGGCCCTTCCGTCCCGCCGACCTCGACGGCGCCTGGTACGCCGTCGCGGCGGCGACGCCGGAGGTCAACCGCGAGGTCGCCGCGGCGGCGGCCGAGCGGCGCCTCTTCGTCAACGCCGTCGACGACCCGGCGAACGCCAGCGCCTACCTCGGCGGCGTGCTGCGGCGCGGCGGCGTCACCGTCGCCGTCTCGACCGGCGGCCGCGCGCCGGCCCTGGCCGGCCTCCTGCGCGAGGCGCTCGACGCCGTCCTTCCCGACGAGGTCGAGCGCTGGGTCGAGGAGGCCGAGCGCTTGAAGCGCGAGCAGCGCGCCAACGGCGTGCCGATGGCGGCGCGGCGGCCGGCGCTGCTGCGCGCGCTCGTCGGCCTGTACGGCCCGGTCACGACGACGGGAGGCTGCTGATGGCCGGCGGCTTCGTCTGGCTCGTCGGCGCCGGCCCCGGCGACCCCGAGCTCCTCACCCGCAAGGCGGCGCGCGTCCTGCGCCACGCCGACGTCGTCTTCTACGACGCCCTGGTCGCGCCGGCGGCGCTGCGGCTCGCGCCGCGGGCGCAGAAGTTCTGCGTCGGCAAGCGCGCCGGGCGCCCGTCGGTCCGCCAGGAGGCGATCGAGCACCTCCTGGTGCGCGCCGCCCGGCGCGGCAAGCGGGTGGTGCGCCTGAAGGGCGGCGACCCGTTCGTCTTCGGGCGCGGCGGCGAGGAGGCGCTGGCGCTGGCGGCGGCCGGCATCCCCTTCGCGGTCGTGCCGGGCGTGTCGAACGCGGTCGCGGCGCCGGCGCTCGCCGGCATCCCGGTCACCCACCGCGGCACCGCCTCCGCCTTCGTCGTCGTCTCCGGTCACGACGAGCGCGCCTACGCCCCGGTCCTCGCGACGCTGCCGCCCGGCGCCGCCACCGTCGTCGTGCTCATGGGTCTCGCCGCGCGCGCCCCGCTCGCCGCCTTCCTCCTGGCGCGCGCATGGTCCCCCACCACTCCGGCGGCCGTCTGCCTGGCCGCCGCCTCTCCCCGGGCCTTCACCTGGACCGGCACACTCGGCGAGCTCGGCGCGGCCCCGCTGCCGGCGGCCCTGCGTGATGCGCCCGGGACCATCGTCATCGGCGAGGTCGTCTGCCTCGCCGCAACCCTCGCCCGAACGGCCGCGGGACCCTCCACCGAGGCCGAGCACCCCCACGCGGTGGCCCTCGCGCGCCGCGCGGGGGTGCGCCGGGCACCCTGAGGAGAAACGTCATGGCTGCCGTCGACGATCCCAAGACCCTCGGCCGCGCGCGGCTGTCCTTCGCCAGCAGCGCGGAGATCGACGAGTTCGTCTCCACCCTCGAGCGCTTCGAGCGCGGCGAGATCGGCCCCGACGAGTGGCGCGCCTACCGCCTGGTGCGCGGCACCTATGCCCAGCGCCAGGAGGGCGACGTGCAGATGCTGCGCGTCAAGATCCCGCAAGGCGTGCTCGACGGGCCGCAGCTCCGCGCGCTGGCCGAGGTGGCCGACGTCTACTCGCGCGGCTTCGGCCACATCACCACGCGCCAGAACATGCAGCTCCATTTCATGCGCCTCCACGACGTCGAGCCGGCGATGCGCCGCCTCGCCGCCGCCGGCCTGACGACCCGCGAGGCCTGCGGCAACTCGGTGCGCAACATCACCGGCTGCCCCTACGCCGGCGTCGCCGCCGACGAGGTCTTCGACGTCACTCCGTACGCCGAGGCGCTGACCCGCTACCTCCTCCGCCATCCGCTCGCCGCGGTCCTGCCGCGCAAGTTCAAGATCGCCTTCGAGGGCTGCGCCGAGGACCACGCCGTCACCGCCATCAACGACATCGGCTGGCGGGCGCGGATCAGGACCAACGGGCACGGCCCGGAGCGCGGCTTCCGCGTCACCGTCGGCGGCGGCACCGCGCTGCGCTGCGCCTCGGGGCGCCTGCTCTTCGACTTCCTGCCGGCGAGCGAGATCTGCGCCGTCGCCGAGGCCGTCCTGCGCGTCTACCACGCGCGCGGCGACTACAAGCACCGGCAGCGCAACCGGCTGAAGTACCTGATCGACGAGATGGGCTGGGATGCCTGGCGCGCGGCCTTCGACCAGGCGCTCGTCGAGGTGCGCGCCGAGGGCGTGCCGCGCCTGCCGTTCCATCCCGAGCGGCCGCCGGTCGAGGACCTCCCCGACTGGCCGCTGACCGTGCCGCCCACGGCGGCCTCGGTCGCGGCGCGCGCCGCGGGGGCGCGGGTGCGCGGGCCGGGCATCGTCCCCGAGGTGCGCCTCGCGCTGCCGGTCGTCGACGGCACCTTCGCCCGCTGGGCGACGACCAACGTGCGGCCGCAGAAGCAGGCCGGCTACTCGCTGGTGACGGTGACCGTGCCGCTCGGCGACGTCACCGCCGCCCAGATGCGTCTCCTCGCCGACCTCGCCGAGGCCTACGGCGACAGCACCGTGCGCACCACCCACGACCAAAATCTGGTCATGCGCTGGGTGCGGAGCGCCGCGCTCCCCGACCTCTACAAGCGGATCGCCGCCGCCGGCCTCGGCCTCGACGGCGCGCGCACCCTGGCCGACGTCACGAGCTGCCCCGGCGCGGAGTCGTGCCGGCTCGCGATCACCCAGTCGCGCGGCCTCGGGAAGCTCCTCGGCGACCATCTGCGCGCCCACCCCGAGCTGGTCGCGATCGCGCCGGACTTCGACATCAAGATCAGCGGCTGCCCCAACGGCTGCGGCCAGCACCACATCGCCGGCATCGGCTTCCAGGGAAGCGTGCGGAGGCTCGGCGGCAAGGTGATCCCGCAGTACTTCGTGACCGCCGGCGGCGGCGTGGACGGCGACGGCGCGAGCTTCGGCCGTCTGGTGGGCAAGATCCCGGCGCGGCGGCTGGCCGAGACCGTCGAGCGGCTGCTGGCGCTCTACGCCGCCGAGCGCACCCCCGGCGAGCCTCCGCGCGCCTTCTTCCGGCGTTTCGACCCGCTCCAGGTGCGCGCCGCCCTCGCCGACCTCGAGCGGCTGACCGAGGAGGACGTGGTGCCGGAGGACTTCGTCGACCTGGGCGACGAGCAGGAGATGAAGCTCGAGACGATGGAAGGCGAGTGCAGCGCCTAGCGCCTGCATAGCGCCGCGCGGCAGCGTGTAGGCTCCTCCCCGGAGCGTTGCGGGGAGGAGCGGCCATGCAGCAGGTCGGACGTCTGGCGGTCATCGGCGCGGGCAAGATGGGGACCACCCTCATCCGCTCGCTCCTCGAGCGCGGCACGCTGCGGCGCGAGCAGGTGGTGGCGACCACCCGCCACGCGGCGAACGCGCGCGACATCGGCGCCCGCCTCGGCGTCGCGACGACGACCGACAACGCCGAGGCCGTCGACGGCGCCGACGTGGTGCTCGTCTGCGTCAAGCCGCAGGCGCTCGGCGAGGTGCTGGCGACCGTCGCGCCGGCGCTCGCCCCCGGCCAGCTCCTGGTCTCGATCGTCGCCTCGGCGACCACCGCCTACATCGAAGGCCAGCTCCCGCTGCCGCTCCCGGTCGTTCGCACCATGCCCAACACGCCGGCCCTGGTGGGCGCCGGGATGACCGTCCTCTGCGCCGGCAGCCACGCCGACGCCGGCCACCTCGCCCTCGCCGAGTCGCTCTTCGCCGCCGTCGGCCGCACGATGGTGCTCGACGAGAAGCACCTCGACGCCGTCACCGCGCTCTCGGCGAGCGGCCCGGCCTTCGTCTACGTCGTCATCGAGTCGCTCGCCGAAGGCGGCGTCAAGGTGGGCCTGCCGCGCGCGATCGCCACCCAGCTCGCCGCCCAGGCCTGCCTCGGCGCCGCCAAGATGGTCCTCGAGACCGGCGAGCACCCGGCGCTCCTCAAAGACGCCGTCACCACCCCCGCCGGCTGCACCATCGACGGCCTCTTGACCCTCGAGGAAGGCGGCCTCCGCGTCACGCTCATCAAGGCCGTCGTCGAGGCCACGCACAGGGCGGCGGCGCTGATCGGGAAGTAGTGAACCGCCGGCCGCCCGTTCGCGTACCATCGGCGTCATGACAGAGAACAAACTGGAAGTCGCGACGCTCGGCGGTGGGTGCTTCTGGTGCCTGGAGGCGGTGTTTCAGGAGGTGCCGGGGGTGGAGCGGTTGGTGTCGGGGTACGCGGGTGGGGCGGTGCCGAACCCGACCTACCACGAGGTCTGCTCCGGCGCCACCGGCCACGCCGAGGTGGTGCAGGTCCACTTCGATCCCGAGCGACTCCCCTACCGGCGGCTGCTCGAGATCTTCTTCGCCATCCACGACCCGACGACGCTCAACCGCCAGGGCGGCGACACCGGCACGCAGTACCGGTCGATCGTCCTCACCCACTCGCCCGAGCAGGCGGCGACGGCGGCGGAGCTGGTGCGGGAGCTGACGGCGGCGGAGCTGTTCGACGCGCCGATCGTCACCGCAATCGAGCCGCTCGAGGCCTTCTACCCGGCCGAGGACTACCACCAGAACTACTACCGCGACAACCCGTTCCAGCCCTACTGCCGGGCGGTCATCAGCCCGAAGCTCGCGAAGTACCGGGCGAAGTTCCTGGCGGGCGCCGAGCGGTAGGCGGCGCCTTACCGCCCCAGCGTCACCCTGAGCTTCCCGTCCGCGTCGGCGCGGATCTTCACGGTGCCGTCCCAGCCGGTGCCGTAGATCGCGTCGCTCATCGTCGTGGTGAAGAAGCGCTTGATCGCCTGGGCCACGTGGACGCTGCGCGACGGGTTCCGCCGCCGCGTGATCGCCTCGCGCAGCAGTTGGACGGCGGGCTCGCGCGGGTGGCCGTAGGCCCAGGCGGTGTTGGCGCGCTGGTCGTCGAAGCGGCTCATCGAGATGACGGCGATCTGCGGCGTGGCGGCGGCGAGCAGCGACTCGGTGGTGCCGTTGTACGAGCCGTGGTGCCCCACCTCCCAGACGTCGACGTCGAGCGTGTCGCTGCCGTCGTAGAGCGCGACCATCTCCTCGATCGCCGGCTCTTCCAGGTCGCCGGTGAAGAGGAACGAGGACTCGCCGAAATCGACGCGCAGCACGATGCTGCCGTTGTTCTTGTCCCTGAAGTCCTCGACGTCCCAGCCGGGGTTCTGCGCGAGGTCGGACCAGAGCATGCGGATCTCGGGGTCGCGGCCGGAACAAGCCACCGGGTCGACGTCGCCGCTCGTGAAGCCGTCCGTGCTCTCGACCATCGCCTGGTGCACCTGCACCACGTTGACGTCGAGGCCGCCGCTGGCGTGGTTTGCGACCAGCCACTTGACGTCGAAGTCACCCTGGTCGCCGACCGCGCCGCGCCGGCCGTTCTCGATGAACCTCGCGACCTTGATCGCGGGCTCCATCTCCACCACCTCGCGCAGGGCTCGCGTGTGGTCGATGTGATTGTGGGTGATGACGATCGCGGCCAGCGTGCGGTCGAGGTCGGGGCGGTCGTCGAAGAACTCGTCGAGGTAGTGCGTGAGGCGCGGGATCGTAGCCCTGTCCTGGGCCCCGGCGTCGATCAGGATCGCGCCGCACGAGAACTCGAGCAGCGTGGCGCTGGCCTGGCCGACGTCGATGAAGTGGGCGACCATGACGTCGGGCTCGTCGGGGCCGACCGCCGCGGCGGCGAGCGGCTCGGCTGGCGCGGCGACCGCGGGGCCGGCGGCGGTCGGCCCAGCCTGCGGGCGGGCAGCACGCGGCGCCGGCTGCGTCGTGGTAGCGGCGGTCGCCAGCGCGATCGCGAGCGGCAGCGCCGCGACCCATCCACCGGCGGCGGCCGCGGTGGTGGAGCGCCGCGGCGGGGGCGGAGGCGCTGCGTCCGCGGGCGGCGGCACGTACGCCGGAGGCGGCGGCGGCGGGGGCTCGGGTTCCATCCGTTCCTCCTCCCTAGGTCTGCGGCACCGCCTTGGCGGCGAGATATCCGGTGTGGCTGAGCCCGAGGAGCGCGAGCATGCCTTCGCTCACGCTCGGGAACTGCTCCACGACGGCGTTGCGGCCGGCGTTGTCGACGAGGAGCGTGCCGAGCGCCGCGCCGTAGGCGACGAAGACGATCAGGCTGAAGAGGAACATCTGCACCTTGCCGAGGTCGACCGTGTGCTCGGCGCCCACCTCCTCGGCCTTGAAGATGTCGGTCGACCGCGCCTCCTCGGGGGCGGCGTTCTCGGCCAGCCGCCCGTCGGCGCGCTTGGCGCTCTTGACGATCGGCGAGCCGATGAACGAGGCGACGCTGATCCCCATGAGCGCCCAGATCTGCGGCGGGATGGTGATCGCCAGCGGGTCCGCGGCCTCGTGGACGACGTTCCAGAGCGCCGCCGTGCTGTAGGCGGAGACGATGAGGATCGTCCAGCCGACGAGCTGCAGGCGCGAAAGGCTGACCTTGTTGCTCGCGTCGATCAGGAAGCCGAGGAAGCGCCCGGTCTCGATGCGGCCGACGGTCATCAGGAAGGCGATGATGAGCGCCGCTGTCAGCGCCCAGCGGGCCACGATGTCCGCCGGCAGCAGGCCGGCCGCCGGGATGGCCACGATGAGCACGGCCAGGATCACGAGGTTGCGGATCGTGCTGCGCATCGCGCCCTCCTCTCGGGTCGCCCCGGGCGGCTCCCGCCGCCACTCCGCTCAATGATTTGCAGGCTTCAAGATAGCGCCTGCGCAATGGGCAGTCAAACCACCCTCCGGCACTGGCCGTGGCGCTTTCGGTGTAGCTGCTGTAACCTACGGACATCATGGCAGACCAAGCTGAGGCTGAGATCGCCAGGCTCACCGAGCTGCTGAAGACGGTCATCCGCATCTCCGACATCCCGGTCAGCGAGATCGAGCGCCGGATCCAGCAGAGCGCGGGGTACCTGAGCCGCCTCTTCTCGGGAGCGATCGGGCTCAAGGTGCGCCACATCTTCGAGATCCTGGAGGCCATCGAGCTCCACCCCTCGGAGTTCTTCCACCTCGTCTACCCGCAGGTCGCCGAAGACCCCAGCCCGACGGCGCAGAAGATGCGGAATCTCGTCTCGACGCTGACGGCGGGGGTGGGCGGCAGGCCGGAGCGGTCGGCGGTCAGCGAGGACCAGCTCGAGGAGCTGCTCTCGATGCTGCGGGCGCTGCTCGCCGAGAGCGGCGTCCCGCGCGGCCGGGGCACAGAGCGCCAGGGCGCGGCACGCGGCGGGCGCTAGACCCGCCGCTCCGCCTCAGGGCTCGAAGCGGGCGGCGGGATCGTTCTCGAACCGCCGGAAGAAGGCGATCGTGCGCTGGACGACGGCGAGCGTCGCGACCTCCCTCTCGAACGCCTGGCGCAGGAGGTGGAGGGCCGCCATCGCCTCGCGGTCGATGCCGAGGACGAGGAACGTCTCGGCCGCCTGCTCGACGAGGCCGGCAGCCAGCTTCGACTTGCCTTGCCGCAGCCAGACCTCGGTGAGGTCGAGGGCGGCAACCGCGGCGTGATAGCCGAGACCGGCCTCGTCGAGGCCGCGCTGCGCCTCGGCCAATCGGCGGGCGGCGCGGTCGAGCTGCCCCACGCAGGCGTCGATCCGCCCCTGCAGCCAGAGCCGCTTGAGCAGGCTCACCCGCTCACCGTAGCGCTCGTAGAGGGCGCGATTGCGCCAGAGGATGGCCCGCGCCTCGCGCGGGTGGCCGGAGTCGGCGAGGAAACCGGCGAGGTTGTGCACCGCCGCCAGCGCGAGGTGGGGATCGGCGGCCGAGTCGATCATGTCCAACCCGCGGCGCAAGAGGCTCACGGCGCGCTCGGCGTCGCCCGCGCAACCCGTATAAAGCCCCAACTTGACGAGTGCCTTGCCGGCTTGCTGAGAGTCGCCGAAGAGCTCGTAGGTCTCCGCGACCCGCTCCAGGAGCTCGAGAGCCTCCATGAAGCGGCGCTGGTACGCCAGCAACGAGGCCTGCAGCGAGAGCAGCCGGGCGCCGAGGATCGGATCCTGTGAGCCCTCCTGGAGAAGGTCGAGAGCGCGCGCCAGCGCGCGCTCGGCGGCGGGCAGATCCTCCGCGGTACGGTAGGCGTTCCCGAGCTCGCCCCACGCCTGGGCTTGCAGATCCGTCACGCGCTTCGCGCCGTAGCGATGGCCGTCGAGATTGCGGGCGGTGAGCACAGCGATCTTCGCCATGCGCACCATCTCGATCGGGTCCTCATGACGCAGCTCTTGACTGCGCTGAATCAAAGCGAGGCACAACACCGGACCGCGGTAGCGCGGTCTGCCGTGCCCAATGACTCCCGCGAGACCGTCGGCGGCGAGAGCTTCGCGCGCCTCGCTGACGACGCGTGACTCACGGTCCAGCCGGCCGAGCTCACGCCGGACCGCTGCAAAGGCTCGGTCGATCGCGGCATCGTAGAAATCTCCGACCGCGAGCGGCTCTTCAGCGATGACGGCCGCGAGGTCCTCCTCCGGCTCGTCCACGATCTCGTGCCGAAACAAGATGTCCAAGAACGGGGTCAGAGCTGCCTGGCAGCGGGTGCACCCGCGCAGCAGGTGCCGGAGCACGTGCCGCCCTTTGCGTGGCTCCAGCTCGCCACGTAGAAAGCGGTCTAGGACCTCCGGTGCTGGATGACTGCTCACGGGCACCCCTTCCCAGCCTGCAACAGGTTCGCGGCGCCGATTGTGCCATACACAGGCGAGGACCGTGTTGGCCTTGGCGAGGCAAAGGCGCCAGCGTTCTCTCCTCATCGGGCGCCGTCGGGATCAATTCCCCATGTCACTCCCTCATTGGGATCCCGGTCCGCAGGCGTGCTCGCTGGATCATCCGCAGACTCGGTCGTGGTTTCGGTGACCTCCCCCGGCGGTACCGATCTCTCCGCCGCCGCCCGAAGACCGAGCGTCTCCTGCACGGCTGCCCAGAGGTTCATCACCGCGGTGTAGGCCACCGTCCAGACCGGCACCTCCCGACCTTCAGCCTTCGTCCTCGCCCCGCCCAGCCACGCCTGCGCAGGCGCGGCGGCCAGCAGCAACGCCGTCACAGCCGCCACTCCCACCACCCCTCGAATCATTCGACGAGACATCGCAGCCTCCTACCCCGAGGACACCTAGGCCGACACGGCCGCGTGGCCGCGGGATTCCCCTAGAGACAAGGTGCCATCGGCGGCCATTTCGGGTCACTCTGACCGCTCCTGATCTCCCCATCTCGCAGCCAAACGTCTCGCCTCGGCGCGACCGAGATCCGGGAACCGCCGCCCGGACGCATCCCGCTGCCATCCCTCCAGTACTACATACCGCCTTGCGCGGGCGCCGGCCTCGCGGGGGAGGCAACCCGGCTTCCTAGGCAGACCGCCGTGTCAGTGCACCATGGCCTCGGCGGGCTCGAAACACCGCGCCGCCAACGCCTGGGCGTAGGAGAGCAGGACCATCCGCAAGCCGACGCCCAGCCGCAGCACGCAGTGCCGCAGGGCGTGGCGCGTCAGGCCGTCGGGTGCGATCTTGAGCAGGAGCAGGATCTCGTGGGGCACCGCGCGGTCGAGCACGTAGTCGAGCCGCAGGAGGTTCAGGTGCGAGAGCAGGTCCGACGCGAGCTGCGCCTGCTCCGGCGCCGGCAGCCGATCGATGCGCCAGCGGTCTGCCGGCTCGAGCGTGAAGAAATGCGAAAGGACGAGCGCGTCGGGGGCGGCGGCCGGCGCGGCCACGACCAGGTGGCTCTCCTCCTGGCAGGCGATCGCGAGCCAGGGGAACTGGGGACTCTCCTCGACCCGTACCACCCACCCGTCCGCCTCCAGCCAGGCGCAAACGGCGGCCCGGAACCCGCTGGTGTCGGCAGGGCACGTCTCGTCCATCGCAAGCTCCTCATGCATTCGACATCAAGTGAGGTGATGGCAGCGGGCGCTTGCGGGACACGTCCGCCGCCTCGGTGGTGACGAGCTCACCGCGCCTTGGCCCGCGGCGCGATCGGGCTCGGACCCGCGAGCGGGCGGATCCGCCGTGGTTGCCTCGGTTTCCGCCACCTCCTTGCTCTTGCGCCGCGCCTGGCGACGCATACTGCGCTACGGCGAGTCCGAGCCGGCGGCGCCGGGCGGCCGGGCAGGCGGCAGCTCCATCCCCAGCCGCTCGAACAGAAACGCGTAGACGTCGACCTCCTGCTCGATGCGTTCGGCGAGGGGCGTGCCGCCGCCGTGGCCGGTGCTGCCGCTGGTGCGGAGCAGCACGTTGGCGCCGGCGGCCTGCAGGCGGGCGGTCATCTTGCGCGAGTGCATGGGATCGACGCGCGCGTCGTTGGCGCCGGTGAGGAACAGGATCGCCGGGTACGGCGTGCCGTCGACGACGTGGTGGTAGGGCGAGTAGGCGTGGAGCGCGCGGAACTGCTCGGGGTCCTTGACCGTGCCGTACTCGGGCACGTTGAAGGCGCCGTTGGGGGACAGCTCGGAGCGCAGCATGTCGTAGACGCCGACGTGCGACACGACGGCGCGGAAGAGGTCGGGACGCTGGGTCAGCGCGGCGCCGACCAGGAGGCCGCCGTTGCTGCCGCCCTGGATGGCCAGGCGGTCCTTGCTCGTGTGACCGCTGCCGATGAGCTGCTCGGCGCAGGCGATGAAGTCGTCGAAGACGTTCTGCTTGCGCGTCAGGTTGCCGGCCCGGTGCCACTCCTCGCCGAACTCCGCGCCGCCGCGCAGGTTGGCGATGGCGATGACGCCGCCGGCGTCGAGCCAGATCCGCACGCCGGGATCGAACCCGGGCATGATGCTGGAGCCATAGCCGCCGTAGCCGGTGAGGAGGGCGGGATTGCGGCCGTCGAGCTTCAAGCCCTTCGGCCGCAGGATGCTCATCGGCACCCGCGTGCCATCCTTCGACACCGCCCACTCACGGACCACCTCGACGCCGTCGAAGCTCACCGGAAAAGCCTGCGTCAGGCCGGTCTTCGCCGGCTGTCCCGCGCCGTCCGGCCCCGGCAGCCAGCGCCACCAGGTGGGCGGGTCGACGAAAGACGAGGTCTCGTACAGCACCGCGTCCTTGCCGGGCTCGGGCAGGGGCACCACCTGGCGCACGGAGCCCACCGCCGGCATCGGGAGCGTCGCGGTCTCGCGGCCGGCGAGATCGAGCACCCGCACCCGCTGCGGGCCGCCCAGCCCCTCGATCAGGAACAGCCGCGTCGCGGTGGGCACGATCGAGTGCGGCCCGAAGAACTCGAACTGGATCACGCCCTCGCCTTCGGGGACGACGGCCGCCTGGTCCACGCTGGGGGCGGCGCCCGCCTCACGCAACGAGAGGCGGAGCACCTTGCCGCGCGGCGCGCCGGCGCGCGAGAGCAGATAGAGGGCGGCGTCGGGTGCGAAGACCGCGTCGACGACCTGGTCCGGGAAGCGGGTGAGCTGCGTCCAGCGTCCATCGCTCGCGCGGAGGTACTGCGCGAACTCGCCGCTGTCGCCGTTCTGGACGTTGGCCAGGACGTGCGCGCCGTCGGGGCTGCGCTCGAGCATGATCTCGGCGATGCGCGGGAAGTCCTTGCCGATCTCGTAGCGGTCGGTCTCGAGGGGCGAGCCGAGGCGGTGGTGGTAGACCTGGACGTAGAAGTCCATGTCGGCCGGCGGGCGCTCGCCCGCGCGCGGGTAGCGGGTGTAGTAGAAGCCCGTGCCGTCGGCGTCCCAGCAGGCGCTGCCGAGCGCGGTGCCGTAGTTGACGCGCGGCACGACCTCGCCGAGGCGCTCGCCGGTCGCGACGTCGAAGACGTGCAGATTGCCGCGCTCCGAGCCGCCTTCGGAGAGCGACACGGCGACGCGCCGGCCGTCCGGCGAGGGCACGTACCAATCGATCGCGGTGCCGCCGTGCGGATCGAGCACGGTGGGATCGACGACGACGCGACGCGACGCGGCGTCGTCCGCCGAGGTCATGGCGACGAGCACGCGCTGCTGCTTCGGCGGCTCCTCGAGCAGCGCGAAGAGCGTGCCGCCCTCGAAGCGCAGGGAGCGGTAGCGCGGGATGCGCAGGGAGCGCAGCTCCGTCACCCGGGCGCGGATCGCCGCCACCGCGGGCAGGCGGTCCAGCACCGAGCGCGCGTGCTCGTTCTGCGCGTCGCTCCAGCTTCGCACCCGAGGGTCGTCCCAGGCCTCGAGCCAGCGGTACTCGTCGACCACCTTGACGCCGTGATACTCGTCGGTGACCGGGATCTTCGGCGCTGCGGGCGCACCGGCGGCGAGCAGACGGGCGGCGATCGCCGCCGAGAGCGCGAGCGTGGAGGCGGCGACTCGTAGGCGCATGGGACGTCTCTCCGCGAGGCAGTTGCGTGTCTGCTGACGGTAGCACGGGAGCGGGCTCGCCCGGAGCGGCGGCGCGGCACTATAGTGAAGGCGCTCGCGATGAGACGACTGAGCCCCGTCCAGGCGGTCCTCTCGGGCACGCTCGTCGTTGGCGTGCTCGACATCACCGACGCGCTCGTCTTCTTCGGCCTGCGCGGCGCGAGCTACGTCGTCGTCCCGCTCTCGGCGGCCGGCGGCCGCGGCGGGTCGCCGCCGCTGCCGGTGCTCGTCAACGGGCTGCTGATCCATGCCTTCGGCGTCGGGCTGCCGAGCGCGCTCTTCGCGCGCGCCGCCGCGCCAAGGCGGCCGTGATGGCGGAGGGCACGGCGCGCGTCGAAGCCTTCAGCGACGGCGTCTTCGCCATCGCCATCACGCTCCTCATCCTCGAGATCCCGGTCCCCCACGCCGGTGCCCACGGCGTCGCGGGCGGCCTGTGGCGCGCCCTCGCCGCCCTGTGGCCTTCCTACCTGGCCTTCGTGATGAGCTTCTTCGTCATCCTCATCATGTGGGTCAACCACCACGAGCTGATGCGGCTGGTGCGCGCGATCGACTACCCGTTCCTCTTCGCCAACGGCTTCGTCCTGCTGACGGTGACCTTCGTCCCCTTTCCCACCGCCCTCCTCGCGCAGCACTTGGCGACCGCCGAGGCGGGCCCGGCCGTCGCCTTCTATTGCGGCACCTTCGTGGTCAACAGCCTCGCCTGGGGATGGCTGTTCCTCTGCATCGTCCGCCACGGCCTCTTCCGCCGCGACGTGCACCCGGAGACCGTCGCGCGCATCGGGCGGGCCTACGCGGCGGGCCCCGTCGTCTACCTCGCCTCGACCGCCGTCGCCTTCTTCCAGCCCATCGTCGGCCTGGCGCTGAACTCGTCGCTCTGGCTGCTCTGGATCCGCCTCTGCTACCACTCGACGCGCGAGGCGGCGGAGGACCGGAGCGTCTAAGGCCGGTCGCCCCAGCGCAGGCCGGGGGCGCCGGGGTCGCGGATGCCCAGGCGGTCGAGGACGCGCAGCGCGTAGTGGTCGAGGAAGCGGGCGAGGTCCTCGCCGCCGACGTAGAAGGCCGGCACCGGCGGCAGGATCGTGGCGCCGGCGAGGTGGAGGCGGCGCATGTTCTCGAGGTGGACCAGGCTGTAGGGCGTCTCGCGGAAGCCGAGGACGAGCGGCCATCGTTCCTTGAGCGCCACGGCGCCGGCGCGGTGGACGAGCGTGCGCGCGGCGCCGGTGGCGAGGGCGCCGAGAGTGCCGGCGCTGCAGGGGAGAACGACGGTGCCGGCGAGGGTGTAGGAGCCGGAGGCGATGGGCGCATCGAGCTCCGAGTCGCGGTGCACGCGCACCTTCTCGCGCGCCTCGTGCGGCAGGCCGGCCGCGGCGACCAGCCCCTCGCCGCCGGCGCCCTCGCCCGCCAGCTCGTGACGGAGCACCTGGCTCGCGCCGGCCGAGACCACGAGGTGCACGCGCTCGACCTCGTCATGCGCGGCGAGCCGCGCCAGGACGTGCCGCGGCAGCAGCATGCCGGAGGCCCCGGTGACCAGCAGCGCGACGCGGTGGGGCATGGCGGCGGCGATGGTATCAGCGCCCGTCGCGCCGGCCGCGCGGCGTCAGGGCTCGGCGTCAGGGCTCGCCTTCAGGGCTCGACCAGGCCGTGGCGCACCGCGTAGAGCGCCGCCTGCGTACGGTCCTCGACGCCCAGCTTGTCGAGAATGATGCTGACGTACCCCTTGACCGTGCCTTCGGAGAGGTGGAGCGCCGCGGCGATCTGCTTGTTGCTGCGGCCGCGGCCGATCTCGTCGAGCACCGCCCGCTCGCGCGCCGTCAGGGCCTCGTGCGGCGCCGGGGCCGGACGGGCGACGACGCGCTGCATCAGGTGCCGCTGCGCCTCGGGATGCAGCCACGGCCGGCCGGCGTGGGCGGCGCGGATGGCGCGCGCCAGGTCGATCTTGAGCACGTCCTTGAGCAGGTAGCCGATGGCGCCCGCCTCGACCGCCTCGCGCACCTGGCGGTCCTCGACGAAGGTGGTGAGGACGAGCACCTGAGTCGCCGGCGAGGCGCCGCGGATCCTGCGGATCGCCTCGAGCGCCGGCAGGCCGGGCATGACGAGATCCATCAGCACGACGTCGGGAGCGAGCGCCTGCGCCCGCGCCACCGCCTCGTCGCCGCTGCCGGCCTCGCCGGCCAGCTCGAGGTCGGCCTCTTCCTCGAGCACGGCGCGCAGCCCTTCGCGCACGATCTCGTGATCGTCGACGATGAGCACGCGGATCGACTCTTCCTTCATGCCCTCTCCTGGCGCGGCAGCCGCGCCTCGACCATGGTTCCGGCGCCCGGCGCCGACTCGATCCGCAGGCTGCCGCCGAGCGCCTCGAGCCGCTCGCGCATGCTGGCGAGGCCGAGCCCGCCGTCCTCGGGCGAGCGGCCGGCCGGGCGCGGCGACGCCGGGTCGAAGCCGACGCCGTCGTCGCGGACGCGCAGGCAGACGCACTCCCCCTCGATCGCGGCAGCGATGCGGATGCGGCGCGCGCAGGCGTGGCGCAGCGCGTTCGACAGCGCCTCCTGGGTGATGCGGAAGAGGGCTTCCTCGAGCTCGCCCCGCTGCGGCTCGTAGCCGCCGAGCTCGAGGCGGATCTGCGGCGCGTCGGCCGGGGTCTCGGCGGCCAGCCGCTGCAGCCCCGCCGCCAGGCCGTGCTGGCGGAGCTGGACGATGCCGGCGAGCAGCACCTCGGCGGTGCGCGACTCGGCGGCGGGCGCCGGCGCCGGCGGGCGGAGCTCCTTGAGCAGGGCGCGCATCTCGGCGAGCGCCGAGCGTGCGAGCTGCGCCAGCCGGTCGGTGCGCCGCTCCCCCTCCGCCGCGTCGCGCCGCCAGGCGGCGGCGAGCGACTGGGCGATCATGTTGAGGCTGGTCAGCATCTGGGTGACCGAATCGTGGAGGTCGCGCGCCAGGCGCTGGCGCTCCTCGAACACCGCGACCTGCTGCGCGCGCGCGAAGAGGCGGGCGTTGTTGATCGCCACCGCCAGGTGGTCGGCGACGATCTGCAGGCTCGCCACGTCGAGCTCGTCGAAGCGCTCCTCGCCCTCGACGTTGACGACGCCGAGCACCGCGCCCCCGAGGAGGATCGGCACCGCCAGTTCGGCGCGCGCGCCCTCGGTGCCCGGCGGGCGGACGTAGCGCGGGTCGGCGGCGACGTCGTTGACGAGCTGCGTGCGGCGCTCGCGCACCGCGGCGCCCATGATCCCCGCGCCGATCGGCAGCCGGTCCTCCTGCGCGATCAGGCGCTTGTAACGGCCGCCGCGCACCTTGAGCACCAGGGTGCCGGGGTCGTGCGGGTCGAGCAGCGGGATGTCGACGTTCGGGTAGTGGAGCAGCTCGTGGATGGCGTCGGCCGCGGTCGCCAGCAGCTCCTCGAGCTCGAGGTCGGCGGCGGCGATGACGCGGCCGACGCGGGCGATCAGCGCCAGCCGCTCGGTGCGCCGCTGCTCCTGCTCGTAGCGGCGGGCGTTGTCGATGGCGATGGCGGCGTGGCGGGCGAAGACGGCGAGGGTCTCGACGTCCGGCGCGGCGAAGCGGCGCGGCGGCGGCGCGCCGATACCGAAGAAGCCGATCAGGCGGTCGCGCCAGACGATCGGCACGCCGACGACCGCGTTCTCCGCCAGCTCGGGGTGGAGCACCCGCGAGGCCAGGGCGTAGCGCTGCAGCACGACCGGCCGGCGGGTCAGCAGGACCTCGCCGGCGAGGCCGACGCCGGGAGGCATCTCGGCTCCCAGCTCGGCCTCCGGCATGCGGTAGACCGCCTCGGTGCGGATGACGTCGCGCTCCGGGTCGTAGAGGCCGATCGAGCCGTCGGCCGCCGCGAGCAGCTCGCAGGCATGGCGGACGATGCGCGTCAGGAGGGGACGCAGCTCGAGCTCGGAGGAGATCTCCTCGACGACCTGGCGCAGGGCCTCGCGCTGGCGCAGCAGCCGTTCGACCTCGGTCTCCTGCAGCGGCCTGGCCTCGGGGGCGAGCGGGTCCGGGATCATGCGCGGATCTCGACCGAAATCACCGTAGCACACGCGCCGGCGAGCCGGATCCCCGGGCCGTCCGGTCAATCGAAGAGGACGTAGAGCGGCGAGCCGCCGAGCGCGAGACGGGAGGCGGCGGGCGGCGGGAGCGGCTCGCCGCCGCGGCCGAGGAGGGCCGCGGGCGCGCGCGGCAGGTCGGCGGCGAGCGCGCCGGCGGCGCTCCAGGCGGCGACCAGCTCGCCGCCGCCGGGGCGCGAGAAGAGGAGGAGCCAGGCGCCCGGCGGGCCGGAGAGGCGGCGCTCGAAGCGGCAGCCGTCGAGCGTGCGGGCGAGGGTCGCCAGGGCGTGGAAGCTGGGGCGGCGGCGCAGGCCGACCGGATCGACCAGGCCGTAGCCCCTGGCCACCACCTGCCACCAGTACACCCGCTCGAGGAGCCCGGTCGAGAGCGCCAGCAGGTAGTAGCGCGCCAGGTAGTCGGCCTGCGCCTCCTCGTCGACCGACACCCCTTTGCCGGCCGGCGAGTGCGGCCCCTCCCGGAGCGGCCAGTTGACCTCGGTCACCGAGCAGCGCGGCGCGCCGTTGCGCGCGGTGTCGGCGATCGCCTTGAGGAGAGCGATCTTGCGCGGGAGGTCGAAGCCCGCCTGCCGGTTCTCCGGCGCGCCGCGGCGGTCGACGTAGAGGAGCGCCGAGACGGCGTCGAAGCGGAGGCCCGGGCGGCGGAGGTTGAGGACCGCGGCGGTGACGTGGTACTCGAAGTCGATGACCGCGGGGCCCAGCACCTCGACGCCGGGATAGCGCCGCAGGACGTCCGACGCCGCGAGCGCCAGCTCCACGTACTCGCGCGTGTTCCAGATCCCCCACTTGCTGCGGTTGATCGCCTGCCCGACCTGGAACTGCCGGCCGTAGGGGGTGAAGCGCGCCGCCAGCTCCTCGACCGCCGCCCGCCAGCGCGCGGGATCGCGGACCAGCTCGCGGTTCTGCGGCAGCGCGAAGGCGAGCTCGAGGCCGCGGGCGTGGAGCGCGTGCGCCAGCGCCGCCTCGGCGCCGTGGTCGCTCTCCCAGGGGTGGAGGCGAAGCAGGAGATGGCGCACGCCGAGCGCGTCGACCGCGGCGAGGAGCCCGTCCGGGTCCTCGGGTAGCGGGCGGAGGGCCGCGCCGGCGCCCCCCCAGGGCACCGGCACGGTGTGGAGCGCGCGGGCGAGCGCGCGGTAGCGGCGCGTGATGCGCGGCAGCGCCGCCGCGACGGCCGCCGCCTCCTCGAGGTGCGTGCGGGCGTCGGCTAGGCGCACCGCCAGCTTGGCGAGGCGCCCGGCATGCTGGTGCGGCTGATCGGAGAGGCGGTCCCAAACCACGCGGTCGCGCACCGCGGCCGCCGCCGGCGGCGGCGGGATGTGGGCGTGCGCGCGGCGCGGCAGGAGGACGGCGCGGACTCGCGCCCGCGCGCCGCGCAGCCGCTGCTTCGTCTCGTTCTTCCAGCGGAAGCCGTGATGGTAGAGGAGATAGACGGCGCGGGCGAGCGGGCCCGGCGGGCCGCTCCAGTAGCTCGCGAGGAGGAGGTCCTGGTGCTCGCGCCGGAAGACCGGCAGGCGCGAGAGGTCGCGGGTGCGGCGCACCAGGCCGAGCCGCGCCGCGACGCGGGTGCGGTTCAAGTCGAGGAGCCAGAGGCGCGGCGGCGCGCCGGCCGCGCCCGGCAGGAGGAGGACGTTGCCCGCGGTCACGTCGCGGTGCCAGAGCCCCGCCGCGTGCAGGCGGCGGAGGGTGCCGCCGAGCGCGTCCAAGAACGCCGGGAAGTCCACCTCCGGGAAGCGCGCGCGCTCCTCGCCGGCGTTGGCGGCGCGCAGCAGGTAGCGCGCCTCGACGGCGCCCTCGACGGCGCGGCAGACGTAGTAGGACGGCCCGGCGGGGTCGACGGCCTCGAGGAGCATCACCGGCTCAGGCGTCGGCAGACCGGCCGCCGCCATCACCCGCGCGACGCGCCAGCTCCGCGCCGCCTTGCCTTCCCCGCGCGCCCGCCGCCGCCGCTCGCGCAGGCCGCCGCCGCGGAACTGCTTGACCGCCACCGGCACGGTTCCGGCGCCGGTTGGGAGCTCCGTGCGGTAGATGTAGTTGCGCCCCCAGTGGAGCGTGCTCTCGGCGGCGCCGGGATCGGCGAGGCGCACGATCGCGACCGCGAGGTCGGGCGGCAGGAAGCGCCGGTCCACCTCGCCGCGGAAGCCCGCGACGAGGAAGCGCTCGACCGCGGGCGGCTCGACCCGCTCCCCGCCCACCGCGCGCCTAGACCTCGACGACGTCGAAACGCTCGTGATGGAGCGAGGGGTCGCTCTGGAGCAGGACCGCCACGCCGAGCGAGCGCTCGACCTCCTCGAGGATCGCCCGCTCCTCCTCCTGCAGGGCGCGCGCGATCTCGGGGTGGACGCGCAGCAGCAGCTCGGCCTGGCCGGTGCGCCGCCGCTGCCGCAGGAGCTGCTTGCGGAGGTTCAAGCAGATCGTGGTCGTCGAGCGCACCCGGCCGCGCCCGCCGCAGTAGGGGCAGGGCTGGGTGAGCAGGCGCTCGAGGTTGGCGCGGCTGCGCTTGCGGGTGATCTCGACCAGGCCGAACTCCGAGATGTTGAGCACCTTGTTCTTGGCGCGGTCCTTCCTGAGCTCGCTCTCGAGCTCGGCGAAGACCTCCTCGCGGTGCTCCTTCTCCACCATGTCGATCAGGTCGATGACGATGATGCCGCCCAGGTCGCGCAGGCGGATCTGGCGCACGATCTCCTGCACCGCCTCGAGGTTGGTCTTGAGCACCGTGTCCTCGAGCGTGCGCTGGCCGACGAAGCGGCCGGTGTTGACGTCGATCGCCACCAGCGCCTCGGTGGGGTTGATGACGATGTAGCCCCCCGACTTCAACCACACCTTGCTCTTGAGCGCCGCCTCGATCTGCTCCTCGATGCCGAACTGCTCGAAGAGCGTCGCCTCCTGGCGGAACAGCTTGACCTTGTGCACCAGGCCCGGCTGCACCTGGTCGAGGAACTCGACGATGCGCGCGTAGGTGTCCTCGCCGTCCACCCAGAGGACGCTGAACTCCTGGTTCAGGAGGTCGCGGACGACGCGCAGCGCGAGGTCGACGTCCTGGTGCAAGAGGGTCGGCGCCGACACCCGGCCGGCGCGCTGCCGCACCTTCTCCCACAGGCGCACCAGGTAGGCGAGGTCGCTCGCGAACTCCTCCGCTCCTCTGCCCTCGCCGACGGTGCGCACGATGAGCCCGCCGCCCGCGAGCGGCAGCTCGCCGAGCACCGCCAGCAGGCGCTCGCGCTCGGCCTCGTCGTCGATGCGGCGCGAGACGCCGAAGTGGCGAACGGTGGGGAGGAGCACCAGGTACCGCCCCGGCAGCGTGACGTGGGTGCTGATGCGGGCGCCCTTGCCCGGCAGCGGGTCCTTGATGACCTGGACGATGATCTCCTGCCCGGGCTTGAGCAGCTCGTCGATCGAGGGCGTCGGGCCGTGGTGCTGCGCCGGCGGCTCGTCGCCGGCCGGCTCGTCGCTCTCGAGCTCGTCCAAGACGTCGAGATCGGGGGCGACGTCGCTGACGTAGAGAAAGGCGTCGCGCTCGAGGCCGATGTCGACGAACGCCGCCTGCATGCCCGGCAGCACCCGCGTCACCCGCCCCTTGTAGACGTTGCCGACGAGGCCCCGATGCCGGTGCCGCTCGACGAAGATCTCCGTCAGCCGGTCGTTCTCGAGGACGGCGATCCGCGTCTGGTGCGGATCGCTCTCGACGAGCATCTTGTTGCCCATGCCGGCCGCCTAGTCCTTCCAGTCCTCGACCTGGAGATCGCCGAAGGCCGCGAAGTGAGAACGGTTCGAGGTCACCAGGACCAAGTCGTTGACCTTCGCAATCGCGGCGATCTGGCCAGCGACGAACGCGGGCGGTCTGCCGGAGGCTGTCAGCCTGGCCCGCTCCGCAGCATGCCACTCCGCGGCCGCCTGGTCATAGGGAAGGATGGGGATGCTGGCGCGGACGGTCCGGAAGAGGTAACTCGCGATGGCCTCGCGCTTGCGCGAGGGCGGGAGCCGCTCACAGCCGAACAGGAGCTCGTTCCAGACCGGCGCGGCGGTTGCGATCTCCTCTCCGTGCTCGCGGAGGCGGGAGAGCACTCGTGGATGAGGCGACGGGCGAACGGGCTCCGAGAGAACGTTCGTGTCCAGCAGGAAGCGGAGCGTCACCAGGAGAACTCTCGACCCGGGGACCCGTCGCGGACGCCGTTGAAGGTCTCCTCTGGATCGATCGCGAGCTGGGCGAGGTCGAACTCGCGCCGGAACTCCTCGTAGGCTTCCCAGAAGTCGCGCCGCCCTTCGGCCAGCCGCTCGTAGGCCTCGATTCCCATCAGCACCGCAACGGGCTTCCCCCGCCGGGTCAGCTCGACGCGAGCCCCACCCTCGACTTCGTGGATCACGCCCGGGAGGTTGTCTCTGGCTTCGGCGATCGAGTACTTCTTCGTCACGCGCCACCCGTCCCGATGGACATTCAGATGTACATGTTAGCCCCGGCAAGGCTCGGGGGCAACTACGGGGGCTTGCCGGAGCTTGACTCGACCGGAAGTGCGTGTACACTAAAACAAACCGCCCCCGTATTGGTTTCTCCGCGCCTGACCTGGGCCGAGGCTCATCGTGCCCGCGGGCGGCGCCTGGAAAGGAGCTCGATGATGGCGACTCCGAGAGCGTCAAAGGCTCGCCCGCTGGAACCGCTCGCGAAGGGGCCCGAGACGACGCTCGTGCCGCTCGCGAGCAAGCTGGCGACATGGATCAAGCGCGGGGAGCGCGACATCGGCAGGAAGCTCGACGCCGCGGCGCGGGCGTTCGGCGCCAGGAACTGGAGCGCGCTCTTTTCAACCTTTCCCAAGTTCAGGCCGGGCCTGGACTGGGGGAGGAGCGCCAATCACCCGGCGCTCAACAGCGGGATCGGCTTGTGGCATCCGGCCACCGCGCAAGCGGCCTTGCAGAGCTGGTCGACGGCGGCCGAAACGGAGCGGACCCTGAGCTTCGAGCTGGGCGAGCCCGGCAGCCGGATTTATGGCGCGTGGAATTTGCTCGGACGCCTGCTCGGGCTCGCGGCGCCCGTCACTCTCGGCTATTTCAACGACTGGCTCCGCCTGTACTGGACGCTGCGCAGGCTGAGCATCGTCCAATTTCCGGATGGCCCGATGTCCTTGCGCTGTGGCGTGCGCTCGCAAGGCGTGTTCGATCGGACGAAACAGGACTTCGCGGATTCGCTCGCGTTTTCGCTGCCCTGGCGCTGGCGGCGCAAGCCGCATCCACTACCTGACGCGCACTGGGAGAAGAGCGAAGAGGTCGTGGCCTTCGTCGCGCTGCGCGAGCGGATCGTCGAAAGCGCCCGCGGGATCACGGAGGACGCGCGCGATGCCGTCCCGCGCTGGCCGACGCCGGCCGACTCGTATTACCTGCGTACCCAGGAAGGGATCGCGGCGTGGACGACCGGCGCCGACAAGAATCCGAACACACCGGGCATCAGCGCCATGATCTGGCGTCCGAACGCCGATTCCGTCGTGACCTGTCCGCCGCCTTCGACCGCGCACATCCGCGGGAAGAAGGTGCCGCAAACCGTCGAATGGGACATGGCGACGCGCCGCCTACACTTCACGCAGCGACCACCGGGTACGCCACACGACCTTGAGGTCGAGCTGCCGCGCGGCGCCGTGATCTATTACGTCAAGCACGGCCAGTCCGGGCTCGAGCCGGCCGGCTAGAGCGCGTGTGCGCTACCGGTTGACGTACCGCCGCAGGTCGACGCCGAGGATGATGCCGGTCGAGAGGAAGTTGTAGAGGGTGAAGGAGCCGCCGTAGGAGAGGAAGGGGAGGGGGATGCCGGTGATCGGCACCAGGCCCACGACCATCGCGCTGTTGTACAGCACGTGGAAGCAGAAGACGGAGAGCAGGCCGACGACGAGGAGGATCCCGGCGCGGTCGCGGGCGCGCATCGCCACGCGGGCGGCGCTGACGACGTAGAGGCCGTAAAAGAAGAGCACCGCCGCCACCCCCAGGAAGCCCCACTCCTCGGCGAGCACGGCGAGGATGAAGTCGGTGTGCCGCGCCGGCAGGAAGCGGAGCTGGCTCTGGGTGCCCTGGAGGTAACCCTTGCCGGTGAGCTGCCCCGAGCCGACGGCGATCTTGCTCTGCCGCACCTGGTAGCCGGCGCCCAGCGGGTCGCTCTCGGGCTGCAGGTAGGTGATGACCCGCTGGCGCTGGTAGTCCTGCATGCCGAAGTTCCACACCCCGAGGCCGACGACGAGGAGCAGCACGGCCGCAGTGGCGAGGAGGCGCCAGCGCACGCCGGCGACGAGGAGCGTGCCGGCGAGAAGCGGCACGAGCATCGCGGCGCCGCCCATGTCCGGCTCGACGGCGATCAGCGCCATCGGCACCAGCACCAGCCCGACGGCGGCGCCGATCTGCGGCAGGTCGAGCACCCGCCGGTTGAGGCCGGCGATGAAGCGGGCGAGGAAGAGGGCGGTCGCGAGCTTGGCGAACTCCGAGGGTTGGATCTGGCCGGGGCCGATCTGGAACCAGCTCTTGGCGCCGCCGCGCTCGACGCCGACCATGAGCACCAGGGCGAGCCCGGCGAGCCCGAGGCCGTAGAAGACGAGCGAGAAGTCGAGCAGCGTGTGGTAGTCGATCGACATCGCGATCACCATGAGCACCAGCCCCGCCGCCACCCAGGCCGCCTGCCGCGGCAGGTAGTCGAGGGCGAGCTCGGAGCTCGCGCTGTGCACGGTGGCGAGGCCGATGGCGGCGAGGAGCAGCGTCGCCACGAGCAGACCGCCGTCGATCGAGGAGAGCGCCTTGAGCGGCGGCCCTTCCTCAGAGAGCGGCAAGACGCTGGAGATCGGCCGCGAAAAACTTCTCATGAACCGCCTTGGCGATGGGCGCCGCCGCCCTGGAGCCGCCGCCGCCGTGCTCGCCGAAGACCACCACCACCAGGCGGGGATCGGCGAGCGGCGCGAAGGAGGTGAACCAGGCGTGGTCGCGGAAGCGGAAGGGGAGGCTCTCGTTCTTGGTGCGGGCGCTCAGCGCCACGACCTGCACGGTGCCGCTCTTGCCCGCCATGTCGAGTCCCTTGACGTAGGTGGACCAGTAGGCGGTGCCGCCCGGCTGGTTGACCACCGCCCACAGCCCCTCGCGCACCACCTTCAGGGCGTGGGGATCGAGCTTGACCTGCGGCCGCGACCGCGGCTTGGCGCCCTTGATCAGGTGCGGGACGACCGGATGGCCGCCGTTGGCGACCATCGCCGTCATCACCGCCATCTGCATCGGGGTGAGCAGCACCGGTCCCTGGCCGATCGAGACCGAGATCGTCTCGCCCGGGTACCACTTGATCTTGCGCACCCGCAGGCTCCAGGCGGTGTCGGGGACGAGGCCGCGCTTCTCGCCGGCGAGGTCGATGCCGGTGGTCGACTCGAGGCCGAAGAGCCGGGCGTACCGAGCGATGCGCTCGATGCCGAGCGTCTTGCCGAGATGGTAGAAGTAGACGTCGCAGGAGTGCTTGAGGGCATTCCGGGCGTCCATCCAGCCGTGACCCTCCGGCCGCCAGCAGCGGAAGCGGCGGCCGTAGATGACCGTCGCGCCGGGGCAGAAGACGCGGCTGTGCTCGTTGACCACGTGCTCGGTCAGGCCGGCGGTCAGCATGACGATCTTGAACACCGAGCCCGGGGAGAAGGTGTTCTGGATCGAGCGGTTGGTGAGCGGGTGGTTGGGAGCCTCGAGGAGCGCCTGCCACTCCCCCTTCTGCAGCCGGCGCGCGAAGAGGTTGGGGTTGTAGGCCGGCGCCGAGACCAGCGCCAGCACCTCGCCGTTGCGCGGGTCGAGCGCCACGACCGAGCCGACGTTCTCGGGGCCCTGGAAGAAGCGCACCGCCTCCTGCTGCAGGTCGAGGTCGATCGTCAGCGCGAGGTTCTTGCCCGCGTCGGGGGCGCGGCGGCCGAACTCCTCAAGCAGGCGGCCGTGGCTGTCGACCACCACCACGCGCTCGCCGTCGCGCCCGCGGAGCTCGGCGTCGTGGGCCTGCTCGATGCCCTTCTTGCCCACCAGGTCGCCCGGCTGGAGAGCGCCGCCCGAGCGCGCGACCTCCTCCTCCGAGACCTCTCCCAGATAGCCCATGAGGTGTGCCGTCTGCTCGGCATGGCGGTAGAGGCGGACGTGCTCGACCTCGACCTCGAACTCGGGGTACTCGAGCGCCGCCACCCCGACCCGCGCCGCCTCGGAGAGGGTGAGGCTCTCGGCGAGCAGCACCGGCTTGAACTCGGGGATCGCGCGATAGCCGTCGAGCACCGCCTGCAGCTCGGGCAGCGGCCGCGCGAGCACCTGCGCGGCGAAGCGGAGGCTGCGCTCGAGGTCGCGGGTGCGGCTCCGGTCGATCAGCAGGTTGTAGCTCGGGATGTTCTCGACCAGGAGGCGCCCGTGGCGGTCGGAGATCAGGCCGCGCGGAGCCTTCATCGGCAGCTTGCGCAGGCGGTTGTTCTCGGCCAGCTCGCGGTAGGAGTCGCCGTGGACGATCTGCACGAACCAGAAGCAGATCGTGATCAGGACGAGGAGACCGCAGACGACGGCCGAGAGGATGCTGACGCGGCCGATCAGGTCTTCCCTGTGTTCGCGTACGACTTGCATGAGAGGGAGAGTCTACGCTCTCTTAACCGACTCGGCGGGCAACGGTCCAGTTCACGATCCACCTTTACTGCATTGATTCCGATACCCCCCCGGCCCGGCAGCCACCGTCTCGCGTCTCAGATCCGTAGGCGGTGCATCTTGCCGCGGCGGCGGCTATCGACGCCGCGCCGCCAGCGGCGGATGGCGAGGTGGGCCGCCATGCCCACGACGCCGCACGCACCCGCCCGCACCGCCACCCAGCCCGCCTGCGGCAGGCCTGGATCGGACTGCAACAGGAAGGCCAGGACGACCAGCACCGCCTGCTGCGCCGCGGTGGCGAAGGCGACGACCCCGAGGACGCCGGTCGAGCGCTGGATGACCAGCCGCTGGGCGAGCCGCGCCGTGCCGTAGCCCACCAGCGTGTCGGCGAAGCCGTAGAGGCCGTAGAGCCCGCCGGAGAGGGCGTCGTGCAGCAGGCCGGCGGCGAGGCCGCCGAGCAGCGCCGGCAGCGACTCGCCGTCGAGCGCGTGCAGCACGACGACCACCAGGAAGAGGTCGAGGACGCGCGGGAAGTCCGGCCACAGGCGCACCCCAAGGAGATGGACGAGGAGCGCCGCGGCGAGCGCCGCCAGGAACTTAAGGGCGCGCACCGGCCCGCGGCTCCCTGGTCTCGGGGGGGATCGGCTGTGTCTCGAGCAGGTAGACCCGGTCGAGGGTCCCCAGGTCGACGGCGGGCGCCACCTCGATGTGGTGGAAGAGCTGCCCGCCCGGCTCGACGGCGACCACCGTCCCGATCGGGATACCGCGCGGGTAGACGCCGTCGATGCCCGCCGTCAGCACCCGGTCACCCTCCCGCACGTCGGCCTGGTTGGGCACGTAGTCGAGGACGAAGGTGCCGGTACCGCTGCCGCGGACGATCCCCTGGCGGCGGGTGCGGGCGATCATGGCGCCGACGGCGGCGGCGCGGTCGGTCACCAGCTGCACCTTGGCATACGGGCCGGCGACGCGGACCACCCGCCCCACCAGCCCCTCCGGCGCGAGCACCGGCTGGTCGTCGCGGGCACCGGCCTTGCCCACCCAGAGCACCAGCGTGCGCAGCCACGAGGTGTGGTCGACGTAGACCACGTCGGCGGCCCGCACCCGTCCGACCGGCGGGCTCGTGTAGTCGAGCACCGCGGCCAGCCGCTGCACCTCGACCTCGAGGTCGCGCAGCCGCAGCAGCTCGAGACGCAGGCTCTCGGCCTCGCGGCGGAGCTGCCGGTTCTCCTCGAGGAGCGAGGACTGCAGGCGCAGCGAGCGGCCGGCGCCCGAGAGGCTCCTGCCGGTCGCCGCCACCAGGCGCGCCGGCGGCCCCACCACCCGCAGCGCGATGCTCGCGAGGTAGGTGCCCTCGCCGCCGGTCCCCGGCACCTGCAGCGCCAGCAGCACGAGCTGGCCAACCAGCAGGAAGGCCAGCAGCCAGCCGGTGCGGCGCTCATTCATGCGAGCACTTCGTTCCTGCGGCCCGGCCCAAGGCGCGAAAGCTTTCGCGCCGGGCTCCAATCAACCGCGAAAGCATTCGCGCCGGGCTCCCGTCAACCGCGAAAGCATTCGCGCCGTTCTACCGTATTGATACCTTGCGCAGGAGATCCATGTCCGACAGCAGCCGCCCGGTCCCCAGCACCACCGAGGCGAGCGGGTCCTCCGCCAGCACCACCGGCAGGCCGGTCTCGTCGCGCAGCCGCTGGTCGAGGTTGCGCAGCAGCGCCCCGCCGCCCGAGAGCACGATGCCCTTGGCCATGATGTCGGCCGAGAGCTCGGGCGGCGTGCGCTCGAGGGCCATGCGCACCGCGTCGACGATCGTCGCCACCGGCTCGGACAGCGCCTCGCGGATCTCCTCGTCGGAGATGGCGAGGGTCTTCGGCACCCCTTCGACCAGGTCGCGCCCCTTGATCTCGCGCTTCAGGGCCTCCTTGAGCGGGTAGGCCGAGCCGAGCTCGATCTTGATCTGCTCGGCGGTGCGCTCGCCGATGAGCAGGTTGTACTTGCGCTTGAGGTACTGGATGATGCCAACGTCCATCTCGTTGCCCGCCACCCGTACCGAGCGACTGTAGACGATGCCGGCGAGGGAGATGACGGCGACGTCGGTGGTGCCGCCGCCGATGTCGACGATCATGTTGCCCGAGGGCTCGGTGATCGGCAGCCCGGCGCCGATCGCCGCCATCATCGCCTGCTCGACCAGGAAGACCTCCGAGGCCCCGGCGCGCATCGCCGAGTCGCGCACCGCGCGCTTCTCGACCTGCGTGATCTCGGAGGGGACGCCGATGACGATCCGCGGGTGGACGTACATCTTCCGCCCGTGGGCCTTCTTGATGAAGTACTCGAGCATCCGCTCGGTGACCTCGAAGTCGGCGATGACGCCGTCCTTCATCGGGCGGATGGACTCGATGTTGCCCGGCGTGCGGCCGAGCATCTCCTTGGCTTCGCTGCCGACCGCCTCGATGCGGTTGGTCAGCTTGTTGATGACGACGACCGAGGGCTCGCGCACCACGATCCCCTGCTTGGCCACGTACACCAGGGTGTTCGCGGTGCCGAGGTCGATCGCCAGGTCTTTCGAAAAGTGTCGTAGCAGCGATGCGAACGGCATGCGCCCTTTCCCGCCCTCCTGCCGAGACTGTCCGTGAGACATACGCCGCCGGCGCGGGCCGGCGGCGGCCGAATGGTGCAGCTTCGGGCGGCGCCTGTCTAGGGGCCGCGAAAGCTTTCGCGCCTAGGGGTTTTCCACGAAGACCGCGCGCCTGAGCACAGTCTCGTTCCCCGAGCCGTCGCGGGCCCGCACGACGATGTGAGTCCAGCCTTCCTTGGTGAGCTGAACGGTCTTCGTGAAGCTGCCGTCCGCCGCGACCTGCACCAGCTCGTCGTTGATCAGAACCTGCGACCCCGGCTCGCTCCGACCCCCGACGATGAAGATATTACCGTACGGTTGGACCCGCTCGAGCTCGAGCTGGGGCGGCGTCGTGTCGCCGGCGTCCCGCTCGCCGCCGGCGAAGGAGGCGATGCGGAAGCCGCGCGGATCGCTCCACGGGCCTTGCGCTCCGTCGCGGCCCAAGGCCGCCACCCGCCACTGGAAGCTCCCCGCGCCGCGCACGCCGAGGGTGGCGGTGGTCTTGGCGCGATTGGCGACGTCGATCACGTTGTCGTTGAAGAGGCGGTTGCGCGACACCTGGAGGGCGTAGCGCGCCGCCCCCGGCACCGGCTTCCAGGCGAGCGCCAGGCGCTGGGCCTTGCCGAGAACGAGCTCGAGGTCGTCGGCCGGCGCCAGCGGCTCGGGCCGGCCGGGGAGCGGCTGCGGCTGCGAGAGGCGCTCGCCCGACTGGACGACCTGCTGCAGCTCGCGCACGGCGCGCCGCTCGCCGCCGGCGCCCGCGAGCTCCATGCCGCCGCGGAAGGCGCCGAAGCGCCCCTGGCGCGACCGCGCCTCGTAGGCGACGAAGCCCTCGGACTGCTCTTCGACGCGGGCCTCGGCGCCCGGCGTCTTCACCTTGCTGGCGCTGGCGCGGGTGGCGAGGTCCACCCAGCCGTACTCCATGTCGATCGCCTGCTCGCCGGCGCGGCCGCCGGCGGCGGGCGCGGGCGCGACCACGAACTGGGTGTTGGGGCGGACGGTGTAGAGGGTGCCGTCGCGGAAGACGATCTCGGCCGAGCCGCCGCCGGAGGTGCGGACGAAGTCCCCCTGGCGCAGCGGCATGCGGTTGTGCGCCTCGTCCCAGGAGCCGGCCTCGCCCCGCCGCACCTCGACCGTGCCCTGGACGTTGACGAACTGCGCCTCGCCGGGCGAGCCCGGCAGGGAGAAGGTCTCGAGGATCGACTCGAGGACGCTCGCGGCGCGGCGGGCGCTGGTGCGGGCGGCGGCGAAGTCGCGGCGGCCGAACTCGACCCCCGCCTGCTCCAGGGCGGCGGCGGCGGTGGCGACCTCCTCGCGGTACTCGGCCGCCCGCGGCTCGTCGCGCACGCGCTCGAGCAGCTCGCCCGCCCGCTCGATCTGCCGCGCGGCGTCGCGCTCGTAGGCCTGCTTCTGCCAGGCGCGGTAGCCGAAGACGGCGCCGGTGCCGGCCGCCATGAGCAGCAGCAGCACGGCGAGGCCGCGCAGCGTCTCGACCGTGACGCTGTACCACTGCTTCTTCCTTGGTCGGTGGCCCTTCTCGGGCGGCACGGCGGGTTGTGCTCCGATGGATCGAAGGTCGGCAATATACCACAGGAGGCGGAGGACGGGTATGTCCTAGTTAGTTCATCATGCCTAGGCACCTTGCCTTGTCAGATGCCTGCTCTCTTCTTGGCTGCGATGCCTGCATATGGTATACTGCTACGCATTCGCCAACTACCGCGGAGCGCGCACATGGCAGACAAGAGCCAGGATCAATCGATACCGACACCACAGTCGAAAGGGGGGCTAGCTCGCGCGAAGAAGCTGAGTCCGGAGGAGCGAAGCGAGAGCGCCGCCAGGGCGGCCTCTGGTCGCTGGCATGCGGACCTGTTGCAGGCCACCCATGAAGGCGAAGTGAAAATCGGCGATGCCGTCTTCAAAGCGGCCGTGCTGCCGAACGGCAAGCGGTTGCTCAGCCAGGGCACCTTCCTTCTTGCCCTGGGGCGATCCCGCACGCCGAAGGCCGGGACGGGGGCCCTAACTACTGTCGACGGATTGCCCTTTTTCTTGCAGGCCGAGCAGCTTAAAGACTTCATTTCCGATGACTTACGTCAGTCGACCACCCCGATACTTTTCCGGACTGCGGCTGGCCGTCGGGCCGTTGGCTATGACGCCGAGCTTCTGCCGATGGTGTGCGAGGTCTACCTAAAGTTGCGGGACGAAAGCGTAGAGAGCACCGGAAAGGTGCCGGCGCAGTACAGGCACATCATCCGCCAGTGCGACGCGCTCATGCGGGGCCTCGCCCACGTTGGAATCATCGCTCTCGTTGACGAAGCGACCGGCTATCAAGAGACGCGCGATCGCTTGGCGCTTCAGGCGATCTTGGACAAGTTCCTACGCAAGGAGCTGGCGGCTTGGGCGAAGACGTTCCCTGACGAGTTCTACCAGCAGATCTTCCGCTTGCGCGGCTGGGAGTGGCGTGGGATGGCTGTGAACCGGCCCCAGGTTGTGGCCTACTACACAAAGGATCTTGTCTACCTGCGCCTCGCGCCCGGCCTGCTCAAAGAGCTAGAGGACCGGATGCCACGCGACGAGAAGGGTCGGCGGAAGGGGCGATACCCGCAACTGCTGACGGACGATATTGGGCATCCGGCCTTGGCCCGGCATCTGTACGCTGTGACCACCCTTATGCGCCTCTCGAAGGATTGGGACTCCCTCATGGACATGGTAGACAGAGCATTTCCTAGATATGGCAGCAACTACAGGTTGCCGTTCATGGCCGACGTTGGCGAGGAACCTACCTAGCAGCCCGTGGTGAAAGTCGTTGACCGCGCTTGAATCCCCTGAGCGAGGCCGGTAAGCTTCGAGCCACTCCACGAGGGTCCAGCCGATGGCGATGGGCAAACGCGAGCGACAGCTGCAGCAGGC
>JBIOUG010000071.1:0-54502 GCA_044866775.1 Thermoanaerobaculia bacterium | reverse complement strand
CCTCCAACTCAACCTCTTCCACTGCCGCAGTCTCGATGAGATCCTCAGGCCACCTGACGACCCCGCCCCAGCGGCCACTCCTCAACTCTCGCTAGGAATCGCATGAAGTTTGTGGGACAGCAGTGGCATTGCGGCTACCCTTTGCGACGAGATAGACGTAGTCAATAGAGAACGTTCTGGGTAACTGACGATGCGCCAGGATGCGATCGCAGAGGTGTGCCGCGATCGGTGGTATTGTCGTGCTTGCCTTGACGCAACTTGCGTGATCCTCGTCTCCATCCTCCTTCCAAGCGTATTCGTGGGCGTATTCGTGGGGCCCGTCCGCTGTTTGTTTGCAGCAATGGCAGTCGGTGGGGCAGACTTGGCGCGTGCCTTCAGCAGATCTCTCGATGCGGAAGCGAAGATGGAACGAGAGCGGCTTTAGACTCCTGTCGGTCTTAGGTGTGTCGGCCGTTCCCGGCGCCGAGGCAGTGACCATCAGTCCTCGCCCCCATGAGAGCGCGGGGCGAATCGCACCGATCGGCCGAAGCAACCCAAGCGGTAAGCCCAGATCAATCGCCCGAGCGTTCCGCGCGATAGAATAGTGGAGTCGAGCCTAGTCGCGGAAACTTCAGATTCAAGCGCGTTCCAACGGCGAGTGGCGCACGCACGAGCCACACCACGGGCGGGTTGTCAAGGAGCACCCCGACCGCGTCGCGAAGCGCGTCCGCACGCGCCAAATCTGAGCTACTGGAGGTGTAGCGCTCGAAGGCCGTGTCAAACGACCTTGAGGAGAAGCCCATGACATTCGGAACAGGCTGGGCGGTGGATCGGTAGGGCCACAGATATTGCTCAGGATGAGCCAGAAAAGGCCCGTAGTAGGCGAGTGCCAGCTGATAATCGCCGCTCACTAGGCGGTCAAAAAAATTGGCGCGCCCGGGTACCAGCTCGACCCCGAGCCCAGCAGCGCCCCAGTTGCGCTTCAGCACCTCCGCGATAAGACGGCTCTCGTCACCTGGCTGCACTAAGAGCTGAAGCTGCCGCCCGTCCGCGGGCACTTGAGCGACAAGCTCCTTCGCGCGCCTCAGGTCGAAGGTGAACTCCCGCCCGGTAGCGCCCCCCGGCACCGGACCGCCTACCGGCACGCCACCACCAAGCACGCTTCGAATCGCGCTGCGGTCGGTCGCAAGGTTAAGAGCTCTCGCCATTGCGAAGCCGTCCCTGAATGGGGTCCGGGAGATGTTGAGCGCAACCATCCGCACGTCGTTCTGAGGCGGCGTCCAGATACGAATCCGACTGCGCCGGGCCTCGGCTTGGAGCAGCGGCAAAGCGGTAATCGTCGTCTCGAGCCAATCAATCGCGCCAGAGCCGAGTTCAACCACCCCCAGCCCCTCGCTAGCGGCTGTACGGAAAATCAGGCGTTGTGGGCTGTCACGAGAGATCGGATCCCAGCCCCGATCTATCCTTTCGACCACCGCCGCCTGGCCCGTACGGTCCCACCTCGCCAGGCGGTAGGGACCTGACCCGATCGGGGGATTGGCCCCCTCGAGTGGCGTGCCCCTAGGCACCACGCTAAAGAAACTAGATGCAAGCCGCTCTGGAAGGAACGCGAACGGCCGCGACAGCTCGAGCACAAGCTCTCCTGATTCGATCCGTAGGCCGGGAAGGTCTGAACTCTCGCCTGCGATGAATGGTGCTGCACCCACGACGAGATCTCCGAGCAAGGATTGGGCGAAGCCTGGTATGCGAAGCGCTCGCTCAATTGACGCCTTTGCATCTTCAACGGTTACCTGCCTACGTGAGGCACCATCTCCAGAGTGAAAGAACGCGTCGCTCCGCAAGGCAAACCGCCACGTCCGCAGGTCTTCGGTGCTGACCCAGTCGCGGGCAAGCGACGGTCCGACGGAGCCATCAGGTCTGATACTCACCAATCGGTCGTAAAGCTGCCAAACGATGGTGACGGTGGCGGTCTCGCCCGCCCTTGCCGGATCGAGTGTCGAGATCTCACCCAGGCCGGCCAAGCCGACGGTGACCGTCTGTGGCAATGCCTCCTTCTGGCGAGACTCTTCTGTCTGCCCTCCAGAAGATATTAGCCAGAAGGCCACTCCGAGCAGCACCACGACGACGCCCACTGCTAGGGTAACTTTCGCGTGCCTGCTCATTGGAGAGTTCCTCCCTTATGCCGGCCTTACTGAAGCGCAATCTTGGTGCAGTAGGGGTCAGCCGGAACCCCATCGAGGTAAAGGCCGCTCAGGCGGTCGCCAGCGCGGCACGCCGACCATTCAGGGCACCTGAGGCAGTCTTCCGGAACCCAGTCAAGCGAATTGATCGCCTGGTGACCGCGAGCCAGCAGATGAGCCCCGAGCGAGACGAGATCATCCTGCCGAAGATCGCCCACCGCCACAAGTGGCCCTCGCTCTCCAAGCGAAAGGTGATTGCAGCCGAGAAACACGAGACCGTCATTCGAAAGCCTCAGCGCAAGCTGCAGTGTATGGCTCAGGTTAAATAACAGGACTCGGAGCCGCCCACGCTCAAGAACTGGGATGCCGGTAGCGACGTCAAAGGCGACACGCTGGCTGTCCCAGCCCAGGCGGCGGCATATGTCGGGCCACAGGTGCGCATAGTTAGCCGTCAAAAGAATGCGGGTGTCGGCATCGACAGCGGCAATCGCGTCAATTAAGACGTAAAGATCTTCCGCCGTCAGAAGAAATGGATCCCCAGGAGGTCCGTAGTAGAGAGACACGCTTAGTGAAATCCTGGCGTTCTGCCCAAATTCTCTTTGCATCCGGCGAGCGAGGCGCACGATATCATCCGTTTGTCGCTGACCGCCGGCCAAGGTCGCGTGGACTGCGGTAGCAATGAGCCCAATCGAAACTGGATAAGAAGAGGCAAGGATACCTTCAAGATTGGCCCAGGTCCGGCGGAAGGTGCCCGCCCCGCGCATCCAATCATGGGCGTCTTCATCGCCATCGACAGAAACGTCGAACAAGTCAACGAACGGAGTCAGGCCTGCGAGAAGGGGCTCCGAGAGCCGCAGGCCGTTGGTCATTACTATCGTGATGCGATCCGGCGAGTGAGCTATCTTCGCAAATCGCAGGAGTTCGTCTGGGAAAAGGGTTGGCTCCTTACCCGCGAGGCTAACCCAGATCGGCTGTAACCCTGCCTGCAGCGCACGCTCGAGCGAGCCGAACACAAGCGAATTCGGCCTCGGCGCCGGGACACTGTCACGGCGATATATGCAGTGGCGGCAGGCAAGCTGGCAGGCTTCCCCCACCTCTACCGCAACGAATAACCGGGAGGGTATGGCTGGCACCTGTTCCGTGAGTTCGCGCCCGACGTACGCGAACGAGCCCATGGCCACAGAGCTCATCAAACTCGTGGAGATCTCGGCAGCACGATGGATGGGCCTGACCAGCCGTCGGGGTCGATCTGCATTCCAAGTCATCGGCTAAATCTCCTAGCAGAATGCGGTCATGCAACCCCTTCAGACAACTTACGTGCCAGGGTCTCTTCGGCGGCCCTAAGCCTGCTCGGCGTCCCATCTCGGTGACAGCCGCGTCCGCGCATACGGATCTCCTCGTGCGACCCGCACGCGAGAGAAACACGACAGGTCGCCCGGGCGCCGGTCAGTGGCATCTCCCACTTGCTTGGGGTCCTACCATGCCATCTTAGCAGCTAGCCTAGCCTAGCCTAGCCTAGCCTCCCGCGCTGTCCTTCTGGAGATCGTCCTCAGAGTCGCAAAGCCTCGGAGAGGGCCGAGCGGAGAAAGGGGCTGGCGTCAGAGTCCATCCGCGTGAGATCCTCGCGCGTGTAGACGAGCGGGAAGACGTCGAGGGGCAGATCGGAGAAGACGTCGCGGTAGGGGTCCGCGCGCTCGAGGAACGGCACATCGCTGCCGCTGACGACGATCAGCAGGTCGACGTCGCTCTCCGGCGTGTAGTCGCCGCGGGCGAAGGAGCCGAAGAGGAGGACCTCCTCGATCTCGGGGCGTGCCGCGGCCAGCCGGCGCGCGCGCTCGGAGAGTGCGGCGAGGAGGGCCGGGCGGTCAACCGAGCTGATCTCGACAGAACCGTACGATCGTGTCCGCAGCATCCACCGCCTCGCGGGACAGAACCTCGTCAAAGTGCTCGAGCGGCGCGCCGCTCGGGAAGCCGTTCGGGTAGCGAGCCTGGATGTAGTAGCGGTCGAGGACGCGGGCCGCGTGGAGGCGGTTGTCCTCCTCGGAGCCGACCGCTTCCAGCAATCGCAGCAGGGAGTGTCCGCGTGCGGAGCTGCCCCGCCGCTGGACGACGGCTTTGAGGGCCTTCTCCGCCGCTTGATGGGCCGTGAAGCAGGCCCACTCATGGTAGCCGTGCTCGCGATCGAGGCGGGCCTTCTCGAGGTCCCGCTCGGCTTGGACCATCCAGTCTCGGCTCCGTTCCATGGCTTGGCGCGCGGTCTGCCCTCGGGAATGCGTCGGCGGCCAGGGAAGTGATTTCCCCAGTGCGGCCGCCGTCCTATGCTACAGGAGTGGCCTTCGCTCGCCGGGAGCACCAGCGAGGCCGCGCCGGTTCCAGACTAGGCGCCTCGCTGGCGGAGGTCGTACCCTGAAGTCCAAAGTCTGCAGATGGCGGACAGAAGCAGAGAGATCGCCAGGCGAGGCTGCCAGCCAAAGAGCCGGATCTAGTAACTCGCGGTCAAAAGCTCGTAAACGCCGGACAGGAGCAGGGAGAGCGGGCGGCGAGGCTGCCTCCAGGCGCGAGAAGTTCGTAACTCGCGGTCAGGAGTTCGTAAACGGCGGACAGAAGCGAGCAGATCGGGCGGCCAGCCTGGCAGTCCGCAAGCCGAAGCTCGTAAGCGGCGGACGGCGATCAGGAGCTCCGGGGCGCGGGGCCGACAGAGCGTACGCGGCTTCGCGGTAAACCGGATCCGTGATTCAGGGTCTTTCTGGGCGCTTCTTGAAAGGAGACCCATGATGAGGATTCGTTGTGCAGTGCTGTTGACCGGTGTCGTGCTGGCTGGGCAGGTCGCCTTGGCGCAATCACCCGAGACGTCGCGACTGGATCGGAAGGGCGGGACGCTCCCGAATGGGCCGGCGGAGCGGTTGAGCCAGGCGCCGACGGTCCCCGTGATCCTGGACGGCGTCGAGTACCCCGTGGGCAAGCTGCCGCGCACCGCCGCGGCGCTGGCGTACGTGCTGACGGCCGAGGATCAGGAGAAGGGCGTCGTGCACGCCTTCAGCTCGATGGACAGCGCGGCGGCGTTCATGCACTTCGCGAAGGAGAACGGGCAAGCGGCCGACGGCAGCGCGCAGGAGGCGGTGGGGTACTGCGCGCACCCGTACATCTACTCCGTCTTCAACAAGGTGCGCGGCGGCGGCGGCGAGGACAACCTGATCATGGTCAAGCAGCCGTGGCCCTATGCCGGCGAGAGCTACTGGGACCTCGACTTCGAGGGCTGGAACAATACGATCTCGTGGGTCGCGGCGGCCTGCGTCACGCACTGGACAACGCTCTACTCCTGCCGCGGCTTCGATCTCACCAAGGACTACTTCTGCCAGGACCCCGCGATCATGTTCATCGAAGGGGGACTGATCGTGCCCGACCTCATGCCGTACGGAATGAACAACCGGGCCAGCTCTCTCCGCTTCTGCAGGTTCCCGGAGGACGATCCCTACAACCCCTGCATCGAAGAGTGAGCGTGGCAGGCTGACCGCGACCGGCCGGCGTGCTAGAGCGGCACCGGCACGCCGGCCACCACGCGCTCGATCGCCGCGCGGGCGGCGTCGAGGTCCGGGGCGCCGCGGCGGAGGACGACGCGGTGCGCGAGGACGGTCGCGGCCAGCCGCTGCACGTCGTCGGGAATGACGTAGCCCCGCCCTTCGCAGAGCGCGAGCGCCTGGGCCGCCCGGTAGAGGCTCTGCGTGCCGCGGGTCGAGACGCCGAGCAGGAACTCGCCGCCGGCGCGCGTCGCCTCGGCGAGCGCCAGGATGTAGTCGGCGAGCTTCTCCGAGACCCGCACCCGCCCCACCCGCTGCTGCAGGTCGAGCAGCTCCTCGCGCCCGACGACCGGGCGGAGCTGCTCGAGAATCGCCTCGACGCCGCCCGAGAGCAGCAGCTCCCTTTCGTCGGCGCGCGGCGGGTAGCCGAGCCGCAGGCACATCAGGAAGCGGTCGAGCTGCGACTCCGGCAGCGGGAAGGTCCCCTGGTACTCGAGCGGGTTCTGGGTGGCGAGGACGAGAAACGGGTCGGGAAGGGCGTAGCGCTTGCGCTCGACCGAGACCCGCCCCTCGCTCATCGCCTCGAGCAGGGCCGACTGCGTCTTCGGCGTCGCGCGGTTGATCTCGTCGGCGACGATGACGTGCGCGAAGAGCGGCCCGGGCACGAACTCGAACGCCTGCGTCTTCTGGTTGAAGATCGAGACGCCGATGATGTCCGAGGGCAGCAGGTCGCTGGTGAACTGGATGCGCTGGAAGGCGAGGCCGAGCGAGCGGGCGACGGCCTGCGCGAGGGTGGTCTTGCCGACGCCCGGCACGTCCTCCACCAGGACGTGGCCGCGGGCGAGCAGGCAGACCGTGGTGAGGCGGATCGCCTCGCGCTTGCCGCGCAGCACCTGCGCCACGTTGTCCTCGAGGCGCTGGATGGGGGCGGCGGCGTCCGGGGCGTCGAGCGCGACGGCGGCGACGGCACGTTCCATGTCGAGATGTCTACGGAGGAGGCTAATCGACGGTTGGGCCGCTGGATCGCGAGCAGGGGATTATAGCGGACGCTCTTCTGGGGCCGCTTGGCTTGCCATGTGCCGCGGCGTGTGGTAGCGTAAACAAGGCATAAAAGGCGGGACGAGGCGGCGCCGGTCGCGCAGGCCTGCACGGTTTGACCGCCCGTTTTCCGTCTTCTACGATGAGGGAGCGGCACCCCGCCCCCCTCCGACAGACCGCGAGGCAGAGAGGAACCAATGGCCGAACCGAAAGTCGACCGTCTGAAGTCCATCGAGACCGCCGTGCTGCAGATCGAGCGCCAGTTCGGCAAGGGCTCGATCATGCGCCTCGGCCAGCGCGAGACCCTGTCCATCGAGGCGATCCCGACCGGCTCGCTCGCCGTCGATCACGCGATCGGCATCGGCGGCTTCCCGCGCGGCCGGGTGGTCGAGGTCTACGGCCCGGAGTCCTCGGGCAAGACGACGCTCGCGCTGTCGGTCGTGGCGCAGGCGCAGAAGCGCGGCGGCATCGCCGCCTTCATCGACGCCGAGCACGCGCTCGACGCCGAGTACGCGCGCAAGCTGGGGGTCGACATCGACAACCTCCTGGTCTCGCAGCCCGACAGCGGCGAGCAGGCGCTCGAGATCGCCGAGATGCTGGTGCGCAGCAACGCCGTCGACGTGGTGATCGTCGACTCGGTGGCGGCCCTGGTGCCCAAGGCCGAGCTCGAAGGCGAGATGGGGGACTCGCACGTCGGCCTACAGGCCCGGCTCATGTCGCAGGCTCTGCGCAAGCTGACCGCCATCGTCGCCAAGTCCAAGACCTGCCTCGTCTTCATCAACCAGATCCGCGAGAAGATCGGGGTCATGTTCGGCAACCCCGAGACCACGACCGGCGGCCGGGCGCTCAAGTTCTACGCCTCGCTGCGCATCGACATCCGCCGCATCGCCTCGCTCAAGGAGGGCGAGGAGGTGACCGGCGCGCGCGCCAAGGTCAAGGTGGTCAAGAACAAGCTCGCCGCGCCCTTCCGCCAGGCGGAGTTCGACATCGACTACGGCGAGGGGATCTCGCGCCCCGGCGAGCTGGTCGACCTCGGCGTCGAGCACAAGCTGGTGGTCAAGAGCGGCGCCTGGTACAGCTACGGCGACGTGCGCGTCGGCCAGGGCCGCGAGAACGCCAAGCAGTTCCTGCGCGACAACCCGGACCTCGCCGTCGAGATCGAGAGCCGGCTGCGCGAGAAGATGGGCATCCCGCTGCTGCCGCGCGACGGCGTGGCCCCCGCCGCGGCGGCGGCGGAGTAAGTCTGCGCTGAAGCAGAGAGGGGCCGCACGGCCCCCTCTCGATCCAACCTGCCTGGCTCCTCAGCTCACTTGCACGTCTTCGCGCCCGTCTTGCCCTTGCAGTTGTTCGAGCAGCACTGACTGCTGAGGGTGCAGCTCGAGCCGGCCGGCGCGCAGCCGCCGCCGCCGGGGCTCAGGAACGACGCGACGTCGTTGAAGTAGGCGGCGAAGGCGCCGTCGACGGTGGCGTTGCTCGCGGCGTCGCAACTGTCGTTGACGTTGAAGCCGCAGGCGCCGGAGAGCTGGCCGACGATCTGCCCGGAGCCGTTGACGACGGGCGAGCCGCTGCTGCCTCCCTCGGTGGCGCCGAACGTGTCCGCGCTGTAGATCCAGTTGCCGCGCGGCCAGGTGCGGCAGGTGGGCTTGTCGACGTCCACCACGTGCTCCGAGTAGGCCTGCGGTGAGCCGGCCGGGTGGCTGATGCGGAAGAGCGCCGTGCCGTCGCTGTTGGCGACCGCCGTCGACAGCCAGCCGAGGTAGGTGGCGACGCCGTCCGGCGTCGTCGGCGCCGCGGAGAGCTGCAGCAACGAGTAGTCGCTGGTCGAGTCGGTCCGCTTGATCGTCGCGCCGACGGTCTCGCCGGTGTTGTTGTAGGGCTGCGTGCAGTTGGGGTTGCTGCAGGTGGTGGCGTAGTCGAAGTAGGTCTCGACGCTGGCGGCCTCGCTGCCGCTGCCGATGCAGTGGTTGGCGGTCAGGAAGTAGGGGATCACCGAGCTGGTGACCGTGTCGGCGATCAGCCCGCCGCTGCAGATGAAGAAGTTGGCGCCGGACTGGAAGAGGATGCTGGCGACCGCGTCCTTGGCGGCATTCACCGCCGAGCTCGACGAGCACCCCGCGTTGACGACGCAGTCGGCATTGCGCGAGCAGAGGTTGCTCGCCGCCTCCAGCATGGCCTTGAGGTCGCCGGGCGGGAAGACCCCGTGCGGGCCGTAGCGCGGCGCGACGAAGCGGCTGCCCATGGCGCCGACTTCCGCCAGCGTGAGCCGCGGAGCGCGCGCGGCGCCCGCCGGCGCGTGGAGCTGGAGTAGGAGCGTCTCGCCGAACACCGTGTGCGTGTGCACGACGCCGTCGCCGAACGGGCCGCGGGCGCGGTAGGGGCCGAAGGCCTGGCCGTCGAGGTTGTAGACGAAGAGGCGGGCGCCCGCCGGCAGGTCGACGCCCGTGAGGTGGAGGCGGACGGCCGTGGCGCCGGGGACCCGGACCGCAGCGGTCCAGACGAAGGCGCCGTCGCCGCCGGCGCGCGCCGCGCCCAGGGCGAGACCGACGGTGCCCTTCCCCGTGTGGGCGGGTGAGAAGTCGACGCTCGTCCCGACCGCCTTGGCGACGCCGACCAGGTATCTCCGCTCGACACTACCGATCCTGTCGATCGTGTCGCGCTCGGCCGCTGTGAGCTCGAGCACGACCGGCCGGCGGATTCCCTGCTCGACGCGCGCGACGGCCAGGCTCTCCTGCAGCCGCCGCATCTCGACGCTGCGGTCGGCGGCGTCGCGCGGCGTGCCGACGGTTTCCGGGGCGGCTTGCGGAGCGCTGAAGAGGTCCTCGAGCGAGGGGGCGGCGGGCCTCTGCGCCGCGAGGGGACTCGCGGTGAGGCCCGCGGCCAAGGCCAAGACGAGGGTGAGTCCGGTGAGCTGCAGACGACTGATCATCCGATCTCCTCCGTGAAGTGGGCCCCTTGGGGCTGGGCGCCTCCGAAACGGCCCGGGTCTCGGAGTGTCCGACGTAGCTCCATCGCAGATCAGGGAATGCGGCAGACCGTACCACGGCACGGCGGAGCCCGGAGTTGCCGGAGAGTTAACCGTTCCGCTACGCGGGCTGCGGCGAGCGGCCCGCATCGTCCGAGAAGAGGATCGCCGTCAGGTCGCGCACCAGGTTCTCGCCCGAAAGGTGCGGGTCGTCGATGCCGAGCTTCTCGCGGTAGTGGGCCGCCACCTCCTCCATGAGGTCGTAGCGCGCCTGCTCCTCGAGCGTGTCGGCGCGCAGGCAGAGGGCGAGGAGGAACTCGCGCTCCTCGAGACCGATGCGGTGGCGGATCAGGCGCAGCACGCGGCGGGTGCGCAGGCTGTTGAAGCGGCGCGGGCGGCCGAGGGCGGTGGCGGAGATCGGCAGCGCCCGCGCCTCGCGCACCACGATCGTGTCGGCCAGCAGGTCGCCGAGGCGGCGGCGCTCGCGGTCGAGCAGGCAGACGGCGCCGCCCAGGCCGTAGAAGGCGGGGAGGAAGTCGAGGGCGCGCACGGCGTTGCGCGCCAGCGACTGCTGCCAGGTGATGGGCAGGCCGCGGCCGTCGACGACGCGCAGGCCGAGGAGGCGCTTGCCCGGAGTCCGCCCCTGCCGGCGCACTTCGAACCAGAGGTGATAGGCCCAGGTGAGGGCGAAGCCGAGGGTGATCGCGACCGCCCGCCCGATCCCGAACGGCAGCAGCGCCAGCAGCCATTCGATCGCCGCGGTCGCCGAGAGCACGATCCCGGTGTCGGTCGCGAGCGCCAGGAAGCGGCTCGCGAGCCCCGCCGGGACGAGCCGCAGCTCGACGTGCTCCGGCGTCAGCACGAGGCGCGAAGGCTTTCGCGCCGGGCTCCGATCATCGCTCGGAGCGCTTTCCGTCGCGCGACCAGCGCGACGGGCTCCGAGCCGCTGCCGCGGCAGCGCGGCGACCGTCACTCCGCCCGCCTCCGGCCGCCGAACAGGTAGACCACGAGCGCCGCGAAGAGGACCGCCGCCGCCGCGACCTTCAGCGCGTAGGGCACGGCCTTGACGGAGAACTGGGAGAACGACCCTTCGACGAGCCCGGCGACGACGAGGATGAGCGCGGTGCCGAGCAGCATCGTCCAGAGCGTCGGCAGCGCCCGCCGCAGCGAGGCGCCGCGCGTCAGCGGCCCCGGCATCCAGAGCGCCCGCCCCGCCACCAGCCCGGCGGCGCCGGCGAAGACGATGGCCGGCAGCTCGAGGGCGCCGTGCGGCCCCACCCAGGCGACGAAAAAGAGCTGCACGCCGTCGAGGAGGTACATGCCGGCGACCGCGCCGAGCACGACGCCGTTGTAGAAGAGCAGCCAGTAGCCGCCCACCAGCGTCAGCGCCCCGAGGCTGAAGGCGAGCAGCGCGACGCGGATGTTGTGGGTGTAGAGCGAGGCGCCGAAGGTCAGCGCCTCCTCCACCGTCTCGACGCGCTCCTCCTGGCGCTCGATGCGCTCGACCCACTCGCGCGGGCTCTCGGTGAAGAACATCGCCGGGATCAGGTCCTCGGCGTGGCGCGGGTCTTGGAGCACGGCGCCGAAGCCCACCAGCGCGCCGACGACGAAGGCCGCCGCCGCCGCCGCGATGGCTCGCCGCTCGCTCCGGAACGCCGCCGGCAGCTCGCGGGCGAAGAACCGCCGCAGCGCCGCGCCCAGCGCCTCGACCCGCCCGCCGCCGCGGTAGACGAAGCGATAGCCGCGCCCGGCGAGCTCGTTCAAGTAGCCGAGGAGCGCCGGGTTGGCGGTCGCCGAGCGCGCCTGGTTGAGATCGGAGCAGACCAGGCGGTAGAGACCCACCAGCTCCTGGATGCGCTCGGCGCCGAGCTCCCACTCCGGCAGCGCGTCGGCGAGCTCGAGCAGCTCCTCGAGCCGCCGCCAGTGCAGCCGCCGCTCGGCCACGAAGCGATCGATCTCCATCACAGCCGCTGCGCCCGTTTCACTTCGAGGTACGCGTTGACGGCCTCGAGCCCGGCGTCGCCCGGCGGCGTCTCGACGACCAGCGCGCCGCGCCGCCGCAGCCGCCGCACCATCTGCTGGCGGCCCTGCCAGAGGTCGCGCGCCACGAGCGTCCGGCACAGCTCCTCCTTGCTCGCCGGCTGGAGGCGCGCCACCGCTTCCAGCTCCGGGTCGGTGAAGAGCACCACCAGCGGCAGGTGCTGCGGCGTCAGCACTTCGACCGCCCGCAGCAGCTCCCCCTGCTCCTCGCGCTCGGGGAGCGCGGTCAGCACGAGCACCAGCGTCCGGTGCCGCAGCCGCCGCCGCAGGTGCGCGGCCAGCGCCGTGTAGTCGGTGTGCACGACCTCGGGCGCGAGACCGGTGGCGTAGGCGGTCATGCGCCGGAGCTGCGACCGCCCGCGCCCCTGCGCGATGCCCTGCTCGGTCTCGGCGGCGAAGGAGAGCAGGCCGATCCGGTCCTCCATACGGTTGGCGATATAGCCGAGAAGGAGCGCGGCGTCGATCGCGTGGTCGAGACGGGTGACGCGCGCGACCCGCGCCGCCATGCGGTGGCCGCGGTCGAGGCAGACCAGGATGTCCTGCGAGCGGTCGAGCCGGAACTCCTGGACGATCAGCTTGCGGTGCCGCGCCGAGGCCTTCCAGGCGACGTCGCGCGCGTCGTCGCCGACGACGTAGTCGCGCAGGCGGTCGAACTCGCGCCCCTTGCCGAGCTTGGCCGAGGCGCGGCTGCCGAGGCCGCGCAGGGCGAAGCGGTTCAACTTGCGGTGGAGGCGTGCGACGGCCTTCAGGTTCGGCAGCACCTGCACCTCGCCGGCGAGCGGCAGCTCGAGCCGCCGCTCGACCAGCCCCCAGACGGCGAGCGCGGCGTGCGGCGGCGGCAGCGGCGCGCCGCCGCGCACCACGCCACGGACGGGGAAGCGGAACCGCGCCAGCTCGCCCGGGCGCACCCGCCGCCGCTCCGCGCTCGCCGGCGGGTCGAGCAGCGGCGGCCAGACCTGCCGCACCACGAGGACGAGCGGGCGGCGGGCGTGGACCGCGACGGTCAGCTCGACCTCCTCCGGCTCGTCGAGAGGCAAGGCGATCCGCGCGGCGCGCTCGGCGGCGACGTGGGCGCGCGCCAGAATCGTCGCCTCGACGCCGGTGAGGACGACCAGGGCGCCGAGACCGACCGCGACCAACCAGACAGCCTCCGGCAGCCACGCCATCAGCACGGCGGCGAGCGCCAAGAGGAGCAGCACGTGGGAGGCGCGGCCGCCGGGTCTCATGAGGTCCTGCGCGCCGCTCCCCACCCGGATCCGTTGCTCTTGCGCGGAGCGTGTGAAGGAATTCGGGGGCCGGGCGCCACACCCAGGATCACGGGCGCGTCGGGGATTCGGACCTTCCTCATCGCGGCACCGGCACCTGCTCGAAGATCTGCCGCAGCAGATCGGGGAGATCGGCCCCCTCCATCTCCGCCTCGGGGTTCAGGGTGACGCGGTGCGCCAGCGCCGGCGCCGCCATCTCCTTGACGTCGTCGGGGCTGACGAAGTCGCGCTCGCGCAGGAGGGCGAGCGCGCGGCTGCTCTCGAGCAGCGCGAGCGAGGCGCGCGGCCCGGCGCCGATCTCCACCCAGTCGTGGCCGCGGGTGGCCGCCACCACCTGCAGGATGTAGGCGCGCACTCCCTCCTCGACCCGCACCCAGCCCGGCAGGCCGCGGCGCGAGGCGAGGAGCGTCTCGGGCGAGAGCACCGGCGCCAGCGCGCGCACGCCCTCGTCGTGCAGGCGCACGCCGGCCGCATAGGCGGCGAGCATCTCGCCTTCCGCCGCCGCCGACGGGTAGTCGAGCGCGATCTTGAGCAGGAAGCGGTCGCGCTGCGCCTCGGGCAGCGGATAGGTGCCCTCGAACTCGACGGGGTTCTGGGTGGCGAAGACGGTGAAGATCGCCGAGACCTCGCGCCGCACGCCGTCCAGGGTGACGGCGCTCTCCTGCATCGACTCGAGCAGCGCCGCCTGGGTGCGCGGCGGCGTGCGGTTGATCTCGTCGGCGAGCAGCATGTCGGTGAAGATCGGCCCCGGCCGGAAGTCGAACTCCTGCGTCTTCTGGTTGTAGACGTTGGTCCCCAGGAGGTCGGCCGGCATCAGGTCGGGGGTGAACTGGATGCGCCGGAAGCGGCAGTCGAGGAGGCGCGCCAGGGCGAGCGCGAGGAGCGTCTTGCCGGTGCCCGGCACCCCTTCGAGCAGCCCGTGCCCGCCGGCCAGGAGGCAGACCAGCATCTGCTCCTTGACCTGCTCCTGACCGAGCACCACACGGTCGAGCTGCTCGCGCAGCTCGCGCCATTTCGCCGCCACCTCGGCGGCGGACAGATCAGCCATGCTCCACCCCCTCGAACCCACGGTTCAACCGCTCGAGCGCCTGCTTGAACTGCCCCGGCTTGAGGTCCCCCGCTCCGCCACCCGGCGGCGGGGCCGCGGGCTCCTCCCCCGCCAGGTCGCGCACCCGCGCCGCCAGCGCCGCGCCGCGCAGGCCGGTGCGCAGCGCGACGGCGCCCGCGAGCGCGTGGCGGTACATGGCGAGCGCCTCGCGCCGCGAGAGGGCGCGGGCGTAGAGCTGGGCGAGCGAGTCGACCAGGTCGACCGCCTCGCGCCGGCGCTCCGGCGGCTCGGTCTCGGGCGGCCCGAGCCGCGCCCGCCCGCGCCAGAGAACGGCGAGCCCGGCGAGCGCCAGCAGAACGAGCGCCGGTCCCAGCCGCCAGCGCAGCAGCAGGCCGAGCGCGCCGACGCTGTCGGCGAGGCCGTGCACCCGCTCGTCGAGGTAGACCGGGCGCCCGCCGCCGGCCAGGGCGTCGAGGAGGCGCAGGTGGTCGGCGTCGCCCAGGTGCGCGTTCTCGAGCACCTCCGGACAGGCGAGGACGACGAGCTCGCCGCGCCCGACCGTCAGACGGCGGATCAGCGGCTGTTCGCGCTGCCCTGCGCCGAGGAGGAACACGGTGTGCGCGAAGGGGAGATCCTCCGGCGCCAGCGTGCGCGGGACCGGCGGGACCAGCCGGCGCACTCCCGGCCACAGCGGGAACACCTTGCGCGCGGCGCGGGCGCGCGCCGGCCGCGCCTCGCGCACCCGCAGGCGTCCATACCGCTCGGCCGCCGCCACCACCAGCCGGCCGCCGCTCGCCAGCCACTCCTCCTCGGCGGGAGCGAGGAGGCGCCGCAGCGCCCGCGCGCGCCGCGCCGGCCCCGCCGCCTCGGCAGGGATCATGTCCGCGAGCGCGAGAGCCGGGCGGACGCGAAACACCACGGCGTCGGGCTCGACGCTGCGCAGGTCGAGCGGACGGTGGAGCGTCGCCACGCGGCGCGGCGCCGAGCCGCCCGGCGCCGGCGCGCCCGCGACCGGCTCTCCGGCCGCCCCCGCCGCGTCGCCGGCGGTGCGCGCCCGCAGATAGGCGTAGGCGAGCGAGAGCCCGTCGTCCCTGGCGCTGAAGGCCGAGCCCGGCGGGAACGCCTGCCGCGCCACCCGGTCCGGCGCGAGGAGGAACCACCCCGCGGCGATGAACGCCGCGCCGGCCAGGACGAGCGGCGCCCATCTGCCTCTCACGCCGCGGCCTCGCGCTCCAGCGCCGACAGCACCTGCGCCGCCTCGTCGGTCGCCGCGAGGTACGCCTCCTCGCGGCTCTCGCGCCGGCCGTACCACTCCTCCTCGAACCGCCGGGTGAGGCGGATGAAGTCGCCGCGCCAGGGGAGCGCCGGCGCGAGCGACGCCACGTACTCCCAGTTCGTGCGTCCCTTGCGGTAGTGCAGCCACCCGCCCCCGTAGAGCGCCACGAGCACGGCGTGGTAGCGGGCGCGGATCGCCTCGCGGTAGCGCCCGGCGGCGGCGAGCTCGCCGGCGAAGCGCGCCCACTCGCTCTCGCGCCGCGACAGCGGATCGGCGTCGGCGGCGGGATCGAAGGCCGGTGGCGGCGCTGCGGCGCGCTTCGCCGCGGCACCGCGGCGGCGGAAGAGCAGCAGCAGGGCGAGCGCCGCGAGGAGCACGGCGAGCCCCGCGACCAGCATGGTGACCATGCGCGTGTCGAGGGCCCCGCGGCCCGCGGGCCGCTCCCGCAGCATGCCGCGCAGCTCCTCCGCCAGGCGGCGAAGGAGCCGCCGCAGCAGCTCCCGGAGCCTCTCGTTGGCGCGCGCCAGCGCCTCGCGCACGGAGCGCCAGAAGCCGGGCTCCTCGAGCAACAGCTCCGGCACCTCGCCACCCGGCGCGATCGCCTCCGCCGCCCGCGCCCGCGCCAACCGGGCGAGGAGCCGCGCGTCAGATTCGCCCGCCGCCGCCGGCCGGCTCACAGCCGCGTCGACCGCCGCCACCAGCCGCCCGACCGCCCCCGCCGCGCTCCGCGCCTCACCCGGCGAGCGCGCCCTCCGCACCCTGTTCAGGAGCACCGTGTCGGCGGTAAAGTCGTCCTGCTCGAACGTGAAGGTCGCCCCACGCAGCGCGGTCGCCGCTCGCCGCGCTCCCGCCGTGTCGCCGGCGCGTAGCGCCGCCTCGATCTCCGCGAGCGAGTGCCGGTACTCGGCAACTCCGCCTCGTTGCGCCACGGCCGCCGACGCCGACAACAGAAGCACGAGTAAGGGAGGAAGGGCGACCCGGAAGCTCCGCCAACGTCTCTCCCCCATGCCCCTACACCTGCCCCGCCGCCTGCAGCGCCGCCCAGGCCCGCCGCAGGTCCTCGCCGCGGCTCCGCCCGCGCACGCGGCGGACGTGGACCACCAGGAACCCCAGCCAGTACGGCTCGACGAGCAGCCAGGCGCCGGCGGCGAGCAGCAGCCAGAGCGTGCGGTTGCCGGGTCCGAGCGCCGCCCGCCACGGCGCGAGGCTGGCGCCGAAGACCCCGTCGGCCAGCTCGACACCGAGCCACACCAGGAAGAAGAGGTTCGCGAGCGCCACCAGGAAGGCCAGGGTGAAGACGCCGATCGAGCCCATGAGCGCCTTGCCGCCGCGGAGCGAGGCGCCGAGCGTGCGGAAGGGCGCCAGCAGACCCGGCCGGGTGAAGAAGGCGTGCGTCGCTGCCGCCAGCCCGCCCAGGGTGACGAGGAGCGGCACCGCCACCACCGACACGGCGAGCGACAGAAAGAGCACCTCGAGGACCAGCGCCACGTAGAGATAGGTCAGGGTCGGTCCCGGCGGCAGCGCGAGCGCGCGCCACCCCGGCGTGCGCCCGGAGACGTAGCGCTCGCCGCAGGCGCGCGCGAAGACGGCCCGGCCGTAGCAGGCGACGAGCAGCGCCGCGCCGATGGCGAGCGACAGCTCGCCGAAGTAGCGGCCGTAGCGCTCGGCGCCGGCGCCGACCTCGGCCAGGCGATCGACGGCGCGCACCTGGAGCAGGCGCAGCGGCAGCGCGGTCAGCCAGAGCACCCCCACCCAGGGAGCGGCGACCGCCGCGACGACCTCCTCGCCCTCGTCGCAGAGCGCGGCGAGGCCGAGATCCGCCGCCTCCCTGCTCAGAACAGCCCCCCGAGCGCCACCGCCACGAAGACCCGCAGCTCGTTGGCGAAGAGGAAGAGGAGCGCCGCGACGAGCAGCATGGGGAACCAGGCGAGGAGGCGGCCGCGCGCCTCGCCGCTCCCCCGCCGCGCCGCCAGACAGGCGGCGCAGAAGTGGATCCCCTCCCACGGCGTCGCGCACTCCTGGCAGAGGCGCCGGCCGCAGGCCATGCAGAGCGCCAGCGCCGGCCGCTCCGGGTGATTGGCGCAGACCTGCCGCGGGAGCACGCTGCGAAAATACCACGCGCACACCGGCCGTTGTATGATGCGATAGTAGAGCGAAACCTCAATGGTCGTAGCACTTAGAGGTTAGAGAGACCAATTCTCTCGAGACTGGGGTGGCCTGCGCCCGCCCTCGCGCCTCAAGGAGTTCAATGTGATCGACCTGCCTCCCGCTTCCGCGGCATTCCTGGAGACGATCGGCCGCGACACCGGACTGCGCAACTTCCGTTTCGTCGCCAGGAACTTCCTGCTCGACGAAGGCGTGGTCCCGGAGCGGGTGCGGTCATATGGAGATGTCTTACTCGCTAGATTTCACGCCAGCATCGGTGACTGGTTCGAAACGCATCGCAATTACCTGGAAACCCAAATCGACCTTAACCAGCCGGCCGATGGACCACCCGGGACTCTGGATCCTGCGCGTCGGACGGTTTGCCCCGAGACCTTCCGCCACGATGCCGCGTTCCGCAGCATGGAGACGGATGAGGGACTTCACCTACTCCGCGTCGTTGACGCCAGGAACGTCGCAACGCTGTCCAGCTTCGACGTTGCCGAATTGATGGACGCCGCTCGTGCGTTTACGACCGAGGGGGACGCGCGGGCCGCCGAGACTGTCGAATCGGCACTGTACCTCTGGACGCAGAAGCTCAAGCTGCGCCCGGTTTTCGCCGTCTTCTGGGAGGATGTCAGGGAGCTTTTCGGCGATCGGCCCGAGAACGACCGGCCTGGTTGGGCGGACGACCTGCGCGACCGCCTCGGGCTCTATCACGTTGACCCAGGGGCACGCAGCGCAAGCGCGATTCTGGTGTTCCGTTATGCTGTCGGCCAAGTGCCGCGGCGGCGTGGCCTCGGTAGGAGCCGGCCCCTGGCCGTGCCTACGGTTCTCGACGGCGAGTTCTCCGAGGCCTTCTGTCCAGTGCCGCAGGAGCAGACATTCGGCCGCACGATGGATCTGGTAGACCGTCTCGAGACACCCGCGCGAGAGATCGTCCATCCACTCTTCCGCTTCCAGGCCAAGGATCTGTATCGTGTCGGCGCCGTGACCCGTCCCGTTCCGATCGACCTTGCCGCTCCGCGCGGCAGTCACCTCTTCTTGCTGCGGGAGCTGAACGGCAGGCCGGACTACGCTGGCGCGACCGATGGAGACCTCCTGTGAACACGATCGCGAACGTGTGGGAGGACGTCTTCGCTTCCGGTAACCCGCCGGCATGGCTCACCGAATTTGAGGGGGATCCTTATGGTGCGGTGGACGCCCTCCTCTGGCGCCGGTTCTACCATGGCCCCCTCAACCTAGCGGAGCCCGAGGATTTGGTGATTGACTGGGTTCTCCTGATCGGCGAAGCGGGGGATTTCGCGACGCGTCTCGACCGGACGATGACGGCGTGGGTCGAAAGGAACTGGGGGTCGCTCGGCAGCGGGAGCACTGCCGGCCTCGCCGGCGCGTGGTCGCGGCTCCCGGACGTCGTCGCTGCGACCGGCGTACTCACTGGGACGGCGCGTGCTCTACGGGTGCGGTTCGGTGAGGCCCAGGAATACCTCGGCGGGTTATCCTTGAGCCCTTCGCAGGACCCACTCGGCCGATACCTCGGCGCAGTCGCACGCTACCAGCCGGACCGCAGCTTGGCGCCATTTTGGTGGCAGCTCTGCGAACTCCCTGACCGTGTGCCATTCTACCACGCCCCGCATGCCATCGAGGGCCTTCGCGGCTTGCCGCCGCTGGAGGAGGAAGAGACGGGGGGCTTCCGGCTGGATCTCGTACACGGACTGGTCAAGCTCTCTGTGGCACTCGCACGGAGGAGAGAGTTTCCGGCGAAGCAGATGAAAGAGATGTTCTTCGCCGTCGCTCGCCGGACGATGGCCGCCTACCCGTTTCCGGAGCGATGGGAAGCTTCGTTGCGGCCGCTGTTCCCTGGCTTGCCGGACACGCCGGCCGCCTGGTTCGCTGCGCTTGTCCCCGGGATGTCGCGTCCGAGCCCAGAGCCGGTGCGCAGGTCGGTCCAGAAGAAGGAGAGTTCCACCCGACTGACTCCGCACCCGCTCTGGGCAGAGCGAGCAGGAGCGATAGCCGCAGTGCTCGGGCGTCGTCCTTCGACGGCGATTGACGAGGCTGAGACCTTGCTAAAGGAACAGCGGGCCTACGCCCAGCTGACCGGTGACTCGTACTTCCTCGTTCGCTCCCTCTGTCGCTTCGCTAGCGTCATCGCTCCGCGGACACCGCAGGAGGCGCTGAAGTGGGCCGAGGAGGCCCGCCTCTGGGAACCGTCGGATGCCTTCAGTTGGAATACCTTGACGAAGGCATCGCGGCACGCGCGCGGTCCCGAGGCTGCCCTCCAGATTGCCTGGACGACGGTCGAGCGCTTTCCAGAGGATGTCGCCGCCTGGTCCACTCTCGGCGAAGTGCTGAGCGAGCTGCGGCGACTCGAAGAAGCCGAGGAGATCTACAGGCAGGCACGGAAACGCTTTCCCACTCAAGAGTACTCGTGGAACGGCCTGGCAGAGGTCCTCAAGGATGCCGGACGGTTCGAGGAAGCAGAGGCGGTCTACAGGGAGGCGTCCGCGAAATTCAAGGACAGCGCGTTCACCTGGAACGGACTCGCAGACGTACTCAAGAAGGCCGGGCGTTTGGAGGAGGCGGAGAGTCTCTATCGACGGATCATCGCGCTCGAACGGTTCGACACGCCGGTCGCGTGGGCCGGCCTCGGAGACGTTTTGAAGCTTCGCTGGAAGCTGGACGAGGCGGAGGAGGCGTATCGTAACGCTGTCAACCGCTTCCCCGAAGAACCGGTGCCGCCGGTCGGGCTGGCTTCTGTGCTACGGCTCAAGGGAGCCGATCATTTGACCGATGCCCTGCGGTACGTTGAGGCGGTTCTGGCCCGCGATCCGCGCAACGCGCCAGCGCTCGAGGAGCAGGTCCGTATTCTTGACGCTCTCGGGCGCTTCGGACAAGCAAGCCGGGTTCGGCTTGCTGCGGAGGACGCCAAGCGGGCACTCCTTGAGGGGCTCGCGCGCGAGGAGCCGGAGCGCGACGAGGTCTCACCGCCGGGAGCGGAGGCTCCTGTCCAACTTGGACCTCCCCGGGCACCCATAGAACGGTTGGCCTCCGACCACCCCGGCAGCGAGAAGCTGTCTGATGACGGTGTTCGGACCGGCAGGGAAACACCGCGCGGCGACGTGCTACCGGCTGCAGCGCCACCAGGCGAGAGTGAGCTCTGGCGGTTGGTGGCCCGAACCTCCGAAGCCCGTTTCCTGCGCCGGTGGGCTTGGCGGATGCAGGCGGGCGGAGACCAGCAGGAGGCGAGGCGCCTGAGGGAGCGCGCGCGACAGCAGCTCGAGGGTGTTCTGCACGCGCGCGCATTCGACGGCCGCGCCGCCGCAGAGATGGGGTTACTGCTCCTCGCTCAGGATCGCCTGGACGAAGCACATCGCTTCGTTGAGGAGAAGCTCGCGGAGCTCCCGGCCTCACCTGCCACGGCCTTGGTGTTGGTACGTGCCCGACGCTTGCGAGCGGAACAGCTTGGCGCGCGCCTCGAAAACGAGAGCGAAGCCGTCCTCGTCGACGCGGCTCGCCGCCTTCGGGAGGCTGATCCTCAGCTCGAGCCGCTTGTTCGGATCACGCTGGGCAGAGGGTACCTCGCCCTGCGTGACGGAGACCTCCGGGTGGGAAGAGCGATGCAGCAGTTCCAGCAGCTTCGGGAGTCCATCACTGAGTTGTGCGCGAAGAGCCAAAACGGCTTCTGGCGCTGGTGGAGTGGAGAGGTCGAGAGCTCCGTCTTCGCCTCGATTAACGTACCGAGCGGGCTCGGCGTCCGCGACTTGGAGACTATCGAGGCCAATCTCGAGAACGCATCCGACTGGGTCGATACGCTCGAGGAAGACCTCAGTTTCCGCTTCAGCCGGCTGCCTCTCTAGAGGTCTGCTGCGCGCCCGACCACCCGCGCTGCCCAGCGGCTCGGTCTAAGGTGTCGATCCCAGTCAAGGACCGGTGCTGTTACGATGGCCAGCGTCTCTCCCGAGACGACAGGACTGCAGCCCGGCGAGGAGGCTTCGATGGTGCCCGAGGTGCACTGTAAGAACCACCCCGAGACCTACTTCGGCAACGTACGCTGCGCCCGCTGCGGCGACTGGTTCTGCCCCAACTGCCGGGTCGAGATCGACGGCCGCCCGTACTGCGCGCAGTGCAAGACCGAGTACCTGCGCGACCTCCAGGCCGGCGTCGCCGGCACCGGCGCCGCGATGCTCAACTACGCCTCGGTCGGGCGGCGCTTCGGCGCCATCTTCCTCGACGGCCTCCTCTTCGGCATCCCCTACGGCATCTGGCTCGCCTTCACCATCGCCACCGCCGAGGCGGAGGGCGATCCCTCGACCGTGTCGATGATCGGGCTGGTTTTCGTGATCCTCTGGGTCACGGTCGGACGGGTGGTCTACGAAGGCATGATGCTGGCGCGCGGCGGCCAGACGCTCGGCAAACGCGCGATGGGGGTCAAAGTCGTCACGCCCGAGGGGCACGACCTCCGCACGGGCCAGGCCTGGGGGCGGGCGCTGCTGCGCTTCCTGCTCGAGAACTGCCTCTCGATCGTCGACTACGTGCCGGCGCTCTTCACCAAGGAGAAGACGACCGTGCACGACTTGGCCGCGAAGACGCGGGTGATCGACGTCCGCTGACGTGCTCGACCTCTCCCCCGAACGCAGCGCCACGCCGAGCCCGCCCGCGCCGCGCCGCCCGCGCGCGCCGGTCGGCTGCCCCCGCTGCGGCGCCGCGTTCGGTCTCACCCTCCCCGACAGCGGCCCGCAGACCTGCGCCGCCTGCGGCCTCCGCTTCGAGGCGGTGCGCTTCGATCCGCCGCTGGCGCGCGCGGCGGTGGCCGGTGTCGGCGAGGCGGGCCCCGAGGCGGGGACCGCCTGCGCCAATCACGAGGGGAACCTGGCCACCACCCACTGCGGCCGCTGCGGACTCCTGATCTGCGACCTCTGCCGCATCGAGGCCGAGGGCATGACGCTCTGCCCGCAGTGCTTCGCCCGTCTCTCGGCCGCGGGCGGCCTCACCGGCACCCGCACGCGCCTCCTCGACTACACCGGCCTGTCGTTCCTCTGCTCGCTCGGCGGGCTCCTGATGTGCTTCGGCGCGCCGCTGCTCGGGCCGCTCGGCGCCTACCTCGCCGTGCGCAGCATGAAGCTGCGGCGGGAGATGGGAGAGTCGCGGACCGGCGCCGTGGTGGCGCTGGTGATCGCGATCGCCGTGACCGCGGTCGGCCTCTTCTTCATCGGCGCCATGATCTGGGGAGCGATGTCCGGGTGACGCCGCGCCGGCGCGAGCTGCTCAGCCGCTACGCCGACCTGGCGGTGCGCTACCGCGTCTACCGGGTGCCGGGCGCGCTCGAGGTGGACGAGGTCTCGTTCGTCGAGATCCACCGCCGCCGCGTCTTCTTCGACGAGGTGGTGCTGGTGACCTACCACCGGTTCCGGCGGCGCCTCGCGCTCGTGCTGGCCGGCGTCATCGCTGCGAGCTTCCTTCTCCTGACCGCCCTCATCGCCGCCCAGGGCGAGCCCGCGGTGGCGGCCTGGATCGGCCTGCCGGGGGCGGCCGTCGCCCTCACCGTCGTCTGCCTCGAGGCGGTGCCCTGGCACGCCGTCACCGTCTTCGGCCTGCGCACCAAGGCGCGGATCGTGGTGCGCTTCCGCGAGCGGCGGGCGCGCGACCTCTTCGCCGCGCTCTGCCGCGACGTCGCCGACGCCCAGCGGCCGGCCGCGGTGCGGCCCGCCGCCGAGCCGCCCCCGGCGCCGCTCGCGCCTGCGTAGGCGCGCCGGGCATCCCGCCGCCGGCGGGCGTAGAATTGGCGCCAGCGATACCACCGGACCCAAGGAGTTTGCCATGCGCCGCTCGCGCTTCGTTCGTCTCGCCGCCGTCGTCACCCTCACCGTCTTCACCGGCTCCTGCCTCACCACCCAGTTGCCGCCGATCTCGACGGCCGGCGCCGGCTTCGAGCCGCTGGCCGACGAGCTGGCGCTCTGGGAGCAGGCGCGCGACGAGGAGAAGCAGCTCCTCGAGAAGGTCGCGCTCTACGACGACCCGCTGCTCGTCGACTACCTCGACGGCATCGTCGCCGACCTGAACCCGCCCGGCATGGCGGCGAACCGCGAGATCGCCTATCGCGTGCGGGTGATCGAGGACCCCACCCTCAACGCCTTCGCCTACCCGCACGGCGCGATCTACGTCCACACGGGCCTCTTGGCGCGGATGGAGAACGAGGACCAGCTCGCCACCGTCTTCGGCCACGAGATGACCCACGTCGAGAGCCGCCACATGGTGCGCTATCACCGAAGCGCCATGAACAAGCAGATCGGCCTGACCCTGGTGGCGATCGGCGCCGCCGCGGTCTTGGCCGGCGAGGAGGCCGAGGCCTACCGCCAGGGGCGTTGGGGGCGCGGCGCGACGATCGGCGTCCTCTCCGACGTGATGATCGGGCTCGGCCTCCAGCTCGCCTTCCTCGCCGCGGTCAACGGCTACGGCCGCGATCTCGAGTACGAGGCCGACGAAGGGGGGTTCGCCAAGATGGCCGCCGCCGGCTACGACGTGGGCGAGGCGCCCAAGGTCTACCAGGCGCTGCTCGACGACCACGGCGAGGCGCGGAAGGTCGAGGCGTTCTTCTTCGGCAGCCATCCGCAGCTCACCCAGCGCATCGCCAACGCCAAGCAGCTCGCGGCCAAGCGCACCGCGACGGCGGGAGCGACGGCGGGCGAGACGCCGGCCGGCGACGCCGCGGCGTTCGCGCAGCGGCTGCGGCCGGTGGTGCGCGACGACGCGCGCCTGAACCTCGAGCTCGGGCGGCTGCAGATCGCCGAGCACCAGCTCGGCAAGGCGCGGGAGTGGCTGCCGCAGGACCCGGAGACCCACTTCCTGTGGGCGCGGCTGCGGCTGGCGCAGGCGGAGGCCGAGAAGGACGGGGCGGCGCAGCAGGCGCTGCGGGAGGAGGCGCGAGGCGCGCTCGGCGAGGCCGTCCGGCTCGATCCCGCCCGCCCGGCGCCGCACCGCGAGCTCGGCCTCATGGCGTTTCGCGACGGCGACCGGCGGACGGCCTGCCGCGAGCTGCGCCGCTACGTCGCGCTCGCCGCCAGCGCCGACGACGCCGGGCGCATCCGCGACTACCTGTTGGAGCTCGAGAGCGGCGGAGAGTGCCCGGGCGAGCGCGGCTGAAGACCGCCGGGAGGCGCGGGGCGGGCGGCGATCCGCCCGCCGTTCCCTACGGCTTGCCGCCGCCCTTCTTCCCACCGCCGCCGCGTCCGCCGCCGCCCCGCCCGCCGCCGCCGCGCGCGGCGTGCTGGCGCTGCGGCGCGCGATCGAACCTGCGGCCGCCGCCTCCACCTCCGCCACGCGCCCGGTCGGCCTTGCGCCCGCCGCCTCCGCTACCACCTCGCACCCGGTCGACCTTGCGGCCACCGCCGCCCCCACCCTGCATTCGCCCGCTTGCCCGCTGCTCGCGGTGGCGCGGCGGGGCCGAGCGCTCGACCTTCGATCGCCGCTCGACGCGGTGGCCGGTCAGCCGTTCCTCGCCGTGACCGCGCCCGCGCGGCACGACCACCGATCGATCGTGCGACCGATCGCGCGTCCGTGAGACGGCGCGCAGCTCGCGCGCCCGGCGCCGCCCCGAGTCCTCGATGAAGGCGCGCCGGTCGACCTTCCGCAGACGCTCCGTCTTCCCGATCCGGTCGTGGGCCCGCGAGCGCTCGAGCTTGGCGAGGCGCTGGCCGGCCGGCGGGCCGAGGCCCGCGCGGCGATCGATCCGCGGCCGGAAGAGCCGCACCGCGCCCCGGTTCCACCCGGCGCGGAGGGCCGTCGGCCCTGCGACCTCGACGATCCGCACGCGCTCGACCGGCCGCGTCACGATCCGCTCGACCCAGTCGACGTCGACGACGCGCACCGGCCGCGCGACGCTCAGGAACTCGACGTTGCGGTCGACCGGCAGGATGTAGCGCGGCAGGAGCGGCTCGACGAAGAAGCGCGGCTCGACGAAGGTGTAGTGCGCCGGCAGGATGCGCGGCCCGGCGATCCAGGCGGCGCGCGGCGGCCGCGGCGCCCAGCCGATCCAGTTGTCCGCCACCGCCCACTCGACCACCGCCGGCTCCCAGGCGGCGTACCCCGGCACCCAAAGCCAGCCGGCCACCGGATCGTAGTACCAGTTCCCGTAGTGGTACGGCGCCCAGGCCCAGGGCTCGTCGCCGATCCACGTCCAGCCCTCGCCGGCGGCGAAGATCCAGTGCCCGTCGCTGTACGGCCGCCACCCCACCGCCACGTCCGGCGACCACACCATCCCCAGCCGGGGATGCGAGGTCCAGGAGCCGTAGGGCGCGAGCCCGTCGTAGAAGACGCCGAAGCTGACCGTCACCTCGGCCTCGGCGCGCGGCACCCACGCCGCGGCGGCGAACAGGGCTACCAGGACGAGTGGAAGGAGGAGCTTCGATTGCCTGACCATGATGACCTCCTTCGTGGACCCCAAACGGGACCGAGCGCGCTGGCGCGCTCCCCGCTCTCGCAAGGCCCGCAAGGCGAGGTTGCATGGCGCGTGCCGTATGGCCCGAGGAGTTCTGGGACGCGTTCGGGAGGATGAGCGCAGACTTCGAGCGCCCCGCCCAGGTGGCACAGCGGCGGGACGGCCTCGAGTCGTGAGATACCTCCTCGACACCACCATCTGCATCTACGCCCTGAGACACCGCCCGCCCGAAGTGCTGGAGCGGCTTCAGGAGGTGGGCAAGGCGGCGGTCGCCGTCAGCGTCATCACGGTGCTCGAGCTGCGCCAAGGTGCCGAGAAGAGCCAGCAACCGGCGAGCAACCATGCCCGACTGGACCTCTTCCTCGGTCCGATGCGCGTCCTGCCCTTCGACGAGGAAGCCGCCCTGGCCGGAGCCCGTCTCCGCGCCGAGCTGGAACGTCAGGGCCGTCCGATCGGCGACCTCGACAGCCTCATCGCGGCGCAAGCGCTCGCCCGCGACATGGTCCTCGTCAGCAACAACCTCCGCGAGTTCGAGCGCGTCCCCGGACTGGCGACCGAGAACTGGGTCGCCTGAGCGGGCCGCTACGGGCGAGCGGCGGCGCCGCTCCGCATCGGCGCGGCGAGGAGGGTGATACCGAGGACGAAGACGGCGGCGCCGGCGTAGGCCGGGGCGAGGTGGCTGAAGGAGGTGTAGCCGATCAGGTAGTGGATGCCGAGGGCGGTGGCGAAGCCGGCGCTGCCGGCCGCGAGGAGCGCCCACCAGAGCCGGCGGTCGCCGCCGCGGATGCCGCACCAGGCGCAGCAGAGGATGGCGATGCCGCCCGAGAAGAGGCCGCCGCCGAAGCCGGAACGGTCGTGGGCGATGAGGGGTACGAGGCGCGGGCTGATGGCCTGGAGGTCGTCCGGCGCGACGCCCATGAACTCGAGGTCTTGCGGCACGAAGACGTGGGTCATGCCGATGCCCATGATCAGGAGGCCGCCGAGCATCATCCCCACCGCGGTGAACAGCAGGCAGGCGCGGCCGGCGCCGAGGCGCGAGCGGAGGGCGGCGCGCTCGCCCGGCACGAGCAGCGCGAGAGGGCCGCGCGGCTGATCGGAGCCCGGCGCGAAAGCCTTCGCGCCTAGGAGGTCGTAGAAACTGAGGGCGAGGCCAGCCATGAAGAACGGCAGCAGCGCCAGCGTCGCCCGGCCGTGCCAGCGGTCGAGATAACCGTAGCCGAGGTAGGTCAGGAAGCTGGCGAAGCCGGAGAGACCGGAGAAGAAGAGCGCCCACCACGCCCACGCCCGCCCGCGCCGCAACGGCCCGCGCGCCAGCCAGTGGTAGAGGATGCCGATGGCGATGATCGAGCCGCCGAAGGCCACCCGGTCGTGGGCCATGAAGCGCGCCACGCGGCAGGCGTGGAAGCCGCACAGCTCGGCGTGGCTCATGCCGAGGTAGGCGACGTCGTGCGGCAGCAGGTTGACCGTCGCCGCCAGCGCCAGCGCGAAGAGGCCGGAGGCGACGAGCACCCAGCCGGTGAAGACCACCAGCCACGAGCCCAGCTCGGCGCGGACCCGCGCGCCGGTCGCCGGCGTCGCCCCGCCGGCGTTCGCCTCGCTGACGTCGAGCATCGGGACCGAATCCTATGCCTGCCCGGGCTCGCGGTGCCCACCGGCGAAGATCGCGCGCACGGCGTCGACCGTGTCCGCCTCCGCCGCCGTCTTGTCCTCGCGGTAGCGCTTGACGCGGGCGAAGCGGAGCGCCATGCCGCCCGGGTAGTGCGGGCTCGCCTGCACGTCGCTAAAGGCGATCTCGACCACCAGCTCCGGCCGCAGGTGGACGGTCCAGCCGTCGGTCGCGAGCGCCAGCTCCTGGAAGCGGCGGGTCTGCCAGGCCAGCATCTCGTCGGTCAGCCCCTTGAAGGTCTTGCCGAGCATCACGAAGCCGCCGTTCTCCGGGTCGCGGGCGCCGAGGTGCAGGTTCGACAGCCACCCCTGGCGCCGACCGTGCCCCCACTCGGCGGCGAGGACGACGAGGTCGAGGGTGTGGGCGGGCTTGACCTTGAGCCAGGAGAAGCCGCGGCGGCCGGCCTCGTAGGGCGCCGTCGTGGCCTTGGCCATGAGCCCCTCGTGGCCGCGCGCCAGCGCCTGGTCGAAGAAGGCGTCGGCCGCCTCCGGGTCGGCGGTGACGAGGCGCGGCACGGCGAGCGCGGGCGCCGCCGCGGCGAGCGCCGCGAAGCGCTCGCCCGCCGGCCGGTCGAGCAGGTCCTCGCCCTCGAGGTGCAGCAGGTCGAAGAAGAACGGCGTCAGCGGCAGCTCGCCGCGCAGGCGCTCGACGTCGAGCTTGCGGCCGAAGCGGCGCATGGTGACCTGGAACGGATGCGGCGTCGCGTCCGGGCGCAGGGCGATGACCTCGCCATCCAGGACGAGCTGGCCGGCCGGCAGCGCCTCGACCGCCGCGACCAGCTCCGGCACCGCGGGCGTGACGTCGTTGCCGCGGCGCGAGAAGACCCGCACCTCGCCCCCCGCCTTGTGCACCTGCACCCGCGCCCCGTCGAGCTTGAACTCGAGCGCCGCCTCGCCGAGCCGCGCGAGCGCCTCGCCGAGGTCCGCGGCGGGCTGCGCCAGCATCGGCTGCAGCGGCCGGCCGAGCTCGAGACGGAAGCGGGCGAGGGCGGGACGCCCCTCGGTCAAGAGCGCGCGCGCCACCGGCAGAGCCTCGCCCGCCAGCATCAGCGCCCGCCGCACCTCGTCGGCCGGCACCTCGGCCGCGGCGGCCAGGGCCTCGGCCATCAAGCCGCCGAGCGCTCCCTGGCGCAGCTCGCCGAAGACGAGGCGCACCAGGAAGTCCTGCTCCGGGGCCGTGGCGCGGGCGAGGAGGGCGCCCACGCGGCGCGTGCGCTCGGCGGCCGAGCCGGGGCCGGACGTGGCGGCGATGCCGGCGAAGGCGGCATCCACCTCGCCGAGGGTGAGCGTGGGCGCCGCCGCGGCGGTGCCCGGCATCGCCGCCCGGATCGCGGCGCCACCCAAGCCGATCCGCCCCTGGCGCAGGTGGCCGGAGAGGTAGGCGACGGCGGGATCGATCTCCGCCGGCGCCAGCCGCCGCAGGAGCCCGGCCAGGGCGGCGATCTTCTCCGAGCGGGCGCGCGTCGCGGCGACGCGCTCGGAGGTGGCGACGAGGTCGGCGAGGAGCATGGGACGGCGCCGCCGCGGCCGGCAGGCGGCGCCGCCATCCTAATGCGCGCCTACGCGCGCCCCGCCGCTCTCGCTCAACGTCTCTTCGCCTTCAGCGCCGGCGGCGACGGCTGGCAGAAGGTGATCGTGTAGCCCATCGTGTTCGTCGTTCCCGAGCTGCACTGGAAGGAGCTGGTCGGATCGTCGAACGGGAAGCTGTAGGCGGTCGGGCAGGCTTGCTTGAAGATCGCCGCCCAGCTCTGGGCGACGCTCACCCAGTCGGGGTTGTTGCTGACGCACTCCCAGTTCGTGGGCAGAGCCGGCCACGGAGCGCCGCTCGGACAGCCGCCGCACAGGGTCGTGATGGGCGGAGGAGGCGGCGGCGGCGAGGGCGCCGATGGCGGGCGCGTGGAGGGCGGCGGCTGGCCGTAGCAGGATACTCCGTTCACCCCGGTGGTCTCGAACAGGCTGGTGTTGGTGGAGACGCACCGCTGGAAGGTCGGCGAGCCCGCGGTCGTATCGCAGAGCATGTTGGTGCCGTTGATCGTCGCCAGGCAGTGCTCGTCCGTCTGGCAGGGCGGTCCCTCGCATTGGCCGTCCCGGCAGACTTGCTGGCACTTGTACACGACAGTGCCCGGCGTCGGTCCCGACTGTGGGACGCAGGTCGTGAGCCGCGGGCAGTCGCAGGCCGCCAGACTGGCGAACTGCGTCCCGACGAGCACCGGGCATTCCGAGCCCTGCGTGCACCCAACGGTTGTCCGGTGCCGCCGGTTGCAGTCGAGCGCGTCGGCCGGGGAGGGCGCGCACCGGTACTGCCCGTCCTTGCCGAGCGCGCAGGTGCCGCTGGCGCAGGGTTGGGGCACGCCGGGGCCGGGGGGAGTGCAGGGCTCGCCGCCCGTCCGATGGGCGAAGTAGGCGTCGATCCCGCAGAGGTCCTTGGGCGTGGTGCAGCCGGCGAAGCTGCCGCACACCCGGTAGCCGATGATCCGGTTGTTGCCGACGCCGCAGAGCTGTCCGGTGGCGCAGTCGCTGTCTTGCAGACACTGGCAGGTGTTGGTGCCGGCGTTGCACGTGGAGCTGCCCCCGCAGCTCGTGCTCGCGCAGGACACCGGGTTCACTACCCGCAGCACCGGGTTGCCGTTGCAGCTCGCGTCGAAGGTCCAGGGGCAGCCCTGCAGAGAGGTGGTCGACGTCGCCCCGCCTGGATTGCCGCACCAATAGTTGCAGTCGGGAAAGGTCGAAGGACAGGGCGGCGTGGACGCCGGCGCCATCTCGACCGGCACGTTGAAGCCGTCGACCATGCTGACGTCGTAGTAGTCGGTGGCGCCCAGCGTGAACTCGGCCACCGCGTAGGGGGGCTGCCCGCCCTGTTGGCAGTTCAAGCCGTAGATGGCGGTGCCGGTCGGGTTGGTGGGGCAACCGCCGGTGGCGCAGCAATTGATGCTCAAGTTGTTCACGTTCGAGATCGGGCAGAGGTTGGTGGTGCCGGCGCCCCAGGTCGCGGGACAGTCCGTCATCGGCCAGAGACGGGAAAGGCTGAGCGGCATGGTGAGGACGAGCTGGCACCGCCCCGCCTGCGTGTTGCAGGTCTGACCGCCTGAGCATTGGCTGTTCGAGGTGCATGCCGGCGATGGGTCGAGCGTCCAGCCGGTCTGGGCGGCCGGTGCGGGCGGTGCGGGCTGAGGGATTCCTTCCGAGCCCACCCAGATCGTCTCGCCGCAGTTGTTGACCAGGTTGAAAGTGCGGGTCGTGGGCTGCGCCTGGGCCGTGCCAAGGAATGGCACGAGGAACACGGGAACGAGACCTGCGACCATCATCCTGCGCGAGAGGCGCTCGCATGGCGTCATCGGCGATCTCCTTGCAGGCGCACGGCGCCAGGATGTGCCAGGCACATCGGGGCGACCCGGGGAGCCCGGCGCAGCGATCGAGACTGTGCTTTGTTTGGCGATAGCGTACTACAGAGAGCTGCGCCCTGGCAGCGCGGCAGGGTTGCTGGCTCAGCCCGCCGGCACGGCGGCGGCGACGACGTGCGCCACCATCGGCAGGGCGAAGGCGTCGCCGTCGGCGTAGCGGCGCACGCCCGCCTCGACCGCGGCGCGGATGGCGGCCAGGCGCTCGGGGGTCTGTTTGGCGAGGAGCGCCGCGGTGCGCACGCCGGCGTCGCGCTCGGTCTCGAAGAGGAAGCCGGCGGTGGGGACGCGCCAGAGGACCTGGTGGGTGGTGAAGGCGATCGAGGCCGGCGCGAAGCCGGCCGCGGCGAGGCAGCGGCGGCACTCGGCGGCGTCGGCGAAGCGGACGAACGAGGGGCCCTCGGGGAGGTCGACGGCGAGGTCGGCGTGGGCTTCGACGGCGCCGGCGATGATGCGGATGCCGGGGTTGTCCTCCGGCTTCGCCCAGACGCTGAAGGCAAAGCGGCCGCCAGGGCGCAGCACCCGGCGCGCCTCGGCGAAGGCGGCTTCGGGGGCCGCGAGGTGCGGCACGCCGAAGCCCATGGTGACGGCGTCGAACGCTGCGTCGGCGAGCGGGAGCTGCGCCGCGTCGCCTTGGCGGAAGCGCAGATGCGGGTGCCGCCGCCGCGCCAGCCGTGTCATGGCGCCCGAGAAGTCGACGCCGAGGGGCAGCGCACCGCGCCGTGCGGCCTCGGCGCAGAGGTCGCCGAGGCCGCAGGCGACGTCCAAAAGCCGCGCACCCGGGCCGATTCCTGCCGCCGCCAGCAACGGCTCCACGAACCGACACGTCAGGTCGTGCCAACTCGTCTCGTACCGCTCGGCCACCCTCTCCCACCCGCTCTTTTCGAAGCGCCAGAACGCGTCACGATGCGCAGGCATGAGATCTCCTCTGCTTCGTGATAGCGGCTGGCCCGCGCCTCAGGCCGGCGCGGCGCCGCCCTCTGCCCCTGACTCCTGACGCGGAAGGAGCTTATCCGGCCGGTCAGCTCTCAGGCTGGAAGATTGCAGGGCGGGCCGCCCGGCGGCGGACTACCGGCGCCCGATGCCTCATCCCATATGCTTCGCCTCATGTCTTCGTTCCGATCTGCCCTGACGTCCATCTCTCTGCTCGCCCTCGCGGCCGCGCCGCGGCTCGTCGCGCAGCCGCTCCCCTGCCGCCCCTGCGCCGGCGTGCGCGTCGACGCCGGCGCCGCCCTTCAGGCCCTCGAAACGCTCAACGGCGCGCTGCCGGCGGGCGAGGGCGGCACCCTCGTCCTCGCCTGGGAGGCGCCCCTCGACGGCAGCGCCGACTTGGCGCCGCTCGCGAGCGCCGCGGGCGCGGCGCGATCCCGGACAACCGCCGCCGCCGAGGCCGCCGGCGAGGGGACCGCCGCGCCGGCCGGCGCCGGCGTCGTCCCGTGGGTCACGCTTCCCTTCCATACCCCGCCGCCGGTCGCGCAGCAGGCGGCGCGGCTCCAAGGCGAGCTCGCCGCGGTCACCAGGCTGGCCGCCGCGGCGCCGCCCGGCACCTTTTTCCAGATCGTCTGGCGACCCGAGGGGACGGCCGCCGGCCAGCCGCTCGACATGGCGGAGTACGCCTTCCTGCTCAAGCGCGCGGCGGTGGCGATCACCGGCGCGCAGCCGGACGGCCGTGTCGTCACCCACCCGCTGCCGGCCGGCGCGGAGGCGCTCGACGCGCTCTACGGGCAGGACGTCGCGGCGTATCTCGAAGCGGTGGCGGTCGAGCCCGGCGCCTTCGCGGGCGTCGAGGCGGCCGCGGCGGCGCTCGAGCGGCTGGATCCGGGCCGCCTGCTGGTGATCGACGCCGTGCCGCTGCCGGACGACGCGCGGGTCCTGCCGGCGGAGGCGGCGCGGTGGACGGTGCGCGGGGCGTCGCTCGTGCTCTTTCGCGTGGCGGGGGCGGGTGGAGAGGGCGAGGGAGAAAAAGATCAGGTAGGGGAAGAGGGGGCGGCGGCGAGCGTGAGCGCTGGAGGGCCGCCGGAAGGGTCTGCGCCGCCGGGGAGGACCTCCCCGACCGCGGGCGAGACCTCCGCGGATGCAGGGGAGACCTCCGCGGACGCGGGGGAGGTCTCCCCGGCGGCGAGGGAAATCTCCCCTGCCGCGGGGGAAGCTTCCCCAGCCGCAAGGGAAATCTCCCCCGGCGCGGGGGAAGTCTCCCCCGCCGCGAGGGAACATTCCCCAGCCGACGGGGAAGCTTCCCCAGGCGCGAGGGAAATCTCCCCCGAGGCGAGGGAAATCTCCCCGACCGCGAGGGAACCTTCCCCGGGCGCGGGGGAACCTTCCCCGGGCGCGGGGGAACCTTCCCCGACGACGGGGGAGCTTTCCCCGGCGACGAGGGAGATTTCCCCGGCCGTGGGGGAGGTTTCCCCGGCCGCGGGGGAAACCTCCCCGGCGCCTCAGGAAGGCTCCGGAGCGCCTCCAGCGAGCGCCGCGCCGCCTCCGACCACGACCGGCGCTCCCGGCGCTCCGCTCCCATCCCCTTCCCTACCTGAATCTTCTCCCGCCGAACCGTCTGTACCCGAATCCTTCCTCGCCGCCCTCACCCCCCTCGCCGTCCTCGCCCGCGAGTTCGCCGGCGATCTGTCCTACGACCCGGCCTCCTCGCCCGAGAGCCTCGGCGGCGAGGCGTGGGCGTTCGTGCGCGGCGAGGACCTCGCCCTGCGCGTCATCGCCGTCACTCCCGAGGGCACGCCGCAGGTCGACCTCCGCTTCCCCGACCCCAACCTCGGCAGCCCGGTCATCGTCGACGCGCCGACCGGCCGCACCGCGCCCGCCGCCGGCAACCGGGTGGGCGGCAACTTCGTCGTCCGCCTCTACCAGCCCCGGCCGGTCACCCTCCTGCGCCTCGAGCGCCTGGCGGCGGCGGACCTCGAGGCGGTCGAGGAGCGGCTCGAGGTGGCCGGCGAGCGCCAGGTGCCGGTCGAGGAGATCCTGCGCCGGCTGCAGGGCTTCGAGGACGCGCAGGCGCGGCGGCTCGAGCACTACCAGGCCGTCAACACCACCCACCTCCGCTTCCAGGTCGGCGCCAGCTCGCAGAGCTTCGAGGCCACGCTCCAGGGGCCGTTCTTCTGGTCGCCCGAGGACGGCGCCGACTGGGTGTGGCAGGACCTCTTCGTCAACGGCGTGCGCTGGCGCAACAAGACGATCCCCGAGATCCCGCTCGTGCAGCCCGAGAAGGCGGCGGCGATGCCGCTCGAGATCCACTTCACGCGCCAGTACCGCTACCGGCTGCGCGGCACCGAGCGGCTCGGCGACCGCGACACCTGGGTGGTGGACTTCGCCCCGGCGGCCGGAGACGGCGAGGGTGGCGGCAAGCTCTACCAGGGGACGGTGTGGGTGGATCGCGCGATCCACTCGCGCGTCCGCACGCGCGCCGTCCAGGTGGGGCTCGAGGGCGAGGTGATCTCGAACGAGGAGACGCTGCACTACACGCCGATCGACGCCGAGGGGCGAGCCGCGCCGTGGGCGCCGGGGAGCTTCGTGCTGCCGCTGCGCATCGTCGCGCAGCAGATCCTCTCGGTCGTCAACGCCGCGACCGTCGTCGAGCGCGAGACGCTGCTCTCCGACGTCCGCATCAACGCTCCCGACTTCGCGGCAGCGAGGCAGGCGGTCGCCGCCACCGACCTGACCATGGTGCGCGACACCCCGCAGGGGCTGCGCTACCTGGTCAAGGACGAGGCAACCGGCGAGCGGGTGGTCAAGGAGGGGTTCGACAGCAACAAGCTCTTCCTCCTGGGCGGCGTCTTCTACGACGACGCGCTCGACTTCCCGCTGCCGCTCGCCGGCCTCAACTACTTCTCCTTCGACTTCAAGGGCACCGGCAAGCAGCTCAACGTCTTCTTCGGCGGCGCGCTGGTCACCGCCGACCTGGCCGAGCCGCGCCTCTTCGGCAGCAAGTTCGACGCCGGCGCCGACGTCTTCGCGCTCGGCGTGCCTCTCACCGACACCGTCTGGCGCAACGACGACGAGGTGCACGAGGAGGAGGTCGAGACGCGCTCGGGCAACGTCGGCTTCAAGCTCGGCCGCCCGCTCGGCAACTTCGTCAAGCTCTCGGCCGAGTACACGCTCGCCTACTTCGACTACGGCACCACCGACAACACCGCCCCCGGGTTCGCGCCGCCCGAGAATCACTTGACCCACTCGCTCCAGCTCGGCGGCCGCTTCGCCCGCGCCGGGTGGCGGATGGGTGTCGAAGGCAGCATGCACCGCCGCGGCAAGTGGGAGCCGTGGGGCCTGCCCGGCAACCTCGACTACTTCCCGGAGGCGCGCGAGTACTCGCTCTGGGGCGCGACGCTGTCGAAGAACTGGTACCTGCCGTTCTTCCAGAAGATCGGCGCCGAGGTGAATTACCTGGGCGGCCAGGACCTCGACCGCTTCTCGAAGTACGAGTTCGGCTTCTTCGGCGCCAGCCGCGTGCACGGCTACCAGAGCGACCGCGTGCGCGCCGACGAGGTCTGGGCCGGCCACCTCTCCTACGGCTTCGAGATCGGCGAGGCGCTGCGCCTCGAGGCGGTGGTGGACGCGGCGCTGGCGAGCGACGAGGCGACGGGGCTCGACCGCGAGCAGCTCGCCGGCGTCGGCATCAACGGCACCTTCCTCGGCCCCTGGCAGACGGTGGTGAACCTCGACGTCGGCGTGCCGGTCCAGGGACCGGACGACGGCTTCGTCCTCTACGTCGTCTTCCTGAAGCTCTTCCGATGAAGCGCCGCGGCGGCCGCGACGACGGGGAGTTCGATTACGACGCCGCGGCCTTCGGCTGGAAGGACGAGCCGGTCGAGATCGAGATCACCGACGTCCTGGACCTCCACAGCTTCCGCCCCGACGAGGTCCCCGACCTGGTGCGCGACTACCTCGACGAGGCCTACCTCCACGGCCTGCGCCAGGTCCGCATCATCCACGGCCGCGGCACCGGCGTCCTGCGCCAGACCGTCCGCACCCTTCTCGGCCGCGACCCCCGCGTCGAAGCCTTCGGCGACGCCCCGCCGCAGGCCGGCGGGTGGGGGGCGACGTGGGTGAGGTTCAGGTGACGGCGGCCCCCGACATTTCCTGTGTCCTGCGGAGCGCCCCCGCGAGGCGAGGAGGTTCCTATGGGAACGGCCAGTACCATCACGATCAAAGAGATCATCCTCCATCGCCTGAGCGCCGATGAGACTGGCAAGGCGCCGCAGTGCTCGCAGCGACGGCTCCCAGCAAACACCGACCCGGATGTCTTCGCTTATTTCCAGACCCACATCGGCAACTCCCTGGCTCATCCGCAGGCCCGGGCGGCCCGCTTCAAGGACCTCGGCCAGCCGGTCGCCGGCGCCTGTCAGGACCTCCTGGCCGGCGGCGACCTCGTGGCCGCCTCCCAGCTCCTCGCCGAAGCGCTCTACGGCGTCGTCAAGGAAGACCGCAGGATCGCGCAGGGCGACCTGATCGTCTGCCTCTACGACCGAGGCAACAAGAAGACCTCGAATCGCGGCCTCGCCCTGTTGAAGATCGACCCGGTCCAGGTCTTCGAGCACCAGGCGCTGACCGACCAGGAGGGACGCAAGTACATCACCCTGGTCAAGAAGGGAGCGATGCCGACCACCCGCGAAGAGCTGCAGAAGTGCGCCTTCATCCGCCCGCTCAAGGCTCGGCTCACGGAGCCGGCAGACCTGGAGATGACCCTCCTGGACCGCCAGCGGACCGGGGACAAGGAGGTGGCGGACTTCTTCTCCAGAGGCTTCCTCGGCGCCACGCTGGTCGTCGATGACCGCCAGGCCACCCTCCGAGCGATTGATGCCTTTGCCGAGCTGGAGAATGAGCTGCGCCCCCTAGACTTGTGGCAGCCGGTCGAGCCCGAAGTCCGGAAGGTCCTCAGCGCCCCACGCGCCCACCTCAGCAAGAGATTGGTCGGCCGGCTTGGCCTGCCCCCGCAGGTCCGGGAGCGGTTCGAGGAGAGCCTGAGGAAGAAAGAGATCCTGGACCTCCGCTTCACTGTCGAGGGGACGGCCTTGGCCAAGGCCACCCAGAAGACCGTCTACGAAGGAGACTACGAGCTGGAGGTCAAGGTCTTGGCGAGCCAGTTCGAGACCGTCGTCCGGAGCGTCAAGCGCCTCGTGCCGGAGGTGGGCCTGCCCTACTTCGAGATCACCCTCCACACGAAGCAATGGAGACGAAAGGCCTGATGTCCTCCGCCGAGCCTTTCTCGCTCCGCGACGCCGCACGGCAGCTCGTCGAGCTGCTGGAGTCCCTGGAGATCCAGGACGTCCCCCGCGAAGAAGTGCTGGACAGCCTCCTCCTGACGCCGGACACCCGCGTGGACCCGGCACGCCTGCTCGGGTCGTTCGAGAAGATCGCGGCCGCGATCGCGGCCTATGACACGGCCCTCTCCGCGACCCTCCGCTTCGAGTACCCGGAGGCGGACGAAGATGCCGACCTCGAGCGCCGCCGGCTCACCGGTCAAGTGGAAGTGATCCCTCTCGACTCCGAGTTCGACCGCCAGAAGCTCGAGGAGTTCGTCGCCCAGCTCCCCGGCGGCGTTCAGCCGGTCCTCGACCTCGGGATCAACAAGGGCCGGCTCGTGAGGATCGGCCTGGAGCGTGAAGGACTCGCGGTACCGAAAGGCACCCGGCCGGCCCTCGTTCTCGGGCTCGACACCCTCGCCGGGCTGTTCCGCCAAGGGCTGCAGGAGATCGAGAAGCTTTGGGACGCCGCCAAACTGGAACGACTGGTGATCCTGGCGCCGGCGTGGAGATACTCCCTGACCGGCCGCTACCTCGCCGTGATCGGCGGCGACCCCGTCGCCGGCTGGCGAATGGCGGTGGAGCAGGCGGCCCCATCAGGCGCCGCACCGCCTCCGGCGCTGACCCCGCAGGATTTCCAGAAAGTCCGGCACGACGACCTCTGGTGGGAGACCCCGTGGGTGACACACTTGACCCCGCTCCATCTGGCGGTCGAGGGAGCACCGCCCGCCAGGGATCCCGTGGCGCAAGCCCTTCGCGCTCAGTTCGTCAACTTGTGCATCCTGTTCACCGCCGATCGCGTCGAGGGCAGCAGCGGCTGGCGAGCGGTTTACTCGGGGGCCGGAGAGCGGACGGTGGTCTCTCCCGCCGGTGCGACGGAAATCGACGACGAGGCTGCGGTGAAAGGGGTCGGTGCGCTGAGCCGGCTCGTCTGGTGGACCTATGAGGGCCTCTTCCGCCGCGACCGGCTCGCCTTCCTCCAGAGCGCCGTGGCCCGCATCCTCCGCCCGTTCGTTCCGGATGGAGAGCAGGAAGCGGTCAATCCCTGCCGGAAACTCCTCCTCTCGGCTGGCGCCATCCGGGAGCGCCTGGAGCCGGACTGGAAGATGTTCATCGATGGCCGGCTGGAAAAGTTCGGGGCGCAGGTGCGGGCGCTCAAGCAAGACGTCTCGGCGACGGTGGATACGTTCTCCAACCAGATCGGCGCGATGATCAAGAGCTTGTCCGACACGATGCTCGCGGCGGTGGGAATCCTCCTCGGCGCCTACATCGCAGCGCTCTTCAAGAAAGACCTCCTGCCGGAGATCCTGGCGTTCAGCGTCGCCGTCTACATCGTGTACCTGCTGATCTTCCCCCTCGGCTACAACATGAGCGAGCGTCTGGGAAGCTATCGGGCGCTGCACAGCCAGTTCCAGGTGCGGCGCCAGCGTTTCGAGCGGGATCTCTCCACGGCAGAGGTCCAGCTCATCGTCGGCAGCCAGGTGGAGAAGAGCGAGAGGCGCTTCCGCCGCTGGTTCGCTCTGGTCCTCGCCACCTATCTGATCGTGGCCCTGGTGCTCTGGTCGCTCGTCCCCTCCCCGATCGACGCGGTCGCCTACGAAGCGCCGCAGGCGAGCGCTCTCGCGGGCCCGCTCCAGCCCAACGAGGCTCTGCGCACGGCCGCGCTCGTCGGCGAGGGGAGGCTCGACGGCGCCGAGGACGTGGCGGTGGGCGCCGACGGCCGCCTGTACACCGGGACGGCCGACGGCCGCATCGTCCGCATCACGCTCCAGCCGGACGGAGAGGCGATCTTCGAGATCCACGCCGAGACCGGGGGCCGGCCCCTGGGACTCCACTTCGCCCCCGACCGAAGGACCCTGTACGTGGCCGACGCCGTCAAGGGTCTGCTCGCGATCGATGAGACGGGCGGAGTCAAGACCCTCGCCACCGCGGCCGGAGGGGTGCCGTTCGGGTTCGCCAACGACCTCGACGTGGCGGCGGACGGCACGATCTACTTCTCCGACGCCTCGAGCCGTTTCGGCGTCGACCAGTATCTCTACGATCTCCTCGAGGCCCGGCCCCGAGGGCGCCTGCTCGCCTATGTCCCGCGGCAGGAGCAGAAGGGGGAGGTCCGGGTGCTCCTCGACGGGCTGTCCTTCGCCAACGGCGTGGCCCTCGACCGCGATGAACGCTTCGTGCTCGTCGCCGAGACCTATCGCTACCGCATCCGGCGCTACTGGCTGGCGGGAGCCAAGGCCGGCAGGTCCGACGTCTTCGTCGATCGCCTCCCGGGCTTCCCCGACAACCTCGCCCGCGATCCGGAGACCGGCCGGTTCTGGGTTGCCTTCTACACCTTGCGGAACCCGGCGCTGGACTATCTGCACCTGCGGCCGTTCTTGAAGGACCAGATCGCCAAGCTGCCCAAGCCCTTCTGGCCGAAGCCCGCGCCGTACGGCTTGGTGGTCGAGTTCGACAGCCGAGGCCGCCCCATGCGCTCCCTGCACGATCCCGGTGGACAGCGCGCCCGCGCCATCACCTCGGTCGACCCGTACCAGGGGAAACTCTACCTGGGGAGCCTCGATGACGGGCTCGCCGTGTGGGATCGGGGGGATCGGTTCCGCGGCGACTAGGCACCAGCGCGGTAGGCTCCCCCGGTGGCACCGGAAGAGGGCGGCAGGACACGGCGGACCGCCCGAGGTTGGCGGCGGGCCGTGGCCGCGGCGCGGCGGAAGCGCGTCGACTTCGTTTACGACGAGCGCTACGAGCTGGAGATCCCGGCGACGCCGTACGACCCGCTGCGGGGGGAGCGGATTCTCGCCTTCCTCGCCGCCGAGGGGCTGGTCCGGCCGCGCCGGGTGCTGCATCCGGAGCCGGCGCCGTTTCGCGACCTCCTGCGCGTCCACACGGCGGAGTACCTGGAGTCGCTGGACGCGCCGGGCGGGCTCGATCGGGTGGTCGGCGGTCGCCTGCCCGAGCCGCTCCAGGAAAGGTTCCTCGAGGCGCAGCGGACGATCGTCGGCGGCACCGTGCTGGCGGCACGGCAGGCGCTCACGAGCGGCGCGGCCGCCGTCAACCTGGGCGGCGGCTTCCATCACGCCCACGCCGACCGCGGCGAGCGGCTCTGCGCCTTCAACGACGTGGCGGTGGCAATCGCCGAGCGCCGCGCCGGCGGCTTCGCCGGCCGCGTGCTGGTCGTCGACCTCGACCTCCACGACCCCGACGGCCTGCGCTCGATCTTCGCCGGCGATCCCACCGTCCACCTCTTCTCGATCCACGCCCGCGCGGCGGAGGGCTCGGGGCCCGGCGCGATCTACGTCGAGATCGGCGACGGCGCCGGCGACCTGCTCTACCTCGACGCCCTGCGCCGGCACCTCCCGCCGGTCGTCGAGCAGTTCCCGCCCGACCTGGTCTTCTATCTCGCCGGCGCCGACCCGGCGGCCGACGACGCGCTGGGGAGCTGCAAGCTGAGCGCGCAGGGCATGCTCGATCGCGACCGCTTCGTCTTCACGACGCTGCGGGCGCGGCACACGCCGCTCGTCGTCCTGCTCGCCGGCGGCTACGGCCAGGAGGCCTGGCGCCACAGCGCGCGCGCGCTCGCCTGGCTGCTCGCCGGCCGCGAGATCGAGCCGCCGACGACCGCGGAGACGACGCTCTGGCGCTACCGCCGCCTGGCCGAGGCCGCGCACGCGCGGCCGCCTGGCGATGAGCGTGAGGAGCTCTGGAGCCTGCGCGCCGAGGACCTCGACGGCGCCTTGGGCGGCTTCCAGCGCCCGCAGCGCTTCCTCGGCGCCTTCTCGCGCCAGCGGCTGGAGCTGCTGCTCGAGCGCACCGGCTTCCTCGAGCGGCTGCGGGCGCGCGGCTTCGCGCAGCCGACCCTCGACCTCGAGGTGGGAGCCCCCGCCGGCGACACGCTGCGCATCGGGAGCGATCCCACCCGCCGCGAGCTGCTCATGGAGCTGCGGGTCGCGATCGACCGCCGCACCCTGCCCGGGCTGTCGCTGCTGCGTCTCGAGTGGCTCCTGCTGCAGGACCCCCGGAGGCGCTTCCCGCCCACCCGCCCGCCGCTGCCCGGCCAGCGCCATCCCGGGCTCGGACTGCTCCAGGACGTCTTCGCCCTCCTCATCGTCGCCGGCGAGCGGCTGCAGCTCGACGGCCTGCTCTTCGTCCCGTCGCACTACCACCTGGCAAACCAGGGCAGGCGCTGGCTGCGCTTCGTCGAGCCCGAGCACGAAGGCCTCTTGCGTGCGCTGGCGAAGGCGCTCGCCGGAAAGTCACTCGCGGAGGCCACTCACGCCGTCGCTGCCGGCCAAGTCATCGACGCGACGACCGGCTTGCCCCTCGCGTGGCTGCCGATGCCGATGGTGTTGCCCGTCACCGAGGCCCTGCGCGAGCGGGTCACCGGCAGCGACTATGAGCAGCGGGCGGCGGCCGCCGCGGCCGCGCCGCGGCTGATCGTTCGCGCGAGCTAGGAGCGGTTCAGCCCTCGACCAGCCGCAGCACCCCGTCCGGCCGCCGCCCGGCGCGCCGCCGCCGTGCGCCGGACGCGGCGAAGCGCCGGGCGCGCGCGAGCACCGCCTGCGCTTCGAGCGGATGCCCGGTCGCGGCGAGGCAGTCCGCCAGGCCGCGCCGCAGCCGTGCCGCGAGCGCCGGGTCGAGACCGGGATCGAGCCGCCGCTCGGCGCGCCGCAGCAGCGCCAGCGCCCGCGCCGGCTCCCCGTGCTCCCACCAGGCGCACCCCTCCTCGACGAGCGCCCGCGCCTCGAGCTGCCGCTCGCCGAGCCAGCGGTAGGTGCGCGCCGAGCGCGCCAGGAGACGGAGCGCGTCCGCCCACCGCCCCTGCCGCCGGCGCAGCGCGGCGACTTGCTCGACGACCTGGGCGCGCTCGAGCTGGTCGCCGGTGCCGCGCCGCAGGTGGCCGAGCGCGGCGACCAGCGCCGCCTGCGCCGCCGCGAGATCGCCGCCGAGCCGCCGCGCCTCCCCCACCACCGACCAGGCGCGGCCGTGGAAGTCGGCGAGCACGCCGCGGCCGTAGAGCTCCGGATCGAGGAGCTCCAGCCCCGCGAGCGCGAGCCGCGCCAGCTCCTCGCCCTCCCGCGGCCGCTCCTCGCTCGCCTCGCGCGCGGCGCGCAGCAGCAGGTCGCAGAGCACCAGGCTGCGGAAGCGGGCGCTGTTGCGCACCAGGAGCGTCCGCCGCTCGGGCGTGTGGCGGCGGAGCTCGGCGAGGAGCCCGGGCGCTGCCGTGCGCTCGCACGCCACCGCGTCGACGCGCGGCGCGAACGACTTCAGCAGGCCGTCGATCGCCGCACCGTAGTCGGCCGGCGGCGGGCGCCAGGGGAGCACGCCGGGCGCGGCGCTCACGCGCGGCGGCGTGCGGCCCGGAAAGAGATCGTGGAGCAGCGTCCGGCAGGCGGCGCACTCGCGCGCGTGGTGGCGCGGACCGCGCCGGTCACGCAGCAGGTGCTCGACCAGCATTCGCACACGTTCGCCGTTCGGCCGGTGGTTCCGCATCGCGCCGTCGTTGCTCCGTGGATAGGGAAGGAACGCGGGCCGCTCCCGCGCGGCCCGCGTCTCTCTCTTAGTTAAGTCACCGCGCCGGCCGAATTCGGGACACGCACCTGCTAGCATGCGGCGCCGCCCTCATGGACCGCACCGTGACTCTCCCGCTCTGGCTGGCGGTGCTGCTCGCCGCGCTCGCCGCCTGGGCGGCGCTCGATCGCCTGCTCGTCCCCAGCGTGCGCTGGTACCTGCACCGGCGCGTCAGCCGTCTGATCGACGAGGTCAACGCGCGCCTGCGCCTCGAGATCCGGCCCTTCCAGCGCACCCGCCGCCGCGTCCTCATCGACCGCCTGATGTACGACCCGAAGCTCCTCGAAGCGGCCGAGGCCCACGCCCACGAGAGCGGCATGCCACGCGCCGTGGTGACGGCGCGGGTCGAGCGCTATGCGCGCGAGATCGTCCCCGCCTTCAACGCCTACGTCTACTTCCGCCTGGGCTATCGGCTGGCGCGCGGCGTGGCGCGCCTGTTGTATCGAGTGCGGCTCGGGTTCGCAGACGAGACAGGGCTGGCCGCGATCGAGCGCGGCGCGACGGTGGTCTTCCTGATGAACCACCGCAGCAACATGGACTACATCCTGGTCGCCTACCTCGCCGCCGATCGCACCGCGCTCTCCTACGCCGTCGGCGAGTGGGCGCGCATCTGGCCGCTGCAGACCCTGATCCGCTCGATGGGCGCCTACTTCGTGCGCCGCAACTCCGGCGACCCGCTGTACCGCAAGGTGCTCGAGCGCTACGTCGCGATGGCCACCGCCGGCGGCGTCACCCAGGCGGTCTACCCCGAGGGCGGGCTGTCGCGCGACGGCCGGCTGCGACCGCCGAAGCTGGGCTTGCTCGACTACATGCTGCGCAGCTTCGACCCGCACGGCGAGCGCGACCTCGTCTTCGTGCCGGTGGGGATCAACTACGACCGGGTGCTCGAGGACCGGACGCTGCTGCTCGACCTCGACCCCGCCGCGCCCAAGGGCGGCGCCGGCTCGGCTCTCGGCACCACGCTCCGCTTCGCCGGCCGCAACCTGGCGCAGATGGCCGGCCGGCGCTGGCACCGCTTCGGCTACGCCTGCGTCAACTTCGGCTCGCCGCTCTCGACCCGCCGCTGGCTCGCCGAGCACGGCCTCGACCTGCGCCAGCTCGCGCGCGAGGAGCGGGCGGCGCACGTCGAGCGCCTGGCGCGCGAGCTGATGGCGCGGGTGGGCGCGGTGGTGCCGGTGCTGCCGGTGCCGCTCGTCGCGACCGTGCTCCTCGACGCCCTGGGCACGCCGCTCTCCGAGCTCGAGGTCAAGGCCCGCGCCCATCGGCTGATGCGCGACCTCGACGCCGCCGGCGCCCAGGTCTACATCCCGCGCCGCGACCAGGACTACGCCGTCACCGCCGGCCTGCGCGCGCTGGTCGAGCGCCACCTCGCGACCGGCGACGACGGCCTCTTCGCCGCGCGCCCCGACGAGCTTCCCCTCCTCCGCTACTACACCAACTCGATCGCGCACCTCCTGCCGGCGGCGCAGCCGGCGCGCGCGGCGGCCGCGGGGTAGGGTCCGGCGACTGCGCTCGTCGCCGCCGCGCTTGCCTCAGCAAACCCCAGACCGGCGCCTGCGTACCTGATCGACAGTGACCACCGCCGCCGCACCGCCCCCGAAGCGCTCACGCGACCCGGTCAAGCGGGTCGAGGCCTTCGTGCGCTCGTACACCGCCGGCATGTCGAGCCGCGAGTTCCAGCGGCTGTTCGACCGCGACGCGGCGCGGACCTACGAGGTCCTGACGCGCGACCATGACCTCGGGCCGGAGCCCAAAGACGCCTTCCGGCGCTTCGTCTTCCGCGCGCGCCTGCTCTTCCTCGGGCTCTCCTACAAGCTCACGCCGGCGCGGCGCGGGCTCTTCGCCATGGCGCTGATCGCGGCGCTGCTCGGCTTTGCCGGCGTGCGCTGGGACTGGGTGGGCGAGGCGCAGATCCGCCAGCTCCACGTCGACTTCTCGCCGCTCTGGTTTGTCACCAGCCTCGCGCTCCTCGTCTACCTGCTGGCGCTCGAGCTCGTGGACCGCATTCGCGTGCGCGACGAGCTCGAGGTGGCGCGGGAGCTCCAGGCGGACCTCCTGCCGCGCCGCATCGCCGAGGTCGCCGGCTACCGCTTCGCCCACTCCTACCGCACCGCCAACGAGGTCGGGGGCGACTACTACGACGTGACGCCGCTCCCCGACGGGCGCGTGGCGCTGGTCGTCGGCGACGCCTCCGGCCACGGCATGGCCGCCGGGCTGGTGATGGCGATCGCCAACGCCACCCTCAAGACGGCGCTCGACCTCGACCCCTCGCCGCGGCGCGTGCTCGGGGTGATGAACCGCACCCTCTGCCGCACCGGCGGGCGGCGCACGTTCATGAGCCTCTTCTACGCCCTGCTGGAGCCGGAGAGCGGGCGGCTCGACTACGTCTGCGCCGGCCACCCGTTCCCGTTGCTGCGGCGGGCGAGCGGCGCCATCGAGGAGCTGGGCGAGGGCGCGCTGCCGCTCGGCATGCGCGAGCCGCTCGAGCTGCCGGTCGGCAGCGCGACACTCGAGCGCGGCGACCTGCTGCTCCTCTACACCGACGGCCTGGTCGAGGCCGCGCCGAGCGAGGTCGGCGAGGCCTTCGGCTTCGAGCGGCTCAAGGCGGCGCTCGCGGCCGGCGGGCCCGCGGACCTCGTCCACGAGACCATCCTCCGCGCCTTCGATCGCCACATCGGCGAGGAGCCGCTGCGCGACGATCTGTCGGTCCTGGTGCTGGCGCGGCTGGCCTGAGCCGAAGGCGTTGCGCGAGGCAGGCTGACCGTGAGTCTCGCGAGCGACTACAAGCGCCAGCGCGGGTGGCGCGCCTGGCAGAGCATCTTCGATGCCTTGCCTCCGCTCCGCGGGCAGACCGTCCTCGACCTCGGGTGCGGGATCGGCGACCAGGCGGTCGAGCTCGCGGCCCGGGGCGCTCGCGTCATCGGCTTCGACATGAACGAGGAGCTGCTGCGCGAGGCGCGGGCGCGGCGGCTCGCGAACGCGGAGTTCCGCCGCGGCGACCTGCAGGCGCTGCCGGACCTCGGCGATGCAGTCGATGGAGTGTGGTGCAGCTTCACCGCGGCGTACCTCCCGGACCTGCAGCCGGTGCTCGCGTCGTGGGCGGTGCAGCTCCGGCCGGGTGGCTGGATCGCGCTCACCGAAGTCGACGACCTCTTCGGCCACGAGCCCCTCGGCGCCCGGACGAAGGCGTTGCTCGCGGCCTACGCGCGCGACGCCCTCGCAGCGGGGCGGTACGACTTCCATATGGGGCGGAAGCTCGAGAGTCACTTGGCGGCGGCGGGGTTCACCGTCTCGCAGGTGCTGCAGCTCCCCGACCAGGAGCTCACGTTCGACGGGCCCGCGCCGCCGGAGGTCCTCGACGCCTGGCGCAACCGGCTCGACCGCATGCAGCTCCTCCGCGACTTCTGCGGCCCCGACTTCGAGCCGCTCCGCGACGAGCTCCTCGGCTGCCTGACGCGGCTCGACCACCGCTCGCTGGCGAAGGTCTACTGCTGCATCGCCAGCAAGTCCGGCATCCCGGCTTCAGCGTGTTTCGCCTGAGCTCGACGCTCGGAAGCGGTCATCGCACCGCGGCCGCAATGGCGCCGTTCTCCGCCGCGAGGGGCGCGGCGGCGATCCGGGTGAAGTCCATCGTCCAGTTCGTCTCCCACGTCACGCCGTCGTCGCCGGAGAACGCCTGCTCCCAGCGCGGCGCCGCGCCGCGCTGCCAGGTGAAGCGCACGCGCACGGGCTTGCCGCGCAGCTCGTCGACGCCCTCGAAGACGCCGGCGTCGCCCGCGAACGCGCCGCGGACCGGCGGGTCCAGGACGTGGCGGCGGTTGTCGACCCAGTAGATGCTCCACCGTCTCGCCTGCGGGTCGAAGACGCGCAGCGTGAAGCCGCAGAACCCCGGCCAGTGGTCGGTGCGGTACTCGTCCACGTTGCCGAGGCCGCCGAGGACCAGCTTGCACTCGACCGTCGCCGGGAACTCCTCCCACTCGTGCGAACCCGCCAGCCGCTCCACGAGCCGGCGGTTGTGGATCCGCCAGCGGCCGAGAAAGAAGTCGAAATCGCGCGCCTCGTCGGGGACCTTCACTCTCTCGCTCATCGTGGTGACCTCCTGCGCTCTGCGCCGGGCGGCAGGCCCGACGCGGAGATCACCCTAGACCGCATTCAGGGCGCTTTCCGTCCTAGTTATCCGCTACAGTTTTGCCATGTACCACCCCACCACCCGCGTCCTCGCCGTCCTCGAGTTGTTGCAGACGCACGGCCGCATGAGCGGCGCGGAGCTGGCACGGAGGATCGGCGTCGACCCGCGCACCGTGCGCCGCTACGTCGTCCAGCTCGAAGGAGATGGGCATCCCGATCACCGCCGAGCGCGGGCGCGACGGCGCCTACCTGCTGGTGTCCGGGTTCAAGCTGCCGCCGATGATGTTCACCGACGACGAGGCGCTGGCGCTGTCGGTCGGTCTGCTGGCGGCGCGCGGCCTCGGTCTCGCGGAGGCGGCGCCGGCCGTCGCCAGCGCGCAGGCGAAGCTCGAGCGCGTGATGCCGGCGACCCTCAAGCGCCGGGTCCGCGCCGTCGACGAGACCGTGAGCATCGACTTGGCGCGTCCGACCGCTCCCGGCGACAACGCGGCCTTGGTCGCCCTGAGCGCGGCCGCCCAGGACAGCCGGCGCGTCCACATGAAGTACCGCGCGGCGCAGAGCGGCGAGTCGGAGCGCGATTTCGATCCCTACGGCCTGGCGTACCGCGGCGGCTGCTGGTACGCCGTCGGCTGGTGCCACCTGCGCGCGGGTGTCCGCTCCTTCCGCCTCGACCGCATCCAGGAGGTGCGTGCGCTCGCAACCGGCTTCAGTCGCCCGGCGGGCTTCGACGCCCTCGGCCACCTCGCCTTCTCGGTCGCGACGCTCCCCCGCCGCCACGCCGTCGAGGTGCTGCTCCGAACGGATTTGAGGACCGCGCAGCGCGAGCTGTTCGGCGCCATCGGCATCCTCGAGCCGGTCGGCGACGGCGTCCTCCTCCGCGGCCAGTGCGACGAGCTCGAGTGGTTCGCCCGCGAGCTCGCCCGCCTCCCCTTCGCCTTCGAGATCCGCCACCCGCCCGCGCTGCGCGACGCGCTCAGGGTCCGCGCCGAGGCCCTCTCGAAGCTGGCTGAGGCGTGATCAGACCGGCTGCTCGGCCGTATGGAGCGGCGGCAGGACCGCTTCGATCTCGCGCCGCCGCGGCTCGAGCCAGGGCGGCAGGATGAGGCGCTCGCCGAGGTGGGCGGGGTCCTCGTCGACCGTGAAGCCCGGCCCGAGCGTGGCGAGCTCGAAGAGGACGCCGCCGGGCTCCTTGAAATACACCGAGCGGAACCAGAAGCGATCGATGACCGGGGTCGGGTGCGCGCCGGCCTCGGCGACGGCGCGGCGGACGCCGAGCTGCTCCTCCTCGTCGGCGACCTGGAACGCGACGTGGTGCACGGCGCCGGGTCCCCAGCTCCCGCGGCGCTCGGCGGGCAGCTCGCGGATCTCGAGCCAGCGGCCGGAGCCGCCGCCGGCGACGCCGAAGCGGTGCCAGCCGCCCTCCTCCCCCAGGCGCTCGAAGCCGAGCGCGCGGGAGAGGAGCTGCGCGGTCGGGGCCAGATTCCACTCCCAGAGGCGCATGGCGTGGAAGCCGCGGACCTGGTGGCGCTCGGGAACCGGGCTGCCGCTCCACGGCGCGAACGGCCGCGTCTCCGGCGTCGCGGTGAGGGCGACCTCGAGCCCGTGCGGATCGGTGAAGCGCAGCGCCGTCTCGCCGAAGCGCCGCTCCGGCGCGCCCACCGCGACGCCCGCCGCCGCCAGCCGCTCGGCCCAGAAGGCGAGGCTCCCGTCGGGCACCGCCAGGCCCACCTCGACCGCCAGCCCGACCCCCTTGCGGCCGGCGGGCATCTGCGGCCAGGGGAAGAAGGTCAGATCGGTGCCCGGGTGCCCCTCGGCGTCGGCGTAGAAGAGGTGGTAGGTGTCGGGCGCGTCCTGGTTGACGCTGCGCTTGACCAGGCGCATGCCGAGCACGCCGGTGTAGAAGTCGAGGTTCTCCTGCGCATCGCCGGCGATGCAGGTGACGTGGTGGATGCCGTGGACCTGGCTCATTCGCGCCTAGGCCCGCTCGACGACCATCGCGAAGCCGACGCCGCCGGCGGCGCACACCGTCGCCAGGCCGAGCGCCTGGCCGCGCCGCCGCAGCTCGTAAAGGAGCTGGGTGACGACCCGCGCGCCGGTCGCGCCGAAGGGGTGGCCGATGGCGATCGAGCCGCCGGTGGTGTTGAGGCGCTCGAAGTCGATCTCGCCGAGCGGCGCGCCGCGTCCCAGCTCGCGCTCGGCGAAGCGGCGCGACGCAAACGCCTTCAGGTTCGACAGGATCTGCGCCGCGAAGGCCTCGTGCATCTCGACGAGGTCCATGTCGGCGAGCGTGAGGCCGGCGCCGTCGAGAGCCGCCGGCGCAGCGTAGGCCGGCCCCTGGAGGAGCTGCTCGCCGGGGTCGAGCGCGGTGTAGGCCCAGGAGCGGATGTAGCCGAGCGGCTGGTAGCCGAGCGCCTTCGCCTTCTCCTCGCTCATCAGGAGCACCGCCGAGCCGCCGTCGGTCAGCGGGCTCGAGTTGCCGGCGGTGAGCGAGCCGTAGCGGCGGTCGAAGACCGGCGGCAGCTTGGCCAGCGCCTCGAGCGAGCTGTCGGCGCGGACGCCGTTGTCACGCAGCACCGCGCGGTCGTAGCGCGGCGGCGGGAAGGTGGGCGCGATCTGCGCGGCGAGCCGTCCGTCCTCGGTGGCGGCGGCGGCGCGGCGGTGCGAGAGCAGAGCGATCTCGTCCTGCGCGCGGCGCGAGATGTCGTTCTCCTTCGCCATCTTCTCGGCCGATTCCCCCATCGTCGTGCCGGTCGTGTACTCGGAGATCGAGGGCGGCACGGGCGCCAGGTCGGCGGGCCGGAGCTTGCCGAGCGCCGCGATCTTCTGCGGCAGCGTCTTGGCGCGGTTGAGCTCCATGAAGGTGCGCGCCGCCTTGCGCGAGAACTGGATGGGGACGTTCGAGAGCGACTCGGCGCCGCCGGCGAGCACCACGTCGCACTCGCCGGAGAGGATCGCCTGGGCGCCGGTCGTCATGGCGCGGGAGGAGGAGGCGCAGGCGAGGTTGACGGCGAGGCCCGGCACCTTCATCGGCAGCGAGGTGCGCAGCACGACCTCCCGCCCCAGGTTCGGGGCGTGCAGCGCCGGCACGACGACGCCGAAGACCGAGAGGTCGACCTCCTGGGGGTCGAGGGCGGCGCGGGTCAGCAGCTCGGCCGCCGCCACGCTCGCCAGGTCGATGACGTCCATGCCCTGGAAGTCGGTCCCGGCCTTGGTGAAGGGCGTGCGGCAGCCGTCGACGATGGCGACGCGCCCTCGCGGCCCCTGGACGGCGAGGCGCGTCGCGGTCTGGGTCTTGCGGTGGGCGGCGGCCGTGCCGGCGCCGTTGTGCGTCCACACCGTGTCGGCGCGGGCGCTCACCTCCTCGGCGGCGCTCGCCTCGTTGGGCGGCCGGAGCGGCGGCGGGTAGAGGTTCTGGGCGCCCTGCGGGGGCTGCGGCTCGTGCGCCATCCGGTCCTCCTCGGGTCGCCGCTCGTTATATCACCCGTCCTCCGCGGCAGACGGCGCCGTCACCACGCGTGGGCCATGGCTGCGCTCGGCGCCTGCTATGGCGCTGCGCCGGGTTCTGCGACCCCGGGCACAGGCGTTGCTGAGCTGGGTGGGGCAGCAAACCTCGATGACGGCATGCACGAGCTGGGTAGGGGCGGCGTTACCGCGCGGCAGCGTCGGCGAGGTGGACGACGGTCACCCGGTGTGTTTGCCAGAACGCGAGGTCCGACTGCGGGAGCGGCGCGGCACCGGTGAGGACGAGCGTGTGCAGGCGCCCGAGTGGCCGTGGGACCGGCGTGGGGCGACCGAAGCGCCGCGCGAGGCGCGTGAAGAGCGACTCGCGCTCGCGCTCCACGGCGTTGCGGAGCGCGCCGAGGCGCCCAGCGTCGCCGTGGAACAGCGTGACGCGCGCCCACACCGCGGTCGGCACCACCGCCGCCGGCTCGGGCTCGAGCAACACCGCCGCGCCGGCGAGCAGCGCCCAGGAGAGGACCGCGCGATCGTCGGGATCTCCCAGGCGGCCGCCGAAGACGAAGACCTCGCGCCCGGAGCGGCCGAGCGGGCGATCGGCGGGGAGCGCGGCGGCGAGACGGTTGGCGGCGGTGAGCGAATCGGCGAAAGGACTCAGGTACGGAGAAGGAAAATCTGCTCCCTGCAGCGCGAGAGCCAAGCAGATGGTCTCCGGCCGTGGAACGTCGAGGCGCGCCATCGCGGCGCCCCCTTCGAGCCCCGCCGCCGCCATGGTCTCGCGCATGGCGCTCACACGCCGCAGTCCGTCGGCCCACGACCACCACACCCAGTCGCCGGCGCGCGGCGCGAAGAGCCACGGCTGCTCGGGGGCCGCGGCGGCGTGGCGTGCCAGCGCAGCGAGCAGGGGATCGGGGGCGTCCGGCCCCGGCATGATGGGATCAGGAAGCGCGACTACGTGGACGCGCGCTGCATGGCGCGCGAGATCTTCTGCTCGATGACCGGCCGCATCATCGAGGCCGGCGGGCCGAGGTGGGCCTGCCCGACGAGGCGACCGTCCTCGAGACGGATCGTACCCTTCGCCCCCGGGCCGGTCAGGTGCATCACGTCGCCGTCCCACGACCACTTGAGCATGCCGCCGGGGAACTCTTCTTTGAGGCGGGCGTCGAGGGCAGGCCGGAGCTCTGTCATCGGCCGCACCACAGCCTCGACGACGATGACGAGGTCACTCACGGCGGCGGACCCTACCACAGCGACCTGCTACTCTAGGACGGGCGCGCGCCCGCCGGCGTCGCCGCGGGAGCCTTCCCACCCACCCGGCCGGCCGTCGCGATCCCCAGGGAGCATGCCGATGAGCAGACGTCTTCTCGCCGCGCTGGCGGTGGCCCTCGCCCTCCACGGAGCGGCCGGGCCGCTCGCCGCCCAGACCGTCTCCGACCCCGACCTCTTCGGCAAGAGCATCAAGGTGGCGCAGCAGGCGCTCGCCCAGTACGGCGAGTACGACAACGAGCCCGAGCTTGAGCGGGTTAATCGCATCGGCTACGAGCTGGCCCAGCACGCCACGTCGCAGAAGTTCCCCTTCAGCTTCGCGCTCGTCGACCTGCCGATGCCCAACGCCTTCGCGCTCCCGGCCGGGCAGATCTTCGTCACCCGCGGCATGCTCGACCTGGGGCTCAGCGACGACATGCTGGCCAACCTCCTGGGGCACGAGATCGCCCACGTCACCCTCGCCCACTACAAGCGGATGCAGCGCAAGGCGACGCTGATGAACGTGCTGTCGACGGTGCTCGTGGCGGGGGTCGTCATCGGCTCCTCCAGCAACAGCGACCGGAGCGGCGTGCGCGCGCCGTACGACCCGCGGCGGCCCGAGCCCGACCCGCGCGGCAACCTCATCCAGGGGGTGGCGGCGGCGAGCCTCGTCGTCTCCGAGCTGCTGCTGCGCAGTTACAGCCGCGACCACGAGTCGGAGGCCGACGCGGAGGGGCAGCGGCTGGCGGCGGCGGCGGGCTACGACCCGGACGGCGCCCGCCAGCTCTGGGGGCTCATGCTCTCGCGCTTCCCGCGCGCCAAGGAGTACGGCTACTGGCAGACCCATCCCTTCCCCGACGAGCGCATGCGCGCCGCCGAGATCCGCAAGGAGCAGTGGCGGCCGGAGGAGCGCCGGTCCGCCGACGAGTTCCGCTTGCGCACCCAGGCGGCGCTGCTCTCGTATCTGGACCGGCAGGACCCCGCGGCGGAGGACACGGCGCTCATCAAGTCGGTGGCGCTCGTCGCCTGGCCGCAGGGCAAGGCCGCCGACAAGCTGCGGCGCGAGGAGCTGCACGCCGTGCGCGACGCCGAGCTCGCCAAGCCCCTGCTGTCGCGCGACTACGGCCGCGCGTTGCGCGCCTACCGCGAGGAGATCGAGCTCGTGCGCCGGCTGACGCCCGAGAGCGAGCTCCTGCCCGAGCTTGAGCGCGAGGTGGGCGAGTTCGAGCAGCGCCTGGCCGAGCTGTACCCCAAGGCCCGCGAGGTGCTGACGGCCGGGGTCTACGAGACGTCGTTCCTGTCGAGCTTCCTCTCCAACTTCCCGCAGGCGCCGGAGGTGCCGCGCGTGGCGCTGGCGCTGGGCGACGCCAACGCCCGGCTCGGCAACCTGACCGGCGCGGTCGAGCAGTATCTGCGCGCCTGGGACGCCGACGCCGACGGCGAGCACGGCAAGCGGGCCGCGGCCGGCCTGCGTGCCTTGGCCCCCAGCCTCGAGCAGCTTGCGGCGCTGCAGCAGCTCACCGAGCAGAAGCGCGACCCCGAGCTGGCGCGGCTCGCCGGCGAGCGGCTGGCAGCGGTCGCCAAGAGCTACGGCGAGCTGGCGAACGGCGCCGAGTACCTGCGCCGCTTCCCCGAGGGTGCGCACGTCGAGGCCGTGCTCGGCCGCCTCGACAGCCTGGCCGACAACCTCTACGGCGAGATCGTCCTCTACCAGGGCATCGGCGAGAGCGTCAAGGCGCTCGAGCGGATGAACGCCATCCTCACCCACGCCCCGCTCTCCCCCGCCGCCGAGCGGCTGCGCGACCGGGCGCTGCTCGAGGTGGCGCGGAGCTCGTAGGGCATGTAGGCGCGACAGGCGAAGTGGACGACGAGCTCGTGTACCCTCAGGCTGGCACACTCCACTTCAGCCCTGGAAACCGGGAATAGTCGCCGTCCAGAGTCACCCATTCGCATCCCGCCTCGATGGCGAGCGCCGCGAACCAGGCGTCCGGGACTAGGTTTCCGCGAGCGTCCGCCTCCCGTCAAAGGCGCGTGAAGATGTCCCAGTGGGCTTCTCCCGGCTGGATGACCATGCAATGCGGCTGCTTGAGCAAGACCTCGGCGAAGCCGAGGACCTCGTCGAGTGCGCTTGGCTCGTTGAAGACGCGCGGATGGGTCGTCACCCGAACCAGACCGCTCAAGGCTTGAGGGGACATCCCATACCGGGAGTCGCCGTTCACCACTGCGTCGAGCCAGGCTCGACACAGGGCGTGGTCGGAGGCATCGCGCCGGAACGCGTGCACCAGCACGTTGACGTCTGGGAGGATCACCCCTCGTCCATTACCGCTTCGAGGTCGGCCGAGCGGTTCAGGTCAACGCCCGCGATGACACCACCAGAGGCTCGCGACACCGGCAGGTCGACGTGCTCTCTCCCTTTCTTCACCGGCTTGGCCAGGACGAGAGCAACACCCTCCTCGACGAGCGACGTCAGCGTCCGCCGCTCCTCGGCAGCGCGCTTCTTTGCCCGCCGCAGCAGATCGTCGCGAAGACGGATCGTCGTTCTCATAGCCTCCAAGGATGGACTACAGGCATCAGTATGTCAAAGCGTCGGGCCTGCCCGCCGGACCGGGCCGGTTAACAGATGTCGCCGTTCCGCCGTCCTCCTTGGTGAACGAACCCGGGAGGACGCACGGCCCACACCACAGGAGAGTCGGGGCGCCGCCAGCGGGCGTGGCTGTACGGCGCCGCCGGGTGGCGCTGGCACTCGGCGCGGCCGCCGCGCTGGTCGCCCACGGTCACCGGCAGGTGTGGTGTTCCCCTCCAGTCAAGACACTCGGGTAGGGAAGAAATCTCCGGTTCATAGTTAGCTCGCGGCGCGCGCCGCGGCGGTGCGGTGGTCGAGGTTGGCGGCTCGGCGCTCGGCCGGCGTCTGC
>JBIOUG010000070.1:0-26858 GCA_044866775.1 Thermoanaerobaculia bacterium | reverse complement strand
GCCTCGCCGGCGAGGCGGCGGCCGACCTCCTCGAAGACGTACTCCGACAGCTTCTCGGCCGTCGTGTTGCGCTCGTCGAAGGGCGGGACGTCGTTGATCACCCGGTGGTCGAAGGGGCCGACGACCTCCTGCACGATCGCCTTCAGGTCGGCGAAGTCGAGCACCATCCCGAGCCCGTCCAGCTCGCGCGCCGCGACGTAGACCCGCACCCGGTAGTTGTGCCCGTGCAGGTTCTCGCAGCCGCGGGTGTGGCCGCGAATCGCGTGCGCGGCGGCGAACTGGAAGTCCTTGAAGATGGTGTGCATGCGCGAGGATCGTGGCGCGGGGGAGGAAAGCCGTCAAGTGACGAACGTCAGACCGTAGCACCCGGGCCACGTCCCGGGCGTTTTCGGTACACCACCGCGACCATCTCGGTCAGCTCGCCTGCAGGAACTCGACCGTCGGCGGCAGCCCCGCGTCGAGGCCGCGCGGCGCCCAGCCGAGCTCGCGCCGGGCGCGGCCGTCGTCGAACGCCCAGTGGCGGCCGAGGCTGCGGAGCTGCTGCGGCACGAACGGCGGCCGGCGGCCCGCGAGGCGGAAGAGGGGCGCCGCCACGACGATGCCGGCGCGTGCCAGGCCGAGCGGCAGCTCGAGACGCGGCGCCGCTACGCCGCCGAGGGCGCAGACCCGGCGCGCCAGGTCGCGCAGCGTCGTCACGTCGCCGGTCAGCAGGTAGTCGCGACCCGGCGCGGCCTGCGCCATCACCCGTACGATCGCGTCGACGACGTCGTCGAGGAAGACCCAGCTCGACTTGCGGCCGGCGCCGGCGAGCGCCGGCAGGCGGCGTCTGAGGAGCTGGCGCAGGATGCCGTTCGCCCCTCCGTGCTTGCCCGGAGGGCCGTAGACGAGGCCGGGGTAGACGGTGTTGACCCGCAGCCCTCGCCGCGCCCAGGCACGCACCGCCTCCTCGCCTTCGTACTTGGTGGCGCTGTAGGCCGAAGGAAACGGCGTGATCGGGGTCGCGGTCTCGTCGACCGGCCGGCCGTCGTCCGGGCTGCCGCCGAAGTAGGCCATCGACGAGACGGAGAGGAACTGCCCGATGCCGAGCTTGTAGGCGAGCGAGGCGACGTTGTCGCTGCCTTCGACGTTGACCCGCCGCATCCGCTCCTCGGGCGCCCGCAGGTCGAGCTCGGCCGCGGCGTGGATCACCCAGTCGGCGCCCGACATCCCCTCGCGCATCGAGGCGCGGTCGGTGACGTCGCCGGTGAAGGTCTCGACGCCGAGCGCGCGCAGCCACTCGACGTCGCTCGTCGGTCGTACCAGGACGCGCACCTCGTGCCCGTCCTCGCGCAACCGCCGGCAGAGGGCGCGCCCGATGTAGCCGGTGCCGCCGGTGATGAAGAGGCGCATTCGGTAGACGGGATTCTATCCGTCGAGAGCCCGGAGCCGCCGGCGCGCCTCGGCCAGGTCCGGTTTCAGCGCCAGCGCCCGCTCGAGCTCGGCGCGCGCCTCCGCCCGCCGGCCGAGCGCCGCGAGCGCCTGCGCCAGCGGCAGGCGAACGCGGGCGCCCTTGGGGCGGAGCGCGACCGCCCGCCGCAGGTACGGCAGCGCCTCGGCGGGCCGGCCCCAGCGCACCAGGGCGGCGCCGAACGAGACCTGCGCCTCGGCGGCGCCCGGCCGCAGCCGCAGGGCCTGGCGGAAGCGGCGCTCCGCCTCCTTGCGGTCGCCGCGCAGCTCGAGCTCGATCGCCACCCGGCGCACGGCGGTGTAGTTGCCCTCGGTCACCTCCATGGCGTGGCGAAAGAGCGTCAGCGTGTCCTGCCAATGCGCCACCTGCCCCCGGGCGGTGAGGGCGAGGGCCGCGATGACGACGCTCGCGGCCGCCCAGCGCGCGGCGCTCCACCGACGCGCCGGACGCTCACCCGCCGGCCACGCCGGCAGCCACTCGGCGAAGCTCCACACCAGGGCGATGAAGAGCCCGATCGACGGCAGGTAGGTGTAGCGATCGGCCATCGCCTGCCGCCCCACCTGCACCAGCCCGATCACCGGCACCAGCATCCCCAGAAACCAGAGCCAGCCGACGGCCAGCCACGACGAACGCCGGAGCCTGGCGAGCGCGAAGGCCGTCACGGCGGCGAGGAAGATCGCCGCCAGCGCCGCCCGCCAGAGCGGCAGGGCCGCCGGCAGCGGGTAGAGCACCGCGAGGTCGCGCGGCCAGAACGTCTTGCCCAGGTACACGGCGTACGACACCAGGGCGTTGGCGATGCGCCGCGCGAGCGGCACCACGTCGAGGGACGCCATCGCCACCCGCTGCGTGTAGACGGTGACGGCGCCGGCCGCCAGCGCCAGGGCGAAGAACGGCGCCTTCTCGACGAGCAACGGGCGGGCGGCGCGCCAGCGCTCGCGCGCCGGCTGCGCCGCCCAGACATCGAGCGGCAGCCGGCCGAGCGGCCAGAGGTCGAGCAGCAGGAGGACGCACGGCAGCGTGACCAGCATCGGCTTGGACAGCAGGCCGGCGGCGAAGACGAGGAGCGCCAGGAGATAGCGACCCGCCGCCGGCCGCCGGATGTAGCGCCGCCAGGCGCCCAGCGTGAGGAGGAAGAACAGACCGCTCAGCACGTCCTTCCGCTCGGCGACCCAGGCCACGGACTCGACGTGCAGCGGATGGACCGCGAAGAGGGCCGCCACCGCGGCGCTGCGGCCGGTGGCGCCGGTCAGCCGCCGCAGCAGCGCGAAGAGAAGCAGAACGTTGGCGGCGTGGAGCACGAGGTTGGTCAGGTGGTGCCCGCCCGGGTCGAGCCCCCAGAGCGTGCAGTCGAGCATGTGCGAGAGCATGGTGACGGGGTGCCAGTTCCCGGCCACCGCCGCCCCCCAGGCCCAGAGGAAGCCGCCCCAGGTAAGTCCCGCGCGGACGTGCCCGTTGTCGGTGACGTAGAGGTTGTCGTCGTAGCCTACGAAGCGGTGTCCGAGGACCGGCGCGTAGACGAGCACCGTCAGCACCGCGAGCGCGGCGCCGAGTGCGAGCGACTTCCAGGAAAACCGAAGCGCTGTCGTATGGACGGTCACCGAGCGTGCGTCCTCATCCGAGGACGGAGCGCCCACATGCGAGGACGATGCCAACCGGGGAATCTACAACCCTACGAGCCCGTTATAACGATCGGACGGGCCGCTGGGAGTTGGGCTCGGCCGGGAGCTTCGAGCTCCGACAATCTCCATCAGCTCCCTCTCCTCCCCCCGCGTCGTCTCCCTCCACGGCGCGGGGCTTTTTACGTCGGTGCTCTTGTGACCTCGCGAGCATCGCCGCTATCATCCGGGCCACCACTTGCTCCCCTCTCGACACGCCGCAAGGCCTCGGGCGGGGTTATTCATTCTATGTCTAGGGCGATGCGACGCGAGGCAATCCTGGTCTGCATTGGGATCCTTGGGGCGACTACTATTGCGCTCGCCCAGGAGACGCCAAGTCTCGAACTTCCGGGTCTTCGGGCGCGCTCTCTCGCGGGAGTCTCCGACCCCGAGCTCGGCACCGTCCTCGAGAGTCTCCGCACCGGCGACGGGGATAGTCGCCAGCAACGTCTACTACCCGATTTCAGATGCTGCAGCCCCTCTCGTTGCGGTCCCGCTGGCTGATCCCGAGCGCGCTTCCGATCTCCTGATCCTCTACTTCTCGCCCCAAGCGCGCCAGCATTTCCTGCTTCGCGTCACGACCAATCCTCAAGGCGAGCCGGAAGCGCGGCTGCGCAGTGCCAGCGGCTCAGAGCTGGTGTTCACGGCAGGAGGCGTGCGGCACGAGCGCGCCACGGGAGCCAGCGTGGCCGATGCCCTCGACTGCATCGCGCGGTCTCTGGGCGTGGGCATCGACACATCGAGCCTCGAACGGCTGCTCGCGTCCGCCACCTGTACGGCGACGACCCTGAACACGCTCGTGCTGACGGCGTACAACTGCCTCAGCTTCCCCCATCCGATCGCCACCATCGGCTGCATCAACGGGATCGCCAAGCTGATCTCGTGCGGCCTCGTCAACTGCCGGCCACCCGAAGATTGCTTCGGCTCCATCGAGTTCGGCGGCGCAGTCAGTGACTCCTGGAGCACCTCCTGCCCGTCCGTCCATCGGCGCGGCCGGCATGCGCGCTACTACACCTTCACTCTCGCCACGAGCGCACGAATCGAGATCAATCTGATCTCGACCGTCGACACGTATCTCTACCTGCTCAAAGGGGAAGGCAGCAACGGCCAGGTCGTCGCGAGCGACAACGACGGCGGCCCAGGCAGCGACTCCCGCATCAGCCGCTCTCTCTCGCCCGGCACCTACACCGTCGAGGCCACGACAAATCGCAGTGGAGCCACCGGCAGGTTTGAGCTCACTCTCCGCCGCTAGCGAGGCGAACCGCGGCCGGGTCCCGGCTGAAACGCTGGACGACGCTCACCCCCGCGCCAACTGCCGCAGGACGTAGTGCAGGATGCCGCCGTGGCGGTAGTAGAGGACTTCCTGCGGCGTGTCCAGCCGGACGCGGGCGGGGAAGCGCACTTCCTCGCCGTTCTCGCGGACCGCCACCACCGTCACCTCGCGGCCGCCGACGAAGCCGCTCTCGACCGCGGCCGCGAGGCCCTCGATCGAGAACGTCTCGCGGCCCGTCAGCCCAAAGCCCGCCGCCGTCGCGTCGCCCACGAACTCGAGCGGCACGACACCCATGCCGACCAGGTTGCTCCTGTGGATACGCTCGAAGCTCTCGGCGATGACCGCGCGCACGCCCAGGAGCCGCGGGCCCTTCGCCGCCCAGTCGCGTGAGGAGCCGGTGCCGTACTCCTTGCCGGCGATGACCACCAGCGGCACTCCCTCGCCGGCGTAGCGCATGGCGGCGTCGTAGATGGGCATCGGCTCGCCCGAGGGCAGGTGGAGGGTCCAGCCGCCCTCGATCTCCGGCACCAGGAAGTTGCGCAGCCGCACGTTGGCGAAGGTGCCGCGCATCATCACCTCGTGGTTGCCGCGGCGTGAGCCGTAGGAGTTGAAATCCTTGGGCGCGACGCCGTGGGCGACGAGGTAGCGCCCGGCCGGGCTGTCGGCCTTGATCGCGCCGGCGGGCGAGATGTGGTCGGTGGTGATGCTGTCGCCGACGAGCGCCAGGACGCGCGCCCCGCGCACCTCCTCGATCGGCGCTGGCTCGTGCGACATGCCGATGAAATAAGGCGGCTGCTGGACGTAGGTCGAGGTGGCGTCCCAGGCGTAGGTGTCGCCCTTCGGCACCGGCAGCGCGTTCCACTGCTCGTCGCCGGCGAAGACGTCGCGGTACTGGTGCCGGAACATTTCCGGGTGGAGGGCGCGCTGGACCGTCTCGTCCACCTCGCGCCGGCTCGGCCAGACGTCGCGCAGGTAGACCGGCCGGCCGTCGCCGGCGGTGCCGAGCGGCTCGGAGAGGAGGTCGATGTCGATCCGCCCGGCCAGCGCGTAGGCCACGACGAGCGGCGGCGAGGCGAGGTAGTTGGCGCGCACGTCGGAGTTGATCCGCCCCTCGAAGTTGCGGTTGCCCGAGAGCACCGCCACCGCCACCAGCCCGCCCTCCTCGATCGCCGTCGAGATGGCCGGCGGCAGCGGCCCGCTGTTGCCGATGCAGGTCGTGCAGCCGTAGCCCACGAGGTGGAACCCGAGCGCCTCGAGGTAGGGCGTGAGGCCGGCCTCGGCGTAGTACTCGGTGACCACCTTCGAGCCGGGCGCGAGACTGGTCTTGACCCACGGCCGCGAGGTCAGGCCGCGCTCGACCGCGTTCTTGGCAAGGAGGCCGGCCGCCACCATGACCGACGGGTTCGAGGTGTTGGTGCAGCTCGTGATGGCGGCGATCACGACCGAGCCGTGGCGGAGCTCCACTTCGCCTCCGGCGAGCGCCGCCGTCGCCACACCGGCGGGCGCTTCCGCCACCGCCGCCGCCGCGCCACCGCCGCCCCCGCTCGCGCCGCCGCCGAGCTGCGCCCCCGCCTTCTTCTGCGCCGCGGTCGCCGCCATCGCCGGCAGCGCGTCGAGGAAGCTCTGCTTGACCTCCGAGAGCCGCACCCGGTCCTGCGGTCGCTTGGGACCGGCGAGGCTCGGCTCGACCGTCGAGAGGTCGAGCGCCAGCAGGTCCGAATAGACGGGCTCGGCGCTGTCGGCGCCGTGGAACAGCCCCTGCTCCTTCATGTACGCCTCGACCAGCGCCACCTGCTCCGGCGCGCGGCCGGTGAAGCGGAGGTACTCGAGAGCGATCTGGTCGACCGGGAAGATGCCGCAAGTGGCGCCGTACTCGGGCGCCATGTTGGCGATCGTGGCGCGGTCGGCGAGCGGCAGCGCCGCCAGGCCCGGCCCGTAGAACTCGACGAAGCGCCCCACGACACCCTTCCGGCGCAGCATCTCGGTGACCGTCAGGACGAGGTCGGTCGCGGTCGCGCCTTCGGCGAGCCGGCCGGTCAACCGGAAGCCGACGACCTGCGGGATGAGCATCGACACCGGCTGCCCCAGCATCGCCGCCTCGGCTTCGATCCCCCCGACGCCCCAGCCGAGGACGCCCAGGCCGTTGATCATCGTCGTGTGCGAGTCGGTGCCCACCAGCGTGTCGGGGTACGCCCACGGCTCGCCGCCCGCGCCGTCCGCCTCGCCCGTCATCACCACCCGCGCCAGGTACTCGAGGTTCACCTGATGCACGATGCCGGTGTCGGGCGGCACGACGCGGAAGTTGCGGAACGCCTCCTGCCCCCAGCGCAGGAAGGCGTAGCGCTCACGGTTGCGCTCGAGCTCGAAGCGGGCGTTGATGAGGAAGGCCGCGGCGCTGCCGTACTCGTCGACCTGCACCGAGTGATCGATCACCAGCTCGACCGGCTGGATGGGGTTGATGCGCGCCGGGTCGCCTTTGAGCGCCGCCATGGCGTCGCGCATGGCCGCCAGATCGACGACCGCCGGCACGCCGGTGAAGTCCTGGAGCAGGACGCGCGCCGGCATGAAGGCGATCTCGCGCTCCGGCGGCGCCGCCGGGTCCCAGCGCGCCAGCGCCTCGACATCGGCCGAGGTCACGACGACGCCGTCCTCCCGCCGCAGCAGGTTCTCGAGCAGGATGCGCAGCGCATAGGGCAGCCGCCCAATCGCCATCCCCCTCGCCTCGAGCGCCGCCAGGCGGGCGATGCGCAGCCGCCGCCCGCCGACCTCGAGGGTGTCGTGACTCGCGAAACTGTCGACCATGGAGCTCGTCTCCTCGCGACCTGCTGCTCGCAGACTGCGCCGGATCAGGGGTTTGCGGGGAGGGACCGGGAGCGGGACCACGGCGCTGCCGAGCAGAAGATAGCAGACCCAGCGGTCCGTTGTACGATGAGGCGCCATGTCCGACGGGTCCGAGCTGACAGCTCCCGTGCTGCTGTTGGCCATGCCCCAGGTGCTCGACCCGTTCTTCCACCGCAGCGTGGTGCTGCTCGCCCATCACGAGGAGGGCGGCAGCTTCGGCTTCATCGTCAACCGCCCGACGGGCATCCGGGTGACCGAGATCCTCTCCGGCATGGAGGTCTCCTGGCGCGGGCGCGAGGAGGCGGTGGCCTACTTCGGCGGTCCGGTGCAGCCGCAGCTCGGCACCGTCCTCTGGAAGCCCGACGAGGCGCGGCCGATCAGCGAGACCGGCTCGGAGATCCTCCCCGGCGTCGCCATCACCCAGCACATCGGCGACCTGTCGCACCTCGCCGAGAGCCCTCCGGAGCGCTTCCGTCTGATCCTCGGCTACGCCGGCTGGGGGGCGGGGCAGCTCCTCGAGGAGATCCTGCGCAACGATTGGCTGACCGCGCCGGTCGACACCGACCTGATCTTCAGCCCCGACGCCGAGCGCATCTGGGCCAACGGCCTGCGCTCAGTGGGCGTCGACCCGGCGGCGCTGCCGTCGTGGACCACCGTCGGAGGCGGCGGAGAGGAGACGACCAATTGATCCGCGCCATCATCCAAGTAGTCGCCAACGGGCTCGCCCTCTGGCTGGCGGCCGAGCTGGTGCCGGGGATCGTCTACACCGGCGATCTCCTCTACCTGCTCCTCGCCGGCCTGGTGATCGGCCTGCTGAACCTCCTGGTCAAGCCGATCGTCACCTTCTTCTCGCTGCCGTTCATCCTCCTCACCCTCGGCCTCTTCTACCTGGTGATCAACGCGTTCATCCTCTGGCTGGCCGACGCGTTCCTCGACCAGCTCACGGTCCAGGGCTGCCTGCCGGCGATCCTGGGAGGCCTGGTGATCGCGATCTGCAACTGGCTGGTGCGCGCCGCGCTCGACAGGGGCTAGCGCCCGTGGCGACGGCGAGAGCGGCCGGGGCGAAGGTTCGCCGCGCGGGCATCACCCCCGCCGAGGCGCGGCGCGAGTCGGCGCGCGCCAAGCGCGGGCGCACCGTGGAGATCCTGGCGCGCCTGAAGGCGGCCTACCCCGGCAGCAAGACCGCCCTCCACCATCGCAACCCGCTCGAGCTGCTGGTGGCGACGATCCTCTCCGCCCAGTGCACCGACAAGCGCGTCAACGAGGTGACGCCCGAGCTCTTCCGCCGCATGCCCACGGCCCGCCACTACGCCCAGGCGCCGCTCGAGCTGCTCGAGGAGCTGGTGAAGACGACCGGCTTCTTCCGCAACAAGGCGCGGGCGCTCAAGGGGCTGGGCCAGGCGCTCGTCGAGGAGCACGGCGGCGAGGTGCCGGCGACCATGGAGGAGCTGCGCGCGCTGCCCGGCGTCGGACGCAAGACCGCCAACGTCGTCCTCGGCAACGCCTTCGGCAAGAACGTCGGGGTGGTGGTCGACACCCACGTGCAGCGGCTGTCGCGCCGGCTCGGGCTGACGCAGCAGACCGACCCCGAGAAGATCGAGCGCGACCTGATGGCGCTCGTGCCGCGCGACGAGTGGACCCTCTGGTCGCACCTGCTGATCGACCACGGCCGCACGATCTGCAAGGCGCGGCGGCCCGAGTGCGGGGCCTGCGTCGTCAACGCGCTGTGCCCTTCGGCGGAGGTGTGATGGCGGAGCCGAAGAAGGTGGCGGTCGTCACCGGCGCCAGCGCCGGCATCGGCGCCGCGACGGCGCGGGCGCTCGCCGCGGCCGGCTGGTCGGTGGTGCTCGGGGCGCGGCGGGTCGAGCGCCTGGCGGCGATCGCCGCCGAGATCGGCGGCCGCGCGCTGCCGCTCGACGTCACCGAGCCGGCGAGCGTCTACCGCTTCACCGCCCACGTCCCCGAGGTGCAGCTCCTGGTCAACAACGCCGGCGCCGCCTACGGCACCGACCGCATCGAGGAGGCGGTCGACGAGCGCTGGCTCGCCATGTACCAGTTGAACGTCATGGGCGTCCTGCGCATGACCCGCGCCCTCCTGCCGGCGCTCCTCGCCTCGGGCAACGGCCACATCGTCAACCTGGGCTCGATCGCCGGCTTCGAGACCTACGCCGGCGGCGCCGGCTACACCGGCACCAAGCACGCGCTGCGGGCGCTCACCCACACCCTGCGCCTCGAGCTGCTGGGGCGCCCGGTACGGGTGACCGAGATCTCGCCGGGTCTCGTCGAGACCGAGTTCTCGGTCGTCCGCTACGCCGGCGACGTCGAGCGCGCCAAGGCGGTCTACCGCGGCCTCGAGCCGCTGACTCCCGAGGACATCGCCGACTGTGTGGTCTGGGCCGCCACCCGCCCGCCGCACGTCAACGTCGACGAGATCGTGGTCCGGCCGCGCGACCAGGCCACCGCCACCCAGATCCACCGGCGCGGGCCGGGGAGCGCTTGAACGGCCCCGTGCGGCTGCGGCGGCTCCTGCCGGCGCTCGGCCTGCTCCTCCTCGCCGGCTGCGAGCAGGGGCCGGAGCAGCGCGACGCCGCGGGCCTCTACCGCCACTACTGCGCCCGCTGCCACGGCGCGAGCGGCGAGGGCGACCGGCGCAACGTCAACCTCTACCCCGGCCTCGACCTGACGCGCTCGGAGATGGTGCGCAAGAAGGCCGACGGCATCATCTACCGGCGGATCGCCCAGGGCTACGGCCCGATGCCCGGCTTCGCGCATCGGCTGTCGCCGGAGGAGGTGCGGGCGCTGGTCGACTTCACGCTCGAGCTGCAGCACGGCCGCAAGGAGCGCTGAGCGATGGACTCGCAACGACTGAAGGCCGCCTACCAGAAGCTGCAGTCGCTGGACGACCGCATGACCTACAAGGTGCGGCCGCGCGGCGGCGCCCTCACCCGTCCGTCGCCCGAGCAGCTCGAGACCGCGCTGCGCGAGCTCGCCGCCTACACGGTGGAGCTCAAGGAGGTGGTCGAAGAGCTGTTCGTGGCGATCGGCAGCCAGGCGAAGAAGGCGGGGGAAGGGGGAGAGGGAGGAGCTTGATCCCGAGCAACGCTGCCACCTTCTCCGCCACCTCGGTGTTCCGCACCTTGCCGATCCGCCCGCGCCCGACCCCCGGGCCCAGGGCGAGGTAGATCGCCTCCATCGCGGGGACGTCGTTGAGGTAGCCGTGGGCGCCGTACTCGCCTTCGCCCGTCGGCCATACCGGTTCGTCGAGCTCGAGGAAGTTGTCGAGCTTCCAGCCCGGCGCGGCGAAGAGCACGAGGTCGCCGCTGCGCGGGTGATCCAGGCCGAACGCCGCCATCTCGGTGCGATCGGCGACGTGCGCGACGGGGCGCTCGCCGGCGTGCTCGAACTCGGCGAACAGCCGCGCGAGGCGCGCCACGAGCGCGCGGCGCTCGCCGGCGGCGAGGCCCTCCCGCAGGTAGACGTGCGCCGACGTGCTGGCGTTGGCTGCCCAGACGGTGGTGCCGGCGGCCTGGACCTCCCCCGCGTCATCGGTCGCCAGGAGGCCCTCGCGGCGCAGCAGCACGTTGGGATCGAAGGCGCGCCAGATCGGCGCCATGCCATGGTCGCTGACGATCACGACCGCGGTGTCGGCCATCGCCTCGCTGGCGTAGAGGCGGGCGATGACGCCGTCGACGATCCGCCAGACCGCGCGGCGGGCGTTGTCGAGCTCCACCATGCGCGCGCGGCTGTAGCCCGCCTGCTCGGGCGAGACGAGGAGCATCTCGTGCCCCGCCTCGTCGATCATCGGCAGGTAGAGCAGGGCGAGGTCCCAGTCGTCGTCCTCGGCGAGCCTGAGCCACGCCGCGCTGAAGAAGTCGCCGAAGCGGTCGGCCTGCTCGACCCAGGTCGCGACGTCGATCCCCGGCCGCCCTGCCCACCCGGCCTCGAGATGGTCGCTGTCGGGAGCGCCGGGCCAGAGCAGGCCCGCGCGGCGCATGTCGACCAGGTACGCGTGTGGGTAGGCGCGGGTGCGGAAGGAGCCGCCGAAGTAGAGCCGGACGCGCGCCAGGTCGGGGGCGATCTCGAGCAGCTTGACGTAGCGCACCGCCGGCCCCTCGTCGTCGCCGCGGAAGTGCGGGTCGTCCTCCACCTCGGCCCACTCGCCCGCGGCCACGGCGTCGGGCCGGGCGTCCGCGACGTCCGGCCAGAGATGGACCGTGTCGTAGTTGACCGCGCCGTCGTCGGTCTCGTCGGTCGCGTAGAGCCGGTAGGTCAGACGCACGCCCTCGCCCCCCTCGACCGCCACCCGCGCCAGGCGCACCGGCGAGCGGCTCTCGGGCCAGCTCCCGCCCTGGCGGTCCGACTCGCCCCAGGCATCCCGCCCCACCGTGACCATGCGCGCCGGATGCTCGGGATCGTTGACGAAGGCGAAGCCGTAGTCGGCGCTCCGCCGCTCGTCGGTCCAGTCGACCGAAGGCCAGGTGGCGACCGCCACCCGCTTGCCCTGCCGCCGCGCCGCCTCCCACAGCGTGTCGGTCTCGATCGGCAGGTCGAACCCGCGCACCTTCTCCCCGAGCGGCGTGCCCGGCAGATGGATCTCGTTGCTGACGATGCCCGTGCGGGAGGGGAGCGCCCCGGTCGCGAGGCTCGCGTGGTTGACCGCGGTGAGCGTCGGGTTGACCGGCACCAGCCCCTCCGCCACCACCCCGTCCTCGAAGAACCGCCGCAAGCCGCGGACGCGGTCGAACTCCCCCTGCTCGTAGTACCGCTGCAGGTCGGCCGCGCCGGCGCCGTCGAGCGAGATGAGCATCACCCGCCGCGGCCGGGCGGCCGCCGCCGCCGCGGCCCCCGGCGCCGGCCCGCTGGCCGTCCGGCAGGAGGCGAGAGAGACGAGGACGAGCAGCGATACGACGAACAGCCGCCGGCGAGACCGCATGGCGGCGGATCGTACCGCGGGAGAATGGGGATCGCGGGTCGGTGCTATCGTCGGCCGCGGAGCCGTTATGACGCTGACCATCGAGCTCGAACGCGAAGAGGACGGGCGCTGGATCGCCGAGGTGCCCGAGCTGTCGGGCGCTCTTTGTTACGGCCAAAGCCGTGACGAGGCCATGGCTCGCGTCCAAGCCCTGGCTCTGCGGGTGATCGCCGAGCGCCTCGAGCACGGCGAAGCGCCAGTCGAGATGCTGGCCTAAGACGTCAGTCCAGTCGAGCTTTCATTTCAGGTGCCGGTCGATCCAAACCCGCCCTCGCCCCGCCCCGTCCCCGACAGCTCCTCCGTCTCCTCCCACTCCGCCTGCTCGACGGGCGCCAGGACGAGCTGGGCGACGCGGTCGCCGCGGCGGATGGTGAAGGGGGCGTCGCCCAAGTTGACGAGGAGCACCTGGACCTCGCCGCGGTAGTCGCTGTCGATCGTGCCGGGGGCGTTGGCGAGGGTGATGCCGTGGCGCAGGGCGAGGCCGCTGCGCGGGCGGACCTGGCCTTCCCAGCCGGGCGGGATCTCGAGCACCAGGCCGGTGGGGACCGCCGCGCGGCCGCCGGGCGGGAGCACCAGCTCCTCGCCGACCGCGGCCCGCAGGTCGCAGCCGGCGCTGCCGGCCGAGGCCGGCGCCGGGAGCGGCAGGTCGCGGCCCCAGGGGAGGCGGCGCACGCGGAGGCGCACCGTCATTCGGGCGGCGCGTTTTTCTTGGAGCGCGGGTCGCCGCCCTTGCCCTCGCCGTTCGGCGGCGGCATGCCGGGCTGCGCGACGCCGCGGAGGGGCCGCCACCAGTTGGGGTCGAAGGTGGGCGCCACGTTGGGGTTACCGACCGGGTTGCGGCGCCCGTCAAAGATGTCGAAGCGGAAGATCCAGCGGTCGTAGCGGGTCTGGCCGAGGAAGGTGAGGACCGACTCCTCGGTGCTCTTGCTGCGCACGCCGACGATCGGCCCGACCGCCACGACGTCGCCCGCCCGGGGCGGCGCGTTGGGGTCGAGCTCCTCGCTCTTCTCGCCGTCCTCCGCGTCGCGCCCGCGGTTGGGATCGCCTCCGAGCCGCTGGCCGCGGCCGTCCTGGTTCTCCGGCGGCGGCGCCATCTCCTCCTGGCCGGCGAAGACCGGGACCCACTTGCCGTCCTCGGTCATCGGGTCCTTCCACAGCCGGCGGATGCACCGCGGCCGCACTTCGACCAGCTCCTCGAGGCGCACCGGCGGGCGCTGGAAGCGCTGGTTGAAGAGGCGGATCGCCTCGGCGTACTGCAGGCCGCGCGAGATCAGCTCCCGCTCCCTGTCGCGGCGGATGACCTGGCTCCAGAGCGGCAGCGCCGCGGCGACCAGGATGTTGAGCACCGTGATCGCGACGACGAGCATGACGAGGTTGTAGCCCGCCTCGGCACGACGCGCGGGCCGGGCCGGCGAAAACGCCCGGGACGTGGCCCGGGCGCTACGGGGCGCGGAGAGTGTCGTCATCTGAACACGCCGTCACCATTCGGAGTACGGAGTGCCGTCGAGGGACGTCGCCGTCGATCCCGAGCGGACGTCGATGATCCCCGGCTCGCCGCCTTCGGGCACCTCGGTCTCGGCCGGCGGGCTGTCGGGGTCGCCTTCGTCGTAGATCACGACCCAGGTGTCGCTGCTCTTGGTGATCGGGTCGGTGGGGATGGCGCGCAGGTAGCCGTCGTCCACCAGCGCCTCGAGCGACGGCGGGTAGTGCCCCTTGTCGCCGAGGTACTGGTCGATGACGTCGCGCATGGTGCGCAGATTGGTCTTGAGCACCGACTCGTTGGCGCGCCGCGGCACGTTTTTCATCGCCGGCATGGCGATCGCGGCCAGGATGCCGATGACGGCGATGACCACGATCAGCTCGAGCAGCGTGAAGCCGCGAGCGGATCGCGGGCGGGCGGAAAACGCCCGGGACGTGGCCCGGGCGCTACGGTCCAACTTCTCGCCGTGCATCACTTCGAACCTCCCGCCCCTACCACTGCGCGTAGGGAACGCCGTTCAGCCCCATGCCCTCGGACAGCGAGTAGACGTCGTAGACGTTCTCGCCCCCCCAGGAGGAGGCGTCCGGCTCGTCCTGATAGCTGCGCATCCCCCACTCGATCTCGCCGGTCATGGGATCGACCGGGATACGGCGCAGGAACTTGATCTTCTTGTCCACCTGGCCGACCAGGTCGACGCCCTCGACCAGCACCTCGAGCTCCGCCGGGAAGCCGTCGGTGCCGAGGTCGACCGGGATCAGCCCGTTGTCGCTGTAGCGCTTGTACTCGTCGATCGCCTCGCGCATCGAGCGCAGGGCCTGGCGCAGCTCCATCTCCTTGGTCCGCTTGGTGGTGAACTTGACGACCGGCAGCGTCACCGCGGCGAGGATGGCGAGGACGGCCGCCACCATCACCATCTCGGCCAGGGTGAAGCCGCGCGCGCATCGGGCAGCGCCTGTGAAGGAATGCCCGGGGCGTTCCGAAAACGCCCGGGACGTGACCCGGGCGCTACGCATGGGATGCGGTCGGAACACCTCAGGTCTCCCGCTTCGGCGTCTTGGCGCGCGGCCGCGCCGGGGCGACCCGCACCTCCGCCGGCTCGACGTTGAGCGCGAGCGGCAGGAGCTGCGGGTTCAAGGCCCGACTCTCGAGGAAGCCGAGGGCGCTCCTGCCGGCGGCCAGCGCCTTGAAGGTGATCCGCGCCACGGTGCCGGTGCCGGTCACCCCCGGCACCTGCCCGAGGCGGCTCGCGCCCAGCAGGAGCTCGCCCGGACGCGAGCTGTCGGCGAGCACCTCCGCCTGCCCCGCCGGGCCGAGGAAGGTCCCGGCCTCCACCTTCTCGACCGCCAGCACCTTCGGATCGAAGCCCAAGGCGATCGGCAGATGGGCGAGCGGCAGCGACGCCGCCGCCTGCACCCGCACCTCGAAGAGCTCGCCGGGCGCGACGGCGAGCTGCTGCGGCGCGAGCCACACCCGCACCGGCGCCGGCTCCTCCGCGGCCGCCCCACCGGCGCTCGCCGCGCCGCCGCTCTTCGCCAGCGCGATCGCCTCGGCGACCGTCACGAGCTGCGGCACCGCCGGCGCCGCGTCCTCCTCCAGCAGCTCGGAGACCGCGCCTCCCGGCGGCGGCTCCTCCTCGGGCTGCTCCTCGAGCTCCGGCTCCGCCGGCGGCTCGGGCTCGCGGAAGACGTCCGACGGCGGCACCACCGGCACCAGGTCGATCCCCGGCGGCGGCGGTTGCTCCTCGACCGGCGGCTGCTCGACCTCGCCGGTCTCGCCCGGCCGCAGGCCGCGCGGCAGGCGCTGGATGCGCCGCCGGATCGCGTCCTGGATCTCCTCGGGCGTCCCCTCGTCGCCTTCGAACGGCCCCTCGACGTCGGACTCGACGCGCGGGCTGCCGCCGCGGAAGCTGATGTTGGCCTCGGTGCCCACCCAGATCGGCAGCAGGTCGTCCTCGGTGATCTCGGCGTTCCTGATGATGTGCGGCGTCAAGGTCAGGATGACGTCGGTGCGCGCGTTGCGGTCGACGCGGTTCGAGAAGAGCCGCCCCAGGATCGGGATCTCCGACAGCCCCGGGACGCCGGAGTCGGTGCGCGTCTCGTCCTGGCGGATGAGGCCGGCCAGGAAGTTGGTCTCGCCGTCCTGCAGGCGGATGACCGAGTCGACCGTGCGGGTGCCGATGATCGGCTGCCGCTGCCCGCCGCTGCCCTCGACGAACTCGCCCAGGTTCGAGACCTCGACCTTGAGCTTCAGCGTCACCTCGCGGTTGTGGTGCACGCGCGGCTCGATGTCGATCTTGATGCCGACGTCCTGGTACTGGAAGGAGGTGATCGGCACGATGTTGCCGCCCGCCGTGTTCGAGGTGTTGAAGGTGGTGAGCGGGATCGGCACGCGGTCGCCGATCGTCAGGCTCGCCTTCTCGCCGTCGGTGATGCGGAGCTGGGGCTTGGCGAGGAGCTGGGCGTCGCCGTTCTGCTTGATGAAGCTGTAGATGAAGTTGGGGATCGCCAAGACCCAGTTGCTCTGGTTCAGGAACTCGAGGTCGGAGATGCGCAGCGGCACGTCCTCGCCGCCCAGGTCGAGGCTCTGGGTGACGCGGTAGTTGGAGAGCGAGACGCCCAGGTCGCGCAGCTTGCTGGTGTTGATCTGCAGCAGCTCGACGTCGACCACCACCTCGGCCTTCGACTTGTCGTTGGCCTCGATGATGCGCTCGGCCACCTTCACCTTGTCGGCGGTGTCGCGCAGGATGATGGCGTTCAACTGCTCGTTGGGCGCGATCTTCTTGGCGTCGACCAGGCTGCGGAGGATGGTCACCATGTCCTTCACTTCGGAGTTCGAGAGGAAGAAGGTCTGGATGACCAGGTCCTCGTAGGTGCGGCGGTTCTGCGGCGTGTCGGCGGCGATGATGATCGTGTGCTCGTCGAGCACCTTGTAGAAGTGGTTGGCGGCGCGCATCAGCGTCTCGAGCGCCGACTGGGCGTCGACCTCGACGAGCTCGATCGCCACCTCCTGGTCCTTCAGGTTGGGATCGAAGAGGATGTTGATCCCGAACGCCTTGCCGAGCGCCTGGTAGATCTCGAACAACGACACCGGCTGCGGGAAGTTGAGCGAGATCGGCTCCTTCGAGCGCGGGTTGAGCTCGGGCGGCTGCGGGCGCGCGCCGCGGCTCTTCTCCTTGAGCTCCTGCAGGGTGGCCGGCTCGCGGCGCTGCACCGCGATCGCCTGGCGCACGTTCTCGAGCTCGGCCGCGGCGTACTGGTTGGTGGTGTCGAGCTGGGTCGCCTGCTGCAGCTCGACCAGCGCCCGCTCGAGCACCCCCGCCTCGCGGTACTCCTTGGCCTTCTTGAAGTGCTCCTGGGAGGCGCGGATCTTGGCCCGCATCAGGGCGGCGCGGTAGGTGATGTTGCCCGGGTCGTTCTCGAGCGCCTCCATGTAGCGGAGCACCGCCTCGTCCCAGTTGCCGGTCTCGGCGGCGACCTCGGCGCGCCGGAAGCTCGAGTAGCTGGTGCAGCCGGCGGCCGCTCCCAGGACGAGCAGCGGGATCAGGACCTGCGCGATGGCCTTACGCATCGTGGAACGCTCCCCTCTCATTACGGCCCGGCGCGAAAGCCTCCGCGTCATTACGGCCCGGCGCGAAAGCATCCGCGTCATTACGGCCCGGCGCGAAAGCATCCGCGTCATTAGAGCCCGGCGCGAAAGCATTCGCGCCTCAGCCGCCCACCGCCAGCCGCTGCGCGGGCCAGTCGGGGAAGCCGACGAACTGGATGTCGACCGATTCGTAACCGATGCGGGCGACGATGAACTTGCCCTGCAGCACCTCGCCCTCGCGGGCGTTGAAGATGGTCTGCCCGTCGGAGAAGACGGCGAGCCGGCGGCTGGCGGGGCCGAAGCTGCCCAGGAACTTCATGGTGAACGGGGAGGGCTTCGGCTTGAGCGCCTCCTGGCGCAGGCGCTCCGCCTCCGCCGCGCGCTGCTGTGCCAGCAGCTCCTCCTCGGCGCGCATGCGCGCGACCTCCGCCGGCGAGGGCGGCGGCGGCGTGGGCGCCGGCGGGGGCGGCGGCGGCTCGCCGAAGCGCCAGGGATCGCGGCCGGGGGTGTAGCTGCGCGCCTGGCGGTCGAGGAGGTCGAGGTCGAGATCGACCACCTCGTTGACCGGCTCCGCCGGCTCGTCGGCCCGGCGCGCGCGCCGCGACGTCTCGGGCGCCCGCGCGGCCACCGGCGCGCCGCGCGCGGCGTAGCCGCCGGCCGCCAGGTCCGCCGCCGCTCCCGGCGCCACCAGCGGCGTGTCCGCGGCCGGCTCCGAGCCGTCGGCGATGCCGACCAGGCGCAGCGCCAGGAAGACCAGGAGGACGCCGAGGACGCCCATCAGCAGGCGGAGGCGCCGCGGGTCGGTCACGCTGCCACCTCCTGCGACGAACGGCCCGGCCACGTTCCTCCCCCCCCTGCGGGGGGAGGCCAGGAGGGGGGGTGCCTGATCGACTCGGTCACGAGGCGCCGCCTCCAGCCTGCCTCGCAGGCTGGCTCTCGGACTCCGCCGCGAAGAGCGTCGACAGCCGGATCTGGATGTTGAGCCGCGACCCGCTCTCCTCGACCAGCGTCATCTCCTCGAGGGTCAGGAACGACGGCGACAGCTCGAGCAGATTGATGAACTGCCGCAGCTCGAGGTAGTCCCCCTCGACGCTGAAGACGAACGAGCGCTTGATGAGCCCGAAGTCCTCGATCTCGCGCTCGGGGTAGGAGATGGCCCGCGGCGAGAGCCCCGCCTTGCGCGCCAGGTCCTTGACCTCGGCGGTGATCTCGGTCAGGCGCCGTGCGCGGGTCGAGAAGCGCTGCTCGTAGAGGGCGGCCACCTGCCGGCGGTTGCCGCGCGCCCGCCGCAGCAGGCCCTGGCTCGCCTCGCGCCCGGTCCGCGCCTCGTCGAAGGCCTGGCGCTGGGCGTCCATGTCGCGCTCGAGCCCCTCCACCCGTCCGGCGTAGCCGAGCTGGTAGACCGAGCAGGCGCCGGCGTTGGCGAGGAAGAAGACGAGCGCCGGGAGCCACACCCAGAGCCGCTGCCGCCAGATCGACTCGCCGCTCAATTCTCCTCCTCCATGGGGTAGCGGATCGGCGGCTCGCCCTCCTCGTCGGAGACGGCCGCGCGGCGCGCCGCCGGCGCCGCGGTGAGCGGCGCCGCGGTCTGCGCCACCGCGGGCAGGTAGGTCACGCGCACCGCGAACTGGATCGCGCCGCCGCTCTCGGTCGCCTCGCGCGCCAGGTCCGGGTCGTCGAAGGCGGCGTGGGCGAAGAGGTTGTCGACGAAGCGCAGCAGCGCCTCGCCGCTCTTCGCCTCGCCCTCGATCTCGAGGGCGACCTTCCCCTCCTCGACGATCACCGCCGCCTGCCCGCGCCGCCGCCGCGAGCCCTCCTCGTCCGCCACCACGCCCTGCGGGCGCAGCATCGTCAGCCGGACCTCGTCCGGCAGCACCTCGGCGAGGCGATCGAAGAGCATGCTCCAGGAGAAGGCCCGCTCGGCGATCTTGCGGTTGAGGAAGTCGACCTGCTCGTTCTGCTGCTCGAGGTCGAGGCCGGCGAGCGCCGCGGCCATGCTCTCGGCGGTCGTGCGCTCGCGCGCCGCCTTGCGCTCGAGCGCGGCGAGCTCGCCGCGCATGTCGGCCGAGTCGACGTAGTAGCTCGAGTAGACGGTGACGTTGAAGGCGAGGAGGAGCGCCCCCACCAGCCAGAGGAAGAGCGCCGCCCGCCCCGCCGGCCGGGTGTTGGCGAACGGCTGCCGCGCGAGGTTCGGGGCCGGCGGGATCACGTCACCTCCCGCCGCGCCGCGCCCAGGAGCGGCGCCATCGTCCGCCAGGGAGCGCTCTCGCCCTCGGCGACGACCGGCGGCAGGTGCCGGCCGTCGAGCGGCTGGGCGGCGACGCCGAGGCCGTCGCGCAGGCGCTCCACCCAGATCGGCTCGACCTCCGGCGGCGCCACCAGCACCACCCGGCCCAGGCGCGCCCCGCCCAGGTACTCGTCGAGGAAGTTGGCGGTGAGCTTCAAGTCGCGCGCCACGAGCGCCGAGCGCGCCGTCTCGGGGAGCGCGCCGGCGAGCGCCTTGTAACGGTGCAGCACCGGCTCCGCACCGCGGGGCGACGGTTTGCTGAAGACCAGGCTGTACCCCTCGCCCTCGACCAGCGCCAGGGCGTCGACGTCCCCGGCCTGCGGCGGCTCGAGCGCCGCGGTCAGCGCCAGGCTCGCGTTGGTGATCTGGCCGATGCGCACCCCGGCCGCCGCGAAGGCATGCTCGAGCTGCCCGAGGAGCTGCTCGTGACCGAACCCCATGAGCACGCGCCGCGGCTCGGCTTCGTTGCCGGCCTGCGCCGGCAGCGGCGCCACCTCGACGGCGCCGACGCGCAGCTCGTCGACGCGGAAGGGGACCAGGCGGCGGAGCTTCCAGCGCAGCACCTCGTCGCGCGCCTCGGCGGCGCGCGGCAGCTCGGCGCTCTCGCTGAAGACGACGCGCAGCCAGGCGTCGGGCAGAACCAGCGACGCCGCCTTGATCGGCCCCGGCAGCGCGCCGGCGAAGGCGGCGAGCCGCTCGCCGAACCCGACGGGGTCGCGCAGCGGCCCGCCGAGGATGCCGGCGTGGAAGGCGTCGGGCGCGAGCGGCAGCTCGCGGAAGGCGCGCAGGCGGAACCCCCGCCCCTGGCGCACGAGCTGGCCGTAGCGCAGGGCGGTCGGGTCGAGGGTGAAGGCGTGCGGCGGCACCGGCAGGGGGGTGAGCCCCGCCAGGCGCTTCAGCCACGCGCCGGCAAGCGACCGGGCGCTCGCGATCGATCCGGCGCTCGCGCCTCCGCGCTCGCGTGCGCGCTCGCTTGCCTCAATCAACGAAGGTGACCTTGTTGATCTCACGCAGCGTGGTCACCCCCTGAAAGGCCTTCTCGAGCGCCGACTCGCGCAGGAACGACATCCCTTCCTCCTTGGCGGCGCGCTTGATCTCCGAGGCCGGGCGGCGGTCCAGGATCAGCTCGCGGATGTGGTCCGACAGGTCGAGCAGCTCCGACACCGCGAGCCGCCCGTGGAACCCCGTGCCGTTGCACTCGATGCAGCCGGCGCCCTCGTAGAAGGTGAAGTCGGCGTAGGTCGCCGGCTCCAGGCCGCTCTCCTCGAGGAGCTGGCGCGACGCCTTGGCCGGGTAGCGGCAGTGCAGGCAGGTCTTCCGCACCAGGCGCTGGGCGAGGACGCAGTTGAGCGCCGAGACGAAGTTGTAGAGGTCGACGTTCATGTTGAGGAAGCGGCCGAGCACGTCGACGACGTTGTTGGCGTGGACGGTGGTGAAGACCAGGTGCCCGGTCAGCGCCGACTGGATGGCGATCTGCGCCGTGTCCTCGTCGCGGATCTCGCCGACCATGATCTTGTCCGGGTCGTGGCGCAGGATCGAGCGCAGGCCGCGGGCGAAGGTGAGCCCCTTCTTCTCGTTGACCGGGATCTGGGTGATCCCCTTCAACTGGTACTCGACCGGATCCTCGATGGTGACGATCTTGTCCTCCGAGGACTGGATCTCCGAGAGGCAGGCGTAGAGCGTCGTCGTCTTGCCCGAGCCGGTGGGGCCGGTGACGAGCACCATGCCGTAGGGCTCGCGGATGAACTTCCGCAGCTTGCGCAGCGTCTCGTCGTCGAAGCCCAGGATGTCCAGGCGCAGGTTCCTGAACTCCTTGTTCATCGACTCCTTGTCGAGGATGCGGATGACCGCGTCCTCGCCGTGCACCGAGGGCATGATCGAGACGCGGAAGTCGATCGTCCGGCCGCGGGTGCGCAGCTTGAAGCGGCCGTCCTGGGGCACCCGCTTCTCGGCGATGTCGAGCTCCGCCATGACCTTGATGCGGCTGATGATCGTCTGGTGGTGCCGCTTGTCGATCGGCTCCATCGCCTGGTAGAGCACGCCGTCGATGCGGTACTTGATGATCACCTCGTTGTCGCGGGTCTCGATGTGGATGTCCGAGGCGCGGCGCTGGATGGCGTTGAAGACCGTCGAGTCGACGAGCTTGATGATCGGCGAGGTGTCGGCGCTGATGCGGTCGACCGAGAGGAACTCCTCGCCCTCGTCGTCCTCCTGCACGAGCTGGATGCGGAAGTCCTCGGCCGCCTCGTCGAGGACCCGCTGGGCGCTCTCCGACTTCTGCAGGATCTCCTCGATCAGCGAGCGCACGCCGACCTTGACCTCGATCGGCTGGCCGAGGAGGAGCTCCATCTCGTCGATCTTGACCACGTCCGAGGGGTCGGCCATGACCACCGCCAGGCGCCCGTCGAGCTGCGCCTCGGGGATGAAGCCGTAGCGCAGCATGAGGTCGAAGGGGATGCGGCGGAAGAGGTCGTTGTCGATGCGGAAGCGCGTCATGTCGACGAACTCGAGGCCATAGCGGCGGGCGAAGGCCTCCGCCTCCTCGCGCTCGCGGTCGAGGCGCGCCCGCACCTGCTCCGTGGTCTCCGGCTCGAGGTCCTTGCTCGCGATCATCGGTCTGCTCTGCACCACCATAAGAGGCTCTGCTCCCGCCGGGTCAACGCCCGCCCGGCGCGTTTTGTTCCTATGCCTGGATCTGCCCCATCAAGCTGAACAGCGGCAGGTAGATCGAGATCAGCAGGACGGCGATGATGATCCCCATCAGCACCAGCATCAGCGGCTCGATGAGCGAGAGGATGCGCTGCATCCGCGTCTCCACCTGCTCGTCGAGGAACTCCGAGACGCTGCCGAGCATCTCGTCGAGCGATCCCGTCGCCTCCCCCACCTTCACCATGTCGATCGCCATGTCGGTGAAGACGCCGCTCGTCTCCAGGGCATGGTGGAAGGGCTTGCCCTCGCGCACCATCTGGATCTTGGGCTCGATCCGGCGCCGGATCGACGCGTTGCCCACCCCCGAGACGGCGATCTCGAACGCCGGCACCAGCGGGATGCCGCCGGAGAGCAGCGTCGCCAGCGAGCGGGTGAACTCCGACAGCGCGAAGCGGTGGAGCACCGGCCCGAGGAACGGCACCCCGAGCTTCCAGCGGTCGATCGCCACCCGCCCCGTCTCCGTCGCGCCCCACCAGCGCAGCGCCAGCCAGCCCGCCGCCAGCGCCGCCAGCAGCAGCGGCCAGTTGTGGCTCGCGAAGGTCGACAATCCTAGCGTGATGCGGGTCATCAGCGGCAGCTCGGCGTCGAGCTCGGCGAAGAAGCCCATGAACTTGGGCACGACGTAGATCATCATCACTACGATCATGGTGATCGAGAGCCCGACCAGCACCAGCGGGTAGACGAGCGCCGAGACCACGCGCTTGCGCGCCTCGAGCACCAGCTTCAGGTAGCGCACGAAGCGGCGGATGACCGCCTCGAGCTCGCCGCTCCGCTCGCCCGCCTTGAGCGTCGAGGGGTAGAGCCGCGGGATCTGCTCGACGTGGGCGGCGAAGGCGTCGGAGAGGTCCTGGCCGCTCTTGACGCGGTCGCGGATGTCGGCGAGGAGCGAGCGGAAGTGCGGGTCGCTCTGGCGCTCGAGCATCAGGTCGAGCGCCTGGAGCAGAGGCAGCCCGGCCTTGAGCAGCGCCGCCAGCTCCTGGTTGAAGATCAGGAACGCCTGGTCGCCGATGTGCTTGCGCCGCCCGCGCAGCGCCGGCAGACCCGCCCGCTTGAGCCCCCGCCGGCGGACCGAGAAGAGGTGGTAGCCGCGCTTCTCGATGTCGCCGCGCAGGGCGATCTCGTCGCTCGCCTCGAAGACCTGCTCGAGGACCTGTCCCTCCGGCGTGCCGACGCGGCAGACGAACTGCATGCGCTCGTGCCTCTCCCCTACTCCTGCGACCGCGCGCGCGCGGCCGGATCGAGACGCAGCTTCAAGACCAGCATCAGCGCGTCGGGGCTCGACTCGCTGCGCGCCAGACCGACCGTCGTCGGCTGGTCGAGCGACGCCGTCAGGTCGTACTGGACGAGCGGCTTGGCGAGACCGTTGCGCTGCTGCCGGCGCAGGATGCGGAAGCCGTGCAAGCGGATCTGGCGGTCGGCTTCGACGGCGCCCAGGCGGAAGCTCACCTCGAAGCCGCTGCCGATCTCGTAGGTCACGCTCTGCCCCTCGGCGGTGGTGAGCTGCGCCTGCCCCTCGAGCTCGTAGACCTCGTAGGGCAGCAGCTCGCGCAGGCGCCGCACCAGCTCGGCCGGGATCTTCGGCGAGGTGCCGGGCTGCCCCGAGACCCGGTGGCGGCTCGCGCGCACGACGTAGAGCTCGAGGCGGAGCGGCAGCGCCGGGCGGTCGAAGTTGTGCAGCACCGAGACGATGCGGGCGAGCGCGGCGACGGTGTCGCGGACGACCAGCGTGTTGGCCTCCTTCTGCAGCTCGACGGTGCCGCGCGGCGAGAGCAGCGAGTGGATGAGCATCAGCGCCTCGCTCGCGCTCTGGTGCTGGAGCTTGTAGGCGTGGACCGCGAGCTGGTCGCTGCGGGGGGGCTGCGGCGCCTGACCCGACTGGGCGGGCGCGGCGCCGAGCTGCCCCGCCGGCAGGGCGAGCAGCAACAGCGCGGCAATCGCAAGGCGGGCGAAACGGCTCACGGCAGAGGTCCGGCGGCGGCGCGGCGGCTCAGCGTGCGGCGCGCGAGCGCACCGCGGGCCGCAAAGCCGCGCCGCGGGGGAAGAGGAACGCAGGGAGGGCACGCGACTCAGACATCCAGGCTCTCGTCGACGATCATGACCACCGAGAGGTCCTCGCCGTCGAGGTGATAGATGCGCGCCTCGGCCCGAGGCGCGAACGCATTCGCGCCGAGCTCCGAATAACTGGCCGCGGCGCCGGCGGCGCCGGCGGGCAGGCGCGAGACCGCCGCCGCGTCGGCGGCGCCCGCGACGAAGGGGCCGCGCGGGCCGCCGGGCAGCCCCTGGTTGTCGAGCGACAGGGCGAGGAAGGCGAGCACCGCCGCCGCCGCCCAGCGCGCCCAGCCGGTGGCGCGCCGCAGCCCGGCGCGGCGTCCGGCGACCCGGCGCGCAGCGCGCAGCGCCGACACGGCCTGGATGGCCGCCTCGACCTCCGCGCGCTCGTCGAGATCGGAGCCAGGCGCGAAAGCTTTCGCGCCTTGAGTGGAGCCCGGCGCGCCGCGACCCTCGGAGGGGGCCGCGAGGCGGCGGAAGAGCAGGGTCGGGTCGGCCGCGAGGGCGGCGCGCTGGCAGTCCGGGCAGCCGTCGAGGTGCGCGAGGGCCTCCGCCCACGCCGCCGGCTCCGCGGCCCGCGGGTCGCGGCGATGGGCGGTGAGCGCCGGCCAGTCGAAGCAGGTGGTCGCCGGCACGCTCACGCCTCCACCTCGTCCGCTTCCGGCCGCGCGGCGAAGGCGCCGGCGTACTCGGGGTAGCGGCGGCAGAGCTCGCGCCGCAGCACCTTGCGGGCGTTGAACAGGTGGTTGCGCACGGTCGACTCGCGGCAGCCGACGATCTGCGACACCTCGGGCGAGGAGAGGCCCTCGATCTCGCGCAGCACGAAGACCATGCGCTGCTTCTCGGAGAGGCCGGCCGCGAGCTCGCGGAAGATCGCCGCCACCTCGCCGTGCTGGAGGCGGGAGAGGTCGCGCCGGGCGCTGCCGTCGGCCACCTGCAGCAGGTGCTGGCGCACCGGCTCGTGGCTGCGCTCCCGGCTGCGGCGCGACCGCAGGTGGTCGATGGCGAGGTTGCTCGCGATGCGGTAGATCCAGGTGTTGGGGCTCCAGCGCTCGTCGAACTTCTTGCGGTTCTCCCAGACCTTGAAGAAGGTCACCTGCACGACGTCCCGCGCCTCCTCGAGGTCCCCGAGGATGCGCTGCGCCGCCTGCAGGAGCGGCTTCGTCTTCCGGGCGATCAGCTCCCCCAGCGCCGCCTCCTCGCCGTCGCGGACCGCCAGCAGCAGGTCGCGGTCCGTGGCCTCGGCCCAGGTGGGTCGGGGGGCTGGCTGGGAGTGGACGAGCCTGAGCATGATCTGTGCGGTATACGGGGGGTGCGGCGCGGGCGTCTACCCCTGGGAGCGGGTCATTATACCGCCGCCTCCCTGACACCGCCTCCCGGGGCGCAGCCCGCCGGAACGCCATGCTCCGTGACGCGGCCCAGTGCTTGCTCAACGAGCTGAGTTGGCGGCGCACTATCATCCCGCCCTTCACGACAACCGGGGAGGGACGACGGGATGAAGGTTGCCGACGCGATTGCGAGCTTTCTCCTCCACTGCCAGTACGGTAAGAACCTCAGTCCAAGAACCCTGAAGGCCTACTCGATCGACCTCAAGCAGTTCACCGCCCACCTCCACAGCCGCCACGAGGTCGACGAGCTCTCCGCGATCGACAAAGCGGTCCTCCGCGACTACATCCAGGCACTCTTCCCCCACCGCTCGCCCAAGACCATCAAGAGGAAGGTGGCCACCCTGAAGGCGCTCTACCACTTCCTTGAGCGCGAGGACGTCATCCCCCTGAATCCGTTCCGGAAGATGGAGATCCGCATCCGCGAACCCCGCCGTCTGCCGCGCACTGTCCCACTCCCCGACCTCAGGCGTCTATTCCACTATCTCTATGGTCTCAAGAAGTCCCTCCGAGAGCCCGGCTCCCGCGCCTACAACGCCGTCCTGCGTGACCTCGCCGCCCTGGAGCTCCTTTTCGCCACCGGCGCCAGGGTCTCGGAGGTCTGCAACCTACGGGAGGAGGACGTCGACCTCCGCCTGGGCCGCGTCCGCATCTTCGGGAAGGGCAGCAGGGAGCGTATAATCCATCTCTGCGATGCTGAGACACTCGCCGCGCTACGCGAGTACAGGACCGTCACCTGTTCAGGGGAGACGGCCAGGTACTTCTTCGCGTCCCGAGCCGGGACCGCCCTCTCGGATCAGTCCGTCCGCGCCATGCTACGAAAACACGCAAGCTCGGCCGGACTCACTCTCCATATCACCCCCCACATGCTGAGGCACTCCGTCGCGACACTCCTCCTCGAAGAGGGAGTCGACATCCGCTACATCCAGAGACTCCTCGGCCACAGCTCGATCTCCACGACGCAGATCTACACCGAGGTCCACGACAACCACCAACATCGCCTCCTAGCGACGAAGCACCCAAGGCGTCTTATCAGGGCTGCCTAGTGGCCACTGCTGTCCCACAAACTTCATGCGATTCCTAGCGAGAGTTGAGGAGTGGCCGCTGGGGCGGGGTCGTCAGGTGGCCTGAGGATCTCATCGAGACTGCGGCAGTGGAAGAGGTTGAGTTGGAGG
>JBIOUG010000069.1:0-2425 GCA_044866775.1 Thermoanaerobaculia bacterium | reverse complement strand
CCTCCAACTCAACCTCTTCCACTGCCGCAGTCTCGATGAGATCCTCAGGCCACCTGACGACCCCGCCCCAGCGGCCACTCCTCAACTCTCGCTAGGAATCGCATGAAGTTTGTGGGACAGCAGTGGTGTACCCCTATACCGCGCGGCTCGGGAAGGCACAGTTCAAAATGCTATTGATAGTCACATGTACCTCCGCGAGAAGAATTCGCCGATGGGCGGACCTGACGGGAACGGCCTGCCGTTGAGAAGGCTGTCGTGCAGGAGCGCGTCCTCGATCCGATGCGGTGTCTCGAGGCTGCTGACGCAGCGTACTCTGTTCCCCACCTCCAGGTTGACGCTCCGAGCGGAGGAGCGGCTCGTCACGGCCTGGTACGAGCCGCTTCTCGACGGCGCAGCGGGCCCCTCGTAGGTCGGCGGGAAGACGTTGTCAACCCCCCGCCGCGGCCTGCAGCTCGGTGACGCAGCGAACGCCGCCGCTGTGCCGGCCATGGCCTGCTTCAATGAGTCCAAGGTGAGTGCCGCTGGCATTTCTGGTTCCTCTACGATCCTCGAGATATCGAGGCTCTGCGAGCCTGTGGTCCTTCAGACACGACGGACGGGACCACTGTTGAGTTCGGCGTCTTCAGGATCTTGTGTGGGTTGCCGAGGGATGCTCACGCCGGTGCGCAACGGAGAACGCCCTGTGGAAGCCCCGGAAAGCTGCCTTCGGAGCGACCGGGGGAGGCGTGGTGGCGCCGGAAGCGGCAACACCTCGGCCCCAGATCGCTGCAGGAGAACAATCTATCGATGCGCGCGAGAAAGATGGCGGGAGAAGAGTTGACCGCGAAACGATCCCTCATCCATGCCGGAGCTCCTCACGGAGCTCATCGAGGGTGACCTGGACTGCAGGAACCTTGCGCCGGAACAGCTCGTCGAGGAAGCTGGCGCGATCCAGGCCGGCGATCTCCGCCGCCTTGCCCTGTGAGATCACGCCTTGCGAGTACCAATGGATCGCCGCGGCGAGACGCATCTCGTCGGCGAACTCTTCGGGCGACCTACGAAGCGCCGAGAAGACATCGGGCGGGAAGTCGAACACGACACGGGCCATCGACTTCTATTGTGGCAGAATCTCAGGAAGCGGACCGCTCGAGAATTGTCCGGACACCCCGTACTCTCGGGCGACCGCGGCGCCCTCGCGGGCGAGCGTCGCGGCCGAGAGAGGAAGCGTCTCGTCCAGCCGGGACGCTGGCTCGTCCAAGTGGGAAAACGAAGCGTCCGGGTGGGGAAGCGCCGTCCCCACTTGGACGCGCGCTCTCCCCACTTGGGAAAACGCTTTCCCCACCGGAACGGGCACCTTCCCCACTGGGGGTAGTGGGGTATTAGCGTGTTGCCGGCGCTAGCTGGCCGATCCTGTCGTACCGTCCTCCCAAACTAACCCAGGCGCCCCCGGCGAGAGCGGCACTCCCGCCGGGGACTTGCCGAACATGGAGGACGGACCCCCATGCGCGACCAGCCCAAGTCTACCGCCCCGCCCTGGCGCCCACCGTTCGATGAATCCGACGGCTGGCGCCGCACCACGCTGTACCGCGTCACCAATCCCCGCGACCGCGCGGCGCTGATCCGCCTCTCCCGCATGCTCGACGGGCTCATCCTGGAGGTGGGCAGGTGCTGGTGCGAAATGGGCGAGTCCAGCACGCTCGCCGAGGCCCGAGCGGCGGCCGGCGACCTGCGCTACCTGGAAGCCTTCCTCCTGCGGATGGGCGAGGAAGACTACGACCCGGACGAAGAGCCCGCCGAGTTTCGCCTGGCACGCCTGGCGAAGCGGCTCGCTCCGCGCGTCGGCAAGATCGCGGCGGCGATCGAAGAGGCGCTCGCATGAAGGAGCTGCATACCGCCCCCGTCATCCTTCGCCTGGCTCGCGGCCTGAAGCAGTGCGAGGTCGCCGACCGCGCCGACATCACCTGCGGCATGCTCTGCTCGTACGAGTCCGGGAAGCAGACGCCCCGCGTGCGGACACTCTCGGGGCTCCTGGAAGCGCTGCACTTCACCTACGCCGACCTGGAAGAGGCGGCAGCGTTCGTCGCGCGACTGAAGGAGCGGGAGTGAACCGGCTCCGCGTCGCCAGCTTCACGGTGCATGCGACCGCCGTGCAGTCGGCGCGCTGGAAGCAGGCGGCGGAAGCAGAGGGCTTCCATTCGGCCGGCGCCTGGCTCGCGTGCGCTGCGGACGCCTATCTGAAGGCCCGAGCGAGAGCCGGCCAGCCCGTCCCCCTCGCCTGGCGCCTCGGTGTCTTCAAGGCCGTGCTCGACAGCGAGGAGCTGTTAGCGGCGGTCAGAAACTGCGGGATTCTGGCGGTGTGAGCGCGCGGGGCGGCGGTCGGATGCGGGGGTAGGGAGGAGCGGGAGGAGCCTTCGGTAGCGGTGCTCGACGTAGTCGACGTAGTGAG
>JBIOUG010000068.1:0-42015 GCA_044866775.1 Thermoanaerobaculia bacterium | reverse complement strand
CCCACGAGAGCTTCTTCGATCTCGGTGGGCACTCGCTGCTGGCGGCGCAGGTCGTCGCCCGGCTGCGCTCGGCGCTCGGCGTCGAGCTGCCGCTGCGCGCCGTGTTCGAGGCGCCGACCGTGGCGGGGCTCGCGGAGGGCGCCCTCCGCGCCGCGGGCGGCGGCGAGCCGCCGCCGCCCATCGCGCCGCAGCCGGCCGGCGGCGCGAGCGTCCTCTCACTCGCCCAGCAACGGCTCTACCTGCTCGACCGGCTCGCGCCGGGCGACCCCGCCTACAACATCCCGTTCGGCCTCCGCCTGCGCGGCGCGCTCGACGCCGGCGCGCTCCGCGGCGCGCTGGCCGAGGTGGTGCGCCGCCACGAGGTGCTGCGCAGCCGCTTCGTGAGCGACGGTGGCGAGCCGCGCGTCGTGGTCGAGCCGGCGAACGGTTTCGAGCTGCCGCTGACCGAAGCCGCCGGCGGCGGCGATGCGGACCTGCAGCAGCTCCTGCGCGCCGAGGCGCACGCGCCGTTCGATCTCGGCGCCGGGCCGCTCTTCCGCGCCCGCCTGCTCCGCCTCGCGGAGGACGACCACCTCCTCCTCGCCACCGCGCACCACATCGTCTTCGACGGCTGGTCGCTGGGCGTCCTGACGCGCGAGCTCGGCGCCCTCTATCCGGCCCTCGCGGCGGGGCGTCCGGCGCCGCTCGGCGAGCTGCCGATCCAGTACGCCGCCTACGCGCGCTGGCAGCGCGAGCGGCTCGCCGGCCCGGCGCTCGAGCGCGAGCTCGAGTTCTGGCGCCGCCGGCTCGGCGGCGCGGCGCCGCTCGTCCTCCCGGCCGACCGACCGCGCCCCGCCGCCCGCAGCCAGGCCGGGGAGTGGCTGCCGTTCCGCGTCCCGGCCGAGGTGGCGGCGCGGCTCCACGCTCTCTGCCGGCGCGAGGGCGCGACGCTGTTCATGGTCCTGCTCGCCGCCTACCAGGCGCTGCTGCACGCGCTCTCCGGCCAGCGCGACGTCGCGATCGGCACGCCGGTCGCCGGCCGGGTGCGCCCCGAGACCGAGCCGCTGATCGGCGTCTTCATCAACACGCTCGTGCTGCGCGGCGAGGTCAGCGAGCACCTCGCGTTCCGCGACCTCCTGGCGCGCGCCCGCGACACCGCGCTCGCCGCGCTCGCCCACCAGGAGGTGCCGTTCGAGCGCATCGTCGAGGCGCTGGGCCTGCCGCGCGACGGCGCGCGGACGCCGCTCCTCGCCGCCATGCTGACGCTCCACAACACGCCGCTCGACGGCCTCGAGCTGCCGGGACTGGCGCTCTCGCCGGTCGCGACCGGCACCGACACGTCGAAGCTCGATCTCACCCTCAACGTCGTCGAGGACGGGGACGGCCTCGCCGGCGTCGTCGAGTACGCGACCGACCTCTTCGACCGTGCCACGGTGGCCGGGCTGGCGCGGCGTTTCGCGCTCCTCCTCGAAGCCGCGGCGGCGCGGCCGGAGGCGACGGTCGGCGCGCTGCTCGAGACGGCGGCGCGCGAGGAGCGGCGGCGCGACCTGTCGTGGATGGAGGAGCAGCGGACGCGCGGCATCAGGCGCCGCGCGCAAACCGAGAGCGACCCGGAGGTGACGGCATGACCCGACCGATCCGACGATTGAGCGACGACGAGCGCCGGGCCGCGGCGGTCTCCGAGGAGACCCTGGTCCGCGAGGAGCCGCTCTCCGCCGGCCGCGCGCTGCCGCTCCTCGTCAGCCCGCGCCTGCCGGGCCTGGCGCTCGAGACCTGGGCCGGCGGCCGCCGCGCCGAGATCGAGGAGCGCCTGCTGCGCCACGGCGCCGTCCTCTTCCGCGGCTTCGAGGTGGGCGGCATCGACGGGCTCGAGCGCTTCCTCGCCGGCGTCGCCGGCGGGCCGCTCCTCAAGTACACCTACCGCTCGACGCCGCGGGTGACGGTGCGCGGCAACGTTCACACCGCCACCGAGTACCCGGCCGACCAGGAGATCCCGCTGCACAACGAGAACTCCTACGCCGCCCGCTGGCCGCTCGAGATCGCCTTCCACTGCGTGACGGCTGCCGCGCGCGGCGGCGAGACGCCGCTCGCCGACAGCCGCCGCATCACCGCGCGCCTCTCGCCGGCGCTGCGCGAGCGCTTCGCGACGAAGGGCGTGCGCTACGTCCGCAACTACGGCCGCGGCCTCGACCTCTCCTGGCAGGAGACCTTCCAGACCGAGGACCCGGCGGAGGTCGAGCGCTTCTGCCACGCCGGCGGCATCGAGCTCGAGTGGCTCCCCGGCGAGCGCCTGCGGACGATCCAGGATCGCCCGGCCCTCGCCACGCACCCGCGCACCGGCGACCTCCTCTGGTTCAACCAGGCGCACCTCTTCCACGTCTCCAGCCTCTCGCCGGCGATGCGCGAGGCGCTGCTCACCGCCTTCGGCCCGGGCGAGCTGCCGCGCCACGCCGCGCACGCCGACGGCACCGAGATCGACCCCGCCGACCTCGCCGAGATCCGCGCCGCCTACCGCGCCGAGGCGGTCGCCTTCCCCTGGCAGGAGGGCGACGTCCTCCTCGCCGACAACATGCTCGTCGCCCACGGCCGCAACCCCTACGAAGGGCCGCGCCGGATCGTCGTCGGCATGGCCGTGGAGACGCATGGCGGCTGAGCGGATCGAGGGCTTCCCCCTCTCGGCGCAGCAACGGCGGCTCTGGCGGCTGAGCGGCGGCGAGCCGGCGCGCCTCGTGGCGCGCTGTGTCGTCGAGATTGCCGGGCCGCCCGACGAATGCCGGCTGCGGGCGGCGGTCGCGGCGGTCGTCGCGAAACACGAGATCCTGCGCACGGCGTTCGTGCGGTTGGGCGGCGGCGCCGAGCCGGTGCAGGTACAGACTTCGCTGCCGCCCTGCTGGGAGCATTCGGAGGCGGAGGAAGCACGCGTCGACGAAGAGCTCAGCAGACTGGGCGAGGGCATCGATCTGGCGGCGGGGCCACTCTTCCGCTGCGCGCTACTGCGTCTCGCGCCGGAGCGCCACCGGCTCCTCATCGCTCTTCCCGCGCTGGCTGCCGACGAGCGGTCGCTCGCTCTCCTCGCCGGCGCGATCGCGCGCGCCTACGGCGGCGCAGCCGACCCGGAGCCGCTCGCGTACGTCGACTACGTCGCCTGGCAGCGGGAGCTGGTCGAGGAGGACGAGGCCGAGCGCGGGCGGAGCTGGTGGCGGCGGCTCGCGCCGCTGCCGGAGGCCGCGCTCCCCTTCGCGCGCCGCAAGGCGCCGGACGATGCCTTCCTACCCAGCCGGCTTTCGGTCCCGCTGCCACACACGCTCGGTGACGCGCTGGCGGCGATGACACGAAGCCATCGGGCTCCGCACGCCGCCTCCGCGGCCGCCGCGCCACACGACGCGTCGGCCGCGAACGCGGTGCTCGCCGCCTGGGCGGTGCTCCTCTGGCGGCTCACGGGCAGCGAGAGCGTCGTCGTCGGGGTTGGCGTCGACGGCCGGTCGGTCGACGACCTGACCGGCGCGATCGGGCTCTTCGATCGTGTCCTCCCGATCCGCATCGCGCCGGCCGAGTGGCAGTCGTTCGCGTCGCTGGCCGCTCAGGTGGGCGAGGAGCTGCGACAGGGCCAGGTGGCGCAGGACCACTTCACCTGGGAGCTTTTCGGCGGCGGCGCGAATGGGATCGCCTTCGCCTTCGACTGGCAGACGGCCCCGGAACCGGTTGCGGCCGGCCGTGTGTCGTTCAAAAAGATTCAGGTAGGGGGGCAGCCTGCTTGCTCGCAGGTGGAGGCAAGCTCCATCCCTACGCGGGCGGGCTTGGCGGGCGAGCCGTTCTCGATTCGCCTCGCCGGCGGGGAGACGCCCGCAGGGCTGCGGCTGGCGCTCGAGTACGACGCCGCGGCTGTCGAGGAGCCGGGGTGGCTGGTGCCGCCGCTGCTGGCGCTGTTGGAGAGCGCGCTGTCCGACCCGGATGCGCCGCTCGCGGCGCTGGCGCTGATGGCGCCCGACGACCGCCGCCGGGCTTTGGCCGACGCCACGCCTGCGGAGCCGCCGGCGGTGGCGACGGCGCACGCCCTGGTCGCGGCTCAGGTGGCGCGCACGCCCGAGGCCATCGCCCTCGTGGCGGGCGAGGAGTCGCTGACCTATCGCGAGCTCGCGGAGCGCGCGCATCGCCTCGCGCACTGGTTGCGCGCGCAGGGGATCGGCGCGGAGACGCGCATCGCCGTCTGCATGGAGCGCGGCTTCGACCTCATGGCGGCGCTCCTCGGCATCCTGGAATCCGGCGCCGCGTTCGTGCCGCTCGACCCGTCGCACCCCGCCGAGCGCCTCGCCTTTCTGCTCGCGGACTCGCGCGCGCCGCTCCTGTTGACCGGCGAGGCCGTGCGGCCGCGGCTGCCGGAGACGGCGGCGCGCATCGTCTCCCTGCCCTTCCTGGACGAGGCGTTGCGCGAGCAGCCGGCGTATCCACCGTTGGTCGACGTCGAGCCGCAGAACCTCGCCTACGTCATGTACACCTCCGGCTCGACGGGAAGGCCGAAGGGCGTCGAGGTCCCGCACCTCGCCCTCGCCAACTACCTCGCCTTCTGCGCCGGCGCCTACTTCTCAGAGCGTGTGAAGGATTGCGGGCCGTCCTCCGAAAACGCCCGGCACGGGGGCCGGGCGCTACACTCAACGCGGCTCGGCGGCGTGCCCGTCCACTCGTCGCTCGGCTTCGACCTCACGCTCACCAGCCTCCTCGCACCCCTCGTCGCCGGCGACCACGCCATCCTGCTGCGCGACGACCGCAGTTTCGAGGCGCTCGTCGAGGAGCTGCGGGCGAACGACTCCGTACCGGGCGCCGATGCGCGCCGCGACGCGCCGCTCAGCCTCGTCAAGCTGACGCCGTCGCACCTGCGCCTCCTGCCTGGCGCCGCGCTCGCGCGCGGTGTCGCGGTGGCCGTCGTCGGCGGCGAGGCGCTGTCCGGCGAGGACCTCCATGTCTTCGCCGAGCGGCTGCCGGACGTGCGCGTGGTCAACGAGTACGGCCCGACCGAGGCGACGGTCGGCTGTTGCGTCCATGAGGTTCTCGCGCGCGAGGCGGCGCCGGGGCCGGTGCCGATCGGCCGCCCGATCGTGAACGCCCGCCTCCATCTCCTCGACGCGCGCTGCGAGCCGGTGCCGGTCGGGGTGCCCGGCGAGATCTACATCGCCGGCCTCTGCCTCGCGCGCGGCTATCTCGGCCGGCCGGACCTCACCGCCGAGCGCTTCCTTCCCGACCTCGCCGGGGTCGAGCCGGGAGCGCGCATGTACCGCACCGGCGACCTCGCTCGGCGCCGCCCCGACGGCGCGCTCGAGTACCTCGGGCGCGCCGACCAGCAGGTCAAGGTGCGCGGCTACCGCGTCGAGCTGGCGGAGGTGGAGGCGGCGCTCGCCGAGCAACCCGCCGTGGCGCGCGCAGCCGTGGTGGCGCGCGACGGCGGCGAGGAAGGCAAGCGGCTGGTGGCCTACTACGTGCCCCGCGCGGAGCCGCGCGCGACGGTGAGCGACCTCGCCGCCACGCTGCGCGCGCGCCTGCCCGACTTCATGGTCCCCGCCGCCTTCGTCGAGCTGGCCGAGCTGCCGCTCAACGCCAACGGCAAGGTGGACGTGGCGGCGCTGCCGGCGCCCGAGGCAGTGCGGCCCAAGCTGGCGCAGGCGTTCGTGGCGCCGCGCACCGCGCTCGAGAGCGCGCTCGCCGCCCTCTGGCGCGACTGCCTGCGCCTCGACGCCGTCGGTGTCGACGACAGCTTCTTCGACCTCGGTGGCAACTCGTGGCTGGTGCTGCGCGTCCACGCGCGTCTGGAGGAGCTGGCGCGGCGGCCGGTGCCGGTCGTCGATCTCTTCGCCTACCCGACGATCGCCGCGCTGGCGGCGCACCTCGAGAGCGCCACGGCCAAGCCCGAGATCGATCTCGCAGCCGCCGCCGCGGCCGGCGCGCGGCGCCGCCAAGCGGCGGAGCGGCGGAGCGTGCGCCGATGAGCATCGCCGTCATTGGCCTCGCCTGCCGCTTCCCCGGCGCGGCGTCGGTCGCGGAGTACTGGCAGGTGCTCCGCGACGGCCGCTGCACGATCTCGCGCTTCGACGACGAGGAGCTGCGCGCGGCCGGCGTCGCGCCGGCGCTGCTCGCCGATCCGCGCTACGTCAAGGCCGGCACCGTCGTCCCCGGGCTCGACCTCTTCGACGCGCCGTTCTTCGGCTGCACGCCGCGCGAGGCCGAGCTGATGGACCCGCAGCAGCGGCTCCTCCTCGAGTGCGCCTGGGAGGCGCTCGAGAGCGCCGGCTGGGGCGGCGACCGCCCGCGGCGCACCGGCGTCTTCGTCGGCTGTGGGCTCTCGGGCTACCTGCTGCGCAACGTCCTGCCCAACCGCGATCTCCTCGACGCCGTCGGCCTCCATCCGGCGCTCATCGCCAACGACCGCGACTTCGTCACCCGCCTCTCCTACAAGCTCGACCTCGAGGGACCGAGCCTCGCCGTCAGCACGGCCTGCTCGACCTCGCTCGTCGCGGTCCACCTCGCCTGCCAGAGCCTGCTGGCGCAGGAGTGCGACCTGGCGCTCGCCGGCGGCGTCCGCCTGCAGGTGCGCCGCGAGGGGTACCTCTACGCCGAAGGCGGCATCCTCTCGCCCGACGGCCGCTGCCGCGCCTTCGACGCGCGCGCCCAGGGCACGGTCCCCGGCGACGGCGCCGGGGTCGTCGTCCTGAAGCGGCTCGACGAGGCGCTGCGCGACCGCGACCCGATCCGGGCGGTGGTGCGCGGCACCGCCGTCAACAACGACGGCGCCGGCAAGGTCGGCTTCACGGCGCCGAGCGTGCTCGGGCAGGCGCGGGTGATCGCCGAGGCGTTGGCGGTGGCGGAGGTGGATCCCGGCACGGTGAGCTACGTCGAGGGGCATGGCACCGGCACCGCGCTCGGCGATCCGATCGAGGTGGCGGCGCTGACGCGGGCCTTCGGCGGCGCGCGCAACGGCGGCCCCACGTGCGCCCTCGGGTCGGTCAAGAGCAACCAGGGCCACGCCGACGCCGCGGCCGGCGTCGCGGGGCTGATCAAGACCGTCCTGGCGCTCGAGCACCGGGAGATCCCGCCGAGCCTGTTCTTCGAGTCGCCCAACCCGCGCGCCGAGCTCGAGCGCAGCCCCTTCCGCGTCGCCGCGGAGCTGCTGCCGTGGGAGACGAACGGCGCGCCGCGGCGGGCCGGGGTCAGCGCCTTCGGGATGGGGGGGACGAACGCGCACGTGGTGCTCGAAGAGGCGCCGGCGGCGGCGGTGGCACCCGCGACGACCGGCGCTTCGGCGCCGTGGCAGCTCCTGACGGTGTCGGCGCGCACGGAGAGCGCCTCGGGGCGCGCCGCGGCGGAGCTCGCGGATCACCTCGAGGCGCACCCGGAGCTGCGGCTGGAGGATGTCGCGTACACGCTCCAGGTGGGGAGGAAGGGTTTCGAGGTCCGGCGGGCGCTGGTGGCGCGCGATCGCGAGGAGGCGATTCGGGAGCTGCGGGGAGGGCAGGAAGAAAAGCTCCAGGTAGAGGGTGGGCGGGTGCGAGAGCTGGTGGAGCTGGGCCGGCGGTGGGTGGCCGGCGAGGCGGTGGATTGGTCGGCCGTCGAGGGCGGCAGCGCGCGGCGCCGCGTGCCGCTGCCGACGTATCCCTTCGAGCGCGCGCGGCACTGGATCGAGGCCCCAGACCTCGCCGGTCAGGGTGCAGCAGGCTTCCTCCCACCCAGATCCTTCGCTTCGCTTCGCTCCGCTCAGGATGACGGTGCGCAAGGTGATCCTCCGCAGGCGGCGCTGCGCCCGCGCTCCTCGCTGGCGACGCCGCACGCCGAGCCCACGACCGACGCCGAGCGCGCCGTTGTCGCGATCTGGCGCGAGGCGCTCGGGGTCGACCGCATCGGCCTGCACGACGACTTCTTCGACCTCGGCGGCGACTCGATGACGGCCGTGCAGGTGGCGGCGCGCCTCGGCGAACGGTTCGGCCGTGCGATCTCGCCGGACGCGCTGCTCGAAGGCTCGACCGTGGCGGACCTGGCGCGCCTGCTGACGAGCGCCGCGCCCGACGCCACCGGCCGCCCCGACCTCCCCGCCGCGCTCGCGCCGCTCCAGCCTCACGGCTCGTTGCCGCCACTCTTCCTCGTCCACCCGGTCGGCGGCCACGTCTACGTCTACCGCGAGCTGGCGCGCCTCCTCGGCAGCGAGCGCCCGGTCTGGGGCTTGAAGGCGCGCGGGCTCGAGGACGACCAGGAGCCCTTCGCCACCGTCGAAGAGATGGCCGCGCACTACGTCGAGGCGGTCACCGCCGTGCAGGCGCAGCCGCCGTACCTCCTCGGCGGCCTCTCCTTCGGCGGCACCGTCGCCTTCGAGATGGCCCTCCGCCTCGGCGCCGAGAACGTCGCCCTCCTCGCGCTCATCGACACCGCCGGCCCCGGGCAGATGCCGGCCCGCCTCGCCGACGAGCCCGAGGTCATGGTCTACCTCGCCGACAGCGCCGCCGCCGAGCACGGCCTCGACGCCGAGGCGCTGCGCGCCCTCTCCGACGACGAGCGCCTCGCCCGCTTCGTCGCCGAGATGCGGCGGCACGACCCGCAGCTCGCCGCGGTCGGGCTCGACGACGTGCGCCGCTTCCTGCGCGTCGTCACCGCCAGCACCAACGCCATGTGGGCCTACGCGCCGGCGCCCTTGGCGGGTCCATCGGGGCCGGTCGTCTTCTTCCGCGCCCGCGACCGCCGCGCGCGCTACGACGCACCCAACCCGGAGCTGCCGTGGCTCGACCTCGCCGGCGGCGGGGTCACCGTCCACGTCGTGCCCGGCAACCACGTCGACATGCTGTCGCGCGACCACGTCGGTCCGCTGGCGGCCAAGCTCGCACGCCACTTGGAGGAGACCGCATCATGGTCGAGACGTTGAGCCCGCAGAAGGAGCGCTACCAGGTCATCGTCATCGGCGCCAGCTTCGCGGGCAACATGCTGGCCGCCATCCTCGCGCGCCACGGGGTCAAGGTGGCGCTGATCGAGAAGGGGACGCACCCGAAGTTCACGATCGGCGAGTCGACGATCCCGCAGACCTCGGCGATGATGGCCGTCCTCGCCGCGCGCTACGACGTGCCGGAGCTGCTCAACCTGCACTCGTTCAAGCGCCTGTCGCGCGTCAACACCCGCTGCGGCATCAAGCGCAACTTCGGCTTCGTCTACCACCGCCCGGGGGCGCCCTTCGACCCCGAGGAGTACCACCAGACGACCACCAACTTCGGCGACGACGCCGAGATGCACCTCTTCCGCGAGGACGTCGACGGCTACCTGCTGCACGTCGCCGTCCACTACGGCTGCCGCTTCTACGAGAGCACCGCCATCGAGGAGGTGGACATCGACGAGCGGCGGGTGCTGGTGACGACGAAGAAAGGGGACTTCGAGGCCGACTACGTGGTCGACGGCACCGGGCACGAATCGCTCCTCGCCACCAAGTACGGTTACCGCGAGAAGCCGACGCGCACCAAGTCGCAGACCCGCGGCATCTTCACCCACATGGTGGACGTGCCGCCGTTCGAGCGCTTGATGGGGCTCGAGCGCCCCGACCCCGGCCTGACGCCGTTCTCCCAGGGGACGCTCCACCACATCTTCGACGGCGGCTGGATGTGGGTGATCCCGTTCGACAACCACGCGCGCTCCACCAACCCGCTGTGCAGCGTCGGCCTGATGCTCGATCCGCGGCGCTGGCCGAAGACCGACCTCGAGCCCGAGCGCGAGTTCCGCGAGTTCATCGCCGGCTACGAGGGCATGACGCGGCAGTTCAAGGAGATCAAGGCGGTGCGCAACTGGGTGTCGAGCGGCCGCATCCAGTACTCGTCGACGCGGGCGACCGGCGACCGCTTCTGCTTGATGTCGCACGCCGCCGGCTTCATCGACCCGCTCTTCTCGCGCGGCCTCTGCAACACGACCGAGACCATCTACAGGCTGGCCGGCATGCTGCTCGACGCGGCCAAGGACGGCGACTGGTCGGCGGCGCGCTTCGCGCCGCTCGAGATCCTGCAGCGCAACCTGATCGACTACAACGACCGCCTCGTCCACTGCGCGCTCATCGCCTTCCGCGACTACCGCCTCTGGGGGGCGTGGCTGCGCATCTGGACCCTCGCCTCGATCTTCGGCACGCTGCGCGCGACCCGCGCCCGCCTCGCCTGGCTCGCCACCGGCGACGCCGCCTGGCTGCGCTCGCTCGAGGACGACCCCATCCCCGGCGCCATCGCCGCCGCCGATCCGGAGGTGATGGCGATCTTCGACCGCGCGGCGGAGGCGATGGAGGCCGTCGAGGCCGGCACGCTCGGCAACGAGGAGGCGATCCGCCGCATCTACGACCTCCTCGCCGAAGCCGAATGCGTACCGCCGCTCTTCCCCTTCCACGACCCGCGGCGGCGGGTCACCCAGAAGGGCCTCCGCGCCCGCCTCGGGCTCGTGCGCTGGGCGGCGCTCGAGGCCCCCGCCGTCCTCAAGGAGAAGTACTTCCACCCCCTCGGCCGCCGCGTGCGGCGGGAGCTCGAGCGCGACCTGCGCACCCCGGCGCGCGTCCTCGCCTGAGGAGCGTCGGATCGTCCTGAGCCGTGGAGTGGAGCTGCGCACCCGCGCCGCCGGCCATCTCCGCGGCGTCTTCGGTCCGAAGGCCAAGGCCCTGCACGACTTCGGCCTGCGTCCGCGGCGGAATCCCCGCCGGGCCAAGCCGCAGCCGCCGTCGCCGGAGGACACGCCGCAGCCGACCTCGCCGGAACCGCCGGGCAAGGACGGCGGATCGTCGGCGTAGGTCACCGGCGTGACCGAGTCGTTCCCTAGCCCCGCTGCGGAGGGCGGCGACCCCGCCCTCCGCAGCAATTTCCCCCTCCGCAGCGTTCACTCCCCGCGCCCTGACGCGAGCGCCCGCGCCGCGTACCGAGAAGGGAAGCCGTTCCCCGAACCGGGACAGGGCCGGGCTTCGCGGTACACCGCCGGTCGTGAACGGGGCGGCGCCGTTCGCGATCGTCCCGCCGGCATTTTTGGTAAGGGAACGCCCGCCCCGCAACGCCCCACCGCCGCGCGGGAACGCGCCTTCCCCGACAGTCCCGGCGCCGCTCCGCCAAGTCCCCGGCGTGCCGCCGGCAGGTACAGCGGCGTCGGGAATTGGGGCAGGGCCCGTACCGGTCGGGACACGCGTGGTCGCGAGAGTCCCCGGCACGGTCGCGACGGTCACCACGCGAGTCGCCAATGGGGACCGCCCGTTCCCCATGCGTCCCCGCCCCTTCACCAAGGACCAACGGCGCTGCCCCAATTCCGAACGGCGCTGCCCCAATGCGAACGGGCCCTTCCCCAGCTCGCAACGGTGCGGGGCTGCTTCCGATCGGCCGCGGGATGTCTCCGAGGGGCGCCGGGCCATTCGCGAACGCCGCGTCCCCTCCGCGCAACGGCGCGGGGCGATTCGCGAATGCCGCGGGGACTCTTCACCGCGGCGCTTCCCCTCGTCGCGACGACGCGGGGACTTCCGCCAGCGCCGCGCGCCCGCTTCGCCGCGGCGCTTCCCCAACGCACAGGACGACGGCCAGTTCCTGCCCTTCGTCCAGAGCTCCGAGCTGGCCGGCGTGCTCAACCCCCTGTTCAAGGTCAAGGTGCCGGCCAACCCGCGCGGCGACCTGGTGCAGGTCTTCCTCAAGGGCGTGCCGAAGGTCAACGAGAAGGGTGTGCCGTGCGAGTACCTGCGCCTCAACATGGCCGTGCCGCCGAGCGCCAAGCCGCATCGCCTCGGCCTCCTCCCAACAACGAGCTCGGCGACACGGTCGTCCAGAACGACAAGCAGTTCCTCGCCAGCTTCCCCTACCTCGCGCCGCCGCAGGACGGCGTCACCGTCGCGTACTGAGCGAATTGGTAACGGCCGCCCCGGCTCTCCGGAGCGGCCGTTACCGTCGAGGGCCACATAGAATGGCTCACGGCGGACCGGCTGAGCTTGCACACGCTGTTTCGGCTGGCGGGGCGCGCCCGAGCGAGAAAGGAAAGGACATGAGACCAGGGGGAGTTTGGCTGTTTGGCCTCCTCATCGCCGCCGCAGGAGCAGCACAACCTTCCGCACCTTTCGCGCCATCCTGCCAGACGCCGAGCTATCCGCAGCCGCCTCCGTCGCAGGCTCTCGGGATCGATGCCCAGTGCGGGATCTCGGGCTCGGGCACCGGAGCGGAAGCGACCCAGGACGCCCAGAAGAACAACTTCTGCGCGAGCGGGACAGCCCAGGAGATCACGCTCCAGGACTTGACCGCGCTGCAGCAGCAGGTGGAGCAGAACCCGGCGATCAACTTCGGGGACGAGAGCACGCCGGACCGAGCGAAGGGACCCACGACCGACCGCGCACCCCTGGCCGCGCTCGGCGAAGGCAAGCTCGTCGTCCTGCAGGGCTATGTCTTGATTGCCCGCCAGGAGGGCGGCGAGAGCGTCAACTGCGGCCAGGACGTCCCGGACCAGGCCCTCTACCACGACATCCACATCTCGGTGGTGGGCTCCGCGGACGAGACCGTGGAGTGCTCGGGGGTGGTGGTGGAGATGAGCCCCCATCACCGCCCCGACTCGTGGGACCATGGCAATGTCGACAAGGTATCCAAGGCGCACGCGCTCGTCCGCATCACCGGCCAGCTCTTCTTCGACTCGAGCCACGTGCCCTGCTCCAACGGCCAGCCGGTCGGCAAAAACCCCCAGCGGGTCTCGCTCTGGGAGATCCATCCGGTGTACCAGTTCGAGGTGTGCATCTCCGACTGCGGCGGCGCCGGCCAGTGGCTGCCGCTGGACCTGTGGGTCCAGCAGCAGTCCTAGGCCGGTCTACGCCCCTGAGCAGCGGCAGCCGGGCGTCACCGTCGCGTACTGAGCGAGTTGATGGCCCACGTAGAATGGCCTCATGGCGGACCGGCTGAGCTTGCACACGCTGGTGGACGAGCTGCCGGAGGCGGAGCTGCCCGCGGCGATGCGCTTCCTTGAGTACCTGCGGCGGCAGGCTGATCCCCTTCGCTCGCCCCTCGAGGCCGCTCCCGTCGACGATGAGCCTGTGACCGAGGAAGACCTGGCGGCTATTCGGGAGGGCCTCGCCGAGAAGGCCAGAGGCGAAGTGGTATCCCACGAAGAGGTCAAGCGTCTCCTCGCCAAGCCACGTTGAGCCGGCGCATCGAATGGGCCAAGCAGGCCCTGAAAGCACTCTCCCGCCTCGACCGGCCTACCAAAGATCGAATCGTCGCGGCACTGGATGAGCTCGCCGAGAGCAACGAGGGGATGTCCGTCGCCTCGAAGGCACCCGCGAGGAGGCCTTTCGGCTCCGCGTCGGCGGCTGGCGAGTGACTTCTCGCACCTGGATGACTCGACCATCCTCGTCCTGCGGATTCGCCCGCGTGGCGACGTCTACAAGCGCTAGGCTGCGCTCAGGAATCCCCGGGCAGGCGCCGCCCCATCAATCGCTACGTACCGCCGTCCTGATGCTCCGCTGGCCGAAGACCGACCCGAGCCCGAGCGCGAGTTCCGCGAGTTCATCGCCGGCTACGAGGGGATGGTGCGACAGTTCGAGAAGATCAAGGCGGTGCGCAACTGGGTGTCGAGCGGCCGCATCCAGTACTCCTCGACGCGCGCGACCGGCGACCGCGCTGATCGCGAGCGCCCGCGCCGCTGGACGTGGGTGTCCCAGCCGGCGGACTCGGCAAAGGCCACCTCCAACCCGACGTCGCTCTTGATGTCGAGCTCGTCTGCGGACTCCCAGTCACGGGTCCAGATGAGCTCGGACTTGAGGGTGAGGATGAAGCGCTCGGCCACGGCGTTGCCGGTGGGTCGCCCGACGGGCGCCAGGGTGTGGTCGAGTCGCCAGCGCTCCGCGGTAGCGATCGACGGCGTCCTCGGCGAGCGTTCCCCGGAAGACCCGACCAGGGCGGATCTCGCCGCGCAGTACGGGCTTGGACGAGCCGTCGGGTCCGGCCGCGGGCGGCGGCCCGCCGCAGGCGGCGGCGAGGCGGAGTACGAGCGCGCCGATCGTCCTGTCAGCGCGCCGGCGCCCGAAGCTCACTCCGGGATGCGCGCCGTCTGCGTGACGTCTTCGCCGGCGACCAGCACCAGCTCGTTCCTGGCGCCGGCGAGGCGGGTCGCGCGGTAGGGCTCGTACTCGGGGCTGTCGTAGAAGGCGCGGGCGATTTCCCTCGACGGCCACTCGATGATGAGGAGGATCTGCGACGGCTGGCGCTCGCCCTCGAGCTTCTCGATGGTGGCGGTGCGCGCCAGGTAGCGGCCGCCGTAGCTCTCGACGAGCGGGGTGACGAACTGGACGTAGGCGGCCACCCAGCTCCGGTCGGTGACGTCGAGCTCGGCGACCGCGTAGTACTTCATTCTCGGTCCAGCTCCCGCAACAACCGCTGAGCCCTCTCGTTGCCGGGGTTCATCTCCAGGATCTGCCGGGCGTCCCGGACCGCGAGGTCGGGAAGGCCCTGCCGGCGGTAGGCCTCTGCGCGCAGGAAGAGCGCCCGCGTGTCCGGGCTCGAGTAGCCCATCGCCATGGTGGCGTCGGCGGCCGCCGCTCCGAAGTGCCCTTCGTCGAGGTTCAGGATGGCGCGGACGAAGAGCGCGAACGGCTCGAACGGCGAGATCTCGAGGGCCTCCTCGACGCTGGCGCGGGCTTCGTCCATGCGGCCCTGCCCGCGGTAGGCGGCTCCCCGGACCACGAGGGCGTAAGCATATCCCGGCGAGATCTCGAGCGCGGTCTCCGCATCGGCGAGCGCCGCGGCGGGCCGGTTGAGCTCCAGGTACGCCTCGCCGCGGATGGCATGGGCCCAGGCGGCCCATCGCCCTTCGGCTCCCCACCCGAGCGCGTTGGTGGCGTCGTCCACCGCCGCCTCCGTGCATGCCAGGTGGAGGTTCGCCTGCGCCCGGATGACCAGCGCCGGGGCGTTCTCGGGATCGATGCTCAGCTCGAGGTCCGCGCCCGCGAACGCCTCCCTTGCCTGGCCGACGCGAAGATAGCCCTCCAGGCGCTCGAGCGTCGGATCGGATCGGGTCCCCCGCCTGCCCGCGAGACCGTACTTGGCCGCAAGCCCTTCGCCGGAGAGCCGGGTATCCTCCTCCGCGCTCGCGGCCGCCGTAGTGGTCGCATACTCGGCGTCGATCTGCTTGTTCCGCCAGTACCAGTAGTCGTCCTGCCGCTGCCGGTAATCGTCGCTCATGAAGTCAAGAGGCGTGCCGCCCCGTCATCCGTTACCGGCACCCGCGGGCCGGCCGGCTCATACGATTGATGAGCGATGTAGGCTGCGGTATAATGCAGGTGTCGGCGTTTCCTCCCAACCGTCCCCGGCGGCCCCGGCGCCCCCGGCACCCCACTCTCAGGAGCCAAGCGATGACCCGGTTCCGGATGTCGGCGGCGAATGCCGCCGCTCTACTGCTGATTGCACTAGCCGTGGCCCTTGCCGGCTGCGGCGGCGCCGCCGAGGGCGACGGCGCTCAAGCCGGCGCCGGCGCGATGCCGCCGGCGCAGGTGACGGTCGTGACCGTCGCGCCGCGCACCGTCGCGGTGCCGTACGAGTTCAACGGCCGCCTCGAGGGCTCGCGCGAGGTCGAGGTGCGGGCACGCGTCTCGGGCATCCTGCTGCGGCGCGCCTACGCCGAGGGCCGGCCGGTGCGCCAGGGCGAGACCCTCTTCCTGATCGATCCGGCGCCCTACCGCGCCGCGATGCAGGCCGCCGCGGCCGACGTCGCGGAGGAGAAGGCGGCGCTGTCGCGCGCCGAGCGCGAGCGGGCGCGGCTCGAGCCGCTGATCAAGGAGCGCGCGGTGAGCCAGCGCGAGTACGACAACGCCGCCTCCGACGCCGAGGAGGCGCGCGCCGCCGTGCTCTCGGCGCAGGCGCGGCTCGATCAGGCGAAGCTCGACCTCTCCTACACCCGCGTCGAGGCGCCGATCTCGGGGCTCAGCAGCCGCGCCGAGCACTCGGAGGGCTCGCTCGTCAGCCCGCAGGAGAACGGCCTGCTGACCCGCATCTCGCAGGTGCGGCCGATCTGGGTGCGCTTCAGCGTCTCCGACCAGACGCTCATGGCGCTGCGCAAGGCGATCGCCGCCAAGGAGGTCACCTCGCCCGACCGCCTCGAGGTCGAGCTGGTGCAGCCCGACGACACGGTTTACCCCGAGCGCGGCAAGGTCAACTTCTCGGACTCGCTGATCGACACCCGCACCGGCTCGGTCGAGCTGCGGGCCGAGCTGCCGAACGCCGCCGGCGACCTGATCCCCGGGCAGTTCGTGCGCGTGCGCCTGCTCGGCATCGAGCGGCCGAACGCGATCCTGGTGCCGCAGCGCGCGGTGCAGCAGGGGCAGGAGGGGAAGTTCGTGCTCGTCGCCGGCGCCGACGGCAAGGCGCACGTCAAGCCGATCACGGTCGGCGACTGGCTGGGCAAGGACTGGATCGTCGAGTCGGGGTTGGCGGCGGGCGAGCGGGTGATCGTCGACGGCGCGATGAAGGTGCGGCCGGAGGCGCCGGTCCAGGTGGTCGATCCCAACGCGCCGGCGCCGGCCGGCGGGCCCGCGTCCGCCGGCGGCGGGCATTGAGGTAGGAGGCGCGCGCCATGTTCTCGCACTTCTTCATCCGCCGCCCGATCTTCGCGAGCGTCGTCTCGATCGTCATCGTCCTCGCCGGCCTCGCCGCCATCGTCAACCTGCCGGTCGCGCAGTACCCGGACATCTCGCCGCCGGTCGTGACGGTGACGGCGATCTACCCCGGCGCCACCGCCGAGGCGCTGCAGCAGACCGTCGCCGCGCCGATCGAGGAGCAGATCAACGGCGTCGAGGGGATGCTCTACTTGAACTCGATCTCGACCAGCAGCGGCCTGGTCTCGACCAACGTCACCTTCGAGGTCGGCACCGACATCGACGTCGCCGCCAACAACGTCTCGAACCGCGTCCGGCTCGCCGAGCCGCGCCTGCCCGAGGAGGTGCGGCGCAACGGCGTGACGGTGCAGAAGCGCAGCTCGAACTTCATCCAGATCATCACCCTGACCTCGCCCGACGGCCGCTACGACGAGGTCTTCCTCTCGAACTACGCCTCCCTCAACGTGCTCGAGCCGCTCAAGCGCGTGCCGGGGGTGGGCGACGTGCAGATCTTCGGCGCCCGCGACTACTCGATGCGGCTCTGGCTGCGGCCCGATCTCCTCGCCGAGTACGGCCTCTCGACCGCCGACGTCGCCCGCGCCGTGCGCGAGCAGAACGCGCAGTTCGCGATCGGCAAGGTGGGGCAGCAGCCGGCGAGCCCGGACCTCGAGCTCACCTACACGGTGACCGCCGAGGACCGCCTGGCCGAGCCCGAGCAGTTCGCCGACATCGTGCTGCGCGCCGACCCGAGCGGCAAGCAGCTCCGCCTGGGCGAGGTGGCGAAGATCGAGCTCGGGGCGCGCGACTACGACCGCGAGGCGCGCCTCGACGGCAAGAAGGCGATCTTCCTCGGCGTCTTCCTCCAGCCCGGCGCCAACGCCCTCGCCACCGCCGGCGGCATCCAGGGCGAGATGGCGTCGCTCGCCCGCCAGTTCCCGGCCGGCGTCGAGTACCAGCTCCCGTTCGACACCACGCGCTTCGTCGAGGTGTCGATCGAGGAGGTGGTCAAGACGCTCACCGCCGCCATGTTCCTCGTCTTCCTCGTCGTCTACCTGTTCCTGCAGAGCTTCCGCGCCACGCTGATCCCGATGGTCGCGGTGCCGGTGTCGCTCATCGGCACCTTCGCCGGCATGTTCGCGCTCGGCTTCTCGATCAACACCCTGACCCTCTTCGGCCTGGTGCTGGCGATCGGCATCGTCGTCGACGACGCCATCGTGGTGCTCGAGAACACCGAGCGCATCATGGCGAGCGAGGGCAAGACCGCGCGCGAGGCGGCGCTCGCGTCGATGACGCAGGTCACGGGGCCGGTGGTGGCGATCGTGCTCGTGCTCTGCTCGGTCTTCGTGCCGGTCGCCTTCCTGGGCGGCCTCGCCGGCCAGCTCTATCGGCAGTTCGCGATCACGGTGGCAATGTCGGTGGCGATCTCGGGGCTGGTGGCACTGACCCTCTCGCCGGCGCTCTGCGCTCTCTTGCTTCGCCACCGCCACGAGGCGCCGGGCGGCTTCTTCGGCCTCTTCAACCGCTCGTTCGAGAAGGGCACCGGCGTCTTCGTCCGCACCGTGCGCTTCCTGCTCCGCCGGCCGCTGCTCGGCGCGGCCCTCTTCCTCGCCGTCCTCCTCCTCGCCTTCGGCCTCTTCCGCCTGGTGCCGGGGAGCCTGGTGCCGCCGGAGGACCAGGGCTACTTCATCGCCGCCGCGCTCCTGCCCGACGGGGCGACGCTGTCGCGCACGCGCGCGGTCTCGGAGCGGGTCGAGAAGATCCTCCTCGCCGACCCGGCGGTCGAGCACGTCGCCACGATCAACGGCATCGACTTCGTCGGCGGCGGCAGCAACAGCGCGGTCTCGACGATGTTCGTCATCCTGAAACGCTGGAACGAGCGCGACGCCCCCGAGCTCAGCCTCGACGCGACGCTGATGCGCTTCTTCGGCGCCACGGCGGGCATCCGCGAGGCGATGGTCATCGGCTTCAACCCGCCGGCCATCCAGGGCCTGGGCGTGACCGGCGGCTTCGAGGTCTACGTGCAGAACCGCGGCGAGGGCAATACGGCGCGGCTCGCCCAGGTGACGCAGGACCTGATCGGCAAGCTCAACCAGGACCCGCGGTTCGCCGGCGTGCGCACCCTCTTCCGCGCCAACACGCCGCAGATCAACGTCCGCCTCGACCGCGCCAAGGCGAAGGCGCTCGGGGTGTCGGTCGATGAGGTCTTCACCTCGCTGCAGACCGCCTTCGGCTCCCTCTACGTCAACGACTTCAACAAGAGTGGGCGCGTCTTCCGCGTGCAGCTCCAGGCCGCCGCGCCCTTCCGCTCGCGGCCCGAGGACCTGACGCGGCTCTTCGTGCGCTCGGCCTCCGGCGCCATGGTGCCGCTCGGGTCGCTCCTCAAGCTCGAGTATGGCGCCGGCGCCGAGACGCTCGAGCGCTTCAACCTCTACCCCTCGGTCAAGCTGCTCGGCGCGCCGGCGCCGGGGCGCAGCTCGGCCGAGGCGATCGCCGCCGTCGAGGAGATCGCCGCCCGCGAGCTGCCGCCCGGCTTCGGCATCGGCTGGACCGGCACCGCCTACGAGGAGAAGAAGTCCGGCGGCTCCTCGGCGCAGGTGCTGCTCTTCGGCATGGTCTTCGTCTTTCTGATCCTCGCCGCGCAGTACGAGAAGTGGTCGCTGCCGATCGCCGTCCTGCTCTCGGTGCCGTTCGCGTTCCTCGGCGCGCTCATCGCGGTCTGGCTGCGCGGCATGCCGAACGACGTCTACTTCCAGATCGGCCTGGTGACGCTGGTCGGGCTGGCGGCGAAGAACGCCATCCTGATCGTCGAGTTCGCCTCGCAGCAGCGCGAGCGCGGGAAGACCGTCTTCGAGTCGGCCGCCGAAGCGGCGCGCCTGCGCTTCCGGCCGATCGTCATGACCTCGCTCGCCTTCATCCTCGGGGTGCTGCCGCTCGTCTTCTCGTCGGGCGCCGGCGCCGCGGCGCGGCGCTCGATGGGCACCGGCGTCTTCGGCGGCATGCTGGTCGCCACGCTCGTCGGCGTCGCCTTCATCCCGCTCTTCTTCCGCTGGGTCTCCGGCGGCGATCCGGAGCCGGTGGAGGAGGCGTGGGAGGAAGAGAAGGAAGACGAGGAGGAGAAGGAGCTGGAAAGGAGCGCCGCATGAGCAGGAGGGCCGATCTCCGCCGCGCCGCCGCCGCGCTCGCCGTGCTGCCGCTCGCGGCCTGCGTGACTCTCGGGCCCGACTACGAGCGGCCCGCGCTGAAGATGCCGGAGGGCTACTCGGCGGCCGCCGTCGCGGGCGAGACCGCCGCCGCCCCGGCGGTCCCCGACCGCTGGTGGACGCACTTCGGCGACCCGGCGCTCGACGCCCTGGTCGCCGAGGCCCTGGCCGCCAACCAGGACCTCGCCGCCGCCGCCGCGCGGGTCGAGGAGGCGCGCGCTCTCGCCGGGATCGCGCGCGCCGATCGGCTCCCGCAGGTCACGGCGACCGCGACCGGCTCGCGCACGCGGCTCTCGGCGGAGACCTTGAACCTGCCGCCCGAGATCGACATCCCGCTCGAGATCGACCGCTTCCGCGCCGCCGCCAACCTCTCCTACGAGCTCGACTTCTGGGGCCGGCTGCGGCGCCTCAGCGAGGCGGCGCGCGGCGAGCTGCTGGCGAGCGAGGAGGGGCGGCGCAACGTGGCGCTGGGGCTCGTCGCGGAGACCGCGGAGGCCTACTTCGACCTCCTCGCCCTCGACCAGCAGCTCGCCATCACCCGCGAGACCCTCGGCTCGCGCGGCGAGTCGGTGCGCCTGCAGCGGCTGCGCTTCGACGCCGGCACCATCTCCGGGCTCGACCTGGCGCAGGCCGAGGCCGAGCTCGCCTCGACCGAGGTCAACGTGCCGGCGCTCGAGCGCCAGGTACGGCTGACCGAGGACCGCCTGGCGGTGCTCCTCGGCAGGATCGGCGGCAGCGTCGCCCGCGGCGCCGCCCTCGCCGGTGTGGCGGCGCCGGAGGTGCCGATCGGACTGCCGTCGCAGCTCCTGGCCCGCCGCCCCGACGTCCTCGCCGCCGAGCAGCGCCTGCTGGCGGCGAACGCCAGGATCGGCGCGGCGCGCGCCGCCTACTTCCCGGCGATCTCGCTGACCGGCTACGCCGGCTCGGAGAGCGCCGAGCTGTCGAGCCTCTTCGGCTCGGGCACCGGCGTCTGGCAGGCCGCGCTCGGGCTCGTCGAGCCGATCTTCAACGCCGGCAGGACGCGCCGCCAGGTCGCGGCCGCCCGGGCGCGCGAGCAGCAGGCGCTCGCCGGCTACACCAAGGCGGTGCAGAGCGCCTTCGCCGAAGTCGAGGACGCCCTCGCCGCGCGCTCGACGGGCGCCGCCGAGCGCCAGATCCTGACCCGCCAGGTCGACGCCCTGGCCCGCGCCCACCGGCTCGCCGGAGTGCGCTACGAGGCCGGCGAGTCCTCCTACTTCGAGGTGCTCGACGCCGAGCGCAGCCTCTTCCGCGCCGAGCTCGAGCTGACCCGCGCCCGGCGCAACGAGCTGGCGGCGGCGGTCGACCTGTTCAAGGCGCTGGGCGGCGGGTGGAGCGCGGAAGCCGGCGCTGGCTCGGCGCGTGCAGGCGGTGCGGAGGCGAAGGGAGAGCCACGATGATCGAATGGCGAGAAGACGTCGACGCCGCGCTCGCGGAGGCGGCGCGCAGCGAGCGCCCGCTCCTGCTCGACTTCACCGCCGCCCCGCTCTGAAGCGGCTGCGCTCGGCTGGAAGCCGAGGTGTATCCCGACCCGCGGGTCGAGCGGTTGGTGAGCGAGAATCTGATCCCCGTGCGCATCCAGGTGCGCACCAATCCCCAGGCGATGGAGCGCTTCAACGTCCAGTGGACGCCGACGATCCTCCTCCTCGCCCCCGGCGGCAAGGAGCACCACCGGATCGAGGGGTTCCTCGAGACCGAGGACTTCCAGGCGCAGTCGACCCTCGGCCTCGGCCACGTCGCCTTCGCCCGCCAGCGGTGGGACGAGGCCGCGCGCTGGTACGACGAGGTCCTCGAGCGCTTCCCCGACACCGACGCGGCGCCGGAGGCCCAGTACTGGCGCGGCGTGACGCGCTACAAGGCGACCGGCGACCCCGCCGCCCTCGGCGCCACCACCCAAGCGTTCCGCGAACGCTACGCCGACAGCACGTGGGCCAAGAAGGCGTCGGTCTGGGGGTAGTGACTAGGCGGCAGGGGCCGCCGCACGCTCGCTCTGCCGCTCGATGTGGCGCAGCACGCGCAGGTGGATCCGGTGGATGATGGCGTCGGACCACGGCGCCCAGTAGACGACCGGCCAGATCTCGTGGCGATACCAGGTGGAGCCTTCCAGCCGGGTCCGGCCGGACGGCAGTCGCGTCAACAGGAACTGCCCGCGCTCGGAGCGGAAGTAGTCGAGGTGCGCCGGGTGGACGTCGTGATACGGCGTCCACTCCTGCATCGGCGCCGGCTGCGAGACGACGGAGAACGCCAAGCGCCGCGGCGCGTCCCAGACCTCGATCGGCTCGACGAAGGCGCCGGTCGAGAAGACGCAGTGCCGGATCGCGCCGGGGCCGTGACCCTGGATCGTCGCCCGCACGGGATAGGCGATGCCGGCGCGGAAGAGCCACTCCTCGGGGGGCGGCAGCTCGGAGAAGGCAACCACGTTCCGCCAGACCCGGTCGGCGGGCGCGTCGATCTCGATGGTCGTGCGCACCTCGCGCAGCGGGGAGCGCGGCGCGCTCACCGCCTCGGCCCCCATCAAGACCGGCGCGGCGCAGGCCAGCCCGAGCAGCGCGCCCGCCGCGGCGAGCCGCGGCCGCCGGCTCTGCAGGACGAAGCCGACGAGCCCGCCGAGCAGGGAGAGGAACAGGTAGAGCGGCGCGGCCATGACGATGCAGACGAGGCCCTCGACCGCGAAGGCCAGCAGCACCGCGCCCAGCAGCAGGGGCGAGATCGTCGCCACGCCCAGGCTGCTCGCGAGCGATCGCGGCTCGTGGTAGCCGTAGAGCAGCGCCGAGATCAGACCGAGCGCAAACGGCAGGCCGACGAAGACGCCCCAGCCGTAATGCTCGAAGACCTCGAGCCCGAGCAGCAGTGAAGCGAGGCCCAGCGGGACGCTGACGAGGAGCGCGGCCGCGGCGCTGCCGAGCGCTCGCCGCGGCACGATGCGATCCAGGAGGGTCGACCGCACGCCTTCCGGCGCGGGCCGTTGCGGCTTCTCCGGGACCAGGCAGAGGAGCAGGAAGAAGAACAGGTTGACCACCGGCACGAAGAACAGCAGCCCGAGCCACGCCGGCAGCGCCGCCGAGCGCAGCCGCGCCTGGGTCAGCAGCACGCCCACCGCCACGAACGGCAGCGCCAGCAACAGCAGCGCGAGGTAGAAGGACCGCTCGTCCGGGGTCAGCCGGCTCAGCTCCAGACCGTGCGCCGGCGGGACGAGGTAGTTGAACGGCTCCCACCCCCGTCCATGGGCCCTGGCAACCATGCGGTCCAGGTTGTGCTTCAGGGCGAACAGCGCCACGCCCCAGGCCGCGTACGCGCCCCGGCCGACCGTGCCGAAGAGGAGCCGCTCGAGTCTCATGCCTCTCACCCTCCTACTACAGGCTATACAGGGCCGGGTCCGACGAGTTGCGCGGCGCGCTCTCAAGGCGCAGGCGCCAGGTTGCACAATGCAACCGTAGGCGATATGCTCTCTGTTCCACGCAGGAGACAGATGGCCACACTCCACGTCCGCAACGTCCCCGACAGCTTGTATGACGAGCTCCGAGCGCGTGCGGAGGCGGGAGGGCGCTCTTTGAGCTCCGAGGTCGTCATCCTTCTCACCGACGCGGTGCAGGGAAGTCGGCCGGATCCCGGAGAGATCCTGGCGGAGATCAGGCGTCGCCGGTCGTTCCGTCCCGCCGCCGTCGGCGCTCCCGACAGCTCGACCCTGCTGCGCGCGGACCGCGAGCGGTGACGACGTCCGACCTCGTCGTCGACGCCAGCGTGGCCGTGAAGCTGTTCGTCGACGAGGAGCTCTCGGACAAGGCGGAGCGGCTGTTCCAGCGGCTCGTCGACACGCCGCCGGCTCGCTTCTTCGTCCCGGACCTTCTCTTCCTCGAGTGCGCCAACATCCTGTGGAAGTACGTCCGGAGTTTCGGCCACGACGCGCAACAGGCGCGTGAGGACATCGCCGCGCTGCGCCTTCTCCCCCTCCAGCCGGTCGCGGCCCAGGACCTGCTGGCGCTCGCCTTCGCTCTGGCGATCGAGCTCGACGTCACCGCCTACGACGCCATCTACGCGGCGCTGGCGAGGATCGTCGAGTTGCCGCTCGTCACCGCCGACCGGAAGCTCAGCCGTCAGCTCGCGGGCAGCGGCATCGAGGTGTGGTGGCTGGGGGATCTTCCAACCCGAGCGATGATGGAAGGTGACAGGAGTCGCCCCCATGGCTGAGATCAACCCTAGCGTTTCCCCGGCGGCCGCGCCTTCCGGCCGCAGACGCGGGTGCGGCAGGCCGATCGCCTTCCTCGCTCTCTTCCTGGGCATCCTGATCGGCGGGCTCGCGCTGTGGGTCTGGATCACTCTCGACGTCTACAGCTATTCGCAAGGCGACCGCGCCGGGTACGTCCAGAAGTTCTCCCGCAAGGGATGGATCTGCAAGACCTGGGAGGGCGAGCTGGCGATGGTCAACCTGCCCGGCGCGATGCCGCAGATCTTCGTCTTCAGCGTCCGCGACGACGCGGTCGCCGAGCGCATCAACCAGACCCTCGGCCAGCGCGTGTCCCTGACCTACGAGCAGCACGTCGGCGTGCCCACGAGCTGCTTCGGCGAGACCGACTACTTCGTGACCGGCGTCCGCAGCTTGGAGAGCGCTCCTGCCCGAGGGCCGCGCCCGCCCGGCTCCTGAGAGTCGGCCGACGGCCCGCTGTCGATTCCGGACCCACCCGTTCGACTACAGGACGAAAGGCGCATCGGGCGCCTCGCCGCGAGCTCACGGACCCACATCAACCGAAGGGAGAACCACCACGATGAGGTACCTGCTCCTGATCTACGGCAACGAAGCCGACTTCGCCGCCATCCCGGAAGCCGAGAAGGGCAAGATCTTCCAGGAGTACATGGACTACACCAACCGGATCAACCGGGACGGCAACTACATCGCGGGCGAGGCGCTGCAGCCGGCCTCGACCGCCACGACCGTCCGGTTGCGGGACGGCAAGACCTTGACCACCGACGGCCCCTTCGCCGAGACCCGCGAGCAGCTCGGCGGCTTCTACATGGTGGAGGCCAAGAACCTCGACGAGGCCATCGCCCTCGCCACCGGCATCCCGGCCGTGCGCCGGGGCTCGATCGAGGTGCGGCCGATCATGCCCACCCCGCCGCCCGAGTAGCCGGTCGCCTGAGGCGCCGCCCGGCGGTCTAGACTGCCGGGCGGCGCCATGGAATTCGAGGCCGTCTATCGCGAGGAGCGCCCGCGCGCCCTCGCCACCCTGATCCGGCTGCTCGGCGACTTCGACCTCGCCGAGGACGCCCTCCAGGAGGCGTTCGCGGCGGCGCTCCAACAGTGGCCGGCGGCCGGCGTGCCGCGGAACCCGCGCGCCTGGCTGGTCTCGGCGGCGCGGAACAAGGCCATCGACCGGCTGCGGCGCGAGCAGAGCTTCGCCGCCAAGCGCGGCGAGATCGCCTACCTCGGCGCGACGGCGGCTCCGGCTCCCGACGTCACCGACGACCCGTTCCCGGACGACCTCATGCGCCTCATCTTCACCTGCTGCCACCCGGCACTCTCCCTCGAAGCCCAGGTGGCCCTGACGCTCAAGACGCTCTGCGGCCTCTCGGTCGAGGAGATCGCGCGCGCCTTCCTCGTCGCGCCGGCGACGATGGCCCAGCGCCTGGTGCGCGCCAAGGCGAAGATCCGCGCCGCCGGCATCCCCTACGAAGTTCCCGGCGGCGACCGCCTGGCCGAGCGTCTCGACGGCGTGTTGCGCGTCGTCTACCTGGTCTTCAACGAGGGCTACGCCGCGACCTCCGGCGACGCGCTCGTGCGCCGCGAGCTGTGCAGCCAGGCGATCGGCCTCGGACGGCTGCTGCGCGGCCTGTTCCCCGCCGCCGGCGAGGTGACCGGCCTCCTCGCCCTCATGCTGCTCCAGGACTCGCGACGCGCCGCGCGCGTCGACGCGCAGGGCGAGCTCGTCACCCTCGAGGAGCAGGACCGCTCGCTCTGGGACCGCGACCAGATCGTCGAGGGCGAGGCGCTCGCCGAGCGGGCGCTGCGCCGCGGCGGGGTCGGGTTCTACGCGCTGCAGGCGGCGATCGCCGCCCTCCACGCCCAGGCGGCGCAGGCGGAGGAAACCGACTGGCCGCAGATCGCCGCCCTCTACGCCCTCCTCCTGCGCCGCCATCCGTCACCGGTCGTGGCGCTCAACCACGCCGCGGCGGTGGCGATGGGCGAGCGCCTCGACCGCGGCCTGCGCCTGATCGAGCAGCTCGAGGAGCAAGGCGAGCTCGAGACCTACCACCTCCTGCCGGCGGCCAAGGCGGACATCCTGCGGCGCCTCGGGCGCCCCGCCGAGGCCGCGACGGCCTACGAGCGCGCCCTCGCGCTCGTCACCCACGACGCCGAGCGCCGCTACCTCGAGCGCCGGCTGCGCGAAGTGCGCTAACGATTTGAGAGAATTTATCGTTGAACTCAGACGCCGCTGAGTACGTCGGCGTCGGCGGCCACGCGGTGGCGTTTCACGGCTACCCTCGGTTTACGGGCGACATCGACCGACGGCCGGGATCGGCCCCACGGTCGCACTATTCGACGTTTACTCCCCGCGCAGCGCCACCTTGACCCGCGCCCGGCCGAAGTACAGCTCGTCGCCGTGCTGGATGCGGACGCCGCGGCGGTCGTGGCCGCTGACTTCGATCTGGCGGCCTTCGCGGAAGACCTTGGTGCCGTAGGCGCTGCCTTCGTCGCGCAGCCAGTAGCTGCCCTCGGCGGCGTCCCAGGCGATGCGGGCGTGCTCGCGCGAGACGGTCTCGTTGATCTCGCCCTCCTCGAGGAAGACGACGTCGTTGCGGCGCCGCACGCGGCCGTCGGCGTCGAGCACCTCGGCGAGGCGGCCGATGTGGACGCGCTCGCCGCTCGGGAGGTAGACCTGCTGCGTGGCCTCGCCCTGGGTCACGGTGAGGACGAGCGCCGGCCGGGTCGGGGGCGGCGTGGGCTGCGGCGGCGCCGCTCCCTCGCCGCGCTCGAAGGTCACCGCGAAGCGCCGCTCGCCGAACTCCGGGCCGCCGTCCTCTGTCACGTCCGCCGTCACCGCGAAGTCGTCGAGGAGCTCGACGCCGGCCACCCGCAGGCGCTCGCGCACCTCGGCGTGGAGATCCCAGGCGTCGAGCGCCAGCGCCTCGAGCACGGGGCGCTCCTCCGGCCGCTCGGCCAAGAGGTGCACCTGCACACGGCGGTACGGGAAGAGCTTCCGTCCGCCGCCCGCCGGCACGACGTGCGACTCGATCTCCTCGAGCACGGCGCGGTGGATCTCGATCGGCTCGACGCCTGCGGTCCACGGTCGCAGCCAGCGGCGGAACTGGTCGATCAGGGTGTCGAGTGGCGGCATGGGGCGATCCTGTCGCGGGCCTGGCCGGGAATCAATGAGCGGCGCCGAGGAGTCCCAGCGCCGAGGCCGCGCGCACGATCTCGCCGGCGGCGGGAGCGGCGAGCCGGCCGCCGTAGCCGCCGTGCTCGACGATGACGGCGAACGCGAGCCGGCGCCCGCTGGCGGGGCCGTACGGCGCGAAGCCGATGAACCAGGAGTGCGAGAGCTTGTCCTGGACCTGGGCGGTGCCGGTCTTGCCGGCGATCGGCGGCAGGACGCCCGAGAGATAGCCCGCGGCCGAGCCCTGCGTCACGACGCCGCGCATCGCCCGGGCGAGGAGCGCCGCCGACTCGGGCGAGACGACCGGCACCGGCTCGCCGCGCAGCGGCGCGTCGCGCGCGTCGACCGTCCAGCGCGCCTCGGGCGCCGTGCCGCCGTGCGCCACGGCGGCGGCGACCAGCGCCATCTGGAGCGGCGTCGCCACGACCTCCCCCTGGCCGTAGGCCGCGACCGGCAGCACCTCCTTCAACTCCTCGGCGGTGTTCGGCTGGGCCATCGAGATGCCCAGCAGCCGCGCCGTCTCGAGCAGCGGCTCGGCTCCGACCTCGTACTGCGCGAGCTGCGCGAAGTAGGCGTTGCACGAGTGCCGGATCCCCTTCTCGAGGTTGACGCTGCCGTGCGGCGCCTTGACGATGGGGTCGTCCTGGATCGGCCGCCACCAGCCCCGCACCCGGTTGCCGACCCGGCCGCCGCCCAGCGGCTCGCAGCGGAAGGTCTCCTCGGCCAGCGCGGCGTCCTCGCGCAGGGCCGCCATCGCGGTCACGATCTTGAACGTCGAGCCCGGCGGATAGACGCCGTAGCGGGCGCGGTCGATGACGCCGCTCTCGGGGTCCTCCGACGGCTCGACCGGCAGCCGCCGCGGCCACGGGTAGGAGACGCTCGCCAGGATCTCGCCCGAGTCGGCGTCGAGGACTACCGCCGCCCCACCGTGCCCCGCCTTCTGGGTGGCGCGCCGCAGGATCTCGCCCACCGCGAGCTGGAGGCGGACGTCGATCGACATCCGCAGCGTGCGGTCGCGGCGCAGCAGCCGCTGCGCCTCCGGGTGCTCGGGGTCGTGGCGGTGCCGCACCAGCGGCACGAGCTCGCTGTAGTCGCGCCGCGCCACCGGCGTCATCAGGCCGTTGAGCTGCTCGACCTCGACGACGCCGGCGAAGTCCTCCCAGCCCTGGAGGCGCGCCGCCGCGTCGCGCTCGGCGAAGGTGGTGTTGCCGGCCGACCAGTTGACGAGGTTGTTGACGTCGCCCAGGAGGTGGAAGGTGCGGCCGCCGAAGGGATAGAGCCGCTCGGCCGAGAGCGCCGCCGGCTGGGCGGCGGCACCGGCGGCGGCCGCCGCGCCGTCGCTCGTCGGCGCGACCGGGCCGGGATCGATCGTCGCTCCCAGCCGTGCCAGCGCCGCGCGGTGGCGGGCCAGGACCGCCGGCTCGTTGGTGGCGAGCGGCAGGCCGTGGCGGTCGACGATGGTGCCGCGCGGCAGCAGGTCGGCGATCTCGACCAGCCGCGGGTTGTACTGGTAGCGCCGGTAGCCGTCGGCCTGGAGGGTGAGGGCGCCGCGGACGAGCATCGGGTCGGCCTGGACGAGCTGCACCTGCGCGGCGCGCGCCACGATCCCCGTCATCGCCACCGCCAGCGCCAGCGCGATCCAGCGCACGGGCGTGCGGAACGGGCGCGTCACGGCGCCGTCGCCCGGCCGCGCCGAGATCGCGAGCAGCAGCCCCACCAGCAAGAAGTTGGCGAGCATCGCCGAGCGGCCGTAGGAGAGGAACGGCGTGACGACGCCGGCCAGCGGCATGGCGCCGACGACGCCGCCGGCGATGATCAGGATCTGCACCGCGAGGAGCAGCGAGGCGCCGAGCGCCAGGAAGAAGCTGTAGGTGCCGCGCGCCTGGAGCGCGGCGCGCAGGGCGCGCGCCACCAGCACCGCGTAGAGCGCGAAGATCGCCAGCAGGCCGACGAACCCCAGCTCCTCGCCGGCCGCGGCGAGCACCATGTCGGTGTGCGCCGCCGGCACCCGCGCCGGCTCGCCCAGCCCCGGGCCGGCGCCGCTCGCGGCGCCCGCGGCGAGCGCCCACAGCGAGTGCGCCAGGTGGTCGCCGCCGCGGAAGGTGTTGTCCCAGGGCGAGAGCCACATCGAGATGCGGCCGGCGACGTTGCGCGGGAAGCCGAGCTGGTAGCCGGCCCAGAAGCCGGCGAGGACCACGCCGACGCCGGCGAGCGCCATCACCGCCCGGCCGCGGGCGACGGCGTAGAGGAGGAGGAAGAGGAGACCCAGGACCAGCGCCGGTCCGAGGTCGCGCTGCAGGAAGAAGAAGATGAGCACCACCGCCATCGCCGCGATCGGCGGCAGCGCGTACTCGAGCCGCGGCGGCCGCAGGCGGCGTGGCAGCCAGCCGAGCGCCGAGCGGCGCTCGGTCAGCTCGCGCAGGAACTCCCAGCGCTCGACGAAGTAGCCGGCGAGGAAGAGGACGATCAGGATCTTGATCGCCTCGACCGGCTGGAAGCCGAAGAGGTTGACCTTGGCGTCGCTCGTCCCCGGGCCGCTGCCGAAACCGATCAGCAGCGCCGAGAGCCCGACGGCCGCGAAGAGCGGCGCGAAGGTGAGCCGCGCGAGCGGCGAGCGCTCGACGTCGACGAAGCTCGCGCCGAGCAGGAGCGCGCAGCCGACGAGCACGCCCTGGGCGGCGGCGCGGATGAGCGGCAGGTCGCGCAGCGGGTCGCGCACGGAGATCATCAGCATCAGGCTGAGGCCCGAGAGGAGGAGGAGGAGCGGCAGGATGAGCTGGTCGCCGCGGAAACCGCGCCGGCGCCAGACGAGGTGGACCGCCAGGAAGCCGGCGAGCGCGAGGAGCGACCAGGTCCAGGCGAGGCGGCGGTAGGCGTCGGGCGTCCGCACGACGAGGCGGTCCTTGATGGCGCGCAGCTCGGCCTCCGAGAGCAGCGGCAGCCTCAGCTCGCCGGCCTCCTCGTCCGGCGCCGCGCCCTCGCGCAGCGCCGCCAGCCGCTCGTTGAGGCGGAGCAAGCGCGGATCGTCCTCGACCGTCGAGGCCGGCACCCGGATCGAGGCCAGCGCGCCGACGTTCTGCACGCGCCCGCCCTCGAGGTGCCGCCAGATCTCGCCGGCCGCGAACGAGCGCTCGGCGCGGTCGCCGAGCGGCGTCAGGACGCGCAGGAGGTCCTCCGGCCGGCCGACGGCGTTCAGGTCGACGACCTCGCCGCTGGCGAGCCGCGGCCCGACGCCGGCGATCGCGCGCGCCGTCGCGAGATAGGTCAAGACGAGGCCGAGCAGGACGGCCGCCATCGCGGCCGCGAGCAGGATCGCCTCGCGGTTGCGGCCGCCGCCGCTCTCCGCCCGCACGTCGCGCCGCGCCCGGCGCTCCGCGGCCGTCGTGTGGGTCACGGCCACTGGAAGAGCGGCTCCTCGTCCTGCTGCGCGGTCGCCATCAGCCGCTGGTCCACGGCGTCGAGCAGGCGCTCGCTGGCGAGCAGGTTGCGGCGGACGTCGGCGTAGCCGCGGATCGCGGCGTAGAGGTCGATCGCCTGCACCAGGTGCTCGCGCGCCTCGCCGAGGCGCTCGGTCTCCTCCGACTGGCCGCGCACCGCCGCCGCCCCGGCCATCAGCTCCTGCGCCCGCATGCGGTGGCCGTCGGCGAGCATCGCCTGCTCGCGCCGGCCCAGCCGGTGGCCGCGGTCGACCAGCTCTTGCAACGCCTCCTCGAGCTGCTCGAAGTCGAAGTCGACGTAAGCGTAGACCCGCGCCAGGCCGAGGTAGGGGTCCGGCCAGTCGCGTTCGCGCCGCGCCGCTTCGCGGAAGCCGCGGATGGCGTCGCGGCTCTTCTCGAGCGCCTCGCGGGTCTTGCCTTGCGCGCGCAGCTCCTGCGCCGCGATGCGGTCGAGATGGGCGCGGGCGTAGGCGAGGCGGGCGCGGCTCTCGCCGTCGCGCCAGTCGAGCTCGACCGCCTCGCGGAGCTGTCCCTCGGCGCGCCGCCAGTCGCCCTCGCGCGTCGTCGGCGCGTCGCCGTGGTAGCTGTCGAAGATGCGCTCGGCGGAGACGACCAGCGCGTCGTGCAGCTCGGCGCGGGTGCCGCTCAGCGACGGCCGGAAGAGCGAGAGCCACGAGATGTTGCGGAAGCGCTCGGCGAGCGCCTGGAGGTCGGCCTGCGCGTCGGTCAGGACCTGATGGCGGATGTCCCCCGCCTCGCGCCAGACGTAGGACTGGGTCACCAGCAGGGCGATGATCGCGAGCAGGAGCAGGCTCGCGAAGCCGCGCCGGCGGCGGCGCGACTCGGCGACCGGCGGCGGCGCGATGAGCGGCGCCGGCCCGCGCGGCGCGTCGCCGGGCTCGGCGGCCGCGACGGCGAGCGCGGCCGCGGCGCCGCGGTCGGTACGGCGGGTGGCGGCGTCCTCCGCGAGAGGCTGCAGCGTCCGCCTGGTGGCGCCGTTCTCCTCGGCCGGCGGCACCGTGCGCCGTGTCGCCTGCGGATCGGCGGCGGCCGCGGCGGCGATCGGCCGGCCGTCGCGCAGCGCTTCGAGATCGGCCGCCAGCTCGGCCGCCGTCTGGTAGCGCGCGGCGCAGGCGAACGCCAGTGCCTTGCCGAGGATGCGCTTGAGACCCGGCGAGACGCCGGCCGGCAGCGGCCGCGGCGGCTCGCCGTGGCGGATGCGCGTCTCGAGCTCCTCGTCGTCGCCGCTGTAGGGCGGGTAGCCCGCGACCATGAGGTAGAGCACGACGCCCACCGCCCAGAGGTCCGAGGCGCGGTCGACGACGCCGCGCTCCAGCCGCTCGGGCGGCGTGTAGGGCGGGGTGCCGAAGAGGTTGCGGGTGTAGCGGCGCTGCTGCGACAGGTGCTTGGCGATGCCGAAGTCGAGCACCCGCACCCGGTCGTCGCCCTGCAGGCGGATGTTCTCCGGCTTGATGTCGCCGTGGACGATGCCGTGGACCTCGCGGCCGTCGACTTCGGCCGCGAAGGCGTGGCACTGCTCGAGCATCTGGCAGAGCTGGTGGGCGATGCCGACGGCGCGCTGCTCGGAGAACGGCCCGCCGGCGAGGGCGCGCGACAGATCGGTCCCCTCGACGTACTCCATCGCGACGTAGAAGGTGCCGTCGACCTCGCCGTACTCGTAGACCGCCGCCACCTGCGGCACGGCCTGGGCGAGACGCGACTGGATGCGGATGCCGGCGTGCTCGGCCTGCAGCATCTCGGCGTCGCCGCCGGGACCGAGCGGGATCAGCTTGAGCGCGACGTCCAGCGCGCGTTGCGGGTCGTAGGCGAGGTAGACGTCGCCATGCCCGCCGCGCCCGAGGAACTGCTTGACCTCGAAGCGTCCCGCGCGCTCGATCTTCAGCACCGCAATTACCTCGGCTCCGGGCTCGAGGGCGGCCCGGGCTCGATCGGCGCCACCACCGCGGCGGCGCGCTGCGCCGGGCCGAAGGCGTTCCAGAACCAGACCTCGGCCGCGTCGGCGGCCACCGCCAGCCGCACCTGCGGGCCGCCGTTGCGCTCGATGCGGTTACCGGCGAGCAGCGGGCGCGCGGCATCGCGCACCTCGACGCCGGGGCGGGGCGGCGGCCCGGCGCCGTTGCCGGCGATCAGGTTGTGCAGCAGGCGGGGCGCCGCCTCGCCGCGCACCAGGACGCCGGCGCCGGGGTTGCCGTGGAGGAAGCTGTAGCGGATGGTCGAGCGGTCCTCGCCGAGGATCTCGACCGCGGCCTCGGTCGCCCCTTCGACCTCCACCTCCTCGACCGTCGTCTCGGAGCCCGAGAGGCGCAGGCCGACGGCGAGCGGCGCGTCGGTCGAGCCGACCACGCGGAAGCCGGCGAGGCGTGCCCCCCGGACGCCGTTCGCCGCGACCGCCGGACCGCCACCGCCGGGCCGCAGCACCGCGCCGCGCGGCACCCGGCTCACCACCGCCACTCCGGGACGCAGCCGGAGACGCTCGCGATACTCGCCGGGCGCGACCTCGACGGTCTGCCCCGGGCGGGCGGCGGCCAGGGCTTCGTTGATCGAGCCGTGCTCCCCCGCCGCAGCGCCGACGCGCAGCACGGCGGCGCCGCGGCCGCCGGTCAAGGGTCCGAGGTCCAGGACAAACGGCAGGGCCAGCGCCAGGACGAGCCCGAGGCCGAGGCCGAACAGCCCCCAGAGCCAGGGGCGCGAGCGGCCGCCGGCGCCGCGGCTCCGGCGCCAGCGCTCGACCGCGCCCGGCAGCGCCTGCGCCTGGGTCTGCGCCTGCGGGGCGCCTCCCCGCGGCTGGGCGGCGGGCTCCTTGCCGCGGCGCCCGCGCTTCCTGGGAGCGCGCCGCGCCGCCGCGGCGAACCGTGCGCCTTCGACGAGCACCACCGAGACGTTGTCCTTGCCGCCGGCATCGTTGGCGGCCGCGACGAGCGCCCGCGCGGCGCTGTCGGGACGGCCGGCGTGGCGCTCGACGAGGGCCAGGATCTCCGCCGCCGGCACCAGGTCCGAGAGGCCGTCGCTGCAGAGCAGCAGCGCGCCCTCCGGGTCGAAGGGGACCTCCAGCAGCTCGACGAAGTCGGGGTCGTCCGGACCGTGCGGCGCCGAGCCGACGTCGCGGAAGATCTCGTTGCGCCGCGGATGGCGCATCGCCTCGGCCTCCGACAGCTCCCCCCGCTCCTCGCGGGCGCCGACCGGCGAGTGGTCGCGGGTGAGCTTGCGGATCTCGCCGCCCGCGAGCTGGTAGAGGCGGCTGTCGCCGACGTGCCCGATCGTCGCGCGGCCGTCCTCGACGACGGCGACGGTGAGCACGCAGGCCATCCCCTGGAGGCGCCGGTCGCCCTCGGCGCGCTCGAGGATCTGGCGGTTGGCGAGCGCGATGGCCTCGCGGATGCGCCGCGCCGGGTCGGTCGTGCGGCGGGAGAGCCGCGCCCGCAGCACCTCGAGCGCGGTCTCGGCGGCGATCTCGCCGGCCGACTCGCCGCCCACCCCGTCGATGACGGCGAAGATGCCGCGCTCGGCATCGCAGAGGATGCGGTCCTCGTTGGTCGAGCGCTGGCGGCCCGGGTCGCTCGCCGCCGCGGCGGTCCAGGGCATGGCGCGCACTCGGGGTGTCACCTCCGCTCGCCCAGCGCCAGCCAGAGGAAGATCCCCGCCAGCGCCACCAGGGCGGCGAGGAAGAGCAGCCGGGTGGAGAAGAGGTCACTCATCGCGGCGCGGTGCGCTCGAAATCGAGGAAGACGACGCCGGCGAGGCCGATGCGGGCGCGGTCCGGGACCTCGAGCCAGAGGTCGCGGTCGCGCGCCTCGCCGCCGGCGAGCTCGAGGCTGGGCGGCACGCGGGCGCCGTTGACCGTGGTGCCGAGCTTGGAGAGGTCCTTGATGCGGAACGAGCCGGTCGCCGGCAGCCGCTGCAGGCGGGCGTGCTCGCGCGAGACGTCAAGCGAGGTCTCGAGGCGGAGGTCCACCCAGACATCCGCCGCCTCGCGGCCGATCACGATCTCGTCCTTGGTGACCAGGAAGGTCTGCGGCCCGCGGTCGTCCACGAAGGTGATGCGGCCGTAGGCGTCCGTGGGCTCGATGACCTGGCGCTCGGTGCTGGTCTTGCCCAGGCGGCGCGTCGTCGAGATGCGGCGCGTCGGCGCGCCCGAGCCGTAGCCGGGGGCCGGCCGCTGCGCGAACTCCGAGACCACCTCGATGTCGCCCGGGGCGAGACGGCTGTTGGGGTCCTCCTGGAAGCGGATCGTCCAGCGTCCTTCGGCGCTCACCACGCGCGCCGCGGTCTCCGGCGCCGCGCCGCGGCCGCGCACCGCCGAGAGCAGGCGCGTCATCGGCGGCACCGCCTCGCGGTTGAGGCGCACGAGCTCGCGGTCGAGCAGCCGCTGGGCCTCGGACTCGAGCTCGCCGAAGAGGGAGCGCAGGTGGTCGTAGTCGTCGGCGTGGAGGTAGACCTGGTAGAGGCTCGGCGCCACGGTCTTGGTGACCAGTGGCTCCAGGCTCTCGCGCATGTTCTCGCCGATCGCGAAGACGACGTCTCGGGCGGTCGCGCGCTCGTTCGTCACCCCTCGTCTCTCCCGAGCTAATCGTACGTTATCGGGGTCGGCCGGTTTCCGCCGGCGGCGCACCCTGTAACGGCAGCAATCTTCCAGCGCCTAAGATATTGCGAATGGCATATAGCCATCGAATCGCGGACTTCACGGGCGTGGGCGGCGGCGCGCACCCGGCTACCCGCCGGCCCCGCCCGGAGCCCGCATGACGCGGGAGGACCGATGAAACGACTACCGATGACGACACTGACGACTCTGGGGCTGCTGCTGAGCCTCGCGCTGCTCTCCGGGGGCGCCGGCCTCGCGGCGCCGGCGAGCGAGACCGCCGCAACGCCGCCGGCCGCGGACGAGACCCGAGCCGCTCCTTGGCCCGTCGCCGCCGCGGGCATCACCGTCTTCAAGGACCCGGTGACGGGACGGCTGCTGCCGGCCCCCGCTGCGGAGCTCAAGCGACTGCTCTCCGCCGACCTGGAGCAGGCCCTCAGCATGTCGCAGGAGGGGCTGGTAGAGACCATCGCGCCCGGCGGCGGCATGATGGTCGATCTCCAAGGGCGCTTCCGCAGCCTGACCTGGGCGACGACCGCCGCCGGCGGCGCCGCCACCGTCCACTGTGATCAGAACGCTGCGGCCCAATCTCCGCAGCCCCGGAAGGAGTGAGCGCCATGCTACGCAAACTCTCCGCGCTCGCCCTTCTCGCCCCAGCCTGCCTGGGCGGCATGCTCTCCGCCGCGCGGCCGGCGCACGCCGTGGCTACGATCAACGTCATCAACAAAGACGGCGCGGGAGAAGGGTTCAACGACCCCACTCCCTTCGCGCCAAGCGGCGGCAATCCGGCCACCACGCTCGGCGAGGCCCGGCTGATCGCCTTCCAGTACGCCGCGTTCCTTTGGGGGAGCTGCCTCACGAGCGCAGTCCAGATCAAAATCGATGCCACCCTGGATCCGCTCCCCGGCGACGCCTTCTCGGCCGTGCTTGGTCAGGCCGGTGCGACGACGGTGCATCGTGACTTCTTCAACGTTCCGATTGCCAATACCTGGTACCCGCAGGCGCTGGCCAACTCACTCGCCGGCGCCGACCTGGACCCGGCGACGTCCGACATCACCGCCGTGTTCAACAGCGACGTCGACGGCGGCATCCTGGGGGCCACCGATTGGTACTACGGGCTGGACGGCATGCCCGGCACCGACATCGACTTCGTCTCGGTCGTCCTGCACGAGCTGGGGCACGGTCTCGGTTTCCAGACCTTCGCCAACCTCGCGACCGGCGCCAAGTTCATGACGCGCGACGACACCTACCTGCGCCACCTCGAATGCCACGGCTCCATCCCTTCGGGATATGGCGCCGGGACGAACGCGCAACGGGTGGCCTGCAGCATCGCCGATCCCAACCTGCACTGGCTCGGCGGCAACACGCTGACCGCCGCGACGGCTTTGCCGCTAACCGGCGGTTTCCCGGGCGGGCACGTGCGCATGCACGGGCCGAACCCGCTGGAGCCGGGCTCGTCGGTCTCGCACTTCAGCATCGCGGCGTTCCCCAACCAGCTCATGGAGCCTGCCTATACGGGCGCCAATCACTCCGTCGGACTCGCGCTGCCGCTCATGCAGGACATCGGCTGGACCCTGCAGCCGAAGAACGGCACCGACATCGTGTTCCTCCTCGACATGACCGGCAGCACCGGGGCTCTCGCGCCGCAGTGGGTGGCGCAGATCCCGGCCATCGCCCAGGCCTGGAAGGCTTACGATCCGAATGCCCGCTTCGCCCTCGCCAGCCATGTCGACTTCCCCTTCGCGCCGTACGGCGTCAGCGGGGAGTGGGCCTACCGCGTGGAGACGACGTTCGATCCCAATCCCGCCAACCTGATTGCGGCTTTGGGGCTGCTCAGCCAGCAGTTCGGCGCCGACAGCCCCGAGTCGCAATACGAGGCGATCTACCAGGTGCTGACCGGCGCCGGGCGGGACCTGACTCCGCCGGTCAACTACACCGGCGCCGGCGAGATCCCGCCGGTCAGCCTGAACCAGCAGTTCCCGATGGTGATCTATCACTTCACCTTCCCGGAGCAGTTCCATGACCGCGACCTCGAGCCGAACTATCCGTTCCCCGGCGCGAGCATCGTGGCGGGGAAGACCCTGGTGCAGACGACGCTCGCCACCAAGTCCTCGCAGAACATGTTCTTCGGCCTGACGTTCATCGGCGACCCGGCGCTCACGATCGGCGGCGAGGAGCAGTTCCAGCCGCCGGTGCGCTCAGGCTTCGTCACGGAGCGGCTGCCGCTCGAGATCACTGTAGGTCCGCTCGCGGAGCTGGCGGCGCTGACCGGAGGGGCGGTCTACAACGTGGGCAACAACGACCTGTCGCTCCTGCAGCAGGCCGTCGCCGCCTCGATCGAACGCTGGGCGGGGAGCGTCCAAGCGGGCGATGGCGACCGCGACGGCAGCCCGAATGGGTCCGACAACTGCGCGCTGGTGGCCAATCCGTCGCAAGCCGATCAGGACGACGACGGCGTCGGCGACGCGTGCGACAACTGCGCGGCGACCTTCAATCCCGACCAGCTCGACGCCGACCTCGACGGCATTGGAACGGCGTGCGAGAGCACGGTCACGGCCTGCGTCGCTTCCGATACGGTGCTCTGCCTCAACCATGGTCGCTTCAAGGTCGAGACGGAGTGGCGGACGGCCGCGGGTGCCACTGGGGTCGGCCACGCAATCGACCTGACGGCCGAGACCGGCTACTTCTGGTTCTTCGGCACCGATAATGTCGAGGTCGTCGCCAAAGTGCTCGACGCCTGCGAATTCAACAACCGCTACTGGGTTTTCGCCGCCGGTCTGACCGACGTCCAAGTCGTGCTGCGCGTCACGGACACGCAGAGCGGAACGGTCCGCACCTACGTCAATCCCCAGGGCACGGCCTTCAAGCCGCTGCAGGACACCAACGCCTTCGCGACCTGCCCATGAGGTCCTCGGGGAGGCGGCCGCCCGGCCGCCTCCCCTCTTCCTGCCCTCGCTCAGTCGGGCGGGACGCCGGTCCGCCAGACGGCGGCCGCGCGGCGCTCCTCCTCGTCCCAACGGCGCAGCAGCGCGGCGGCGCGCGCCCGGCGCCGCCGCGCCGCCCAGAGCGCCAGGAGGGTGATGGCGAGCCAGAGCGTGGCGGAGCTGGTGAGCAGCGGCAGCCAGCGGTAGAGGAGGCCGTGGCGGCGCCAGAAGGCCGCCTCGGCCGCCGCCAGCGGCTCGCCGGCGGCCTGCGCGAAGGCCGCTTCGAAGGGGAGGCCGCGGCTGGCGGCGGCGAGCACGGCGGCGGCCGCCTGCGGCCCGTGCCGCTGGAGCAGCGAGCGCACGAAGGCGGCCGAGAGCGCGTAGGCGCGCTCGACCTCGTCGCGCCCGCCGGCGAAGCGCGCGTCGAGCCCGGCGAGGTCGTCTTCCTGGGGATCGAGCCGCACCAGCCGCGAGCGATCGGCGAGCCCCCAGGAGCCGCCCGCCACCGTCGCCACCCCTTCGTGGAACCAGCGCGGCACCGCCGCCCCGGGCGCCGCGCGCGCGATCAGCACGTGCGCCACCTCGTGCCCGAGCAGCTCCTCGAGCGATCCGTCGGGGTAGGCGGGCGTGCGCGCCGGGAAGAGCACCACCGGCCCCGCGGCGCCGACCGCGTAGCCGGCGATCCACGGCGGCGCCGCTCGTGCCGCTTGCGACCCCTCGGCTGCCAAATAGACGCGGATCGCCGGCCCCGCCTCCGCGAGCCCGACGAGCCGCATGGCGCTCTCGAGCCGCGCCGGCGGCAGGTGCTCGAGCTCGGCGGCCGCCCCCGCCAGCTCCGGCGGCGCCTCGATCAGCAGACGCGGCGGCGCGCCCGACGCAACCTGTGCAGCGACCGGACCGGCCGCCGCCGAGAGCAGGAGCACGAAGATCGCCGCCCGCCGGCACATGCCGGCATCATAGTGGCCAGGTGTTCGGAAGGGCCTGCTACATAATTCTCGCTAAATGTCTGGCAGGTTCCTGATCCTGCTGCTGATCGACGCGAAGAGCATCGCCGGCCGCATCTTCTGCTCCTACTGCGGCGGCGCCTTCGCCATGGAGCTGCTCAACTGCCCCCACTGCGGGGCCGCGGTCGAGCGGAACGGGTGAAAGCCAGGGTCCGGTTCAGGACCCCCTGCCCTCACTCCTGACTACATAGCTCAGCGCTCCGCGAGATCGCTCAGCAACTCCTCCAGATCTTCGTAGCGGTACGGTGGTCGCCGGGCGACGAGCAGGATCGCGATCTCTCTCTCCACCTTGTTGATAGCGTAGACGACCCGGCCAGTCCTCGATCCTGGCCCGGCGTACTTCCCAGTCCCGGAGAATCTCCTGCGAGGCGACGGGTAGCTCGAGGACTCGGCTGTTTGAGGGCCGAGCTTCCTGCTGGAGATCGTCGATGAGCCGCTTGATGCGCTGCCGGATGTTCCCGGGGAGCCGGCCGCGATTCCGGTGGACAGACGGCCGAAGCCAGATCCTGTAGCTGCCTCCTGAGGCGGCCCTCTTGCTTGTCACTCCCAGTTCTCTCGGACCTCGTCCCACGGCACCCACCCCGCACTGCGGGGTCCACCGCCAGCGTGCAGCTCGGTCAGCGCCTTCACCGCAACCTGGGCGTCGGTGGCGTTCTCAATCAAGTCGATCACGGACTCCCAGGCCCGGATGTCCAGCAGGACGCCGACGCGACGGCCTTCGCTGTCGGTTACGTACCGCACGGTCTTGGGGAGATCGAGGGTTGCCATGGAGAACTCCTTACTCGGGTTGCTATCGGCCCAACAGCGCCAAGTCATGCCCGCACTCGCGAGCGCGCGAGTCGCGGCCCGCCCGCAGGTTCAACATCTTATCCGAGTCCGCCCGCCCGGCAGTCACACGGCCAACCATCGCGCGGCGATCGCGTCAGCGCGGCTCAGGCGTCGTCTTCTTCGCCGCCTCCGGGTCGCGCGGCGTGAACGTCCAACCCTTGCCCGCGGCGAAGTAGGGGTGCGCGAAGGCGCGGAATGCCGCCTTGTCCCACCGCTCCGTGGCGTCGGTGCCGAGGAAGACGGCGTTCGGCGCCAGCAACCCGAAGTACGCTTCCTCGTCCGCTCGCGCCGCCGCGGTGTGGAAGGTGTCGAGCACCGCCGCCACCGGCTGAGAACCGGAGCTTCGGATAGGCGAGGACGCGCTCGAGTTCAATGAGCAAGTCCGGCGACACCAAGTCAAGCCTGCGGTCTATACAGAGCAGGAGGATCTAAGTAGGGAGCGCCTCTCCAGCCGAGGGCAGACACCAGGACGTTGGCGTCTACGACGACTCGCGCGCCCATCGGATCGCTTGCTCGACATCCTCCGGCACGATTCCGAGTCGCTGGAATCGTTCCTTGGTTTCGGCAGCGAGCCCTTCGAAGCGCTCCAGAGGCGCGGGACGTGCCCGCTTCACCAGGACGAAGTCGTCGCCTTCCAGCAGCACCACGGCGTCGTTCTGCTGGATCTCGAGGTGCTCCAGGATCTCGACTCCGACCCGCTCAGCCCATGAACCCCAAATCCGGACTCGCGAACCGCCCGAGGTTCGGGAAGACGGTCGGGAGCTCGCTCGGCGCCACGCCGAACCACTGCGCCAGGGTCGCCGAGTACTCGTCGACCGCGGTGGTCGGGATCCAGCGGCCGTCGCCGGCGTCGTCGGGGCCGTCGACGGCGAGGACCGGCAGGTCGCCGTAGAAGCGGCCGCCGGTGACGGCGCCGCCGACGACCAGGTGGTGGGCGCCCCAGCCGTGGTCCGAGCCGTCGCCGTTGCTGACGTAGGTGCGGCCGAAGTCGGAGGCGGTGAAGGTGGTGACGTCGGCGGCGACGCCGAGCTCGACCGTGGCGGCGTAGAAGGCGGCGACCGCGCCGTCGAGCTCGGCCAGGAGGTCGGCGTGGACCCCGAGGTCCGCCTGCCCGGCGACCTGGCCGCCGTGGGTGTCGTAACCGCCGCTGGCGCAGAAGAACACCTGGCGGCGCAGGCTCAGCGCCTCGCGCACGGAGATCAGGCGCGCCGTCATCTGGAGCTGGCGGCCGAGGTCGGTCGCCGGGAACTGGGTCGCGAGCGGCGGCGCCGCCTCGAGCGTGCTCGCGAGCAGGCGGTCCTGGTCGAGCGCGCGCTGGAAGATGTCGCGATACCCCGCCTCGAAGAGGTGGCCGTAGCTCCGCTCCATGAGCCGCCGGACGGCGATCGAGGGCGGGTGGTTCCAGTCGCTGCCGTCGTAGTACCAGCCGAGGCCGATGCTCCCCTCGGGTGAGAGCTGGTACTGCGTCACCAAGTTGCCGATCTGAAAGACGTTGTTGCCGGCGAGCGACATCGACATCGAGACCTGGGCGCCGGTGTTCAACGAGTGCAGGAGGTCGGCGGTGCGGCCGCCCCAGCCGGTGCGCGCCGGCTGGTCGGGGAGCGAGGTCTGCCAGTGCACCGTCTGGTCGCTGTGCGAGAAGAGCTGCGGTGGCACCGCCGCCCCGCCCTGCAGGAACTCCTCGCGCGTCAGCGGCGCCACCAGCGGTCCGACGTTGGCGACGAGAGCGAGACGACCCGAGTCGAACAGGCCGCGCACGCCCGAGAGCGATGGGTGCACCGCCCAGTCACGCGGATCGCCGGGAGTGGTCTCGACCGGGTGCAACGCCAGGAGCGACGACTCCGGCAGCGCGAGCCCGCCGCGCGTGGCGGCGTACGCGGCGTAGTCGGATCCGGTCGGCACGAGCGTGTTGTTGCAGTCGTTGCCGCCGTGCAGGAACAGGCAGACGAGCGCCTTGTAGTCGCCCGGAGGCGCGGCCGCGGCGGCGATCCGCCGCAGGTCGAACACGGTGTGCGACAGCGCGGTGGCGCCCACGGTCGCGCAGGCGGCCTGGCGGAGGAAGCGTCGCCGCGT
>JBIOUG010000067.1:0-4571 GCA_044866775.1 Thermoanaerobaculia bacterium | reverse complement strand
TCCAACTCAACCTCTTCCACTGCCGCAGTCTCGATGAGATCCTCAGGCCACCTGACGACCCCGCCCCAGCGGCCACTCCTCAACTCTCGCTAGGAATCGCATGAAGTTTGTGGGACAGCAGTGGCTCCTCGGACACGCACTGCCGGGTCACCTCCGAGTCGACCCGCCACAACCGGTCCTATACTGGTCCTGGGGAGAATCTGGGGGGCCTTTCGAGCCGTTGCAGTGGAGTCTCCAATTGACTAATACGGGTGGAAGTTCGCTCGACTACGCCGCTTCCAGCAATGTCGATTGGGTGAGTCTGAGCCCGGGAGGCGGAAGCTTGGCCCCCGGCCAGGAAGTTTGGACGCTTCTGTCGATCAACGGCAACGCCGGCATTCTCCCTCCCGGAGTGCATGACGCGATCGTCGACATCGTGGACTCAACGAACGGCGGTGCGACCAGTATAACTGCGCGTCTCTCCGTGTCCGCAGACCTCGTCGTCACGCCATTGAACGACTACTCGGCCACGGGGCCGCGGGGTAGCCTCGGCGTGTCACCAAAAGAATACCGTCTTTCGAATGCTGGTTCAGATACCATGTCGTATAGGGTTACGGCCGATCGGGAATGGCTCACGCTCTCCTCGACTGGCGGCACTCTCCCACCGGGCGGTACGTCCGCGGTGACCGTCAGCCTCAGCTCTGTGGTCAATTCTTTGGCGCCTGGCACATACTCGGGCTCGATCGCCTTCGAGAAGCCGAACGGAGCGAGCCGCAACGTACGGCCGGCGACGCTGATTGTGACACCCCGCAGCTTCACTCTCACCGTCGTGAACACCCAGCTAACGTTGGGCCGCGTGATCAGCAATCCAGAAGGGATCGACTGCGGTAAGGATTGCGCAGAGGGATTCGTCGAGGGCATGCAAGTCGAGCTCGCCGCGATACCTTTCGCAGGCGGTCTGTTCGTGGGGTGGAGCGGCGACGGGTGCTCGGGTACGGATGCCTGCCGTGTGGCGATCGACGCGGCCAAGACCGTCATCGCCTCTTTCCGAGAAGACGAGTCTGCCATCGGTCTAAGCAATGCGATCCCCCGGCAGGGCGTGTTGACAGCGGCTGTCCGCCAGGCAGAGTGGAAGTTCTATTATTTTGACGTACCGGCTGGCGCGCTGCGGCTAAACGTCGCGCTCTTCGACCTTGCGGCTGACTTAGATCTTTATGTCCGCTATGGGGCGAAGCCGTCGCTGACGGCATACGCTTGTCGCCCATACTATGGGGGAACCGTACGGGAGGACTGCTTCATCTCGGCGCCCAGTGCCGGCAAGTGGTGGATCGGAGTCAACAACTGGAGCACTGGAACGATCGCCTTCACCGTCAAGGCTAGCGCCGCACGTGGACTGCTCGATTTCTATACAGTGACGCCCTGCCGCGCGCTGGATACGCGCAGCGGCTCGAGCCTGATGTCAGGCACGGTATCTCATCTTTCGATGAGCGGTATCTGCGGCGTACCTCTGACGGCCCGAGCAGTCTCGGTCAACGTGACGGCAAGTGGCGCGTCAGGTGAGGGCTATCTCACGTTTTTTCCTGGAGACGGTGAGCTGCCTGGCACAAGCACAATCAACTTTCGGCCTGGCACTGCGAGAGCCAACAACGCCATCTTGCTGCTGGCGGCTGACGACACCGGCCGCCTTGCGGTGTACTCCTTCGTCACCGGGGGGGGGCATGTGGATGTGATGCTAGACGTTAACGGCTACTTTGAATAGCCGGGTGCGAGTGGACCGGAGTCGTCCCGCCGCGTCACTGCCCCCGCCTGGAGCGCCGCCTTCCGCGCCTCGAGCTCGTCCACGGGTGCAGGCCGACAACTCATCGCTCTGCGCGATGTCGAGGCCGATGGAGAAGGCCGAGCTGAGCGTCTTCGATCATGCCGTCGAAGTTCCACTTCGGGTACTGCTCAAATGACTCGGTGCCACGGCGCAGCGAGAATCCGATCCGAGACCCATTGCGTCTCCGTGCCGTTGTGGAGCAGCAGCCCGCCGATGAAGAGATCGGGTACTCGTCGCGGAACGCCTGGAGCCCCCGGGCGGCGCCCGCGCCGGGCTGCGCGGTCGCCTTGACCTCGATTGGCAGCAGTCCGCGGCGGTGCTCGATGACGAAGTCCACCTCGAGCTCGCTCGCCGTGCGCCAGTAGAGGATCTCCGGCCGCGGGACCTGAGCGTCGTCGCGCCAGACGAGGAGGTCCACGAAGACGAGGTTCTCGAGATGTGACCCCGACGGCTCGTCCTCGCCCGCCAGATGGAGGGCCAGGCCTGGGTCGCTCCAGTAGAGCTTTGGCGTCTTGATGAGACGCTTCGTGCGGTTGACAGAGTAGGGGCTCCAGCCTCGCGAGCTGGTATGAGGTTTCGAGGAGGTTGAGGTAGCGGTGGACGGTGGGCCGGGGAATGCGGGTGTCCCGGCCCAGCTCGGCCTGGTTCACCAGGTTCCCGAGGCGCAAGCACGCCGCGCGCATCAAGCGCCGGAAATCGAGCAGGTTGTCGATCGCGGCGAGGTCCTGGAGGTCGCGCTCCAGGTAGGTTCGTAGATAGCTGTCGAACCACACCGCCCGCGCCTCGTCGGACGCGAGCTCAACCGCCGGCGTCGGGTAGCCTCCGGCGCGGACCTCGGCACGCCAGTCGCCGGGCGGAGCCTTCTGCTGCCGCACCAGGTCGTACCACTGCTTGACCGGGCTGGCGATCAGCTCTCCCCACAGGATAATCGTTCACGACGTGAACGATTATCGTTCACGCCGTGCCCGCAAGTTGGGCAACTACTGCCCAGCCGCCGCCAACGCCGCCTTCCGTGCCGCCTCGAACTCGTCCCCCGGGTTCCACGCCGGCAGCTCGGGGCTCTGCGCGATGTCGAGCCCGACGAAGAAGCCGAGCTGGGCGTCCTCGATCATGCCGTCGAAGTTCCAGTCCGGGGTCAGCTCGTCGCTCGGCTGGTGGTATTGGGTGGCCTCCCAGGCCTCGATCTGCTGCTTACCCCACTCGGGCGGCTTGCCGCGGAACTTGGTGCCGGTGTCGAGGTAGACGGCCGGGACGCCGATCTTGGCGAAGTTGAACTGATCGGAGCGGTAGTAGAAGCCGCGGTCGGGGAACTGGTCGCCGACGACGGTGCGGTCCTGGCGCGCCGCGTAGCGCTCGACGACCCGGTCGAGGCTCGACTTGCCGTGGCCGATGAAGGCCACCTCGGTCGCCCGGCCCCAGATGTTGCCGCCGTCGTAGTTGATGTTGGCGGCGATTTTCCCCGGCGGGAAGGTCGGGTGCTTGGCGTAGTACTCCGAGCCGAGGAGCCCCTGTTCCTCGGCCGCCACGAAGAGGAACAGGACCGACCGCCGCGGCCGCTCGGGAAGCTCCTTGAAGGCCTGCGCGATCGCCAGCAACTGCGCACAGCCGGCGGCGTTGTCGAGGGCGCCGTTGTAGATGCGGTCGCCGCTCTGGTCGGGCTCGCCGATTCCGAGGTGGTCGTGGTGGGCGCTGTAGACGACGACCTCGTCCTTGAGGCCCGGATCGCTCCCCTCGAGGAGGCCGCCGACGTTGGCGGTCTGGACGCGCGAGATCTTGTTCGGGAAGGAGAGCGCGGTGGTGACGCCGAGCGGCACGGGCCGGAAGTCGCGGCTCTTCGCCTGCTCGCGCAGCGCGTCGAGGTCCTGGCCGCCGAGCTTGGCGAGCGCCCGCGCCGCGTCCTCGGTCGTCCAGGCGGCCACCTGGATGCGCGGCTCCCCTTCGGCCGGAAGCTCGAACTGCTCGCCGCTCCAGGAGGTCTGCACCACCTGCCATGGGTAGCCGGCCGAGGGGGTGGTGTGGATGATGATGGCTCCCGCCGCGCCCTGGCGCGCCGCGCTCTCATACTTGTAGGTCCAGCGGCCGTAGTAGAGCCGCCGCTCGCCCTCGAACAGCTTGGGGTCCCAGTCGGGGTCGTTGTTCATCATCAGCAGGACCTTGCCCCTCAGGTCCGTGCCCTTGAAGTCGTCCCACTGGTACTCGGGGGCCTGGATGCCGTAGCCCACGAACACCACCTCGGCGCCGTCGATGCGCGACGTCTCCGCCTGCACGCCGCTGGCGGCGATGAACTGCTCCCAGCGCTTCAGCCCCAGGCTCTGCCCGCCGCTCGCCTCGAAGGTCCAGGTCTCGGGCACCTCGCTGGTGATGCCGACGATGTCGAACGGTTGGAGGTAGCCGCCGTTCGTGCCGCCCGGCCCAAAGCCGAGCGCTTCGAGCGTGCTCGCCAGGTACCGCTGCGTGAGCTGATCGCCGCGGCTCGCGGGGCCACGCCCCTCCAGGAGGTCGTCGGCGAGGAAGGCGATCGGGCCGCGCAGGGCGCGCTCGTCGATGACGGCGGCGGCCTCCTCGGCGCCGGCCGGCAGGGCGGCGGTCACCTGGCCGTTGCCGTTCGCGAGGAGGGCAGGAGCGCTGCCGGGCGCGAGGCCGACCGCGGTCAGGGTGCAGGCGAGGAGCAGCGCGCTGCGGGCGCCGCCTCGTAGGAGCTTGTGGTCGGTCATCGTGGAAGGCCTCCGTTCATCGTGACCGGAGGACTCTAGCAAAGAGACTCGGGCGGGGC
>JBIOUG010000066.1:0-47905 GCA_044866775.1 Thermoanaerobaculia bacterium | reverse complement strand
TCCAACTCAACCTCTTCCACTGCCGCAGTCTCGATGAGATCCTCAGGCCACCTGACGACCCCGCCCCAGCGGCCACTCCTCAACTCTCGCTAGGAATCGCATGAAGTTTGTGGGACAGCAGTGGCTCTTCCGGAACCCTTGTGCATTACGACGGCCATGCCTGGGCGGCGATGAAGTCCGGCATCGGCGAAGAGATCGAGGCCGTGTGGGCTGAGCCTTCGGGACATGTCTTTGCTGCGGCCTATCATCAGGTCCTGCAACTGGCCGACACGACATGGCGGAGACTCGTCGAGGCGAAGCTCCGCTTCGCCACCAACGACCGCTGCATACCGGGCGCCGGCACGGCGTGCTTGTTGGGCGGGAGATTCAGAGTAGAGGGCGAGATGAAGGATTTCAGCTTGGCGCCCAGCACGTATCCTCTCATCGTGATGAGCTTTCCTGATGGGCGCGCGGAAACGGAGCAGGCCGCGTTCTTCGAATCGTTCACCGCCGGGAACTTCGAAGCGGGAGTCAAGATGGTCGACGGCTGCGGGCTCCCGGCCGGCAATCCTGTTCGCGCCTACTGGGCCTTCTTCGGTGGCCTGACCAACGCGCAAACTGACATCGCAATCGAGGACATGGTCACGGGAGAGGTGTACCGTTGGTCGAATCCCGCCGGACGCTTTGCAACCAGCGTGGGAGATACGAGCGCCTTCCCCTGCACCGCCGGCACGGCCGTGACGTGCGAGCGGGGAACGAACACGGCTTGCCTACTGGGGAGCCGCTTCCGCGTGACTGGAAGGATGCTGAACTTCAGCTCACCACCGCAGGAGTTCCCGGTGGCGGTGATGAGCTTCCCCGGCGGCAGAGCGGAGTCGGACCAGGCGGCCTTTTTCCAGTCCTTCAATCCCGGAAACTTCGAGGCAGGCGTCAAGATGGTGGACGGCTGCTCACTGCCCGATGGCCACCCGCTGCGCTCCTTCTGGGTGTTCTACGGCGGCCTCACCAATGCCGAGACCACGATCCGGGTCGACCAAGTCGCCACGGGCCTGGCCGACACCTGGATCAATCCGCGCGATGTCTTCCCGCAGTCGGTTGGTCACATCGGCGCCTTCCCTTGTAATTGAGGTCCCTCCCGCCCGTGACCGAATCGGTTTCCTAAATCCGCATCGCCTGAGTGAAGACCCCGCCGTCCCGCACAGGGCGCGACCACCTACAGGCGGTCACCATCCATCCCGCAAGAGCGCGGCCTGCCCTTAGCAGCAGTGGAGCCGCGGTGGCGAATGGGTAACCGCGTCGTGGCCGTGCCGTCGCAGGCCCACCCGCTCGCCGCCACCGACCTCTACCAGGTCTTCGACACTTCCGACCTCCCCGGCGGCGCCGTCAACAAGCACGCTTCTTCTCGGCCTGCCAGAGGTCGTACTGCACCTGCTGGCCAAGCCAGCTCTCGGCTGAGGTGTCGAAGGCGAGCGAGAGGCGCACCGCCATCTCGGGGCTGATGCCCACACGCCCGTTGACGATCCCGGACAGAGTCTTGCGGCTGACGCCGAGCGCCCTGGCGGCGTCGGTGACGGTCAGCCCGAGCGGCTCCAGGCACAGTGACCTGAGCACCTCTCCGGGATGGGGTGGGTTGTGCATCTTCATCGCGTACCCTCAGTGCGGCCGCCAGTACCTACACAGGTTACAGCTCTTGGAGCCCCGCTGAGGTTTTTTCGCGCCGCGAAATGAGGGAGTTCCCTCATGTTCGCGGCGGGCGCGCCGCTCGATACTGACCGTGGGGGGTTCTAGCCGCCACGGACGCGCCGCCGAGTCCCTCCTGTTCCGACCCGCTCGGCGGCGGTGGCGCTGTTGCACACACGGGAGGATTCCAATGAGATCGAATCTGGTCCGCATCGCGGCGGCGCTGTCTGTCGCGGTGCCCTTCGTCTTTCCCTTGACGGCCTGGGCCGCGGTGCCGCCGTCGGGGACGCTCACCGATACGTCCGGCTCTCTGACCTACACCGCCGGTCCCTTCGCGGTCGCCAACCCGACCCCGATCCTGTTCGTCGACCAGGGGCCGGAGTGCCTCAATCCCTTCCAGCCCTGCGACGACTACGCGCTGACGGTGGCGCTGCCGGTCGGTTACGCGACCGAGCACCCGAACGCCGCGGTGAAGGTGACCCTGGGCTGGACGGACAACGGCGGCGGCCTGTCCGACTACGACCTCTACGTCTACAAGGGCACCGTGATCAACACCGACGGCAGCCAGCCGGCCGACTACCAGTCGGCGGGCGGCGCCAACCCCGAGGTGGCGACGATCAGCCCGCTGGCCGATGGCGCCGCCACGTACACCGTCAAGATCATTCCCTACACGCCGTCGGCGGAGACCGTGCAGGTGACGATCGAGCTGCTTCCCGGCTCAGGCGGGGGAGACGATGGCTTCGGCGGCCCCGACCCGACGGTTCCGGGCGCGCCCCGCTACCAGAACTTCTACCCGCCGGTGGGCTCGTCGGCCGAAGCCGGCAGCGGCGAGTTCAACATCGGCTTCAACCCGCACACGCAGCGGATCATGACGATGAACATCGGGCCCGTCTGGCGGGTGACGCCGGCCGAGGTGGCGGACCCGGCGATGCCGGAGAGCTGCCCCGCGGTCTGGGAGGACGTCTCCGCCCTGTCGACCAACGTCGGCGTCGACCCGATCCTCTTCACGGACCAGACGACGGGGCGCACGTTCGCCTCCAACTCGACGGTCGGCGCCAACGCGATCTACGCCTTCACGGACGACGACGGCGGCTTGTGGGTCGACGCCGCCGCCGCGCCGCCGAGCGGCACGACCGATCACGAGACCATCGGCAGCGGTCCCTACCCGCCGTCGATGAGCGCGCTCGCCAACCCCGTGAACCAGGGCCAGGCGGTCTACTACTGCGCCCAGAGCTGGCCCCTCGGTCCCGCCGCCTGCCAGCGCAGCGACACGCTCGGCTCGACCTACGGGCCCGGCGTCTTCGCCTACGAAGGCAACGGCATCACCGCGTGCTCCGGCATCCACGGCCACGTGCGGGTCGCCCCGAACGGCACCGTCTGGCTGCCGGTGCGGGATTGCGGCGGCGAGCAGGGCGGCGCCGTGAGCACCGACGCCGGCACCACCTGGAGCGAGTTCGCCCTCCCCGGCAGCCGCGCGCAGAGCATCGGCGCCGATCCCTCGATCGCCCTCGACAGCGACGACAACGCCTACTACTGCTACGTCAACGACGAGCCGGTCGCACCGGGCAATCCGCCCGAAGGCCATGTGCGCGTCAGGGTGAGCCGCGACGGCGGCGCGACCTGGATCAACGACTTCGACTTGGGCGCCGCGCACGGCATCAAGAACGCGGTGCACCCGGAGGCCATCGCCGGCAGCCCCGGCCGCGCCGCCTGCGGCTTCTACGGCACCAACGTCGCCGGCGACTATCAGGCCCTCGGCTTCGCCGGCGTCTGGTACACGTTCATCGCCACCACCTACGACGGCGGCGAGACCTGGGTCACGGTCAACGCCACGCCCAACGATCCCGTCCAGCGCGCCTCCGGCATCTGGCAGGCGGGCGGCAGCCACTTGAACCGCAACCTGCTCGACTTCAACGAGATCACGGTCGACGACCACGGGCGCGTGCTCTACGGCTACAGCGACGGCTGCGTGAGCGAGGGCTGCGTCGCGGGCACCGCCGCCAACGACTTCGTCGCCCACATGCGCGTGGCGCGCCAGAGCGGCGGCAAGACGCTCTTCGCGAGCCACGACACCGCGGAGCCGGCGGCCCCCGAGGCCGCCTGCCTCGCCGGGACGCGCGACCCCGGCGGCTCGCACCTGACCTGGAGCGCTCCGGACAACGGCGGCGCCGACGTCACCGGCTACCAGGTCTTCCGCGGGACGGCGCCCGGCAACGAGGCGCTGATCGGCCAGACCAACGGCGAGACCAGCTTTGACGACACCACCGCCGACCCGGCGGTGCCGAGCTACACCTACCGGGTGCGGGCGGTCAACGCCGCCGGCGCCGGCGGCCCGAGCAACGCGGTCGACCTGACCGTGGTCATCCCGCCGCCCGAGGAGAACGTCTGCGAGCAGCCGGGCCTGACCAAGCTCTCCGACGCCGCCGGCGACACCAGCGCGGTGCTGGGCATCGTGACCACTCCGGCGCCTCCCGGCGCCGACCTGCGCTCGTTCCGGCTCGCGCAGCCCTACGCCGTGGACGGCGTCGTCAAGCTCGCCTTCACCATCAACACCAACAACGGCCAGGCGCCGCAGCCGCCGGGCACCGCCTGGTACGTGGCGTTCAAGATCGCCGACCCGGCCCCGGCCACCACCTTCCGCTTCCGCGCCGTGCACATGGCCTGGAACGGCACGACGCCGGTCTTCGAGTCCTACACGCCGGCGCCCAACAACGCCGGCGGCGTCGACGGGCGCTTCGTCGCCGCCGGCTCCACCAAGCCGGCCGATCCGAGCAGCAGCTACGCCGCGCCGTTCAACGAGGTCGTCATCGTCGTCAAGGCAAGCGACCTCGGGCTGAATCCCGGCGACACCATCACCGGGTTCGTCTCCGGCGTCTCGCAGTCGGCCGCCGGCGCGATCACCGCTCTCTACGACCAGATGCCGGACAGCCTCGCCTTCAGCGGCGCCTACACGGTGCGGGACAACCGGCTGTGCGCGCCGCAGAGCCCGCCAGTGGCCGTGCTGCAGGCGACGCCGAACGTCGGGTGCGAGCCGCTGATGGTCACGTTGGACGGCTCGCAGTCCTTCGACTCCGACGGCGACGCGCTCACCTCCTACGCCTTCGACTTCGGCGACGGCAGCGCGCCGCTCACCCAGGCCACTCCGACGGCCACCCATCGCTACGCCGCCGCCGGAACCTACCAGGGCTCGCTCCAGGTCACCGACGCGCGCGGCGGCACCAGCCCCAACACCGCCCACGCCCAGGTCAACGTCTCCGCAGCTCCGGCCGCTCCCGCGATCTCGGCCCCCGCCACGGCGAAGCCTCGCCAGACCGGTCTCGTCGCGTCCGTCCCGAGCCACGAGGGGAGCCAGTACGCCTGGAGCATCCAGAACGGGACGATCACCGAAGATCACGGCACGAGCCAGATCACCTTCAGCGCCGGCTCGAAGGGGCAACTGACGCTGTCCGTCCGGGAGATCACCAGCCAAGGGTGCATGTCGGCCACGGGCACTGCCACCGTGATCGTCAGCAACAAGAAGTAGACGGCCGGCCCCGAGCCCTCAGTCGCCACGGCACCCAGGTGAAGACCCTCTGGGTGCCGTGCGGCGAGGGAGGCCGCGCGCCAAGCTCACGGCTGCTCGCTCCCCTGCGGCGCGATGTAGCCGACGTTGCGGTCGATCCCCGCGAAGCGCGCCGCGTCGACGGCGAAGGTCAGCCCCAGCACCTCGTCCGGGATGCCGCGGAAGCCTTCCGAGATGCCGATGTCGTTCGGCGCGCTGTTGTTGAAGATGACCAGCATGCGCAGCGGTCCCTTGCCGGTGTTGGCGATGTAGTGGAACCAGCCCATCGGGACGACCGAGATGAACCCCGGCGCGAGCTCGACGCGGTTCCACGCGCCGGTCGGCGAACCGACGGTGATCGCGGCCGTCCCTTCGAGGACGTAGTCGAGCTCCGCCGCGTCGGGGTGCCAGTGCGGGATGCGGATCGCCCCCGGCTGCAGCTCCAGCAGATAGATCGCGAGCCCGTTGCCCGAGAGCGCCGGGAAGGTGCTCTCGTTGGCCTCGCGGATCGTGCCGCCCTCGACCGCGATCTGCGGCGCGGAGGCGCGGAGGTTGTAGGACCAGGTCAGAGGCTGGTTGGACATGAGGTCTCCTTCCTCGGAGGTGATGGCAGGATCGTGGTCGGGCACCGTACCTCAAGTGTGCGGCATGGCGCGGATCCTTTCAGCCCCCGCTAAGATCGGCGGTCGATGCCACCCGGCACGGAGGACGAGAGGGGCGCGCTCGAGCGGTTGCTCGGCGAGCTCCAGGACCCGAGCTTAGCGAAGCGGGCGGGAACCGCGGACGCGCTCGGCCACCGGGGCTTCCCGGCGCGGGACGTCGTGCCGGCCCTGATCGAGGCTCTCCGCGACAGCTCCCCGATGGTGCGGCTTCCCGCCGCCGGCTCGCTCGGATGGCTCGGACCCGATGAGCACGAGCACGTGCGCGAGGCGGCGCGGCAGGCGCTCGCGAAGATCGGCGGCTGAACGGCGGCCTGCTGCTGCACGCGGAGGAGCGCACTAGCCCGCGAAACGGGTCCAGCAGTGCAACCCCGGTCCTGGCGAAGTCCTTCACGTTGCGCGTCACGAGCGTGAGCGCGTGATCGGTAGCCAGTCGAGATCCGGTGCACGGCGGAGGAATTCCTTGAAGTCGGGCTGCCCCTGTCGCAGCCGCTCGAACTCCGCGATCGAGATCACGACGACCGCTTCCTTGCCGTGCCGAGTGATCACCTGTGGCCCGTTCTCGAGCGCTTGCCTTACGACTTCGCTCAGATGCTGCTTCGCCTCTTGGAGGTGCCAGGCCAACGAGATCTCCCTTTCCAGAACGCCGTGCAACTGGCTGTCTGGACAGTCCTTATTCTACGACGCGCGCCGCATCGGGGCGGCAGAAGCCGCCCCAATGCTTGTCTCCACGGCGCGCCGCGATGCTTACGGATTCGGCGTCGCCACGAACGCCGGCCGCTCGCCGGTCACCGGATTGAACGCCCGGCCCGTGATCACCCCGCGATCGTTGATGTCCTGGGCGGTGGTGAGGACGTCGGTATAGCCGGGCGCGAGGAGCGCGTTGAGGTCCTGCATCACGCCGTCTTCCCAGAGGAAGGCGCGGCAGGCGCCGGCGGCGTCGCACGACACGCCGACCACCTGGCCGCGGTCGTTGATGCCGTGGGCTTCGCTGTAGACGTCTCCCGGCAGCGTGCCGAGGTTCTGGATGCCGTCGCGGCGGGTCCAGAGGAAGGCGCGCAGCAGGGGGTTGTCGGGATCGTCGCCGGGCTGACCGGCGAAGCCGACGACGTCGCCTTGCTGATTGATCGCCATCGCCGTGTTCCACGACGTGCCCCCCAGGTTGCCGAGGTCGGTCACCGTGCCGTTCTCCCAGAGGACGGCGTGCGCGGCGGTGAAGCGGCCGACCGCCTGGTCGCAGGTGCCCGAGATGCCGACGACCTGGCCCCGGCCGTTGATCGCGGTGGCGGCGCCGGAGGTGTCGCCGGGGAGCGGCGGGAGCTCCTGGATCTGGTCTTCGCCGGGCCCCCAGACGACGGCCCGGAACTGCAGGACCTGGGGCGGCACGCAGGTCGGGTCGTGCACCGTGTTCTCCGCCCAGCCGACCACCTGGCCGCGGTCGTTGGCGCCGGTGGCGAAGCCGTTGTTGCCGCCGAGGGTGGGGAGCGCCCGCATCACGCCGTCTTCCCACACGAACCCGAGACAGGTGAAGCCGGTCGCCGTGGCGCCCGGGAAGAAGGCGGCGCAGCTCCAGCTCTCGCCCAACGGATCGGGGGTGGCCGTCTGGGAGATCCCGGCGAGCAGGCCGCTGTTGTTCTTGACCGGCCAGGCGACGCTGCTGTTGGGGCCGCCGAGCGTGCCGAGGTCGATGGCCACGCCGTCGAGCCACAGCGCGGCGTGCCGGCTCAGGTTCCCCGCCAGGTTGGAGTAGCCCGCCACCCAGCCCCGATTGTTGATGCTGTTGCCGCGGCTGGTCGTCCCGCCGAGCGAGGGCAGGTTCGTGACGCTGTAATCACCGCCATAGGCGACGCCGGGCAGCAACGCCGCGAGGACCAGGAGCCGTGCGAAGAGAGTCTTCATGGTTGCCTCCTTCAGGCCGACCGGACACTCTGCGAAAGCGCGAGTGCACGGCGGCACAGTACGGACCCGCGCGGCCGATTGCTCGCCGCTTTCGGACGCCGAATGAGCGAAATTCCGCGTCCGAATCCGGCGCGACGGAGGCTCGCCGGATGGTGTAGGTTCGCGCCGTGCTCGCGCCGCTCGGCCATCTCGCGCCGCTCCCCGCCTACGTCTGCCACCGCGCGGTCGACGCGCGCGATGCGCGCTTCGACGGCCTCTTCTTCGTCGCCATCGTCACCACCCGGATCTACTGCCGGCCGATCTGCCCGTCGCGGCGCGCGGACCCCGACAACCGGCGGTTCTTCAGCTCCGCCGCCGTCGCCGAGCGCGCCGGGTTCCGGCCCTGTCTGCGCTGTCGTCCGGAGCTGGCACCGGGAGGCGCGGCGGCCGATGCCGTGCCGCGCCTCGCGCACACGGCCGCGCAGCGCATCGCCGCCGGCGCTCTGAACGGCCGCCGGGTGGCGGACCTGGCCGCCGAGCTGCGCGTCAGCGAGCGTCATCTGCGGCGCGCCCTGCAGCGGGAGATGGGCGTCTCGCCGGTCGAGCTGGCGCAGACGCACCGCCTGCGGCACGCCAAGCGCCTCCTCGCCGAGACCGCGCTGCCGGTGATCGACGTCGCCTTCGCCAGCGGCTTCGACAGCCTGCGCCGCTTCAACGTCGCCTTCCACGACCGCTACGGCATGAGCCCCAGCGCCCTGCGGCGCCTGCAACAGCGGCAGCGCTGAGCGGGCGGGAGAGCGACGACCGGCGGGCCTGCTTTCGAGGGACCGTCGAGCGCGCGGGCTAGGGCAGCCGCGCCCGCCCGATGGTGTTCTTGTCGGTGCCGAACCAGAGCGCGCGCGCCCGCGGGTCGAAGACCATGTGGCGCACCGTGCTGCCGCCGCTCGGGATCTCGGTGCGCGAGAAGAAGCGGCGGCTCTTGGGGTCGAATCCGACCAGCCGGTTGGGCTGTGGGCCACTCTCGACGAACCAGATCCGGCCGCGGTCGTCGCTCGCCATGGCGTAGGGAAGCGAGCTCGGCCCGCCGGGTGTCTGCCACTCCTGGACCTTGCCGGTCGCGGGGTCGAGCCGCGCCAGGAAGCCGCGCGCGTAGTCGACGTACCAGACCCCGCCGTCGCCCGGCAGCGCGATGCGCCGCCCGCGCGCGCCCGCGTGCGGCAGGCGGTGCTCCCGGAGCTCCATCGTCTGCGGGTCGATCGAGCCGATGGCGTTGGTGCCGAACTCGTTGAACCAGGGGCGGCCGCCGCGGTCGACCAAGATGCCGTACGGACGGGCGCCGCGCGTCGGCACCTTGACGAGCTTGATGGCGCCGCTGCCGGGCTCGAGCCGCCCGACGAAGCTCCCGGCCTGGACGGTGAACCAGATGTCGCCGTCCGGCGCCTGGGTCAGCGTGTGCGGGTCCTCCGCCGCGGGATCGGGCATCGGGTGCTTGACGACCTTCCCGCTCTTCGGGTCCATGCGGCCGATGTACGCCGCGCGGTTGCCGGCCAGCCAGAGCTGGCCGTCACGCCCGACGATGACGTTGTGCGGCCCGGTTCCGGGATCGAGAGGGAAGCGCCCGAACTTTCCCGATTCCGGTTCCAGCCAGCCGACGTAGTCGCCCTGCTGGCCGACGAACCAGACCCGTCCCTGCCCGTCCAGCGCGGGGTCGCGCGGGCGCGTGCCCTCCCACGGCACCGGCCATTCGCGAATCTCGACCGCGGCGGGCTTCTCGGCAGCAGCGCCGAGCGTCAGGAGGACCAGGAGCAGACTGCCGAAGAGGGTTGTCGCTCGTCGCATCGGCGTCGTTTCCTCCGTGCGTACGATACTCCCCCCACGAGACCGTAATGACTCTCGCAGGCCTCCCGCACGAGCTCCGGAGTGAACGTTACCGATAGACCTCGCGCCGGTTGCCGACCCTGACGACGAGGACGAGCAGCTCGCGGTCACGGACCTCGTAGACGATGCGGTAGGCGCCCACGCTAGCCGCCCCAAACGAGCCGCGCGGGCCGATTCGGCCTGGACAGCGCACTAGCCCATGGTCTAGTGTGGCTCAAAGTGAAAACAAGGTGTCCTTCAAGGCAACCGACCGGGCCCTCCACTGCCAAATGTTTCCGGCGGCGCCGAGGCGCTCTGGAGCGCGCGGGGCGGCCGTCTCCGTCAACAACGGCCACTCTCGCGGCACTCACTTAATGAAGTCGCGAGAGTCGTGGCCGCGGCTCGCGCCGCGAGGAGGCAGGCAATGCGCCGGCGGATGGAGGCGATGCTCGGGGCGCTCGCGATGGCGGCGCTCGTCGTCGCCGGCCCGGCGCAGGCTCAAGGACGGCCGGCGGCGAAGTCGGTCGACAGGACCGCGACCAGCCCGTCGCCCCTCGCGCTCGCGAGCGCCTGCGGAGACGAAGGCGGAGCGACAGACCCGGACGGCTAGGCCCCCCTCCAGCACTCCCGTCGCCGGGCGGAGAGAGTCCCCGATGTTCGACGCGTTGAGCAGCTTGCGGCCGGTGCGCTCCGATCCTGTGGCAGAATGCGACTCCAGGATTCCGCTGAAAGGAGTCGGAGCCGCGTGTCCAACCATCCTTCGCCGGAGGTTCTTCAGCGCCTGCTGAGGGGCGAGCTGTCCCGTCAGGAGTCGCGCCCCGTCATCGGACATCTCGTCCATGGCTGTGCCTTTTGCCGCGCGGCGATGGCGCCGGTCCCGGAAGAGCTCTTCGAGGACGACGAGCAGCCCTCCCTCGTCCAGCCGCCCGAGCCCGACATCGAGGTCGGCAGCGCCTACGACCAGGTCATCGATCGCAGCTTCAGCGTGATCGGAACTGAGCTGTCGGCGGCCATCGGCGAAGCGCAGCTCGTCGACCAGGCGTACCGCGCCCTGGTCGCCGACGGGCTGCCTGGGCTCTTCCGCGGCGGCCGCCCGTTTCACGGACCCGTGGAGTGCCTCGCGCTGCTGCGCCGCAGCCAGGACCTGGTGTATCGAGACCCCGAGGACGTCCTCCAGCTCACCTGGTTCGCCGCCTTCGGGGCCAGCAACCTGGACCCGGCCGAGTGGGGCAAGGAGCGCGTCGCCGACCTCCGCGCCCGGGCATGGGCCGAGCTGGGAAACGCCCGCCGGGTCATGGGTCACCTGGACGACGCCGAGCAGGCGATGGTCACCGCCTCCGAGCAGTTCCTGGAGGGCTCTCAGGACCCGCCGCTCGCGGCCCGGCTCGCGTCGCTCCAGGCCTCGCTCCTCGGCGCGCAGCGCCACTTCCCCGAGGCGCTGGGGCTTCTCGAGCGGGCCGAGGCGACGTACCGCGAGATCGGCGAGACCGCCGAGGCCGCACGCGCGCTGGTGAAGCGCGGCATCTATAGCGGGTACGCGGGACTGACCGATGCGGGAATCGATCTCCTGACCGAAGGCGTCGCGCAGTTGGCAGCCGATGCCCAGGCCGATCCCAAGCTCGTCGTGACCTCGGTCAACAGCCTGGCCTGGTTCCTGATGGACGCCGAGCGCTGGAGCAAGGCCCAGGAGCTCCTCTGGCGAACGAAGACGTTGTACGAGGAGCACGCCGGCCCGATCGTGCTGGTCAAGAGGACCTGGCTCGAAGCCCGCATCAGCGCCGGCCTCGGCCACCTCGACACGGCCGAGAAGGCCCTCTCGGCCGCCATCAAGGACCTCAACCAAGCCGGCCTCGGCTACCCGGCCGCGATCGCCACCCTCGACCTCGCCGCCGTCCGGCTCCGCCTCGGCCGCAGCGGCGCGCTCCTCGATAGAGGCGGTCACCTCGTCCAGGCCCATGTCCTTCGTTTCCGCGCTTATCTTGTGGTCGCCCTATCCCGGCGTGCGCCGCGGGTCCTTGCCGTAGGTCCACTCGGTCTGGATGCGGCCGTTGCGGCCGTGGACTCGGACTTGGCCGAGTGACGCTGCCTTGGCCCGCTTGCGGGCGTCGGCTACTGCGTCGGTCTTGCGGTCGTGGTGGCTTGCGGTTCCGCCCCCGCCGGAGCGCTTGACGTCCCAGCCACCCTTCGAGTTCGGTCGCACGTCATAGACCTCGCGCTTACCGCTCTTTGCTGCCATATCGCCCTCCCTTCTGCGCTCGAAGCTCTTCCTTGCCCGGCGCAGTATCGCCTTCTATTCTACCGCTCGGATTGCCCTCGGCCCATCGCGTGATGGGCGATCTGGACCTGGCCGAGCAGGAGATGGCCACCGCCGTCGAGCAGTTCTCGGAGGGCTCTCAGGACCCGCCGCTCGCGGCGCGGCTCTCGTCGCTCCAGGCCTCCCTTCTGGGCGATCAGCGCCATTTTCCGGAGGCGCTGGTCCTTCGCGAGGGGGCCGAGGAGCTGTACCTTAAGGTTGGCGAGACCGGCGAGGCCACTCGCGTTCTTGTGAAGCGGGGTCTATACGCCGGGTATGACGGGCAGACGGATGCGGCGATCGAGCCGAGGCCGATCCCAACACCGTGGTCAGCGCGGTTCACAACCTGGCCTGGTTCCTCATGGAGGCCGAGCGCTGGAGCAAGGCCCAGTAGCTCCTCTGGCGATCGAAGAGACTGTACGACGAGCACGCCGAACCCATCGTGCTGGTCAAGAAGACCTGGCTCGAAGGCCGCATCAGCGCCGGCCTCGACCACCTCGCCAGCGCTGAGGAGGCCCTGAAGGCCGCGACCCAACGGCGCTGCAGCGGTACTCGTGGCTTGACGGAGTGCTCTTTGTCTTGCGGCCTACCTCTCCTCGACGGGCTCACTGTCCATGCTGAGAAGGTGACCTGCGTACTTCTCGATCGCTGCAAGTAGTATCTGAACAGCTTCGACTCGCCCCCTATCAAACTCTGCTGCGATCTCATCGGCTACGTAAGCGTCGCTACTTGCAACTCTCGAAAGCGTCGCATTGAGCTCGACCGCTCGTTGTAGGGCTCGGCGATGCCACTTGGGGACCACACCCCCGGCGCTAAAGCCTTGCAACTCGACCACCGCGACCGTGGAGAGGGTGTGAATCTCATGGCCGGCTCGACGCGCCAATTCCTTTGCCGCGAGGAACAGAAGCCGCTCGATGCGGGCTCGCTCGTCCAGGCTCAGAAACGCCGAACCCCTAAGGCTCGATGCCTCCTGCTGGAGGTGAGTTGCAACCTTTGCTAGCAAAATCTGCTCTCGCACAATCCGATGACCTCACCAACGGAACGGACGACGCCACTCGCCGTCTCGGGCGACGGGAGGAGAGCTTTCGGCGCTGCATTCCTGAGATACGTCAAATGCCAGTCCGTAAGCAGGCTAAAGCACCACAACGTCATTGGAAATGGAGAGAACGCACGGCTCGCACGTTCATAAGCGGAGACTCGTCCAAAGGCAGGTTCGCCTGTTGAGTAACAGAGTAAGATACAACAGTCCCTAACTACGCCATGCAGGACATGGTAGTCAAACTCCGTGAGGAATCCAAAAGCTAAGAACGCGTCCCGAGTGTCTTCCCAAAGCGCTTGGTAGATGCGAAGCTCACGTTCATAGTTCTCGAAGGTTGCCAATCGATCCAACAGCTGTTCTGCATATCCAGTAGGATCAAGTAATATGCGACCCTCCAGCCGTAGATGCCAAAGGAAGAGGGAGCCTTTCGACGCCATCCGTTCGGCCGTCGTGGCGGAATACACGCTCACGGAATTCATCGCTAGGTCCAAGATGTCAGCTGTTCTGGATCGTAGTCTGTCCAGATTGCCGAATGGAAGATCGTCGGCGAAGCAACAGATATCGAGATCGGATTCATCATCGGCGTCACCCCGCGCATTAGAACCAAAGAGGACCAAGGCCCTCACGCCACGGTCTGTTAGCTGCCGAAAAGGCGCGTCAACGTTCAATACGGCGGTAAGCTGCGGCGGCAAAGAGCCCAAGGAAGATACCTCCCGTAAGTGAGAGGGCGGTTCGGACCACCCTTGCAACTGGGTTGCCAGCAGGTAGGTCGCCAAGATTGCAGAATGCATCCACGGCGGCATAGAGCGATCCAGGGAAAGAGAGCGTGGTCGCCGCCGTGCCGCTGCCGGTTAGATAAAGAGCATCCAGGAGCCACGAGATAACCGCCCCAGCGAGGAGAATAAGGATCGCGCTACGGAGAAGAGCCGAAAGACGGACACCGTAACCCCAGATGGCGAGCTCAACCCAGTGCAGGACCCAGCGGAAGAAGGCCTTGAGCCGCTCCTCGAAAGTGAAATTCTCGCGGAAGTAATCCGTAGATGCCAGGAACGTGCTACGCTCTTCCAGGCGGCGTGCGGCCATCTCCAGGAGAAGAAGCCGATTGGCCATCCGGCCCTCTCCCCTTCCCGCTGCGTTACGGCGGAGACTCTGGAGCAAGCGGCGCCGGAGGTTGATCTCGCTCGGTGAGTTCTTGATTATGTTGTCATAGTCCAGCTCACAGTCTTGGAAATCAACATACCAGAGACGACACTGAGCGAACCTGGCATGGCTAAGGTCGCAATTAAGGAACCTCGTACCGGTCAGATCGACATTGTTAAACTCGGCCTTGCGAAGATAGCAGTCACGAAAGCGAGAGTGCTGGAGGTGGCATTCGTCGAACTTAGCGTCCTTCATGCGCACGTCAACCCACTCGCAGCGGTCAAAGTCAATCCGCACCAGGCTTAGGTTGTAGGCGTCGCCGTCGCGAAAGCGGAGAAACCGCCCACCATTCGCAATCGCATCGAGAGATGCATCGGTCAATTGTATCATGCGCGGTTTGCCTCCGTTAAAGGAGTCGATATTCAGCCGGTCTGCGTACCACCCTCGGCGGTGAACTGCGAGGGCACCCTAACCCTAACCCCAGAATCACAGACGAGTCCCCTTAGCGGCTTTGTGCAGCCCCCGGCTCGGTGCTCGCTCGGGTCGATTGGGCCCCGCTACACCGGCCTTCGCTGCGGATCCTTGCCGTAGGTCCACTCGGTTTGGATGCGGCCGTCGCGGCCGTGGACGCGGACTTGGCCGAGCGGCGCCGCCTGGGCCCGCTGGCGGGCGTCGGCGACTGCTTCGGTCTTGCGCGCGTGGTGGCCTGCGCTGCCGCCGCCGGGCGGCCTCACGTCCCATCCACCTTTCGGGTTCGGCCGCACGTCGTACACCTTTCGATGCCGACGCTTCGGTGCGATGTCGGCCCGCTCGCGGCTGGCGGTGAGCAGGCCATGGCTCGCGGGACTTGCTGCTGCGCGAACTCGCCTTCGGGCTCCGCGAGCGCCTGGTAGGGCGAGCTCTCGCCGAACCTTCTCGGCACGCTCCTCGATGTAGGCGGTCACCTCGTCAAGGCTCATGTCCTTCGTTTCCGCGCTCATTTTGTCGCGGACCTGGCGCATGAAGGCCACGGCGTCGAATCGTTTGTCGCTCATCTCAGAGTACCTCGCGAGGAGTTCGGATCTCGAGAAGGGGATAGCCCAACCGGAGGTTGACTGAGTTGTACCCGCGGATCCGTTGCAGGTTGACGATATGCCTGAAGTTCCAGCTCACCAGAACATCGACTCTGCTGGCCGTTGCTGTCGCGATGTGGCGGGCGTCTTCGATGTGAACAGCACCGATCACGCCGGCGGCGAGATAGCTCTCTGCGAGCTTGGAGGCTTCGGCGCCGAAGATCACTTGCTCCAGAGCGTCCGCGGGCACGCCCCGGAGGACTTCGCGGATCGCGGGGCGCGCCGGGCCGATCTCGGCCAAAGTCAGGTTTGAGAGAACGAGTATGTCCTTCCCGGCGCGGAATCTCTCGAAGAGCTGCATCGAGTGGGTCTGGAACACCTCGTCGTAGCACCCACCGATGACCGAGGTGTCCGCGTAGATCCGCCGCCGCATCCCTTTCATTCTACGCGCCCTGCAGAGGAGCGAGTGGCCGGCGCCCGCTCTTGATGGGTCTCATCGGGTCCTCCTTACACCGCCGGATCGTCAGCTGCCCCGCTTGGACCTCGATCTCGAAGTGCTGGCCGAGGTCGAAGCCGGCGGCGCGCGGAGCCAGAGACCGGAGAGGCGGAGGTCGGGGACGCGGTGATGGGCTTGCTAGCGGCAGCAGATGGTGGCGAAGCGGTGGCCGTTGGCGCGGGCGGCTCGGGCGCGGGCGAGGCTGCGGTCGCGCCAGGCCTGGCGCTCGGGGTCGAGCGACGGCGGCGGGGTTCTGGCTTGGCGGGCGGCCATCGCGGCGCGCTCGGCGAGGGCGCTTTCACGCTGCTCGCGGCCGGGGGAGTAGGGGAACAGCTCGGGTTGGAGGGAGGTGGGTTATGGGTGTTTGACGGATGGCCTTCGTATGGCTAGAATACCGCCATGAGCTATGTAAAGACCTCCCTCAATCTACCCGAGGCGGCGGTGGAGGCGCTCAAGCTGATCGCCGCGAAGCGGGGCACGACGATGGCCGAGGTGGTGCGGCAGGCCATCGCGACCGAGAAGTTCCTCGTCGACGAGGTCGAGAAGGGGAACAAGATCTTGATCGAGGACAAGGATCGGTCGGTGCGGCAGGTGGTGTTCCGCTGAGGTGGGCGCCGCCGGCGCGGTGCCCGTGGCGGCGGGGCCGCCGGCGCTGGACCTCGAGGCCGGCGGGGGCGAGCCGGGGCGGGCGGGCGGACGGCCTCTCTCGCTGCCGCCGCTCGAGACCATCCCCTATACCGACCGCGTGCGCGGGCGGATCGCCGAGCGGCTGATCTGGCTGCTGACCGGCGTGGTGGTCCTGGCCTTCGCCAGCCTCTGGCGGATCGAGCCGGCGCCGGGGGCCGGGGAGCTCAAGGAGCTGCTGACGGTGCTCTTCGGGCCGCTGGTGGCGCTGGTGGCGGCGGCGGTGGGGTACTACTTTGGGGGGAAGGCTGCGTGAGGACGGGGGCTCGGGTGGGTCGTCTAAGAGAGAGAACGCCCGGGACGTGGCCCGGGCGCTACGAAGACAGAACGCCGGGCACGGGGCCGGGCGGTACGGGAATGGCGGTCGGGCATGACCAAGCGCTTGGATTCGGTCCGCCGTATAATATCCAGCCAATTGGATCTGAGGCGTGGAAGTAGGGCTTCTAGCAGGCTTTCCGGGCGATTCAAAAATCCGTCGCGGTGGCATGGAACCTGCTTTGGCCACGGGACGTCCATGACCTGCTGTACATGACGACAGCCCGCGTTCTCCGCTTCGCCCTGGCGCTTGCCTTGGCGCTCGCCGCCGCGCTGCTGGCGGCGACGAGCTTCCAGCGCAAGGTCGAGAGCTTCCAGCCGCTCGGCTTCGCCGGGGTGGCGGCGGGGGCGGGGCTGCGGGTGGGGGCGGTGGGGCCGGACGCCCAGGGGCTCGAGCCCGGCGACCAGATCCTCGCCGCGAGCGGCGCCGCGGTCAGCTCCGAGCAGGCGCTGCGGCGCCACCTGCGCGAGAGCCCGGAGACGCGGCTCGTGGTGCTGCGCGGCGAGCGGCTGGTCGAGATCACCTACCACCGGCCGCCGCTCGACCTCGACGTCCCCTACCTGGTGCTGGCGCTGATCGGCGTCTTCTACCTGCTGATCGGCCTCTACACCCTGGTGCGGCAGCGCGGCAAGGGGCAGGGCTTCCTCTTCTACCTCTGGACGCTGCTCTCGGCGATCGCCTACCTGGTGACGCCGACGCCGCCGGTCGACGCCGTCTACCGGGTGCTCTCGACGGTCGACGCCTGCGCGCGGATCCTGGTCGCGCCGGTCATGCTCCAGCTCTTCCTCGAGCTGCCGGCGCGCTTCGCGCTCGCCCGCTGGGCGCGGCGGCTGGTGCCGTTCCTCTACCTGCCGGCGGCGGCTCTCCTGGCGCTGCAGCTCGACTACAGCCTGACCGGCGGGCGCCTGATCTTCGGCCCGCCGACCGCCGGGTCGGTGGTGCTCCTCGACCGCCTGATCCTCTACCACCTGGTCGCCTTCGCCCTGGCGGCTCTCGTCGCCCTCGCGCTGCGCCTGCGCGGCGCCCGGAGCTGGCAGGAGCAGCGGCAGGCGCAGTGGATGGCGGTCGGGCTGGCCGGCGGCTACCTGCCGTTCCTGGTCCTCTACGTGGTCCCGTGGGCGCTCGGCGTGCGCTGGCCGGAGCTGCTGAACGCCGCCGCGGTGCTGCCGCTCGTGGTGGTGCCGCTGACCTTCGCCTACGCGATCCTGCGCTACAAGCTGTGGGACATCGAGCTCCTGGTGCGCAGCACGGTGGCCTCGACGCTGACGCTGCTGCTCGGGCTCCTCGGCTTCTCGCTCGTCAACATGCTGATCAGCCGCGGCGTGCCGGCCGAGCTGGCGCTGGCGCGGAACCTCCTGCTCTTCTCGGCCGGCCTGGGGATCGCCTCGCTCCTCGTCCCCACCCGGCGGAGCCTCTCCTCGGCCCTCGAGCGCCTGCAGTACCGCGGCACCTTCGGCAAGCGGCGGGCGCTCTCGGCGCTCGGCAACGAGCTGCTCCACGAGCGCGACCTGGCGCGGCTCTGCGCGGCGCTGCTGCGGCAGGTCGAGGACGGGGTGACGCTCGAGGGGGCGAACCTCCTCCTCGCGCACGGCGGCCTGCTGCGGCCGGTGCGGCCCGACCCGGCGCTGCCCGCGCACCTCGAGCTCGACGCGCTCGGCGAGGGGGTCTGGCGCGAGAGCTACCGCGCCCTCTCCGGCCTGACGCTGCCGACCGAGCTCGACTCTCCGGCGCAGGCGCTCTTCCTCGCCGGCTACCGCTACGTCTTCCCGCTCGCCGTGCGCGGCACGCGCGTGGGTCTGGTGCTGACCGGCTGGAAGGGCGAGCAGCAGCCGCTCAACAGCGAGGACCTGGACCTGATCCGCGACCTGCTGTCGCAGGCGGCGCTGGCGATCGAGAACGCGCAGCTCCTCGGGCAGCTCAACACCCAGCTCGAGGAGGTGACGCGCCTCCAGCGCTACGCCGAGGGCATCTTCGAGTCCTCGCCGGCGGGGATCGCGGTCGTCGACAACGACTGCCGCGTGGTGTCGGCCAACGCCGCCTTCGGCGAGATCGCCGGGGTGGCGCGGGCGGCGGTCGTCGGCAAGCGGCTGGGCGAGCTGCTGCCGGTCGAGCCGCTCCCCTCGACCGGCAGCGGGCCGGTCGAGGTCGGCTTCTGCGATCCGGCGGGGCGCGAGCGCTACCTCCAGCTCTCGGTCTCGGCCTTCGAGCAGGGGGCGGGGGCGCGCTTCCGGGTGCTCGTGGCGCTCGACGTCTCCGAGCGCGTCGAGATGGAGAACGCGCTCAAGGAGAAGGACCGGCTGGCGGCCCTGGGCATGCTGGCCGCGGGCGTGGCGCACGAGGTCAACACGCCGATCACCGGCATCTCGAGCTACGCCCAGATGCTGCTCTCCGAGACCGCCGAGAACGATCCGCGCTACGACATCCTGAAGAAGGTCGAGCGCCAGACCTTCCGCGCCGCGCGGATCGTCAACAACCTGCTCGAGTTCGCGCGCAACCGCCGCAGCGACGTCGGGCCGGTGGCGCTCGCGCCGCTCGTCACCGAATGCCTCGACCTCCTCTCCGACCGCTTCGCCAAGCGGCGGATCGCGCTCGACTGGCGGCCGCCGGAGGAGGACGTCGTCGTCGTCGGCTCGGACGGCGAGCTGCAGCAAGTCTTCACCAATCTGTTCATGAACGCCCAGGACGCCATGACCGAGGGCGGCGGCAAGCTGACGGTCACCCTCCACGCCGACGAGGCGATGGCGCGCGTCGAGGTCTGCGACACCGGCTGCGGCATCGCGCCGGAGAAGCTGGAGCGCATCTTCCAGCCCTTCTACTCGACGAAGCTCGCCCAGGGCGGGACCGGGCTGGGCCTCTCGATCAGCTACGAGATCGTGCGCCGGCACGGCGGCGCGCTGCGGGTGACGAGCGGCCCCGGCCAGGGGGCCTGCTTCACCGTCGAGCTGCCGCGCCGCGCCGCCGCCGCAACGGAAGCCGAGCCGCCGTCCCAAGCCTCTGCATGAACGTTCTCGTCATCGACGACGAGGAGGTCCTCCAGGACGTCTTGACGGCCCTGCTCCGCCGGGAAGGGCACACCACCGTCTCGGCGATGAGCGGCGAGGAGGGCCTCGAGGTGCTGGAGCGCGAGGAGGTGGACCTCGTCCTCCTCGACTTGATGCTCCCCGGCATCCCGGGCCACCAGGTGCTGCGCGAGATCCACCAGCGCGACCCCGACCAGGTGGTGGTGGTGATCACCGCCTACTCCTCGATCGAGAGCGCCATCGCGGCGATGCGCGAGGGGGCGTTCCACTACATCCCGAAGCCGTTCAAGAACGAGGAGGTGCTGCTCACCGTCAGGAAAGGGCTCGAGCAGCGGCGCCTGGCGCAGGAGAACCGCTCGCTCAAGGAGCAGCTCCGGCAGCGCTTCACCTTCGACAACATCATCGGCAAGAGCCGGCCGATGCAGCAGGTCTACGAGCTGATCCAGTTGGCGGCGCCGGCGAAGAGCAACATCCTGATCCTGGGCGAGAGCGGCACCGGGAAAGAGCTGGTGGCGAAGGCGATCCACCACCACTCGCGCCGCGCCCAGGGGCCGTTCGTCACCGTCAACTCGGGCTCGATGCCGGCGGACCTCCTCGAGAGCAACCTCTTCGGCCACGTCAAGGGCGCCTTCACCGGCGCCATCTCGCACAAGAAGGGGCTCTTCGAGCTGGCCAACGGCGGCTCGATCTTCTTCGACGAGATCGGCAACATCCCGATCGACACGCAGTCGAAGCTCCTGCGGCTGATCCAGGAGAAGGAGTACATGCGGCTCGGCGGCACCGAGACCTTGAAGGCCGACGTGCGGATCATCGCCGCCACCAACGTCGATCTGGAGGAGCAGGTGAACGCCGGGCACTTCCGCGAAGACCTCTACTACCGCCTGAACGTCATCACGGTGACCCTGCCGCCGCTGCGCAAGCGCACCGAGGACGTCCCGCTCCTCGCCCAGCACTTCCTGGCGCAGTACGCGCGGGAGAACGAGAAGGCGCTGGGCGAGATCTCGCCGCAGGCGATGGAGCTGCTGCTCGACTACCAGTGGCCGGGCAACGTGCGCGAGCTCGAGAACGTGGTCGAGCGGGCGGTCGTGCTCTCGAGCGGCGACGTGCTGGACGTGGATCTGCTGCCGCACTCGGTGCGGCAGGCGGAGTCGGCGCCGCTGCCGCCGTCGTCGCTGCCGTCCTCGGGAATCTCGTTGAAGGACGCGGTCTCCGAGTACGAGCGCCAGTTGATCGTCAAGGCGCTGCAGGCGAGCGGCGGCGTGCAGAAGCGCGCCGCCGAGCTCCTGCAGGTCAAGCCGACGACGCTCCATGAGATGATGAAGCGGCTCGCGATCTCGGCGGAAAGCGTCGTCGCCACGTAGAGCATCGAGAGCCGGTGAAGAGACTCCAGGTGTCTTCCGAAAACGCCCGGGACGTGGCCCGGGCGCTACGTGTGACGAGGCCGGTTTTCGTAGCGCCCGGGCTACGTCCCGGGCGTTTTCGCATCAACCCCGTCTTCCTTACCTGATACTCCTACTCAAGACATGCCGCGTACGCTCCGCCTCCTTGTCCTTCTGATCGCCCTCGGCGTTCCCGCTGCACCCGTCTGGGCGGCCGAGGCGCCGTCCGTTCCGCTGCTGGCGCCGCTCTCCGGCGGCCAGGAGCTGCCGCTGCCGGCGGTCGGCGAGGCGGCGCTGCCGTCGCCGGCGGCGGTGCTCGGCTACCCGCTCGGCACCCGCTTCACCCACTGGGACCGCATCGTCGCCTACCTCCAGGCGCTCGACGCCGCCTCGGACCGGGTGACGATGTGGGAGTACGGCCGCACCTACGAGGGGCGGCCGCTGGTGCTGCTCGCGATCTCCGACCCGAAGAACATCGCCCGGCTCGACGCGCTGCGGCGCGAGCGGCTGCGGCTGGCCGACGCCGCGGCGCTCTCGGGCGGCGAGCGCGAGCGGCTGGTGCGCGAGGCGCCGGTCGTCGCCTGGCTCGCCTACGGCGTCCACGGCAACGAGTCGTCCTCGGCCGAGGCGGCGATGGCGACCGCCTACCTGCTGGCGGCGGGCGGCGGCGACACGGCGGCGATGCTGCGCGACACGATCGTCCTGGTCGACCCGCTCTGCAATCCCGACGGGCGCGAGCGCTACGTCCACGGCTTCGAGCAGCGGGTCGGCAGCCGCCCCAATTCCGACGCCGCGGCGGCCGAGCACTTCGAGCCCTGGCCGGGCGGGCGGTACAACCACTACCTGCTCGACATGAACCGCGACTGGGCCTGGGCGAGCCAGCAGGAGACCCGCGCCCGCCTCGCCGCCTACCGCGAGTGGGAGCCGCAGGTCTACGTCGACTTCCACGAGATGGGGAGCGAGTCGACCTACTTCTTCCCGCCGGCGGCGGACCCGATCCACCCGCGAATCGACCGGCGTCTGGTCTCCTGGCTCGACACCTTCGGCCGCGCCAACGCCGAGGCCTTCGAGCGCCAGGGCTGGATCTACTACACGGGCGAGAACTTCGACCTCTTCTACCCCGGCTACGGCGACTCCTACCCGGGCCTGCGCGGGGCGGTGGGGATGACCTACGAGATGGCCGGCGGCGGCCGCGCCGGGGCGGCGCTCGAGCTGCCGGACGGGACCCTGCTGTCGCTCGCCGATCGGGTGGCGCGGCACCTGACGACCTCGCTCGCCACCGTCAAGACGGCGGCCGCGAACCGGCGGCGCCTGCTCGAGGACTACGCGGCGGCGCGCACCGCGCCGCGCGCCGAGGACGGGCGCACCTTCCTCTGGCCGGCCGAGCAGCAGGAGGCGCGGGCGCTCGCCGACCTGCTGGCGCTCCACGGCATCGAGGTGCGGCAGCTCGGGGAGGGGACGAGCCTGCCGGCGCGGCCGCTCACCGCGCCGACCGGCGAGGAGCCGGCGGCCAAGCAGTTCGCGGCGGGGACCTATGCGGTCTCGACGGCGCAGCCGCTCGGCGACCTGGTGGCGGCGCTGATGGAGCTCGAGGCGCCGATGTCGCCGAGCTTCCTCGAGCGGCAGCGGAGCCGCATCGAGCAGGACCTGTCGCCGGAGTTCTACGACATCACGGCCTGGTCGCTGCCGCTCGCCTTCAACGTCCAGACCTGGGTGGCGGCGGGCGAGCCGCACGGCTTGAGGCCGCTCGGGAGGCGCGCCGGGGTGATGCGCGGCAGCGGCGAGCTGGGGTGGCTGGTGCCGCCGCAGGGGCTCGCCTCGTTCCGGCTCGCCGCGCGGCTCCAGGAGCGCGGGATCCAGCACCGGGTGGCGCTGCAAGGGTTCACGGCCGGCGGCACCGAGTTTCCGTCGGGGACGCTGTTCGTTCCGCGGTTGGGGAACGCGGCGAAGGCGGCGGCGGGCGACGGCGGCGCGGGCGGGGGCGGCGCGAGCGGCGGCGGCGCGGTGGGCGCGGCGGGCAGCCCGGCCGGAGGCGGCGCCGGCGGCGCGGGCGGCGCCGGGCTCGAGGCGACGATCGCCGAGCTGCTCGACGAGGGCGGGCTCGTGGCGCATCGCATCGGCTCCTCGTACGAGCTGAAAGGGCTGTCGCTCGGCTCGGACGACATGGTGGCGGTGCGGCGCTCGCGGATCGGCGTCCTCTCGGGCGACGGCGTCGATCCCACCTCCTTCGGCTTCCTCTGGCACCTGCTCGACGAGGAGGTCGGCGCGCCGCACCGGCGGTTGGACATCGCGCGGTTGGGCGCGGTCGACCTCTGGAGCTTCGACGCCCTGGTGCTCCCCGACGGCGGCGGCTACGACGAGCAGATCAACGAGAAGCAGCGCGAGCAGCTCGCCGCCTGGGTGCGCTCGGGCGGCGTGATGGTGGCGATCGGCGGCGCCGTCTCCTGGCTCCAGGAGCACGAGCTGACGAAGATCCAGAAGTGGAAGCCGCCCGAGAAGGACCCCGAAGCGGCCGAGGACGGCGCCGCCGAGAAGGGCCCCGGCGACCGCCCCCTCTTCACCCCCGGCGCGGCGCTCGCCACCACCATGCGCCGCAACCACCCCCTGACCCTCGGCCTCCAGTCGCCGCCGGCGGTGCTGGTCGAGGGCACCAGCGTGTTGCTGGCGACCGGCGAGCCGCGCCAGGACGTCCTGACCGCGGTCGACGAGGAGCCCGTCATCGCCGGCTTCGCCTGGCCCGAGGCGGAAGAGCGGCTCTCAGGCGCCCTGCTGGTCGGCGCCGAGCGCCTGGGCTCCGGCACCCTCGTCGTCTTCGCCCAGGACCCCGCCTTCCGCTTGTTCTGGCGGGCGACGACACCGCTGCTGCTGAATGCGCTGCTCTACGGGCCGAGCACGGGGCTGGGCGGGCGGGGGTGAGGCGGCTTTCAGCGGATAGCGCTCAGGAAACTCGATCGATTCGACCGCAACGTCGATGTCAGCGCAGCGTGCTCACATGCAGAGGGGCCACATGAGGTGCAGGCTGCGCGCGATCCGTTCCTCGCCGCCCGTCGCATAACGGAGGTCGAGGACGTAGAGCAGCGCGCCATTCTGAACGCCACCCTTCAGCGACGTCTTCGTCACCATGTCGAACGGCATCCTGTAAGACGATACGAACTCACGGCCACCGACGGTCAGCTCCTCATCGCGAGCACCAGGACCTCCGTGCCGAGGTCACGCGACTCATAACAGCTCGGCGTGTCCACGATCTCGCGCACCAGGACCAACCGCTCGCGCAAGGCCGTGATGACCCTCGGTGCCGACACCTTGTAGAACGCGCGGATCCACCCCTGCTCGACGAGCTCTCTCGCCCGCTTAAGGGTGTGGGGGTAGTCTTCGAGGATGAGCTCCATGAGTTCGCGCGTGCCGGCATGGTAGAAGGAGGCACAGCGGCTCAGCGGGCGGATGCAGCCGGCGTACCGCCGGACGAGGTCGGACTGCGAGGCTGCCGGCGGCGGCATACCCAATTCGTCGTCTACCGCGCTGAGATAGAACTGGTCGGGCAGCACGCCCTTCCCCAGGTGAAATCGTCCGCGGCGACCCTGTTCTCCAGGTGCCCCTCCGGCACCTCGAGCAGGCTCACGTCCACCTCCACCTCGGCCTCGCTGTCGGTACAGTCGAAGAGTTCGCTCCGCCGGATCCACAACCGCTCCTCGATACCGCCCTCGCCGGCAACGACGATGCGGCTCCACGCGCCATCGGCGGTGTCGCCGACGATCCGCAACTGCTCACCTGCCGCCACCTGATCCACCACGGGCACCGCCGCGGACGGGGAGCGGCGGAGAGGAGCGCGCTCCGCCACGACGATCGCCCAGCGCTCTCCCGCGCCCTGGCGCAAGCCGCCACTCCGGCCGGCCACGGCAGCCGGTGCGAGAAGCGGCGCGATGCTCGCCACGACGGCGCAGCACCTCAGGGTACGCAGCGGTGGTTTCCTCATGCGGGCACTCACGAAAGGGACCTCACCGGGTCGGGGGGAGCAGGCGCCGGACCAGTGGCAGGTGCGGCCGTGGGCGGATCAGCTCGGAGACGACGTTGGTATCGACGAGGAACACGTGTCGAGCCCGCGGCCGGGGCCGTGCTCAGGCAGGGGAGCCGAATGGATCGCGCGCGGCCCAGGACTCCCGTCGAACCTCGTCCAGGGACCGGAAGAACGACTCGTCTTCGATGCCGTCGGGATTGAGCCAACTCCCGTCCGGGAGCTGCACGAGCCGGATTCTCCAGCGCTCCCATGCCTCTCGCCGGCCGTGACTGGTCTCGGTTCCACCTGCGGCGGCGTCCGCCGAGCGCTCGAGCTTTTCGCCGATCGCCTCGGCGACCAAATCGCGAAGCGGCCGGCCCTGCTGGGCAGCGACCGCCTTGGCTTTCCGGAGCAGCGGATCGGGCAGATCGAAGGTCGTCTTCACGGAGACAGTATTTACGGCTCCACGGCCCCCGTCAAGCCTAAGTGGAGCTCGCTTTCAGCGGATAGCGCTCGGGAAACTCGATCGACTCGACCACCAGGTCGACATCGAGGTCCGGCCAGTAGAGGTGGTGCGCGTGGGGCCGGTCGCTCGCCCCGTCGCGCTCTCGAGCTGCTCCGTGAGAGACGAAGGAACTTCCAAGAACGCCTCGCGGGGCCGGGTTGTCGCGCCACAGGAGGTAGCTCTGGCGCACCCGCTTTTGGATGTCTTCCGGAAGTCTGGCGAAGAGTCGACGGAACTGCGCGGTGACGTGGGACCTCAAAGCTGGTCGAAGCCGAGCTCCGCGGTGCGACCGGCGAGGTGCTCTTCCAGCGCTTCGTTCGCCATCCGCTCCAAAGTGTCGGCGGAGGCGGCAAACGCCGCGTCCGACTTCGCCTGGTCGGCCAGCTCGCTGAGGAGCTGCGTTGCGAGCTGATCCTGAGCCTCCTCGGGGAGTCTTGAGGCCTCGTCGAAGGCCTTTTCGAGTAGCTTCGTCATGACGTGCCCTCCCGCCGATTCTACTATCCTCCCGCCATGCCGCCCAAAGCCGCCTACGCCACGCCCATGCTGCACGTCGCGGACGTGGCGCGCTCGCTCCGCTTCTACGAGCTCCTGGGCTTCGAGACGATCGACACCGAGGGCGAGGGCGAACGGATCGGCTGGGCGCGCATGCACTGCGAGGCGGCGCGCTGATGTTCCTCGAGGCAGAGGGGACTCTGCGCCCCGCCGACCAGACCGTGCTCTTCTACCTGTACACGCCCGACCTCCCGGGCCTGCGCGATCACCTGCTGGCCAACGGCGTCGAGGTCAGCGCGATCCGCTACCCAGACTACATGCGGAGCGGCGGGGTGCGCCTCGACGACCCCGATGGCTACGTGATCCTCGTCGGCCACTGGGGAAAGGAAGAGCACGAAGAGTGGGAGAGGCGGCTCGAGGGCAAGAAGCGAGCTGAGGCGCGGAGGTAGATGGCCGGACCGCGGCGGGAGCCTTGCGGGCCCGCTCTCGGTATACTGTGCCGCGCCCCGGACGTCCCACCTCGAGCAGGAGCCGATCATGAACTCACGGGCCAGCGCTTTCCTCGATGACGGGTGTTGTGTCGTGGCCGGGGTCGCCCCGGCGTCTCTGCTGGAGAGGCTGCGGGCGGCCGTGCGGGAGCTCCTGGCGGGCGAGCCCTCTGCGTCGCGCGAGCGCTACCGGTTCCACGGCAGCATGATCCGCGTGCCGTACTGGCGCAACGCCTTCGCCTCGCTCATCGCGCTCGAGCCGGCGCTCGCGGCGCTCGCCGGGATGGGGTGCAGCGGGATCAAGTGGATCAGCGGCTACGTCATCAGCAAGCCGGCCGGGGGGCCCGCGCTCTGGTGGCATCAGGACTGGTGGGCGTGGGACGAGCCGTGCAGCGCCGCGCCGATCCCGCCGCAGATCTTCCTCATGTACTACCTTCAGGACACGGACGAGAGCAACGGCTGCCTGCGCGTCATCCCGGGCAGTCATCGCCGGCGGGTGGATCTCCACGCGCAGCTTCCGGAGGCGCACAGCGACGCGGTGAGCGACTCCCCCGTCGCCTTCTCCCGCCACGCGGGCGAGGTCCCGGTGCCGGTGCGGGCGGGAGACGTCGTCGTCGGCGACGCGCGCGTGCTGCACGCGACGCACGCCAACAGCTCCGCGCGGGAGCGCACCTGCCTGACGCTGTGGTACGCGCCGCGCTTCGCGAGCCTGCCCGCGGCGATCCGCGTCAAGATGGCGGCGCAGCGCGGCACGCCGCCGGCCGGCGCCGAACCCGAGGCGCTGCGGCGCCTCCGCGGGCTGCTGCCCAAGCAGCGGCGGGCGCAGGATCCCGGCCCCTACAACCGCACGCCGGGGCACCACCTGGAAGCGTAGCGCCGGCCCTCATCCCTTCACGGCCACCAGGCGGAAGTAGGTGAGCTTCTCCTCGACGTAGAGCTGGATCGTCAGCTCGATCGCGCGCGCGAAGTCATCCGCGATCCGCCCTCCCCATTCGGGGTCGGCCGCCACGAGCTGCGGGCGGAAGTAGCTCTCGAAGATCGGCGAGAACCACTTCCGCAGGTGTGTCCGGCCGACGTGGCCGAGCTCGGCGAAGCGGCTGAGCCGGAAGCCGTGATCGGGGAGGAGCGCGACGAAGCTCTCGCGGACGGCGAAGTACGGCGACAGGAAGTGATCGGCCAAGCGGTTGCGATCGGCGTCCGAGGCTCGGGGAGTGAGCATCCAGTCGTCCACCAGCAGGCGGCCGCCGACGCGCAGGGCGTCGCGCGTGGCGTCGAGCATCTGCTCCTTGGACTCGACGTGATAGATCATGTTCATGCACCACGCGACGTCGAACCCGCGCGTCGCGTACTCGTGCTGGCAATCGTGTTGCTCGAAGGTGATGCCGTCGCGCCAGGAGCTCTTCGCGCGACTGCGGCGCTCGGCTTCGCGGAGTTGCTCGACGCTCGCGGACACGCCGTGGACGGAGACGTGGAAGTTGTCGACCAGCGTCCGCGCCGGGCCGCCCAGGCCGCAGCCGACGTCGAGGATTCGCTCGCCGGGCGAGACGCCGCACAGCGCGGCGGCCTCGAGCGTGTGCCGCACCGCCCCCTCGTACCACCGCGCGCCGTCCGCCCAGATCTCCTCGTCGTCGACCATCGGCGGATGGAGCTGATCCCGCGTCAGCAGGGCCAGCGGTCCGGCGCCGCGCAGTCCCAGGCGGGCGCCCAGCGGATCGTGATCGTAGTGCGACACCTGGGACAGGGGTTCGAATCCGGGAATGAATCCCTGCCGCATCGCCTGGGGAACCTCCCGAGGGTATCATACAGTTTTCATAAGTTCATGCGCCAAGACTTGACAGAACGGCCGCGATGTGAGATATTGGGTAGTCTCTTTAAAGGAAACCAACGATGAACAGAAATAGGGTGAGTCTCCTTGCGTTCGTCCTCACCGCCTGCGCCGCGATCGCTCCGCTGCACGCGTTCACGCCGGCGCCGGTCACGCTCCCTTCGCCCGCGCCCGGCTCGTTCTCGACCGCGTTCACCTTCTCGCAGGACGGCAGGATCGTCGCGTTCGACGGCTTCACGGTGTACCTGCAGGAGAGCCTGCAAAGCTCCGTCCTGGTGCCGATCGGCACGCTGCCCCCCGAGTTCCTGGGGACGACGGACCCGGCCTTCGTCGTGGTCTCGCCGGACGGCCGCGATCTCGTCCTCGGCGGCGGCGCCGGCGGCTCGCAGTTTCCCAACCCGGCCTTCAACGGCAACCTCTTCCTGCTACCGATCACCGGCGGCGAAGCGACCCTCATCGGACAGTTCCCGTTTCACATCGAGGCGACCTTCAGGCACCCCTCCGAGCTGGTCTTCAGCCAGGGCGAGACGTTCGGTCTCCTCACCGGCTCGGTCGAGATGCTCGACCTCGTCAGCGGCGAGCAGACGACGCTCGTCGGCCCCGTCCCCGGCGACCCGAGCGGCGTGGCCTTCGATCACGCGGGCAACCTCTACGTCGGCCTGGGCTTCGCCCAGGACACCTCGCGCACCGGCGAGATCCACCGCTTCGACAAAGAGGACGTCCAAGCCGCGATCGACTCCGGGATCCCGCTCGACTTCGACACCCAGAGCACGCTCGTCGTCCAGGTGCTGAGCGGCACCTCGATGCATTTCGACAATCAGGGCGACCTCTGGGTCGGCGGCGGCGATCTCATCGGCACCACCGGCTCGTTCGGCTTCTTCGCCGAGGTCGACGTGACGACCGGCCAGGTGGTGAACCGGTTCGATCCGACCGACGGCGACCCGGACGATCACGACTTCGTCTTCTACGCGCTGGCCTTCACTCCGGTCGGCTGCCGGCTCGCCGCCCTCGACACCTTCAGCTTCTTCGGCGGGACGCCGCAGGTGTTCCAGATGAACGTCTGCCCGTGACCGGCGCGGGCGGGCCGGCGGCTGCCCCGGACGACGTCGAGTTCGGGGCGCTCTGGTCCGGCGGCAAGGACAGTTGCCTGGCGCTCTGGCGGGCGCGGCGGCGCGGCCTGCGGGTGGGGGCTCTGCTCAACTTCTTCGACGCCGCGAGCGAGCGGGTGCGCTTCCACGCCACCCGCCGCCGGTTGATCGCGGACCAGGCCGCCGCGCTCGGTCTGCGGCTGTTCCAGCGCCCGAGCGAGCCGCAGGGGTACGGCACGGCCTTCGCCGCGGCCCTCTCCGAGTTGCGCGAGGCGGGCTACGGCGGCGTCGTCGCCGGCGACATCCACCTGCGCGACGTGCGCGACTGGACCGGCGAGCAGGCGGCCGAGGCCGGCCTCCACTTGGTCGAGCCCCTCTGGCTCGACGAGGCGCGCTGCATCCTCGAGGAGCTGGTGGACGCCGGCTTCCGCGCCGTCGTCACCTGCTGCAACACCGCGAAGCTGGACCGCTCCTGGCTGGGGCGGCTGATCGATCACTCCTTCGTCCGCGAGGTGCTCGCCCTCGAGGGCGTCGATCCGTGCGGCGAGCGCGGCGAGTTCCATTCGTTCGTCTACGACGGTCCGCTGTTCGAGCGGCCGGTGCGCTGGCGGCCCGGCGCCGTCCGCGAGTCGGCCGAGTTCGCCCAGCTCGACCTCGTCCCGGAGAGCTGACATTCGGCGAAGGAGGACCCATGTCCAGGTTGCTGTGCATGCTCCTGCTGCTCTGCCTGACACCCCTCGGCGCCGCCGCGCAGACGGCGGAGGAGCCGGCGCCGGAGGCGACGGCGACGCCCGAGGAGGAGACGCCGGCGTTCGCGGAGACGCTGATCGTGACGGCGACGCTCAAGGAGGAGGAGGAGGAGAGGATCCCGGCGTCGGTGAGCGTCATCGACAAGGAGGAGATCCAGGCCCGCCAGGCGACGACCGTCGCCGAGGTGCTGTCGGCCGTGCCGGGGGTCGCCGTGGCGCAGTCCGGCTCGGCGGGCCACGTCACCTCCGTCTTCACCCGCGGCACCGACTCGAACCAGACCCTGGTGCTGTGGAACGGCATCCCGCTCAACGAGCCGATCCTCGGCGGCTTCGACTGGGCCTTCCTGCCCACCGACGGCGTCGAGCGGGTCGAGGTGGTGCGGGGGCCGTTCAGCGCGCTCTACGGCAGCAATGCGATCGGCGGCGTGGTGCAGGTGTTCACCGGCGGCGGCCAGGGGACGTCGCTGCGCCTCGAGGGCGGCGAGGACGGCTACCTGCGCGGCGGCGTCACGGCGGGCTACGACCTCGGCGCGACGCGGCTCGACGTCCTCGGTCATGTGCGGCGCGGCGACGGCGAGTTCGCCAACGACTTCTACGACAGCGAGGAGCTGGCGGCGCGGGCGCAGTGGGCGGTGACCGCCGGCGGCTCGCTCGGCCTGCTGGTGCGGTTCAACGACTCGGACGTCGGCATCCCCTTCAGCGGCAGCCGGGCAACTCCCTTCCGCCGCACCGCGTGGCGCGAGCAGGAGCTGGCCGTCCCCTTCAATCTCACCCGCGGCCCGTGGCGCGTCAACGCCCTCCTCTCCGGGGTTTCCACCGAGCTCGCCTTCCGCGACCCCGGGTCGTCGTTCTCGCGCTCCGACATCGACTGGGAGGTGCTGCGCGGCCGTGTAGTGACCTCCTACGACGTGCGCGAGGGCTCCTGGCTCGCCTGCGGCGCCGAGTGGCAGCGGCAGCAGGCGAGCAACGCGAGCAACTTCGGCGTCAGCCTCGACGACGACAGCCAGACCGACGCCGCCGTGCTCGGCCAGGGCCACTACGAGGCCGGCAAGGCCCAGATCGATCTCGGGCTGCGGGCCGAGGACAACGAGTTCTTCGGCAGCCACTGGAGCCCGAAGGCGGGCGTCGTCTGGCTGCTGAGCGAGGCGCTGCGCCTGCACGCGAGCTACGGCGAGGGGTTCCGGGCGCCGTCGCTCGGCGAGCTGCTCTTCCCCTTCAGCGGCAATCCGGACCTCGAGCCGGAGACGAGCCGGAGCTACGAGGCCGGTCTCGACTACGACCTCGGCCGCTGGGGCCTCGGCCTGGCCGGCTTCCACAACCGGCTGCGCAACCAGATCGACTTCGATTTCGTCGCCGCGCGCAACGTCAACATCGGCAACGTGCGCACCCGCGGCGTCGAGGCCGAGGTCCACTACCGGACCGCGGCCGTGCGGGTGCGCTTGAACGGCACCTATCTCGACACCGAGGACCTGGGGACGGGGCTCGAGCTCCTCCGCCGCCCGCAGCGGAACGCGAACCTCCTGGTGACGCTGCGGCCCGCCGCGGCCTTCACCCTGAACCTCGTCGGGCGCTACGTCGGCGAGCGCCCCGACATCCATCCGGACTTCTTCACGCGGGTGACGAACCCGAGCTACACGCGGCTCGACGTGGCGGCGCAGTGGCAGGCGCTGCCCTGGCTGGCGCCCTACGCACGGGTCGAGAACGCGGCCGACGAGGACTACGCCGAAGTTGTAGGATTCCCGGCGCCCGGGCGCAGGCTCATCGGAGGCGTCGGAGTCACTTTTTGAATCGGCTCGGCCTCGCGGCCTTTCTCCTCCTTCTCATCACGTGCGCCCCGCGGCAGCGGGACGAGGGGCGCGCCGCGGCGCGTCTCATCCCGATGGCCCCGAGCATCACGGAGTTCGTCTACGCCCTGGGGCTGGGGGAGCGCGTGGTGGGGATCGGGGGCTTCACCGTCTGGCCGCCGGAGGCCCTCGCGAAGCCGCGCCTCGGCGGGCTCCACGACCCCAACCTCGAGGCCATGGTCGCGCTGCGGCCCGACTTGGTCATCATGCTGCCGAGCCAGCAGGGGCTCGCCGATCAGCTCGCGCGGCTGGGGATCGAATCGCTCGTCGTGCGCTCGGAGTCGCTCGCCGACGCCGAGGAGACGATGGTGCGCATCGCCGAGCGCTGCGGCGTGCCCGCGGCGGGGCGCGCGCTGGTGGCGCGCTTCCGCGCCGGGCTCGCGCCGCGCCGGCTCCCCGGCTCGCCGCGCGTCATGCTGGCGCTCGACCGCCAGGCCGGCCGGCTGGCGAACGTGGTGACGCCGGGAGGAGGGACCTTCTACGACGAGCTGCTGGCGCGCCTCGGGGCGAAGAACGTCTTCGCCGACGCGATCGGCGTCTATCCGCAGGTCGGAGCCGAGGAGATCCTGCGTCGGCGTCCGGAGGTGATCTGCGAGATCCAGTCGCGGCCGCTCTCGGCCGGCGCCATGCGGGCCCTGCGCCGGGACTGGCGGCAGCTCGGCGGCACGGCGCTCGGCGCGAGCCGCATCGAGATCGTCGACGCCGACTACACGGTCATTCCCGGCCCACGCCTGCCGCTGCTCTACGACCGCCTCGCCGCCGCCCTGGAACCCCGCCGATGAGCGCGGAGAGCGTGCTGTCGATCGCCGGCCTCACCTGGCAGGCCGGCGGCCGCCACATCCTGGGCCCGCTGGACCTCGAGGTCTCCGCCGGCGAGTTCCTGGCCTTCGTGGGCCCGAACGGCGCCGGCAAGACGACGCTGCTGCGCCTCATCGCCGGCGTCCTGCGCCCCGCCGCCGGCGAGCTCGCCTACCGCGGCCGGCGCTATGGGCGGCTGGCCTGGCGCGCGCTCGCCCGCCACGTTGCCTACGTCCCCCAGGTCAGTCCGGCGGTGGCGCTGTTCACGGTCGAGGACGCCGTCCTGCTCGGGCGCTTTCCGCACTTCGGCCGCTTCCAGCTCGCGCCGACGGCGCAGGACCTCGCGGCGGTCGAGCGCGCCCTCGCGACGTGCGGCATCGAGGATCTCCGCCGGCGGCGGCTCGACGAGCTCTCCGGCGGCGAGCGGCAGGTCGTCCACCTCGCCGCCTGCCTCGCCCAGGAGTCCGAGGTCCTGGTGCTCGACGAGCCGACGACCCATCTCGATCCGCGGCACCAGCGGCGGATCGCCGACATCCTGCGCCACCTGACGCGCGACGCCGGGAAGACCGTCGTCACCGCCACCCACGACCTCAACTTCGCCGCACTCCTGGCGAGCCGGGTGGCGGCGCTCCTCGGCGGCCGCATCCTGGCCACCGGCACGCCGGCGGAGCTGCTCGAGCCGGACCTCCTCGGCCGCCTCTTCGCCGCGCCGTTCAAGGTCGTCGCCAACGGCGGGCGGCCGCTCGTCCTCCCCCACTTCGCGTGAGCGCCGACCGCACGGGCACCGCGTGGCTGCTGCTGCTCCTCCTCTGGGGCGGCACGCTGGCGCTCGCGCCGCTCTGCGGCAGCACGCGTCTGTCCTGGCTCGGCGTCCTCGGCGGCGATCCGGGGATGCAGGCGATCTTCTGGCAGATCCGCCTGCCGCGGGTGCTGCTGTCGATGCTGGCCGGGGCGACCCTCGGCATCTCGGGCATGGTCTTCCAGACGCTCTTCCACAATCCGCTCGCCGAGCCCTACACGCTCGGGCTCGCGGGCGGCGCGGCGCTCGGCGCCGCCGTCGCCATCTTCCTCGCCGGCACCGGGACGATGCTGGGCCTGCCGCTGCTCGGCACGGCCAGCTTCGCCGGGGCGCTCGGCGCCGGCGCGCTGGTCGTCGGCGTTACCGCCCGGCAGCGGGAGCTGTCGAGCGCGACGCTGCTCCTCGCCGGGGTCGCGGTCTCGCTCTCCTGCTCGGCGCTCATCCTCTTCATCCAATACTTCTCCGGCTTCACCGAGCTCTACCGCATGGTGCGCTGGATGATGGGCGGGCTCGGGGTGGTGGGCTACGCCGAGGTGCTCTGGCTCGCGCCCTTCGTGCTCGCCGGCGGCGCGGTCCTGCTGTCGCTGCGCTGGGAGCTCAACCTGCTGCTGCTCGGCGAGGAGCTGGCGGTTAGCCGCGGCGTCGACCTGACGCGGCTGCGCCTGATCGTGGTCGGCGTGGTGTCGCTGATGATCGGCGCCATGGTGGCGGTGACCGGGCCGATCGGCTTCGTAGGCCTCATGGTGCCGCACTTCCTGCGCCGCTGGATGGGGCACGACCACCTCGTCCTCGCCCCGGCGTGCCTCCTCGCGGGCGGGACGTTCCTGACCCTCTGCGACCTCCTGGCGCGCACCGTGATCACCCCCGCCGAGCTGCCGGTGGGGGTGCTCACGGCGCTCGTCGGCGGTCCTTTCTTCTTCTCGCTCATCTTTCTGCGGCGGCGGAGCTAGGCGGCCGATGGCGAGCCTGCGGCCGATCATGATCCAGGGCACGGGATCACACGCCGGCAAGACGACGCTCGTCGCCGGCCTCTGCCGGGCTTTCGCCAGGCAGGGCATCGCGGTGACGCCCTTCAAGTCGCAGAACATGTCGCTCAACTCCTTCGTCACCGCGGCCGACGAGGAGATCGCCCGCGCCACGGCGGTGCAGGCCTTCGCCGCGCGTACCGAGCCGAGCGTGCACATGAACCCGCTGCTGCTCAAGCCGAAGTCGGACGACACCAGCCAGCTCATCGTCCACGGCCGCCCCTACCGCGACGTCAGCGCCCGCGAGTACTTCCTCACCGACACCCTGCAGGAGCTCAAGACGACGGCGATCCGGGCCTCGATCGCGCACCTCGACGCGCGCTACGAGCTGATCGTCGCCGAGGGCGCCGGGAGCTGCGCCGAGCCCAACCTGCGCCGCCGCGACGTCGTCAACATGGGGCTCGCCCATCTCCTCGGCGCGCGGGTCTTCATCGTCGCCGACATCGACAAGGGCGGGGTCGCCGCCGAGCTGCTCGGCAGCCTGCGGGTGCTCGAGCTCGTCGCGCCCGCCGACCGCGAGCTGATCGAGGGGTTCATCGTCAACAAGTTCCGCGGCGACCGGGCGGTGCTGCAGCCGGCGATCGACTTCATCGAGCAGCAGACCGGGATCCCGGTGGTCGGCGTCGTCCCCTACGTGTGGCTCGACCTCGAGGAGGAGGACCGCGTGCGCCCGCGCCCGAGCGCCGCGCCGGAGATCGACGTCGCGGTCCTCTTCTTGCCGCACATCTCGAACGCCAACGACCTCGACTACCTGGCCGACGAGGCGGGGGTGCGGGTGCGCTTCGTGCGCTCCTGCGAGCAGCTCGGCGCGCCGGACGCGGTCGTCCTGCCGGGGAGCAAGAACACGGTCTGGGACCTCGAGCACCTGCGGCGGACCGGCCTCGCGGACGCGGTCGTCGAGCTGAGCCGGTCGACGCCGGTCGTCGGCATCTGCGCCGGCTTCCAGATGCTGGGCAGGACGCTCTGGGACGAGGGGCGCCTGGAGTCCGAGCACGGCACCGTCGCCGGCCTCGGCCTGCTCGACACCGAGGTCGAGTTCGCGCCCGGCAAGCTGGTGCGCAACCGCCGCTACCTGCCGACCGCCGACAACCCCTTCGCCGCCGCCGGCGAGATCACCGGCTACGAGATCCACGCCGGCGTCCTGCGCTACGGCAGCGCCCGCCCGCTCTACCGGCACGCCGAGGGAGTGGAAGGCGCCATGCACGAGGCGCTGCCGATCTTCGGCACCAGCGTCCATGACCTGTTCAAGAACCCACGTCTGACCCGCGCGTTCGTCGACCTGCTGCGGCAGCGCAAGGGGCTGCCGCCGCTGGCGGCGCCGCTGCCCGACCCCGAGGCGCGCCGCGAGGCGACCTTCGATCGGCTCGGGGAGCTGGTCGCGGAGCACCTCGCGATCACGTCGGCGCCGGCGGCGAGCGCACGGGAAAGGAGAGGCAGATGATGACGAGAGCACGAGCGCGAGCCTTCCACGTCCTGCCGGCGGCCCTGTTCGCCGCGGCCGCCGCCTTCGCGGCGGCGCCGCAGACGACCGCCCCGCAGGCGCCGCCCCCGGCAGCGACGACGGCGCTGGCGCCGCCGCTCAAGGAGCTCGGCGCCACGTACAACTACGCCCAGCAGGTGCGCTGGTCGGCGCCCGAGCGGTTCCTCGTCGGGCGCTGGGACGGCACCCTCGGGATCTTCCGCCCGCCGGTGCCGGCCAAGGAGTTCGGCCCGGTGCTGACCGGCGTCTACCGCGCCCCTTCGGGCCAGGGCATCCAGATGCTCGCGGTGGGCGGCGACGACCTCTTCGTGAGCTCGAACGACGACCGCTCGCTGGCGGTCTGGACACGCCCCCGTCGGCGGCGCGGGGACGACGCGTTCGCCGCCCGGCTCTTCGCCTTCGATGCCGCCTACGGCGTCGCCAACAGCGGCGTCTTCCTGACCCGCGCCGGACGCAGCTATCTCGCCACCGGCCACGAGAACGGCTACCTGCTGGTCTGGGACGCCAATCTCCGGAAGGGGCGGCTGGCGCTGCGCAAGGTTGTCGACGTGCGGTCGCCGGACCCCATCCCCAGCCCCTTCCCGTTGCGCAACGTGCGCGAGGTCGCCGTCTGGCGCGAGGGGATCGTCATCACCGGCTCGGAGGACGGCGACGTCGTCATGCTCCGCGTGCCGGAAGGCGACGTCCTCGCCCGCCAGCGGTACAACCCGACGGCGCAGCGCGGGATCAACGACATCGCCGTCCTCGGCGACTACCTGCTGGTGGTCAACTGCTCGGTCGGCCCCGCCGACAAGAACACCTGGCTCTTCGGCCTCTCTCTCGGCGCCTTCCGCTACCTCGACGCGGTCGACCTCAAGAAGGACCTGACGCGGCCGCAGAGCTTCGCCTTCAACGACGCGCTGGCGGAAATCGGGGGCAAGGTCCTCGGCTTCGTCAGCACCGAGGAGGGCCTGCTCTGGAGCCTCGAGGTGACGCCGCCCGGCCGGCTCACCGTCGCGACCCCGACGCCGGTCGGGTTCCCCGTCGGGGACGCCCTGGACTACGATCCGCGCTCGCGGTCGCTGGCGGTGGTCGGGCTGACCCTCTACCTCTACCGCGTCGAGAGCCCGTGATGGTGAGGATCACCAAGGTCTACACCCGCAAAGGGGACCGCGGAATGACGCGTCTCGCCGGTGGCCACGCCGTGCGCAAGACCTCGGCGCGCATCCGCGCCTACGGCGGCGTCGACGAGCTGAGCTCGTTTCTGGGGTTCGCCGTCGAAGGGTGCCGCGGCGAGGCCGCGCTCGAGCCGCTGCGCGGCCGCCTGGCGCGCATCCAGAACGAGCTCTTCGACCTCGGCTCGCAGCTCGCCGTCCTGGCGCCGGACCGCCGGCCCGACACGCCGGTCGTGCGCGAGGCCGACGTTCGCCGCCTCGAGCGCGAGATCGACGAGATGAACGCAGAGCTCGAGCCGCTGCGCTCGTTCGTGCTGCCGGGGGGAGGCGAGAGCGCGGCCCGGCTCCACCTCGCCCGCGCCGCCTGCCGGCGGGTGGAGATCGGCGTCCTCACGCTCGGGGAAGCCGAAGCGCTGGACGGCATCGAGGTCCCCTACCTCAACCGACTCGCCGACTGGCTCTTCGTCGCGGCGCGCTGGGCGGCGGCCAGGCTCGGGCACCCGGAGGTGCTGTGGCGGCCGGGGGAGCGGGACGCCGGCACCGCCGGCGATCAGGCACCGCGCGCGACGAGATAGGGCCCGAGCGCCAGCAGGTCCAGGCCGCCCTCCGCGAACACGGCGAGCGCGTCGCGCGGGCTGTTCGCGATCGGCTCCCCCCGCAGGTTGAGCGAGGTGTTGACGACGAGCGGCGCGCCACTGCGCTCGCCGAAGGTACGGAGCAGGCACCAGAAGAGCGGCTGCGTCGCCCGGCGGACGAGCTGCGGGCGGGCGCTGCCGTCGGCGTGGACGACGGCGGGGATGAGCGGCCGGACCTCCGGGCGCACCTCGGCCGCGACCAGCATGTGCTCCGAGGGAGCGGGCGAGTCGAACCAGCGCACGTGCTCCTCCTCGACGACGCTCGGCGCCAGCGGGCGCCAGACCTCCCGTCCCTTGATCGCGTTGATGCGGATCAGGTTCTCCCGCCGGCAGGGGTTGCCGAGGAGGCTGCGCGCGCCGAGGGCGCGCGGCCCCATCTCGGCCCGCCCCTGGAACCAACCGACCACCCGGTGCTCGGCGAGGGCGGCGGCGACGCGGGCGACGAGCTCGTCCTCCGCCAGCCGCTCCGCGTGGAGGCCCGCCTCGGCGAGCGCGCCGGCGATCGCCTCGTCGCCGTACGCCATCCCCCAGCCGGCCTGCGCCAGCCGCTCGGGCGCCGGCGTTTCGGGATGGAGCTCGCGCCAGACCGCGAGCGCCGCCCCGAGACTCACGCCGGCGTCCTGGGCGCAGGGCGGGACGTGGAGACGCGCGAAGAGGCCGCTCGCGGCGAGGCGCGCGTTGAGCGAGCAGTTGAGCGCCACGCCGCCGGCGAGGCAGAGGTCGGCGGCGCCGGTGCGCCGGCGGGCGAGGCGCGCCAGGCCGAGCACCGCCTCCTCGAGCGCCCGCTGGACGGAGGCGGCGAAGTTGGCGTAGCTCATCGCGGCGCCGCCGTCGCCGGGCGCATGCGGATAGGTGGCGCGGCGGAAGTGGCCGGTCAGGAAGTCGCGCTGCTGGTGGTAGAAGCGCCGGCTGGGATCGGGGTCCGGCGGCCCCAGGCCGTCGAAGCGGTAGCCGCAGTCGGTGGCGAGCAGCGGCATCGGCTCGCTCGGACGCCCGTAGGCCGCGAGGCCCATCAGCTTGCCGGCGCCGAGGTACGACAGCCCGCACCACTCCGCCGCCAGCGCGTAGAAGGTGCCGAGCGAGTCCTCGAGGCCGCGCTCGTCCAGGAGCTCGATGCCGCGCGCCGTGCCGTGGGCGAGCGCGGTCGCGGCGAGCTCGCCCCGCCCGTCGAGGACGAGGATGGCGGCCTCCGCGAAGCCACTGGTCCAGAAAGCGCTCGCGGCGTGCGCCAGGTGGTGCCGGACGTAGCGCACCGGCGGAAGGGGCGCGTCGCCGAAGAGCGCCGGCGGGAAGACGGCCCGCAGGAAGGCCGCCTCGTCGAACGCGGCGCCGTGGGCGGCGGCGTAGAGCGCCTCGTCCCAGCCGAAGGCGACGTGCGCGATGTCCTCGAGCCGGATGCCGGCGAGCGCCAGGCAGGCGGAGATCGCCTCGGCCGCCGCCTCGCCCCAGGCCTGCTTGCGGCGGCTCAGCCGCTCTTGCTCGACCATGGCCACGAGGTGCCCGTCGGCGAGGAGGGCCGCGGCGCCGTCGTGCTTGTGGACCCCCGAGTTGACGCCCAGCACGTACTCGGGCACGTCGACCTCGCCGGCGGCCCTACCAGCGCCGCGGCACCACCCACACGTCCTGCAACGGCCGCAGCGTGCTCGCGGCCTCGACCGCCACGGGATGGTCGGGCGCCAGGGTCACGCGGTAGCGGGAGGCGATCATGGCGAGGACGATCTGCGACTCGGCGAGCGCGAAGCGGTGGGCGACGCAGTGGCGCAGGCCGCCGCCGAACGGGAAGTAGGCGAAGCGCGGCCTGGCGCTCGACGGCTCGGCGCCGAACCGCTCCGGATCGAACCGCTCCGGGTCCTGCCAGAAGGCAGCGTGGCGGTGGGTGACGTAGGGGCTGAGCACGACGAGGGCGCCCGCAGGGATGCGGAAGCCGTCGATCTCGTCGTCGCGCTCGGGCCGGCGGCCGAAGGACCAGACCGGCGGATAGAGCCGCATCGTCTCGAGGATGATGCGCCCGGTCAGGTCCAGGCGCCCAAGGTCGCCGGCGGTCGGGGCCCGGCCACCGAGTACCTCCTCGACCTCCTGCCGCAGCCGGAGCTCCACCTCGGGCGCGCCGGCGACCAGGTAGCAGGCCCACGCCAGCACGTTCGAGCAGGTCTCGTAGCCGGTGAAGAGGAGGGTCACGATCTGCTCGCGGAGCTGCTCCTCGCTGAGCTCGCCGGCGGCCCGCGCCGACAGCAGGAGCGAGAGCAGGTCGTCGCCCGCCGCGGCGCCGCTGCGCCGCTGGGCGATGATCCTGTCGACGGCCTGCCGCAGCCGGTCCAGCGCCTGCCCGTTGGCGCCGGCGCGGCAGCGGGCGGCCGGCGCGGCGCGGCCGTGCGCCTTGGGGATGGCGTCGAAGAGCGACCCGAGCGACGCGGCGATGCCGTCGGCCGTCGCCTGGAGGTCGGCGCCGAAGAGCGCCCGCCCGACAATCTCGACCAGCAGGCGGCGCAGCTCCGCGCCCAGGTTCAACGCCCGGCCTTCGCGCGCGGGCTCCCCCCAGCCGCGGAGCATCGCCTCGACCGGCTCGGCGATGCCGTCCATCCACGCCGTGACTTGGTGCGCGTGGAAGGCCGGCTGCACGAGGCGGCGCTGCTTCCGCCACGCCTCCCCCTCGCTGGTCAGCAGGCCATGGCCGAGGAGCGGCGCCAGCGAGTCGTTGTAGACGATGTTCTTGCGGTAGTTGGTCCCGTTGTCCTGAAGGACGTGCCTGACCCCGTCGGGGTGGGCGATCAGGTACCAGGCCGCCCGCGTGCCCTGGATGCGGACAACGTCGCCGTAGCTCCGCTGCGCGGAGAGGTAGAGGGCGAGCGGGTCGAGGGCGTGCGCGTGCTCGAGGTCGACCTGCAGGCGTGGGCCTGGAGGAGTCTTCCTGACTCGCGTGAGATCCATCGGCCCGGCTCGCTCGAAAGTCTCATTATTACACGGTCAACTGCGACGCCCTAGATCGCGGCCCGCTCCGCCGCCGCGAGGACGCGGAGGAAGTTCTCGCCGAGGATGAGGCGAGCGCCGGGGCGGTCGACGCCGCGGGCGAGGAGGGCGTCGGTCAGGGCCGGGAAGCGGGAGACGTCCTCGAAGCCTTCGAGCGTCTCGGTGATGCCGTCGAAGTCGGTGCCGATGCCGACGTGCTCTTCGCCGCCGAGCTCGATCAGGTGGATGACGTGGTCGACGAACTGGTCGAGGGTGGCCGGCGGCAGGGGATGGGCGGCGAAGAGCGTCATGGCGTCGCGCGCCGAGGTCGCAGGGTCGCGCCAGTAGACCTCCTCCAGGGCGTCGAGGACGGGCATGAGGCGCTCGAGGCGCTCCTGGTTGGCGCGGTGGGCGTCCGGGCCGATGAAGGGCGGGTAGGCGGCGGCCATGACGACGCCGCGCTGGCGGGCGATCTCGCGCACCAGCTCGTCGGGGAGGTTGCGCGGGTGGTCGCAGAGGGCGCGGGCGGAGCTGTGGGAGGCGACGACCGGCACCGGCGAGACGGCGAGCACCTGGCGCACCGCGTCGTCGGAGACGTGGGAGACGTCCGGCACGATGCCGCGCCGCGCCATGCCGCGCACCAGGTCGATCCCCGGCTCGGCGAGGCCGCCGTGGCGCGGGGCGTCGGTCGCGGAGTCGCACCACTCGTGGGTCTTCATGTGGGTCAGCGTGACGTAGCGCACGCCCAGACGGGCGCAGCCGTCGAGCGCCTCCGGGACGAGGAGCGCGCGGCCGTTCTCGAGGCCGAAGATCACCCCGACCGCGCCCTGCGCCGCGGCGCGCCGGATCTCGGCGACCGAGACCACCTGGCGCAGGCCGTCGTCCGTGAGCTGCGCCGCCGCCAGCTCGTAGAGCTTCCGCGCGTGGTCCCAGCCGGGCTCGGGCTCGAGCGCGGCCGGCACGTAGAGGGCGAAGACCAGGCCGTCGACGCCGCCCTGCCGCAGCCGCGGCAGGTCGATGTGACGGTCGGGAAGGGACTGGCGGAGGTCGGCCGGGTGCTCGAAGAGGCGGGTCGGGACGTCGGTGTGGCCGTCGACGACGAGGCAGTCCTCGTGGAAGCCCATGGCGGGCGGCATTCTAGTGGGTCACGAGGGAGCCCCTGGGAAGAACTCGGGGCGGCCCTCCGAAAACGCCCGGGACGTAGCCCGGGCGCTACGCCCAGGATGGGGGCCGAGTGTCTGATAGGCGTTCCACCCACCGGGGGGAATTTCGCCGTCGCGGCCGCGCTTTTAAGCCCTTGGGCCGGTGCCAGCCTTGCCAGGGACGCCCCGGATGGTCTAACCTCCGTCGTTCCGCACCGGCTCGCCGGGCCTTCCATTCCTGACTCCGAGCTCCGATCCGAGAAGGGTTCACACCGTGAAGAAAGACATCCATCCCGTCCGCCACCTGGTGACCGCCGTCTGCGCCTGCGGCAACACGTTCCAGACGCACTCGACCAAGGACGAGCTGCGCCTGGAGATCTGCAGCGCCTGCCACCCGTTCTTCTCCGGCAAGCAGAAGCTGGTCGACACGGCCGGGCGCGTCGAGCGGTTCAATCGGCGCTACGCCAAGACGGCCTGAAGCAGGCCTTCCTCCCCGACCGGCGGCGGCTGATCCGGGTCGCCGCCGCGTCGTAAGGCGCGAAGGCTTTCGCGCCGGGCTCCAATCAACCCCATGCTCGAAAAGCTCGCCCAACTCGAGAAGACCCATTCCGAGCTGACCGAGCGGCTCGCCGACCCGCAGGTGCTGGGCGACCGCAAGGCCTACACCGAGACGAGCAAGGCGCTCTCCGAGATCAAGCACGTGGTCGAGCTCTACCGCGAGCACCAGCGCCTCGCGCGCCAGCGGCAGGAGACCGAGGAGCTGCTCGCCGGCCTCGGGCGCGACGACGAGCTCTTCCCTCTCGCCCAGGACGAGCGCGAGCAGATCGCCCGCCGCCTCGCCGAGGTCGAGGAGGAGCTGCGCCGCGAGCTGACGCCGCGCGACCCCAACGACCAGCGAAACGTCGTCCTGGAGATCCGCGCCGGCACCGGCGGCGACGAGGCCTCGCTCTTCGCCGGCGAGCTGTTCCGCATGTACAGCCGCTACGCCGAGCGGCAGGGGTGGCGGGTGGAGATCATCGACGTCTCGGAGTCCGGCGTGCGCGGGATGAAGGAGGTCTCGGCGATCGTCGAGGGGCGCGGCGCCTACAGCCGCTTGAAGTACGAGGGCGGCGTCCACCGCGTGCAGCGCGTGCCGGAGACCGAGGCCTCGGGACGCATCCACACCTCGGCGGTCACGGTGGCGGTGCTGCCCGAGGCCGAGGACATCGAGGTCGCGGTCGACGAGAAGGACCTGCGGATCGACACCTTCTGCGCCTCCGGTCCCGGCGGCCAGGGGGTCAACACCACCTACTCGGCGGTGCGGCTCACCCACCTGCCGACCGGCATCGTCGTCTCCTGCCAGGACGAGCGCAGCCAGATCAAGAACAAGGCGAAGGCGCTGCGGGTCTTGAAGGCGCGCATCCTCGAGGTCGAGCGCGAGAAGGCCGAGGCCGCGCTCTCCGCCGAGCGCAAGCGCATGGTCGGCTCCGGCGACCGCTCGGAGAAGATCCGCACCTACAACTTCCCGCAGAACCGGGTGACCGACCACCGCATCGGCGTCACCGTCCACCAGCTCCCGAACGTGCTCGAGGGGGATCTCGACGCGCTCATCGAGCCGCTGGTGGCGCACTTCCAGGCGCAGAAGATGGAAGAGCAGGCGCGGGCGCACTGACCGGCGCGCGCGTCTTTGCTCCGGAGGTCCTTCCGAAAACGCCCGGGACGTAGCCCGGGCGCTACGGGAGCGTGAGGCGCAAGAGCGCCGTCGCCGTGAGCTCCCCGACCCGCAGCAGCTCCTCGGGGGTCAGGTACTCGTCGGTGCCGTGGCCGCGGTAGTTCTCCATCGACAGGGCCGGGCCGAAGTCGACGCCGCCGGGGAAGAGGCGGGCCTGGGTGCCGCCGCCGATGGCGATCGGGCGGCCGGGGGCGCCGGTGACCTCCTCCCAGACGGCGAGGAGGGTCGAGACCAGCGGCCCTTCGGCGGGGGCCAGGTGGGGCTGCGAGAGGAGCCGGAACTCGGTGGCGACCGAGGGCGTCTCCTCGCCCGCCAGCGTCGCCCTCGCCGCCACCCGGCGCCCGATCTCGGCCTCGGTGAGGCCGCGCGGCACGCGGAGGTTGATCCGCGCCACCGGCCGGCCCTCCTCTTCGCCGACGATCGCGAGGTTGACCGTCAGGTCGCCGATCACCTCGTCGTGGAGCGCGACGCCGAGCGTGTGGCCGTCGGTCTCGGTACCGATCGCCCCGCCCAGGAAGGCCACCAACCGCCCCCAGCCGTCCGGCACCAGGTCGGAGGCGGCGAGGAAGGCGGTGAGGTCGCCGAGCGCGTTGTGGCCGCTCGCCGGCACCGAGGAGTGACCGCCGCGACCCTCGGCGACGATCTTCAGCGCTGAGCCTTCCCGGCTGACCGTAAGGCGCGCCGGCAGGTGCGCCGCCGACCAGGCGGCGACGAGCGGCTGGAGCTGAGTGAGGGCGGCCTCGGGAGAGAGGCCGGCGAGCTCGATCAGCGCCTCGCCGCGCTCGGGAATGATCGCGAGACCACTGCCGCCGCTCATGCGGAGGACGCGGACGCGGCCGCCGGCCGCGGCCGGCGCGCCGGCGCCCGCGGCGGAGGCGGCCACCTCCGGCGCCCGCACCGTCAGCACCCCGAACCCCTTCTGCGCGTGGGTCACCGGGTAGGCGGCGTCGATGCCGAGCGTCATCGCCGGCGCCGGCGCGCGCTCGAGGTAGTAGGGGATCTCCTCCCAGCTCGTCTCCTCGCCGTTGGCGACCAGGAGCTTGATCGTCGAGGCGCGCGGCCAGCCGCTGTCGCGCAGCGCCGCGAGCGCGTAGAGGGTGGCGACGATCGGCCCCTTGTCGTCCTCGGTGCCGCGGCCCACGATCCGCCCATCGACCAGCCGTCCTTCCCATGGCGGCGAGGACCACTGCTGCCCTTCGACGCCCTGCACGTCGCCGTGGGTCAAGACGGCGAGGATCGGAGGGGGCCCGCCGCCCGGCGCCGCGGCGGCGGCGAGCGTGATCTCCTCGACCCGCCCGTCGAAGCTCTTGAACGCGAGCCCGAGCGCCGCGGCGCGCCCCATCAGCCACTCGCGCTGGCGCCCGAACTCCGGCGCGTCCCAGTTGGCGCGGCCCTCCTCGGCGAAGGTGCGGAAGGCGATCATCTCGCGCAGATCGGCGACGATCCGCTCGCCGTAACGCGCCGCGAGGTACCCGCGCAGCAGGCACCCTGCCGTAGCCGGATCGGCGGCAGGCACGACGCGGCCGGACGCCAGCGCCTCGATCCGCGCCGCCGCCTCCGCCGCGCCGCCGGCTCGTGCCGCCCGCGCCACGCCCTCACGGTACGCGGCGAACGACTCCGAGCTGGCAGCAGGACTCTCTTCCTCCAGCGCCCGAGCGCCAGCCGCGAGATGCGGCACGAGCGCCGCGCAGGCGGCATCCGCGGCGGCCAGACCCGGAGCGGCGAGCGGAAAGCCGAGCAGACAAGCTACGAAAAACAGGCGCGGGGCAAGACGCATGAGGGTTCTCCGGCGGTGGCGCGCGCTTTCCTATCACATGGCTGGCTCTTCACAGCGAAGGTCTCCGGTTTGACACAACCACCCCGCCCCCGTAGCGTCCGGCGCAGCATGGAGCCCCAAGGCGGGAGAGCCGGGGGAGGTCTGCCGACCACCCGCTGGACGCTCATCCTCGCCGCGCGCCAGGACGGCGCGGCGCGGCGCGCCGCGCTCGGCGAGCTGCTGGGCGCCTACTGGCGGCCGCTCTACGTCTACCTGCGCCGGCGCGGGCTGCCGGTCGAGGAGGCGGAGGACGCGGTGCAGGGGTTCTTCGCCCACCTCCTCGAGCGGGACTTCCTGCCGCGCCTCGACCCGGCGCGGGGGCGCTTCCGGTCGTACCTCCTGACCGCGCTCGACCACTACCTCGTCAACCTGCGCGAGCGGAGCGCCGCCCTGAAGCGCGGCGGCGCCGTGCGCCTGGTGCCGCTCGACGTCGCTCTCGCCGAGCGGGAGATCGCCGCCGCGACGGCGGCGCCGGAGCTCGCCTTCGATCGCGAGTGGGCGCTCGGCCTCATGGAGCGGGCCCTAGAGCGGCTGCGGCGCGAGTACGACGAGGGCAGGCGCCGCGGCGGCTTCGCGGCCGTCGCGCGCTTCTTCGCGCTCGACGCCGCGCCGAGCTACGCCGAGGCCGCCGCCCTCGCCGGCATGACCGTGCCGCAATTCAAGGCGACGCTGCACCGGGCGCGGGCGCGCTTCGGCGAGATCCTGCGCGAGGAGGTGGCGGCGACGGTGGCGAGCGACGACGCCGTCGAGCCGGAGCTCGCCGAGCTGGTGCGGGCGCTCGGGGCATGAGCGACGCCTGCCCGCGCTGCGGCACGCGCTACCCGGACGGCCGCCTCGCCGTCTGTCCCGTTTGTCTGCTGCAGGCCGAGCTGCCGCCGCCGCTCCTCGGCGAGTCGCTCGAGCTGATCGAGGAGATCGGGCGCGGCGGGATGGGGAGCGTCTGGAAGGCGCGCCACCGGCGCCTCGGGCGGACGGTCGCGGTCAAGCTGCTGCCCGAGGGCCGCGCCGGCGAGGCGGACCTCGAGCGCCGCCTGGAGCGCGAGGCGCGGGCGCTCGCCCTGCTCGAGCATCCGAACATCGTCGCGGTGCACGACCTCGCCCGCCACGACGGCCGGAGCTATCTGGTGATGGAGTACGTCGACGGCCAGCCGCTCTCGGCGCTCCTGCCGCTGCCGCCGGAGCGGGCGGTCGAGGTGGCGCTCCAGGTGTGCGAGGCCCTCGCCTACGCGCACGGCCGCGGCATCGTCCACCGCGACGTCAAGCCCGAGAACGTGCTGGTGGACGGCGCGGGGCGGGTGAAGGTCTCGGACTTCGGCATCGCACGCCTGCTCGGCGCGGGTGACGCAGACTGGGCGGTGACGAGCGCCGAAGGGGTCGTGGGCACGCCACCCTACCTCGCTCCCGAGGCCCTGGCCGGCGCGCCGCCCGATCCGCGCCTGGACGTCTACGCGCTCGGCGTGCTCCTCTACGAGATGGTCACGGGCGAGCGACCGGTAGGCGACTTCGCCGCGCTCGCGCCGCCTCTCGACCGCATCGTGCGCCGCGCGCTGGCGCCGCGGCCGGAGCGCCGCTACCAGGGCGTCGAGGAGATGCGGCACGACCTCGAGGCGGCGCGCGGGCGCGCGGCGGCCGACACCGCCGCCGAGCTGGGGCCGGACGAGCGGAACTGGCGGCGCGCCGTGGCCCTGCTCCAGAGCCTGGCCACCGCGGTCGCCCTCTGGGCGCTGCTCCTCGCGGTGACGCCGCGGGTGCTCGCGCCGGGCGAGGTGCGCCCGCTCGTCATGCTCGGCACCGAGACGCTGGCCGACGGCCGCATCGTCTCCCGCGCGCGCTTCGAGACCTGGCCGGCGCTCGCCGCCGTCGCGGCGCTCGTCCTCGCCAGCGCGGCGCACGGGCTGCTGCGCCGGCACTGGCGGCAGGCCGGGCTCGACCGGCCGCAGCCGGCGCGGCCGCTCCGCGCCTCGCGCTGGGTGCTGGCCAGCGGGATGGTCTCCCTCGCCGTCTATGCCGCGCGGCGCCTCTTCGAGGGCCGCGCGCTCGGGGCGGCCTTTCCCTACGTGCCTCTCCTCGGCGGCCTCATCGAGCTCGCGGCCCTGTTCCTCTTCTGGACCGCCGTCCTCGAGGCGCAGCGCACCTCACGCTCGCTCGCCCGCGAGCCGGCGCTCTGGCTCGGCGTCGCGCTGGCGCTCGTCCCGCCGGTCACCGAGCTCACAGGGTATCTGCTCGCCTGGCGCCCCTGATCCGCAGCCCGCCTTCCAATCAGCGCCCGCTCCGGCGGGCGACCTTACGGGTCGCGCAGCCCATTACAGGGCTGCGCAACCCGCCCTCCAATCAGTGCCCGCCCCGGCGGGCGACCCTACGGGTCGCGCAGTCCATTACAGGGCTGCGCAACTTCTGCGGC
>JBIOUG010000065.1:0-17035 GCA_044866775.1 Thermoanaerobaculia bacterium | reverse complement strand
CCGGCGGCGTCTTCCTCGGCCTGGTCCTCCTGGTCGCCGCCTGGGCCAAGGCCCTCGACCCCGCCGCCTTCGCCGAGCAGTTCCACGCCGAGGGCCTCGACGCCTTCCTCGGCGCCACCCCGCTGGCGCTCCTCGCGCTCGCCCTCGAAGTCGGCCTCGGCCTCGCGCTCGTCCTCGGCATCCGCCGCCTCTGGGTCCTCGTCCCGGCGGCAATTCTGGTCGCCTTTTTCCTGTTCCTCACCGGCAGAGCGTACTGGCGCGACCTCCAGGGCATCGCGCCCGCCGCGGGCTGCGGCTGCTTCGGCAACCTGCTCCAGCGCACCCCGGCAGAGGCCTTCTGGCAGGACCTGCTGCTCCTGGTCCCGGCGCTGGCCCTGGCGTTTGTCGGGCGCGAGACGGGCGGGCGGCGCGTGCCGCCTCTCCGCACCGCCGTCGCGGCCCTCGGCGCCGTCGCCGTCGCGCTCTTCGCCTGGCGGGCGCCGGAGCTGCCGCTCGACGATCTCGCGACGCGGCTCAGGCCCGGCGTCCGGGTCGGCGACATCTGCGCCGGGAAAGACGGCGAGCGCGTCTGTCTCGATACGGTGGCGCCGGAGCTCGCGGACGGCGAGCACCTGGTGGTGCTGGCCGATCTCGCGGACCCGGCCTTCGGCGAGGCGGTCGCGGAGCTCGACGCGGCCGCGCGCGATCCCGAAGCGCCGGGGCTGGTGGTGGTCTCCGCCGCCACCCCGGAGCAGCACAGCGCCTTCTACTGGCGCTGGGGGCCGGCGTTCCAGATCCGCGAGGCGCCGCTCGGCTTGGTGCGCCCGCTGTACCGCCGCTTGCCGCGCTCGTTCCGGGTGCGGGAGGGAGAGGTGATCGAGACCTATCCGGGGCTGCCGCCGCCCGGCACGCGGGCGCGGGCGGGGACCTGATACCGAACGCGAGGCGATCGACGATGACGATGCACGATTCCCAGTCCAGCCCCAGCCGCCGCACCCGCCGCCTGGCGGCTTCACTCGTCCTGCTGCTGGCCTTCGTCGGCGTCGCCGGCGCCGCCGCGCAGGGCATGCCTTCCGACGCCGTGCTGCGCGACTTCGAGCCGATCGGCGACTACGTCCTCTGGGTCGACGGCAAGGAAGTGCCGGCGGCGAAGATCTTCCAGACCGAGCTGGCGCCGGCGTACCTCATCATGTCCTCGGCGCTGCCGGCGCCGGTGCTGCTGATGCCGCGCGAGGGAACGGTGTCGACGGTGCACATCATGAAGGTCGCCAAGCAGCCGGACGGCTCGATCGACCTGCTGGCCGACGCGGTGCTGGCGCCGCAGGGGCGCTTCCAGGCGGCCGGCGACGAGGTCGCCTTCACGGTCGAGGGCAAGCCGGCCAAGCTCAAGACGCGGCCGCCGCTGCTCGGCGTCAAGAGCGCCGCGGCGCTCAAGGCGTACTCGCCGACCTATACTCGGGGCGCGCAGGAGTATCGACCGAACGGGCAGACGATCGCGAGCCTGAAGAAGACGGGACGTCCGGTCAAGGTGCGGGTGTTCTTCGGCTCCTGGTGCTCGTTCTGCAAGCACTATGTGCCCTACCTGCTCAAGGTGGAGGAGGCGCTCAAGGGGTCGAAGGTGCAGTTCGAGTACTTCGGGCTGCCGCGCGACTTGAAGGCGCCGGAGGCGCAGCGGCTCAAGGTCAATTCGGTGCCGACCGGGATCGTCTACGTCAACGGCAAGGAGGCCGGTCGCATCAGCGGTGACGGCTGGAAGGCGCCGGAGGCCGCGCTGGCGAAGATCATCTCCGGGGCGTAGGCGCCAGGAGGTCGAGGGGATGGACGCCGCCGTTGTGCCACAGGGCGTCGGGGTGTTGGAGCTGGCCGGGCGGGGCGCAGCGGGAGACGCCGAGGACGGCTATGGGGGTGGCGAGGGCGCGAGCCGACTCGCCGGCGAGGGCGGCGCCCTGCAGGAAGCCTCGCCAGGGGGCGAGGATGGTGGGCAGAGAAGCGACATCGTCGATCCGGTGGACGCGGAGGCAGCGTGGCCCGGAGGGACCGCGGAAGCTCGGGTTGACGTCGACGACGACCGTGCCTGCGGCGATCGATAGCTCACCGTCTTCCTGCTTTTTTCCGACCTGAATCTTTTCCACCCTGTGCAGATCGAGCCCGCCGAGCTGCGCCTCCAGGCGTAGCTGCTGGACGGCGCCGAGCTCGGCGGAGGTCGCCGGGCCGGGAGGCCAGCGGCGCGCGAGCTCCGCGAGCTCGACCGCGACAAGGCGCGCCAGCGCGGGGGCGTCGCCGTCGGTGTAGACGGCAGTAACCGAGAGGCAGCCGCGCTGGTCGAACAGCGCGATGTCGCGGGCGAGTCCGGCGGCCGTGTCTGGAGTGACGGCGTCTCGTCCGATGACCGCCAGGCTCGTCTTCGGACCGTATCCGACCACCTTCCGCGGCGCCCGCCGCTCGAGATCCGCCAGGGCTTCGCTCTCCCCGTACGCGACGATGCGCTCGACGCCCGCGAGCACGCCGGTCTCGCGCTCGCGGTCTCCTCCTTCCCAGGTGACGGCGGCGACCGCGCCGGCAAGAGCCGGCTCGCGCTCGGCGAGCGTGGCGACGAAGGCCGGCGCGAAGAGCGGCTCGGCGGAGGAGGACTTGAGGAGGACCGGGCGGCGCAGAGCGAGGAGCGTGAGGAGCGGCTGGACGGCGAGGGCCGGCAGGTTGCCGGCGAGGACGACGAGCACGGGGCCGCCGCCGGCCGTGGCGCCGCCGCCGATGCGGCGCGCGGCTTCGCCGAGGAGCCGCGCCGCCGGCTCGCGCGCGACGCCGCCGAGCACCACGTCGAGGCCGGCGTCCAGACCGGCGGGGGAGAGGCGGCAGAGGGCGGGCAGCGCCCTCGCCAGCGCGCGACGCTCGGACGAGGCCGGGTCGCGGACGCGCGCGACGGTCTCCGCCCACGCGGAGAGGAGGCGGTCGTCCGGGAGGCCGGCGAGCGCGGGGGCGCCGGCGGCGAGCGCGGCGGTCAGCTCCGCCAGCGCCTCCGCCGTCCAACCCGCCCGCTCGTACTGCACGCCCGCCTGCTCGTGAAGGAAACAGAGTGGCGGCGACTGCCCTGCCGGGAGCGCGGCGTCGCGCAGCATGGCCGTTCTACCGCACGTGGCTCTACCGCTTCGTTCCGCGCCCGCGCGACGCCGGCCGCGGCCGATGGGTGTGGGGCGGCGCCGCGCCGTAGGGAGCTTCCGGCTCGCGCACCAAGGTCGCCATCTCCTCGGCGCTGCGATCGCCGCGGAGCTCCTGGGAGACCCGTTCCGCCAGGTAGACCTTGAGCAGCGATTGGTACGGCACGTCCATGCGATTGGCGAGGACTTTCAGGTCAGCGAGCAAGCTTGCCGGCAGCCGCAGCGAGATCGTCTCCGTCGACGGCTTGAGGTTCGGGAAGACGGCGCGTCGTCCCGCCGGCCAGTCGAAGTACTCCGCCGCGTCGTGCGTGGCCCAGAACTCGCGCTCCTGGTCCTCGTCACGGAACCGAGGGATCGGCTTGAGTTTCCTCACCACCGAGATACTCCTTTCGCTCCTTCCGGCTCGCGTCGCGCGCCGAGATGACGCGGAGGCGCGCGCCGCGAAGAGTGAAGACGATACAGAGCAGCCGCCCTGCGTCCGTCCGCCCGAGCGCCGCAAAGCGCTCCTCGTCTCCCGCACTGCGAGCCGGCGCCGCGACCAGCGGGCGGTTGCTGAAGACCTCCTCGCACTCGCTGAAGCGGACCCGGTGCCGCTCCCAGCTCTTGAAGAGGTTCCCCTCGTCCCACTCGAACCCTTCCGCCTGCGCCAGCGAACCCGGGAGCTCCGGCACAGTCTCAGTATACTTTATCCATATACCTTCCGTGCGGCGCTGCCGTGTTTACAGATCGACTTGCGCGTGCTAACAAGGGAGGACCGGTGCGCTTCGCCGCCACGCTCGCTGCCGCCATGCTCGTGTCGAGCTCCGGGCTCGCCCACGCCGCCGCCGGTGTCCAGGTCTTCCCGTCCGGCCTGCTCTACCCGCACTACATCGCCGACCCGCGCAGCCCGGAGTTCGGGCTGACGGTGTTCGCCGTGCCCGACCCGGCGCTGCCCGACGCGGGTGAACGGCGGTTGGGGATCAAGCTCGGCGGCCGCTTCGGCCTGCTGCGTGTGCACCCGGCGGCAGATCCGGATGGCGGGTGGCAGCTCGACATCCACGCCGGCTTCCTCGGGCAGTTCGATCTCGAGCACTCGCTCGACAACCTCGGCTGGGACGGCCTCTACGGCTTCCTCGCCAGCACCCGCCTGGCGCACGGCCTGAGCGTCCAGGTCGGCACCAAGCACGTCTCCGCCCACGTCGGCGACGAGTACGCCGAGCGCGCCGGGCGGCGCCGCATCGGCTACACCCGCGAGGAGGTCGCCGCCGGCCTCGCCTGGAGCGGCGGGCGGGGAGAGCGCCTCTACGCCGAAGGTGGCTGGGGATACCGCCCGAAGGAGGAGCTGGGCCAGGAACGCGGCCGGGTGCAGCTCGGGGCCGAGGTCCACCGCCCGGCCGGCCGGCGCCGCGAACGCGGCGGCTGGTACGCGGCCGCCAACCTCGAGGCGATGGAGGAGCGCGACTGGGCGGTCGACTCGAGCCTCCACCTCGGCCTGCTCGTTCCCGCCGGCGACCGCCGCTGGCGCGTCGGCGTCGCCCTCTACGACGGCCGCGTGCCGCTCGGCGAGTTCTTCCGCTCCGACGAGCGGAGCGTGACGCTCGGGCTCTGGCTGGTGCCCTGAGGCGGTCCGCGCCGGCCGGCACAAGACGAAGAAGGACGCGGTCAACGCCGCGCTCAGGGAATACGTCCAGAGCCGGAAGCGGCTCGGCATCTTCGAGTGGGTCGGCAGGGTCGACTACTACGACGACTACGACCACAAGAAGCTCCGCGCCCGCAAATCCCGTTGATCGTCCTCATCGACACGACCCTCTGGTCGCTTGCGCTACGGCGGCGACCGACCGACCTCTCTGCACTGGAGAGAACCCTCTTCGAGGAATGGAGCAGACTGGTCAGGACGGGCGAGGCGGCGCTCGCCGGGCCGATCCGCCAGGAGATCCTCTCGGGCATCCGCGCCGACAAGGTCTGCCGCGGGCTCCAGCGGAACCTCTCCGCATTCCGGTATCTCGAGATCGAGCCGCCGGACTACGACCGGGCCGCAGCCTTCTTCAATGTCTGCCGCTCACGAGGGATCGCGGGCGGCGCGATCGACCTGCTGCTTTGTGCGGTCGCGTCGCGCAACGAGGTCCCAATCTTCACTACCGACCCAAACTTCACTCACTACGCGCGGCACCTGCCGATCCGCCTGCACACGGCGCCCGATCGGCGCTGACGGGGCGCCGGCAGGCCCGGCCCGGGTTCGGTGTTGGCCTGCCTACAGCGGCGACCGCCGGCTGGCCGTGGTGACCCCCTTGCCGAAGTTGGGCGGCGTGGTGTAGCCGAGGGTCGGGATGCCGTTGCCGTCGACAGTGATCTGCATGAAGTCGAGGCGCACGGCGCCGACGGTGTCGACCAGCTCCGCCCGCCAGCCCGGGTGCGCGGTATCGACGTGCTTGCCGCGCAGGTACCAGATGCGCGAGGCGCCGTCGGGGCTCGCCTCCTTCAAGCCGACGTGGATCGTGCCGCCGTCGACGACGAAGAACTGCGCCGAGCCGCCGTCGCCGACCGAGGGGTCGTTGCCCCACTTGGGCAGCGGGTGCGCGAAACGGAAGCTCTCCCCCTGGTCGAAGCTGACGTAGAGCCGGTCGGCGTGTAGCACGTAGAGCGTGCCGCGCTGATCGAAGGCGAGGTTGGTCACCGGGATGCCGGCCGGCGCGCCGGCGGCGAGGGGATGGCGGATCCCCTCCCAGGTGAGCCCGAAGTCGCCGCTGCGACAGACGAAGAGCTCGCTCTCGGTCACCTGTGACCAGTAGAAGCGGCCGTCGGTGCCGAAGCCGCCGTGGCGGCCCGACTTCATCGTCGCGAAGCGCGCATCGGCGATGCGCGTGTCGCCGGCCGGCTGCCCGGCGCGGGCGACGGTCTCGCAGACGACGTGTGCCGGCCCCGAGCCGTTAGCGCCGGGGAGCGGCGTCTGGATCGGCCAGGTGAGGCCGCCGTCGCAGGAGAAGAGGGCCACCGACCCGATGCGGTACCAGCCGGCGAGGACGTAGGGCACGGTCTGCACCGGGCAGACCTCGAGGGGGCCGAGGTACTCCCAGGCCTGGTCGTTGGCGGCGAAGGCCACCGGGATCTGCACTACCGTCCAGGTGGCGCCGCGGTCCTCGCTGCGCGCCGCGACGCCGTGGCTCACCTCGGTGCCGAAGAAGACGACGTCGTCGCCGTAGGCGCGCAGGTCGCCCTCGACGCCGAACGGGACCGAGACGTCGGCCGGCGGATAGGTCGTCTCCCAGGTCTGGCCGCCGTCGGCGCTGCGCCGGATGTCGTTGCCGGTCAGCAGCTCGGGCAGCAGGAGATAGGTCATCGGCCCCGCCGCGGCGAGGTTCCCTTCGCAGCACTCGCCGTGATGGGTGATCGTCCACTTGCTCGACTCCTTGCCGGTGAGCGGCCCGAGCGCGGCGGCCCCCTGGTAGGTCGAGCCGGGCGCCACCAGGAACGCCTGCACCTCGACGGTATAGGTCCCCGCCGCCGGATCGATCAGGCTGACTCGCTCGCGCCCGCCCGACGAGGCCGAGCTCCCGACCTCGTTGCCGGCGGCGTCGAAGACGAAGAGGTCGTAATCGTCGCCGTCGGCGGCCGGCTCGGTGGAGATCGCGACGACGTAGCTGCCGGTCGCCGGCGGCACGACGGTGAGCGCGAAACGGTCGCAGCCGGCGTCGACCGGCAGGCAGGCGGCGGGGTTCGAGACGACGAAGGGGCCCCCCGACCAGGAGGTGCTGGGGGAGGCCGGCGAGACGGTCCCGCCGGACGGCGAGGCGGCCGGCGCCGCGGCCGGGGCCAGGGCGAGGGCTGCGGTGGCGAGGAGGGTCGAGAGCGTGGCGATGCGGGTCATGGCGTTCCTCCGGGAGTGCGAATCCCTTGATCGGAGTGAAGCCGTACTGCCGGCGTGAGCGCAATGAGGCGACTCCCCCAGGAGCGTGGGGGAGAACCGCTCACGCGGCCTGGTCGCCCGTGTGCTGCGTGCGATGTATCAACAGTGTTCTATTTTCTATTTTGTCGTTGGCACTGGAGTTGCTGGTGCCGCATCACGCGTGGGTGGGGGCGTGGCTCAAAGAATGAACAACTCGCAGGAGGGTCGCTGCCATGTCTGGTGCCGGTCGTCGTGTCTCCATCGTCATCGCGGTCGCTCTCGGCGCGCTGTCCACCCCCGGCGGCGCGCTCGGCGCTGGGCTCGAGTTTGCGGGCCCGGTGCAGGAGAGGGGCACCGGGCTCGGCAACGTCGCCACGGTGCTCACCATCCAACGCCGCGAGCTGGAAACGGGTTGCGTCTCGTGGGACGGCAGCGCCGACCTCATCGGCGCGCCGGCCTGTCCGGCCGGGATCGCCGGCGGCGACGAGAAACACGGCGCGTCCCAGACTCTGACGCGCACGCTGTCCGAGCTTGGCCGCCCCACGTCCTCCACCCTTCGCATCATCCTCAACGCCAACGAGCCCACCCCCGACCGCCACCTGCGGGTGGAGGCGCTGGTGCTGCGCGTCCTGACCTCCACCGGGATGGTGATTCTGCAGGAGGCGCTCGGGGCGCCGGTCGACATCGAGGCGACCGACTCGGGGGTCGGGAGCGCCGGCTGGGCGTTCGTGCTCAGCGATCCCGCGGCGGCGGCCGGGGCGTTCGCGGATGGCGCGAACCGCATCGGCCTGGCGGCCACCGTGAGCGACACCGACGGCGGCTTCGAGACGTTCTATCTCGCGACCTCCACCGAGAGCGGCGGCGGCGACACGCCCCCTCCGGACGGGGGCGGCTCCGGCGCGGCCGACCTCGAGATCAGCGCCACCGCCGGTGCCGAGTGCCCGCGGGCCCAGTTCAACGCGCTGGTCCGCAACGCCGGGCCTGCCGCGGCCGAGCATGTAAGCGTGGAATTCTTACCACCCGCCGGCGCGACGATCCTCTCCGCCATGGCGAGCACAGGCAGTTGCGCCGTCGGCGCGGCGGTGACCTGCAGCCTCGGCACCCTCTCCGCCGGCGCCAACGCCTCGGTCATCGTGACCATGCGCGCCACCGGCGCCGCCGCCGCGAGCCTGAGCGGCGAGTTCCAGGTGACGAGCACGACGGCGGATTCCGACGCGGCGGACAACCGCGCCACCGCAACCGTGACCATCGACCTCGACTGCGACGACGTGCCGGGAGGGGACAACTGCCCGGGGATCTTCAACCCCGACCAGCGGGACAGCGACGGCGACGGCGTCGGCGATGCCTGCGAGGACGACGAGGACGCCGACGAGACGACCGACCTCACCGACAACTGCCCGCAGGCCGACAACCCGGATCAGGCGGACGGCGACCGCGATGGGCTGGGCGACGCCTGCGACAACTGCCCGACCGAGCCCAACCCGGCCCAGCTCGACCGTGACGGCGACGGCCTGGGCGACGCCTGCGAGGCGCTGCAGGTGGGCCTGACTTGCCCCGATAGCGGCGACTGCCGCGTCGGAGTACGCCCGGCGGCGACGCTGCTGGTGCCGTGGTTCGGCGTCGACCTCGCCACCGCCAACCCGAACGGTCTCACCACGGTCGTCGCGATCACCAATGCCGATGCGCGGCCGCACCTGGTGAGCGTCACGCTGTGGACCGACTGGGCGGTCCCGACCCTCACCTTCAACCTCTACCTGACCGGCTTCGACGTCCAGACCCTCAACCTGCGCGATATCCTGAAGGACGGCACGCTGCCGGCGACGGGCGCCGCCTCGAGCCCGGTCGGCGAGCTCTCGGACGGCGCCGTGGCGTTCCAGGGCTGCGCCGACGCGGTGGCGCCGGTCCGCGTCCCGGCGGAGCTGCTGCAGCGCTTCCACACCGGCCGCGCGGTCCAGGGCCTCTGCGCCGGCAGCGCGCGGCAGGGGGTCATGGCGACTGGATACGTGACCGTCGACGTCGTCAACTCCTGCTCGTCGGCCAACCCGTCGTCGCCCGGCTACTTCGTCCATGGCGGCGTCGGCGTGGCAGCGAACGACAACGTGCTCCTCGGCGAGTACGCCTACCTCGACGGCAGGCGCCAGATCGCCCAGGGCGAGCAGGCGGTGCACATCGCGGCGGACGCCCAAGAGTACGGTGCCGGCTACACGTTCTACGGCCGGTACGTCGCCGCCAGCGCCGCCGACAACCGCCAGCCCCTGGGCGCCCGCTTCGCGGCGAGCTACGCGCAGGGCGGCCCGGCCGGCATGGAGACCGTGCTGACCGTCTGGCGCGACACCAAGAGCGTCGTCGCCGCCCCGGTCGACTGCGGCGGGACGCCCTCCTGGGCGCCGCTCGGCGCCGAGGAGCAGATCGTCTGGGACGAGGAGGAGGGTGTGACCTCGCTGCCGGCGTCGCGGGAGCGCTTCCCGTGGGCGACCCAGGCGGTCACGGTCGGCAGCCAGGCGCTGCCGATCGCCGAGCCGTTCGGCTGGACCGAGATCGACCTGGGCCATCAGGACACCCCGCTCTTTGGGACCGTCTCGCAGGGCTGGGTGACCGTCATCAAGTCGACGCGCCAGGGCCTCTCGACCGGCCACGACGCCGCGGTCCTCGACAGCGTCTGCGCGTTCGAGTAGCCGCCCGCGTTCCACCACGGAGCGGAGTGCCCAGGGCGCCCGCCTCTCGCGCTGCGATAGTCTTCGCCGCGTCGTACCAACACCGCACGCCGAGGAGGTTCCTGATGCAGCGGATCATTCCGCTCGGGTTGGCGCTGTTCCTTTCCGCGGTGTTCGCCGCCGTTCCCGTTGCCACCGAGGAGTCGCCCATGCCGACGCCCGCCCCGGTGAAGATCGCCGTCACCTACCCGGCCACGCTCGCGCCGGGGCCGCTCGACGGCCGCCTCCTCCTGTTGCTCTCGAACGACGGCGCCGCCGAGCCGCGCTTCCAGATCGACGACGGCCCGAAGACCCAGCTCGTCTTCGGCCTCGACGTCGAAGGGTGGCGGCCGGGGGAGGAGGCCGTCTTCGCCGCCGGCGATCCCCGGGTGGCGGGCTATCCGCTCGCCAGCCTGGCCGAGCTGCCGGCCGGGAGCTATCACGTCCAGGCGCTGCTCCACATCTACGAGACCTTCCACCGCGCCGACGGCCACACCGTCAAGCTGCCGATGGACCGCGGCGAAGGGCAGCAGTGGAACCGCGCGCCCGGCAATCTCTACTCGACGCCGCGCGAGGTGGCCCTCGACCCGCGGCGCGCCGAGGTGGTGCGGGTCGCGCTCGACCAGACGATCCCGCCGATCCCCGAGCCGCCCGCGACCAAGTACGTGCGGCACGAGCGCATCCTCTCCGAGCGGCTGACCAAGTTCTGGGGCCGGCCGATGCATCTGGGCGCGCACGTCCTCCTGCCGCACGGCTGGGAGGAGCACCCGGAGACCCGCTATCCGCTGGTCATCTTCCACGGCCACTTCCCAGCGACAATCGGCGGCTGGCGCGAGGAGCCGCCCGACCCGGACCTGAAGTGCGAGTACAGCGAGCGGTTCAAGATCGACTGCTACAACCGCATCCAGCAGGAGCAGGCCCATCAGCTCTACAAGGAGTGGACGGGCCCGGGCTTCCCGCGCGCCATCGTGGTCGAGATCCAGCACGCGAATCCCTACTACGACGACAGCTACGCCGTGAACTCGGCCAACCTCGGCCCCTACGGCGACGCCATCACCTACGACCTGATCCCGTACCTCGAGACGAAATACCGCGGGCTGGGCGCCGGCTGGGCGCGCTTCATGTACGGCGGCTCGACGGGCGGCTGGGAGGCGATGGCGGCGCAGATCTTCTACCCGGACGAGTACAACGGCGCGTACATCGGCTGCCCCGACCCGATCGACTTCCGCGCCTATACCGTGGTCGACATCTACGGCGATCGCAACGCCTACTACGTCGAGGGGCCGTGGCAGCGGGTCGCCCGCCCGGGCCACCGCGACTGGCTGGGGCACGTCTCGGCGACGCTCGAGTCGATGAACCGGCTCGAGCTCGCGCTCGGCACGCGCGGCCGCTCGGGCGGGCAGTGGGACATCTGGCAGGCGGTCTACTCGCCGGCCGGCGCCGATGGCTACCCGCAGCCGATCTGGGACAAGGCGACGGGCGTCATCGATCCCGCGGTCGCCGCCCACTGGCGCGAGAACTACGACCTCGGCCACATCCTGCGCCGCGACTGGGAGAAGGGCCTGGGGGCGAAGCTCCAGGGCAAGCTCCACCTCTACGTCGGCACGATGGACAACTACTACCTGAACAACGCCGTCTACCTGGTCGAGGAGTTCCTCAAGGCGACGACCAACCCGCCCTACGGCGGCGAGGTGGCCTACGGCGACCGCGCCGAGCACTGCTGGAACGGCGACCCGGCGCGCCCCAACTACCTCTCACGCCTGCGCTACCACCAGATGTTCCTGCCGCGGATCGTCGAGCGGATCCTCTCGACCGCACCTCCTGGCGCGGACGTGACGAGCTGGCGGTACTGAGGCCAATCCCGGCCGTCATCCCGAGCGCAGCGAGGGATCTGGGCCGGGGAGCTACGCTTCGGAGCAGGCGCCTCCGGGTTGCCCGTCTCGACGAACGCCTTCAGCCGCCCCGCCTGCTCGCCGACGACGGGCTCACGTGTCCCGCCGCCGACCTGCTGATCGCCGCCTGCGCCCGCCAGCACGGGCTCGAGATCCTCCATCGCGACGGGCACTTCGACCAACTGGCCGAGGTGCGGGCTCGGAAGTAGGAACTCGAAGTACGATTGCGCCATCTTGCCCATGCTCTCCACGAGCCTCGCCCGCCTGGCCCTCGCCGCGGCCCTCGCCGGGCTCGCCGCCCCCACCGCCGCTCAGGACCGCAGCCTCTCCTGGGACTTGCTCGCCGTCGAGGCGCGGCTTGACTCCGACGGCCGGCTGCACGTCGCCGAGCGGCAGACGTTCGTCTTCGACGGCGACTGGAATGGTGGCGAGCGGCGGTTCGAGGTGGGGTTCGGCGAGAGGCTCGAGCTCGTCGGCCTGAGCCGCATCGAGCCGGCGACCGGCGAGCGGGTGCCGCTGGTCGCGGGCGACCTCGACGCCGTCGACCACTACGATTGGGCCGAGAACCGCACCCTCCGCTGGCGCAGCCGGATGCCGAGCGACCCGCCGTTCGACGACACCCGCATCACCTACCTGATCGAGTACGTCTACGCAGGGGTGGTGGAGCGCGAGGGCGAGCTGTACCACCTGGAGCACGACTTCGCCTTCCCCGACCGCGGCGGCGTCATCGAGCGGTTCCGGCTCGACCTCGAGGTGGCGCCGGAGTGGCGGGTGGAGGGGCCGTTCAGGCCGCACGTCGAGCGCCACGACCTCCGGCCTGGCGACGGCGTCGTCGTCTCCCTGCCCTTGCGGTACGTCGGCGAAGGCCGGCCGTCGGCGGTCATCCAGTCGCTCCCTCTGCCGCTGCGCGCCGGGGCCTGTGCGACGCTGGCGGTGGGGCTGGCCTTCTTCCTCGGCCTCTTCCTCCACGACCAGACCCAGCTCGGCCGCTTCGCGCGGCGGCGCCCGGCGATCGACCGCGGCTGGCTCGAGCAGCACGTCCTGTCGCTGCGCGCCGAGGAGGTCGGGGCGCTCTGGGACCGCAAGGTCGGGCCGCCGGAGGTGGCGGCGCTGCTCGCGCGCCTGGTCGCGGAGGGGAAGCTGGCGAGCCGGGTGGAGGAGAAGCGGGGGCTCTTCGGCAAGCCGGTCCTGCGTCTCGAGCTCCTCGCCGACCGCTCCGACCTGACCGGCTACGAGCGGTCGCTCGTCAACATGCTCTTCTGGGGCGGCCGCACCGAGACCGATACCAAGAGCATCCGCGACCACTACCGGCGGAGCGGCTTCAACCCGGCGTCGATCGTCTCCTCCGGGATCGAGAGTCGCCTGGCGCAGAAGTTCCCGCCGTCCGAGCGTGGCTTCCAGCCGCCCCCGCGCAAGCCCACGGCGATGCTCTTCCTGAGCGGGCTCGGCTGCCTGGCGCTGGCGGCGCTGACCCAGCTCGGCACGGCGGTCGCCATCCTCTTCCTCGTCCTCATGGTCTATGCGGGGCCCTACGGCATCGCGCTCGCCGCGGCCGCCGGCTCCCGCGAGCGGGTGCAGAAGCTGGCGCTGGTGCTGCCGTTCTTCCTGGTGCCGCTGCTCGGGATCTGCGGCCTGTCGGTGGTCCTCCTCCTCTTCGAGGAGCTGTTCGGGACGGCTCCCAACCTCCGCCCCGGGCTCGCGGCCGCGGCGGCGCTCGTGCTGCTGCCGCTCGGCGTCACGCGCAACGTCCTCAACCTGGCGCGCAGCCGCGAGTCGGCGGAGACGATCGAGCGCCGCCAGCTCCTCGCCGCCGCCCGCCGCTGGCTGAGCCGCGAGCTCGGCCGCCGCGAGCCGCAGGTCGACGACGCCTGGTACCCCTACCTGCTGGCGCTCGGGCTCGGCCCGCAGGTCGATCGCTGGTTCCGCGCCTTCGGCGGCGCCGCGGCAGGCATGGCGGCGGCGACGAGCACGGGCTGGAGCGGCGGTGGCGGTGGTGGCGGCGGCATCTCCTCCGGCGGCGGCTGGAGCGGCGGCGGCGGGACCTTCGGCGGCGCCGGCGCCAGCGCGGGCTGGGGCATCGCCGCGGCCGGCCTCTCGGCGGGGGTCTCCGCTCCGAGCTCGAGCGGCGGCGGCGGCAGCTCCGGCGGTGGCGGTGGCGGCGGCGGCAGCTCCGGCGGTGGCGGGGGCGGGGGGTGGTGACGGCGCCGGCTCTCGCCTCCGACACCGCACCCCTCCGCCGCGTCGGCCTCGTCCACGCCGAGGATGCGCTGCGCGGGCCGCAGGCGATCGCGGCCGAGTGGCGGCAGCTCGACTGGCTGGCGCCGCCCGACTTCGACCGCGCGCTCGCCGAGTACGACCTGTTCGTCGACCTGCTCGGCGGCTTCGGCATCGAAGCAGAGTACCTGCCGGTCGGCGAGGACGCGACGCTCGACGCCCTCTACTCGCGCGACGCGAGCCTGGTGTTCGACCGCGGCGTCGTGACCTGCAGGATGGGCAAGCCCGCCCGCCGCGGCGAGCCCGCCGCCGCCGGCCGCGCCCTCGCGGAGCTCGGGCTGCCGCTGCTCGGCGGCATTGCGAGCCCGGGCTCTCTGGAGGGCGGCGACACGGCGTGGCTCGACGAGTCGACGCTCGCGGTCGGCCGCGGCCGGCGCACCAACGCCGAGGGCATCGCGCAGCTCCGCCGGCTCCTCGCCGGCAACCGCGGGCCGCAGGTGCTCGAGGTCCCGCTGCCCGACTGGCGCGGCGCGAACGACGTCTTCCACCTGATGTCGGTCTTCAGCCCCGTCGATCGCGACCTCGCCGTCGTCTATCCGCCGCTCCTGCCGGAGACGCTCCGCGCCGCCCTCGCCGAGCGCGGCACCCAGCTCGTCGAGGTGCCCGAGGAGGAGTTCGAGAGCCTCGGCTGCAACGTCCTCGCGGTCGCTCCCCGCCGCTGCGTGATGGTCTTGGGCAATCCCGAGACGCGCCGCCGCCTCGAGCACGCCGGCGCCGAGGTGAAGGTCTTCCCGGGCGTGGAGATCTGCCTCAAAGGCGGCGGCGGCCCCACCTGCCTCACCCGGCCGCTCGTGCGCGGGTGATCGCCACGGCTCCTGGCTGCGGCGATCAGCGCGGCCGCCGAGTGCGGGTTGCTAGAGTGGGCGCATGTCCGCCGCGCTCGTCGTTGCAGCGGTTGTGGGCATCGTCGGGCTCGGCTACCTCGCGCTCCTCGCCCGGCTCGCCGCCGTGTCGCGACGCCCGCGTACGCGCGGGCTTCGGGATCGCCGCCTGCGCCCCTGCCGGCGCGCTTCGAACTGCGTCTGCTCGCAGCCCGGTTGCGGCGGGCGGGCCGTCGAGCCGCTCGCCTTCAGCGGCTCGCCGGAGGCGGCGCTGGACCACTTGGCGGCGGTCGTCGCGTCCCTGCCGGGCAGCCGGATCGTGCGGCGCGACGGCGCGTATCTCCACGCCGAGCTCCGCTCGCGCATCTTTGGCTTCGTCGACGACGTCGAGGCGCAGGTCGACCCCGTCGCGGGTGTCGTGCACCTGCGGTCGGGCTCGCGCGTCGGCGTCGCCGACCGCGGGGTGAACGCCCGCCGGGTCGAGCGGATCCGGGCGCTGTCCGACGCGATCAGGTAAGATCGGGCACCCCGAAGTCCATCTGCCGGCCGGGTGAAGAGGAGATCCTTCCATGGACGTAGCATTCCTGAAACCCCCGATCGGCGGCATTCTCGGGCTCGAGATGCTGACCTTCGTCGAGCCTCTCGGGATGATCTGCGTCGCCGCGTGCCTGGAGGAGGCGGGGCATCGCTGCGCCGTCTTCGACCTGCGGATCGACGGCGAGGAGGAGGGGATGGCCCGCTGCCGCGCCTTCGCGCCGCAGGTGGTGGGGCTGCAGTGCAACTTCACGACCGAGCGCTGGCGCACGCTGCGGCTGGCGCGGCGGGTCAAGCAGGAGCTTCCCGACGCCTTCGTGGTCATCGGCGGGCACGACGCCTCGCGCGAGCCGGAGTGGTTCAACTGCGACGCCGTCGACGCCATCGCCGTCGGCGACGGCGAGGAGGTGATGCCGCCGCTCGTCGCGGCGCTGGCGCTGGGCACGGACCTGCTCCAGGTCCCCGGGCTCCTCCTCAACCGCGACGGCGCCCAGGCCGCGACCGGCTGCGCGCCGATGCGCGCCGACCTCGACTCCTACGCCCTGCCGGCGCGGCACCTGATCGCCAACTACGCGCCGCACTACTACATCAACTTCCGCAAGCCGCTGGCGCTGATCGAGATGGCGCGCGGCTGCCCCTTCAAGTGCAACTTCTGCTCGGTCTGGAAGTTCCACGACAGCACCTTCCGCCAGAAGTCGCCCGAGCGGGTGGTGGCCGAGCTCAAGACCATCGAGGCCGAGAACCTCTTCGTCATCGACGACATCTTCTGGATGGACGTGCGGCGGAGCGAGGAAGTGGCGCGCGCCATCCAGGCCGCCGGCATCAAGAAGTACTTCACCGTCCAGACGCGCACCGACATCATCTGCAAGTTCCCGCACCTGATCGAGCTATGGAAGGGGTGCGGCAGCCTGGCGATCTTCCTCGGGCTCGAATCGATCACCGACGAAGGGCTCGCCGCGGTCAACAAGAAGAACTCGGCCGAGAACAACCGCCACGCGCTCGAGATCCTCAAGGACCTCGGCGTCGGCTACACGCCGAACTTCATCGTCGACCCGGGCTGGGACCACGACGACTTCGCACGCCTGCGCGAGTGGATCTCGGAGACCGGCGCCTACAACAGCGGCTTCTCGATCCTGACGCCGCTGCCCGGGACCGACCTCTGGGAGACGGCCAAGCAGGGCGTCACGACGCACGACTGGGAGATGTACGACATCGTGCACACGGTGCTGCCGACCAAGCTGCCGCTCGACGCGTTCTACGCCGAGTACTCGCGGCTCTGGCGGCACGTCCTCGACGTGCGCTACCAGCACCGCGGCAAGGCGCGCACCTACCTCCAGCTCGGCGCCGCCCTCGCCACCGGCAAGGTCACCCTGGGCGCCGTGCGCAAGGGCATGAACATGGCGAAGGTCTTCAGCAAGCCCGAGACCTTCCTCCGCGCCCACCGGCGGCCGGAGCACGCGGCCCATGCCGTGCCGGGGGCGATGAGCTAGGAGCCACCCTCTACGCCACGACGGACTCCCAGCAGTTCATTTGAGCCCGGCGGCGCAGCCTTGTCACCACCACCGGTAAGGACCCCAGGGCCGCTCGACAGCTTTCCCAGCTCGCGCCGCTGGTAGATCGTGCCTGTCATGATTCACCACAGCACAGTGGCAAAATGACAGCGGCACAACTCCCTTAACGACATTGCTCGGAGCGCTAGCTAGTTCTCGTCCAGTAACCCCCGTCTTCTGAGGGGGTTAGTAGTGAGTGGGTGGTGATCTGGAGAGGGTCGAGGCGGTCTCTTCACGATCGGGAGGTTGGCTCGAACCCGTTGTGGCGGGTCGGG
>JBIOUG010000064.1:0-56050 GCA_044866775.1 Thermoanaerobaculia bacterium | reverse complement strand
GGCGCGCCCGGCGCCGGGCGCAGGCGGAAGCGGCGGGCGATGCGGGAGAGGATCAACGTCCCTTCGAGCAGGGCGAGGTGCTCGCCGATGCACGAGCGCATGCCGCGTCCGAACGGCAGGTAGGCGTAGGGGTGCTGCGCCTCGATCGCCTCACGGCGGAAGCGGTCGGGCCGGAACGCCGCCGGCGCGGGCCAGAACTCCGGGTGGCGGTGGACTTGATAGGTCGAGACCATCACGCTCTGCCCCGCCGCCACCGCGTACTGCCCGAGCGCGGTCGCGGCGCCGGCGACGCGCAGCAGGCCGACGATCGGCGGGTAGAGGCGCATCGCTTCGAGCAACACCCGCCGCGCCATCGGCAGCCGCCCGAGGTCGGCTGCGCTCTCGCCGTGCTCGTGCGCCGCCTCGGCCTCGGCGGCGAGCTCCTCCTGCGCTTCCGGATGCGTGGCGAGAAGGAAGAGCGCCCAGGAGAGCGACATCCCGGTGGTGTCGAAGCTCGCCATCAGCAGCGTCAACGCCTCGTCACGCACCTGCCGCCGGCTCATGCCCTCCCGCGTCTCCTCGTCGCGCGCCGCGAGCAGCCGCCCCAAGAGGTCGGCCGGCGCCTCGCCGCCCCAGTCCCCGGCGGCGCGGCGGTCGAGAATGCCGAAGACCAGCCGGTCGACGGTGCGGTTGAGCTCGCGGCGCCGCAGGTTGTCGGGGGTGGGCAGCCACGGCGGCAGCTTGACCGGCGAGTTGAAGCGCCGCATGGTGATGCGCGATCCCTGGGCGGTCAGCCGCTCGACCATGCCGAGGTCGCCGCCCAGGTCCTCGCTCAGCAGCAGGTCGCCGGAGACGGCGAAGGCCAGGCGGATCATGTCGCGTGACACCTCGCGGGGCGGGCCGCCGGCGGCCGCGGCCGACCAGGCGTCGAGGAGCCCATCGGCGTGGCGCGCGATGGCGGGGGCGAAGCCCGCCACCCGCGACGGCTTGAACTCGGGCGCCATGGTGCGGCGCTGCCGGCGCCAGAACTCGCCCTCGCTGAGCAGCAAGCCGTTGCCGAGGAGGCCGCGGAACGGCCGCAGCGTCTCGCCCTTGGTGAAATGCGCGGCCTCGTCCCAGAGCACGCGCTTCGCGTGGTCGGGATGGAAGAGGACGAGGGGCGAGCTAGGCACGCCGAGCGAAACCACGTCGCCGTAGCGCTCGAAGAGGGCGGTGTAGACCTCGACCTCGAGGCTGCGGAGGCGGCGGACGACGCGCAGGCGGTCCCAGCCCCGCGGCCCGGGAACGGCTGCCGGCGTGCTCCTAGGCGGCACGCGTCTTCTTGTCCGACGCCGCCACCAGGATGAGCCCCACCAGCGGCGTCAGCAGCAGCGAGGCGAAGAAGTAGCCCCAGAACCCGAGCTTGCGGTCCATCCCCAGCGCGGCCACCAGGACCGCCAGGACGACGTAGATCACCCAATGGGTCGGCATGGCGCTTGGTCTCCGTGGGCGGCGCTCTAGGAGGCGCCCCCGAAATGGTCGGCCACGACTGTGCAGCCCGGCGGCAGCAGCGGCGGCCGCCGCAGGCGGAAGGCGCCGCCGTGCACCTCTTTCAAGAAGATCCGCTTGCCCGCGACGGCGCCGTACCGGTCGAAGCCGACGCGCCCCCAGAGCCCCTGGAAGCGGCCGCCGTGGCGTAGCGTGGCGGCGACGCGCGACGGCACGGCCGAGCCGCCGCGCTCGATCGCCTGCGCCAGGAGACGGAGCGCCTCGTACCCCTGGGCGGTCTGGAAATCGGGGGGAGAGCCGAAGCGCGCGCGGTGCGCCGCGACGAGGTGCGATGCCATCGTCCCCTCGCCGCTCGCCGCGAGCGCGAAAGCGGAGGCGACCGTCACCCCCTCAGCCGCCGCGCCGGCCTGCCGCCAGAGCCGCGGCGAGTCGATGCCGATCGTCCCGAGCACCGGCTGCTCGAACCCGGCGGCGCGGAGCTGCCGGATGAGCACCGCCGCGCGCGGCAGGTGGTCGGCGACGACCAGGCAGTCGAAGCGGCGCTCGTGGAGCTGCGCGAAGAGCGGCCGGAAGTCGTCCTCGTCGAGGGCGTACGAGATGCGGAAGGCCACGGTGCCCGCGCGCGCCACGGCGCCGCCGCAGACGACGCGCATGCCGGCCAGGGTCTGCTCCAGGGTGCGCTCGAGCGACGTCCCGAGGTCGCTGCGCGCGAAGACGACGCCGACGCGGGTCCAGCCCTCCTCGAGCGCCGCGCGCGCCAGCGCCATGGCGAGCTCGCGGTCGGAAGGGACACTGCGGAAGACGCGTTCGAAGCCGTGCGCGGTCAGGGCGGGCGAGCTGAGCGCCGGCGCGATGAAGAGGACGCCGTTGTAATCGTAGGTCACCGAGGCGCGGACGGCGCTCGGCGCGTAGGCGTAGCCGATGATGGCCTGAATGCCGTAGTCGTGGGCGATCCGCTGGCGCAGGCGGCGGTTCTGCCACGGCTCCTTCCAGATGCTGCGGATCTCACTGCGCCGCTGCAGCGCGCCGGTGAGCGGCACCTCCTCGAAGTGGACGATGCGCAGGCGCCGGCGGTCGACCTTCCCGGCGGTCGTGGGGATGCGCACGCCGCCGCCGGCATTGATCTCCGCCGCCGCCAGCCGCACGCCGCGCTCGAGCGGCGACATCGCGCCGCCCTTGCCGTTCGGCTCGCGCGGCCAGACGACGGCGACGCCGATCGGCGCGCCGGGCTCGTCCGCCACCGCCGCCCGCTGCCGGCGCGCGTGGCGGTAGAAGTTGTGGCCGGAGACGTAGACGGCGAGCGCGACCCCGAGGATCGCCGCCCAGACGAGCGCGCTCCTGACGCCGCGGCTCACTGCCCCGGCCCGCCCGCCGAGAGGATGACCGGCAGGCCCTCGTCGCCGTTGCCGACGACGACGAACTTGGCGTTCGGCGACTTCGCCAGCTCCCTGGTCGCCTCGATGCCGTGCCACTTGAGGATGTTGTCCGTCAGCGACGCCGTCACCAGCTCGTTGTACTGCCGGATGCCGTCGGCCTCGATCACCTTCCGGCGCCGCTCCTCCTCTTCCTTGCGGGTGCGGAACTCGTAGGCGAGGAGGAGCTGCTGCTGCTCGATCTTCGACTCGATCGCGGTGGCGATCCGCGGCGGCAGTTGGACCTCGCGGATGATGACGTCGTCGACCACCACGAAGCGGTGCGCCACCTCGTCGAGCGCCTCGTTGATGACCGCCGCGTTGATCGCCTGCTGGCTGCGGTAGACCTCTTCGGCGTCGAAGTTGCCGAGGATGCGCAGCAGCGTCGACTCGACCTCGGGGACGATGACGGTCGCGACGTAGTCGGGCCCGAGCTGCTGGTGGAGGACGCCCAGGAGGTCGTACTCGGGATGGAAGCGGATGGCGACGCCGAGCCGCACCTTGAGGCCCTTCTGCGTCAGCACCTCGACGTGCCGCAGCACGCGCTGGTAGCGGACGTTGTAGAGGTACATCTCGTCCCAGGGAAAGATGACGTGCAGCCCCTCGCCGAAGACGCGGTCGGTCTGCGTGCCGCCGAGGAAGGTGCGGTAGAGGACGCCGGCTTGGCCGGGCCGGATGGTGATGAAGATGTCGCGGAAGAAGAAGATCGCCGCGAAGAGGACGATCAGGGTGACGACGATGATCGTGGCGCGCCGCTCTCGCATCAGGTCCGTCCCTCGTCTCGGGCGTCGCCATCGCCGACGATCCGCCCGTAGTCCATCTTGACCAGGCGGTCCGCGAACGGCCAGTAGCGGTCGTCGTGGGTGACCGCGACCACGGTCTTGCCCTGGTCCTTGAGCTGTCTGAGGATGACCTCGTAGAAGTGCCGCCGGAAGCGCGGGTCCTGGTCGGCCGCCCACTCGTCGAAGACGTAGACCGGCCGGTCCTCGAGCAGGGCGACGATGAGCGCCAGGCGCTTGCGCTGGCCGCTCGAGAGGTTGAGCTCGGAAAAGCGCCCGTCGCGGTACTCGGTCTTGTCGGCGAGATCCATGTCGCGCAGCAGCGCCGTCACCCGCTCCGCGGGCACGTCCTCCATGCCGTACAGCCGGTCGAAGAGATGGAACTCGCTGAACACCGCCGCGAAGAGCTCGCGGTAGGCGACGACGTTGCCGCGATCGATCGGCTCGTCGTCGACGCGGATCTCGCCGGCGGCGGGAGCGTAGAGGCCGGTCAGCAGCTTGAGCACCGTCGTCTTGCCGCTGCCGTTGCCGCCGACCAGGAAGGCCGTCTCGCCGCGCCGGACGCCGAAATCGAGCGGGCCGGCGGTGAAGGTCGGCGCGCCGCTCTCGTCGGTGTAGCTGAAGATCGTGCCGCGGAAGGCGATCGTCGAGAAGTCGTCGAAGCGGCGCGGCGCCTCCGGCGCGATCGCCGCCTCCTCGAGCGCCACGTCGAGCTTGTCCTCGAGCGCATAGAGATTGCCGAGGGCGGAGTTGGCGCGGGCGAAGACCGGCTCGGCGCCGACGATGGTCAGCAGCGTGCCGACCAGGAACATGCTCGCCGTCGTCACCTTGATGACCACCGCCGAGTAGGTCGGAACGATGCGCGGCAGCAGGAAGACGAGGCCGCCGATGAGCAGCCAGAAGAAGACGTGCGAGAACATCATGTCGGACGCGAACTGCAGGCCGGTGCGCCGCTTCAGGCGCTCGGTGTCGTCGGCGACGCGGGTGAAGGCGCGGAACATCGAGGCGCTCCGCTGGGCACTGAGCTTGAGCTCCTTGAAACCGTCCACCAGGTGGCCGAGCAGGTCGAAGAGCGCGCTCTCGGTGATGGTCAGCTCCTGGTAGAGCCGCTGCACGCTCTCGCGGTGGGTCTGGTAGAGGAAGGCCGCGACCGCCACCAGCACCAGGGTGATGAGGAGAGCGGCGAACGACAGCCAGGCGATGTAGGCGAGGCAGAAGAGCAGCATGATCGCCTGCTGCGCGGCGTCGATCAGGATCGAGGCCGACTCCGAGATCGAGTTGGTGTCCTGGGTGACGCGCGGGTAGAAGTCGCCGCGGCCCAGCTTCTCGACCGTTGCCAGCTCGGAGCGGCGGATCTTGTCCGACACCCGCACCCGCGCGCTCTTGACCATGCTCTCGACGAGCACGGTCGAGCGCTCGAGCGAGGCCCGCTTGCTGACCACGAAGAGGGCCATCGCGATCGCGTAGAGCAGCAGCAGGAAGACCGAGGCGGACTCGGTCGAGGCCGCCGCGGCGCCGGCGTTGATGATGCCGATCATGGCGCCGTTCGACACCCCCGCCACGATGGCCATGGCGAGGATCCATGGCCATCCCTCCCGCGCTTCGCGGCGGATGAACTCTAGGAGGTGCACACCTCCCGCTATCGCTTCAGCTCAGCCGCGACTTTCTTCCCCTGGGCGTACTCGGCGCTGAAGGCGCTGCGCGCGGCCGCCGGGTCGAAGGTGAGGAAGGTGCCGCCCGACTCGAAGTGCTGCACGAACACCTTGCCGATGGCGTACGTCGAGGCGCCGGCGACCAGCGGCATGCTGAGCGCGCCGAGGGTCCAGCCGACGAAGGGGATCAGCTTGACGGCGCTGGCGACGCCGCCGGCGATGCCGACCGGCACCAACCCCCCGACCAGGGCGCCGACGACGCTCTTGGCGCGGTCGCGGGAGAAATCGCTGCCGTAGATCCGACACAGATCGTTGATCATGTTCAACTGCACCGCGGTCACGCCGGCGAAGTCGACCAGGGGGATCGGGATCAGCCCGACGCCCATGGAGTACAGCATGTTCTTCTTGATGACGCTCTCGGCCTCGGCGGCGCGGGAGGCCGGCGAGGCCGGCGGGACCGTGGTCGTCGTCTCGACGACCAGCTCGCGCTTCTGCTCCATGGTCGCTCCTCCTCTGACGGAGATGAAGTGAAGGACGGACGGATGATAGACCAGCGCTCGAACTTACGTCCACTCTTCCCCGCATGGTCCAGCAGATGGGTATACTCTCGCGCTCAAAGGAGACGAAGTTCCAGCGAGCGACACGGGTCCGCCCGGCGTCCCAGACCCGCTCGCTCTCCCGTGGTACCCCCGGGGGCCAGTCGTTGGCCACGAGGGCTTAGATGAACTGCAGGCGTGAAGGGGCTCCTGGTGTCCGGCATCGTTGTCGAGGTCCTGGCCGAGCGAGCAGCGCAGCAGCCTGACCGGACGGTGCTCACCTTCCTGGCGGATGGCGAGCGCGAGAGCGAGACGCTGACCTTCGGACGGCTCGAGCGGCGGGCTCGCGCCGTCGGCGCCGCGCTCGCCGAGCGGTGCGCGCCGGGCGACCGGGTCCTCCTCCTCTATCCCCCGGGTCTCGAGTTCGCGGCCGCCTTCTTCGGCTGCCTCTACGCCGGCGTCCTCGCGGTGCCGGTCTATCCGCCGCGGGCGAGCCAACGGATGGCGCGCCTGCGCGCCATCGCCGCCGACTGCGGCGCGGCCCTGGCGCTCACCACCAGCGCGCTGCGGCCGCGGCTCGAGCGCTGGCGGGCCGAGGAGGACTGGCGGCTCGCGCTCCTCGAGTCGGACGCCGTCGACGAGAGCCGCGCCGCGGTCAGGCGGCCGCCTGCCGCCGGCGCCTCCTCGCTTGCCTTCCTCCAGTACACCTCCGGCAGCACCGGCGACCCCAAGGGCGTCATGGTGCGCCACGGCAACCTGCTCGCCAACCTCGTCGACCTCGGCTGCACGCTCGAGCGGACGGAGGGCGAGGTGCTGGTGAGCTGGCTGCCGACCTTCCACGACATGGGGCTCCTCTGCAGCGTGCTCCATCCGGTGTTCGCCGGGCATCCCTGCTACCTGATGAGCCCCGCGGCCTTCCTGCAGAAGCCGCTGCGCTGGCTGGTGGCGATCTCCCGCTACCGCGCCACGACCACCTTCGCCCCCAACTTCGCCTACGACCTCTGCGTCGAGCGGAGCACCGCGGCCGAGCGCGCTGCGCTCGACCTGCGCTCCTGGCGCTGCGCCCTCAACGGCGCGGAGCCCATCCGCTGGCAGACCCTGGTCCGCTTCGCCGAGGCGTTCGGCGTGGCGGGGTTCGACCTCGCCGGCTTCTGCCCCGGCTACGGCCTCGCCGAGGCGACGCTCAAGGTGTGCACGCGGCGGCAGGGGTCGGGGCCGGCGACCCTCTGGTTGGAGCGGCGGGCGCTGGCCGAGGACCGCGTCGAGGTCGTGGCCGCGGACGACGCCGAGGCGCAGCCGGTCGTGAGCTGCGGCACCAGCGCCATCGACACGCGCGTCGCGATCGTCGACCCGGAGAGCCGCGAGCCGCTGGCCGAGGATCGGATCGGCGAGATCTGGGTCGCCGGCTCGACCGTGGCGCAGGGCTACTGGGGCCGGCCCGAGCAGAGCGCGCGGACCTTCGGCGCGGCGCTCGCCGGCACGAGCGAGGGGCCCTTCCTGCGCACCGGCGACCTGGGCTTCCTGCACGCGGGCGAGCTGTACGTCACCGGGCGCCGGAGCGACCGCCTGGTCATCCGCGGCATGAACGTCTACCCGCAGGACGTCGAGGCAACGGCGGCGGCCAGCCATCCGCTGCTCCGTGCCCATGGCGCGGCGGCGTTCGGCGTGCCGGTAGACGGCGAGGAGCGCCTGGTGGTGGCGGTGGAGGCGACGCGCGCGCGGCCAGAGGAGGGCGAGGCCGCCGCGGCGATCGGCGCCGTGCGGCGCGCGGTGTCGGAGGAGCACGAGCTGTCGCTCCACGCGGTGGCGCTCCTCGCGCCCGGGCAGCTCCCGACGACCTCGAGCGGCAAGGTGCAGCGGCGCGCCTGCCGCGCCGGCTGGCAGGCGGGGACGCTGCGGGTGGTGGCGGAGTGGCGCGACACGACGGCGGCGCAGCGAGCGGCGGCGGCAGACCAGGCGCCGGGCGGCTCGGCGGCGGACTCGACGCCCGATCGCGTGGCGGCCGTCGCCGCGCGCGCGCTCGGCGTCTCGCCGGAGAACCTCGACTGGGCGCAGCCCTTCGCCACCTACGGCATCAGCTCGGCCGCCGCGGTGGCGCTCTCTGGGTTGCTGCAGGAAGAGCTGGGCAGGGAGCTGCCGGCGACGCTGCTCTACGACCACCCCACGCTCGAGCGGTTGGTCGCGTTTCTCGGGGAAACAGGCCCAAGGAAAGAAAAGGCTCCAGGTAGAGAGGAAGCTGATTGGGCCTCCCGAGGGCGGAGGCAAGCTCCTGACAGGAATCACGAGCCGATTGCGGTCATCGGCATCGGCTGCCGCTTCCCGGGCGCGCCGGGGCCTGAGGCGCTCTGGGGGCTGCTGGCGAGCGGCGGCGATGCGGTCGGCGAGCCGCCGCCGGAGCGCGAGGCGCTCATGGGCGCGGCGCCACGCGACCGCCGCTGGCCAGGCGGCTATCTCGCCGGCGTCGACCTCTTCGACGCCGAGCTCTTCGGCATCTCGCCGCGCGAGGCGCGGCAGATGGACCCGCAGCAGCGCCTGCTGCTCGAGGTTGCCTGGGAGGCGCTCGAGGACGCGGGGCTCGCGGCCGACCGGCTGGCCGGCAGCGCGACCGGCGTCTGGGTCGGCATCTCGACGCGCGACTACGAGCGGCTGGCGCCCGCCGCCGGCCCCTACGCCGCGACCGGCAACGCCACGTGCGTCGCCGCCAACCGCCTCTCCTACGTCTTCGACCTGCGGGGCCCGAGCGTCGCCGTCGACACCGCCTGCTCGTCGTCGCTCGTCGCCGTGCACGCCGCGGTGCGGGCGCTGCGCGCCGGCGAGTGCGACCTGGCGCTCGCGGCGGGCGTCAACCTGCTCCTCGACCCAGAGGTCACCGCCGGCTTCGCCGCCGCCGGCATGATGGCGCCCGACGGGCGCTGCAAGGCCTTCGACGCCGCGGCCGACGGCTACGTGCGGAGCGAGGGGTGCGGGGTCGTGGTGCTGCGGCGGCTCGGCGACGCGCTGGCGAGGCGCGAGCCGATCGCCTGTCTCGTCCTCGGGACGGCAGTCAATCAGGACGGCAAGAGCAACGGGCTCACGGCGCCGAACGGCGCGGCGCAGGCGGCGGTCGTCCGCGCCGCGCTCGCCGACGCCGGCGTGCCGCCGGCGACGATCGGCTACGTCGAGGCGCACGGCACCGGCACCGCGCTCGGCGATCCGATCGAGATACGGGCGCTGGCGGCGGCCCTCGGCGAGGGGCGCGCCGCGGAGCGATGCGGCGTCGGCTCGCTCAAGACGAACCTCGGGCACATGGAGGCGGCCGCGGGCATCGGCGGCCTGATCAAGGCGGCGCTGGCGCTGCGGCACGGCGAGCTGCCGCCGCACCTTCATCTGAAAGACCTCAACCCGGAGATCCAGCTTCCGGAAGCTTTTTTCGTCCCCGCGGAACGGGCGCCCTGGCCGGCAACCGGCGGACCGCGCCGCGCGGGCGTCAGCTCGTTCGGCTTCGGCGGCACCAACGCGCATGCGGTCCTCGAAGAGGCGCCGGCAGCGGAGGAAGCGGCAAGCCAAGCATGGCCCGACGGGGCGCTCCACGCGCTCTGCCTGTCGGCGCGCAGCGAGGAAGCGCTGCGCGACCTCGCGGCGCGGCTGGCCGCCTTCCTCGAAACGCATCGCGAGCTGCCGTTCGGCGACGTCTGCTACAGCGCCGCGACGGGACGGGCGCAGCAGCGCGAGCGGCTGGCGGTCGTGGCCGGCTCGACCGCGGAGGCGGCGCGGAAGCTCGCCGCCTTCGGCCGCGGCGAGGAAGGTGCGGTGCGACGTGGCCGGGCGCGTGGGGCCGCCGCAACTCTGACCGCGCACGGCGTGGACGAAGAGGAGAGCGCCGAGACGCTTCAGGAGCGGTGGCTGCGCGGCGAGCGGATCGACTTCGAGCGCCTCTACCGCGACTCCGCGCGAGTGCGCGTGCGCCTGCCCGGATATCCCTTCGAGCGGCAAAGCTTCTGGGTAGAGAGACAGCGGCGAGGGACATCGCCGGGATCGCCGGAGCCGGCGCTCCACCCGCTGCTCCACCGCCGACTGGCGCTGCCGCTGCTCCAGGAGAGCGTCTTCGAGACGCGGCTCGACTTCACGCTCCTGCCGCTCCTCGGCGACCATCGGGTCGGCGGCGAGATCGTCGTACCGGCCGCGCACCACCTGGCGACGGTGCTCGCGGCCTTGCCCTACCTGGAACGCAGCGGCGCGCGCCTCGGGGACGTCCACTTCCCGGAGCGGTTGGCGCTTTCCGACGACGGCGCGACGACGACGCAGCTCGTGGTCTCGCCGCAGGGCTCCGGCGCGACCTTCAAGCTGATCTCGCTCGCTCCGGCCGGCTCCTCGCCCAATGGCGGTCCGCCGGTCCATGTGCTGGGCCGTATCGAAGACGCCGCGAGCGATCCCTCTCTACCCGAGCCAGTCTCCAGGATTGCCGCACGCTGTCGGCGCGAGATGGCTCCGGCCGATCTCTACGACGCGCTCGCGCAGCGGCGCATCGACCTCGGTCCCTCGTTTCGCTCGCTGGAAAGGATCCAGGTGGGGGAAGGCGAAGCCCTCGGCGAACTGCGCACGCCGCAGGCGGAGGAAGAGATCGAAGGGCAGCAGCTCCACCCGGGGCTTCTCGACGCCTGCTTCCAGCTCCTCGCCGCCTCGGTGTCGACGCCGGAGGGCGAGACGTGGCTCCCCGCCGCTGTCGGTGGTCTCCAGGCGCGGCCGGGAGGCGAGGCGCCGCGCTGGTGCCACGCCCGCCTGGTGCACCGCGACGCCGACAGCGTGAGCGGCGACCTCCGCCTCCTCGACGCCGAGGGTGTACCGGTCGTGGAGATCGCAGGCTTCGTCGCGCGCCGTGTGCGCGCCGCGGACAGCGAGGCGGCGGCCGACCGGGCAGCCGACTGGCTCTACGAGCTGGCCTGGCGGCCGCGGAGCCGCGGCGGACGCCAGCTCCCACCCGATTTCCTGCCCGATCCCGCCGTCGTGGCGGCACGCCTCGGCGAGCGGCTGGAGCGACTCGCCGCCGATCCGGCGCTCGTCACCTACGGCGACGCGCTCCAGCGCTTCGAGGACGCGGCGGCCGGCTACGCCCTCGGCGCGCTCCGCGAGCTGGGAGTCAGCCTCGCCCCGGGCGAGCGCTTCACCGCCGATGAGCTGGCCGACGGCCTCGGCGTCGCCGCGCCGCACCGGCCCCTCTTCGAAAGCCTGCTGCGGATGCTCGAAGAGGACGACATCCTGCGGCGGATCGACAGCTCCCCGGTGCTCGTCGTCGCGCCGCCGCGGCGGGCGGTCGCCCCCGCCGCAGAGCTGGCGGCCGTGCGTGCGGCGCACCCCGAGGCCGCGTCCGAGCTGGCGCTCTTCGAGCGCTGCGGCGCCGGCCTCGCCCGCGTCCTGCGCGGCGCCTGCGATCCGCTCCAGGACTTGCTCTTCCCAGGCGGCGACGCGAGCGGGCTGGCGGCGGTCTACCGCGACTCGCCGGGCGCGCGCGCGCTCAACGCGCTGGCGGCCGAAGCGCTCGACGCGGCCGTGGCGCGGCTGCCGCGTAACCGGCCACTGCGCATCCTGGAGATCGGCGCCGGCACCGGCGGCACGACCGCGGCGCTGCTGCCGCGCCTGCCGGCCGCCCGCACTCGCTACGCCTTCACCGACGTCTCGACGCTCTTCACCGAGCGCGCGGCGCGGGAGCTCGCGGCCTACGACTTCGTGACCTACGGGCGGCTCGACGTCGAGCTGCCGCCGGAGGCGCAGGGCTGGGCGCCGGGCGCGCACGACGTGGTGGTGGCCGCCAACGTCCTCCACGCCACGCGCGAGCTGCGCGAGGCCCTCGCCAACGTGCGCCGCCTTCTTGCCCCCGGCGGCATGCTCGTCCTCGTCGAAGGGACGCGGCCGCTCCGGCGGCTGGACCTGATCTTCGGCCTCACCGCCGGCTGGTGGCGCTTCGCCGACCGCGAGGTGCGCGCGTCGCACCCGCTCCTCCCCGCCGAGCGCTGGCGCGAGCTGCTCGCCGAGTGCGGGTTCGCGGCCTCGCTGGCGCTCGAGTCGCCGGCGACCGCCGGGGCGCTGTCGCACCAGGCCGTGCTGGTGGCGTGGGCCGATGGGCGCGAAGAGAGCGTGCGGCCGGCCGAGGACTGGCTCATCCTCGCCGACCGCGGCGGGCTGGGCGAGCGGCTGGCCGAGCGCGTCGCGGCGATGGGCGACCGCGCGACGATGGCGGTTGCCGGCGACGGCTTCGAACGGCTCGGCGAGCAGCGCTTCCGCCTCGATCCGCGGCAGCCGGAACAGCTCCGGGCGCTGCTCGATGCGCTCGCCGCCGCCGGCGCGGCACCACGCCATGTCGTTCACCTCGAGGCGCTCGACCGGATCGCAGACCACGACAAGCCCGGCGCAGAGCGACCGGGCGATCAACGCACCGGCTGGGCGAGCGCCCTGCACCTTCTCCAGACGATCGCACGCGACGACTCGCGCGAGCCGCCGGCCCTGTGGCTCGTCACGCGCGGCGCCGCGCCGGTGCCGGGCGAGCCGGTGCCGGGGACCGCGCAGGCGCCGCTCTGGGGACTGGCCAGGTCGGCGGCGCTGGAGCACCCGCGGCTCGGCTGCGCCCGCGTCGATCTCGCGCCGGAGCCGGATGACGCCGAGGCCGACGATCTCCTGGCCGACGTCCTGGCGCAGGACGGCGAGCCCGAGATCGCCTATCGCGGCGGCGTGCGTCACGTCGCCCGGCTGGTCCGGTACGGTACGGCGGAGGCGCGCGGGCGGCTGCGGCTCCCGCCCGGGCCGTACCGGCTGGAGGCGCAGGAGATCGGGAGCCCGTCGGCCCTCGTGCTGCGCTCCACCGCGCGGGCGCGGCCGCGGGCCGGCGAGATCGAGATCCGCGCCTGCGCCTCCGGGCTCAACTTCCGCGACGTCCTGGCGGTGCTCGGGCTCTACGGCGGCGTCGATCCGCGCGACGGCGGGCAGCTCGGATCGGAGGTGGCGGGGGAGGTCGTGGAGGTCGGCGAAGGCGTCGCGGCCTTCGCCGCCGGCGACCGCGTCGTCGCCGTCGCGCCGGGCGCTTTCGGCCGCTACGTCGTCGCCCGGGCCGAGCTGACGGCGCCGCTGCCGCCCGGCCTCGGTTTGGCGGCGGCGGCGACGCTCCCCGTCGCCTTCCTCACCGCCCACCTCGGCCTGATCGAGCTCGCGGCGCTGCGGCGCGGCGACTGGGTGCTGGTGCACGCGGCGTCCGGCGGCGTCGGCCAGGCGGCGCTCCAGCTCGCGCGCCGGGCGGGCGCCCACGTCATCGCCGGCACCAGCCGCGGCAAGCGCGACTTCCTGCGCACCTGCGGCGTGGCGCACGTCGTCGACTCGCGCAGCCCCGCCTTCGCCGGCGAGGTGCTGGCCGCGACCGGCGGCCGCGGCGTCGACGTCGTCTTGAGCTCGCTGGCGGGCGAGATGGCCGAGCGCAGTCTCGACGTGCTGACGCTCGGCGGCCGCTTCGTCGATCTCGCCAAGGCCGGCGCCGCCGAGGCCGAGCGCCTTGCCCGGCGGCGCCCCGACGTCCTCTATCGACCCCTCGACCTGGCGGCGCTCTGCGCGCGCGAGCCGGCGCGCATGGGTGCGCTGCTGCGCGACCTCATCGCGGCCGCCGCCGCCGGATCGATCGCGCCACTGCCGCGGACGGAGGTGCCGATCGAGGAGGCGGTGCGCGCCTTCCGCACCATGCAGGAGGGACGGCACACCGGGAAGCTGGTGCTCACCCATGCCGAGCGCGAGGGCGCGCCCGGCGGCGTCGCGCTGCGGGAGGACGCGACCTATCTAATTACCGGCGGCCTCGGCGGGCTGGGGCTGCTGACGGCGCGCTGGATGGTCGAGCGCGGCGCGCGCCGCCTGCTCCTCGCCGGCCGCAGCGAGCCGGCGCCGGCGGCGCTGGCGCAGCTCGCGGCGCTGCGCGCCACGGGCGCCGAGGTGACCACGACGCGCGCCGACGTGGCGCGGCGCGAGGAGGTCGCGGCTCTCCTCGCCGGTGTCGACCCGGCGGCGCCGCTGCGCGGCGTCGTGCACGCCGCGGGCGTCCTCGACGACGCGCTCCTCACCGAGCTGGACGACGAGCGCTTCGCCGCGGTCCTCGCCCCCAAGGTGCTCGGCGCGCTCAACCTGCACGAGCTGACGCGCGAGCTGCCGCTCGACCTCTTCGTCCTCTTCTCCTCGGCCGCGGGCGTCCTCGGCTCGCCCGGCCAGGCGAACCACGCCGCGGCCAACGCGTTCCTCGACGCGCTGGCGCACCACCGCCGCGCCCTCGGTCTGCCGGCGCTCGCGATCGACTGGGGAGCGTTCGCCGACATCGGCGCCGCAGCCCGCCGCGGCGCCATCGATCCGCTGGCGGCGCGCGGCATGGGCGGGATCCCGCCGGCGGATGGGCTGCGCCTCCTCGAGCGCCTCCTCGCCGAGGGTGCCGCGCAGGCGTGCGTCCTCCCCGTCGATTGGCCGCGCTTCCTCGAGCGCTGGCCGGCGACGCCGCTCACCGCGGAGCTGGCGGCCGCGGCGGTCACGGCGGCCGCGCCGTCGCCGGGCGAGCTGCCGGCGGCGCTCGCCGCCGCCGCGCCGGGCAGCCGGCACGCCATCGCCTTCAAGCACCTCCACGACCTCGTCGGCACGATCCTCGACCTGCCGCGCGCCAAGCCGATCGACCCCGAGCAGGGCTTCTTCGATCTCGGCATGGACTCGCTCACCTCGGTCGAGCTGAAGACCCGTCTCGAGGCGATCCTGGGGCGGCGCCTGCCGTCGACGCTCGCCTTCGACTACCCGACGCTCGCGACCCTGACCGGCTTCGTTCTCGCCGAGCTGGGCGCGGCCGCGGCGCCGGCGGCGGAAGTGCCGGCGGCGCCGCCCGCGGCCGTCGCGGCGGTCGCCCGCCTCTCGGAAGCCGAGGCCGAGGCCGCGCTGTTGGCCGAGCTGGAGCAGATGCAGGGATGACGCCGAGGAGCGACCCGTAACCTTGCTGCATACCGACGACACGACGCAGCTCTCGCCGACCAAGCAGGCGCTCCTCGCCGTGCGCGAGGCGCGGGCACGGCTCGACGCGCTGCGCGAGCCGATCGCCGTCGTCGGCTGCGGCTGCCGTCTGCCGGGCGGCGTCGAGAGCCCGCGCGACCTTTGGCGGCTCCTGGACGGCGGCGGCGACGCGGTCTGCGAGGTGCCGCCGGAGCGCTGGGACGCCGGCGCGCTCTACGCCGCTGACCGGGACGCGCCGGGGAAGATGTGCACCCGCGAGGGCGGCTTCCTGCGCGGCGAGGAGGGGTTCGACGCCGCCTTCTTCGGCGTCTCGCCGCGCGAAGCGGAGACCCTCGACCCGCAGCAGCAGCTCCTGCTTGAGGTGGCGTGGGAGGCGCTCGAGAACGCCGGCATCTCGCCGCGCGGCCTGCACGGCAGCCCGACCGGCGTTTTCGTCGGCATCTCGAGCCGCGACTTCGAAGCGCTCCTGGCCGCGCGCGATCCGGCCGCCGTCGACGGCTACCTGGCGACCGGCAGCGCCCACAGCGTGGCCGCGGGGCGGCTGTCGTTCCTCCTCGGTCTGGGCGGCCCGAGCCTCGCCGTCGACACCGCCTGCTCCTCGGCGCTCGCTGCGGTGCACCTCGCCTGCCGCAGCCTGCGCGCCGGCGAATGCGACCTGGCGTTAGCCGGCGGCGTCAACCGCATCCTGACTCCCGAGCTGAGCGTCAACTTCTCGCGCAACGGCATGCTCTCGCCCGACGGCCGGTGCAAGGCGTTCGCCGCCACGGCCGATGGTTTCGGGCGCGGCGAGGGGTGCGGCGTCGTGCTGCTGAAGCGGCTCTCCGACGCCACGGCGGCCGGCGATCCCGTGCTGGCGGTCGTCCTCGGCTCGGCCGTCAACCACGACGGGCGGACGAGCGGCCTCACCGTCCCGAACGGCCGGTCGCAGCAGGAGGTCATCCGCCGCGCGCTGGCGGAGGCCGGCGTCGCGCCCGGCGAGGTCGGCTACGTCGAGGCCCACGGCACGGGCACGGCGCTCGGCGATCCGATCGAGGCCGGCGCGCTCGCCGCCGTCTTCGGGCCGGGGCGGGCGGCGGACGACCCGCTGGTGGTCGGCTCGGTGAAGACCAACCTCGGGCACCTCGAGGCCGCAGCCGGGATCGCCGGGCTGCTCAAGGTCGTGCTGGCGCTCGAGCAGGGCGAGATCCCACCGCACCTGCACTGCGCGACGCCCAGCCCGCACATCCCGTGGGACGAGGTGCCGCTCGCGGTGGCGACGCGGCGGCGGGAGTGGCCGGCGCGGGCGCGGCGCATCGCCGGCGTCAGCTCGTTCGGCTTCAGCGGCACGAACGTCCACGTGGTCGTCGCCGAGGCGCCACCCGCGCAGCCGGCCGCTGCCCGCCGTTCCGAGCGCGCGCCGCGCCTCCTCGCGATCTCGGCGCGCAGCGAGGCGGCGCTCGCAGCTCTGGCCGGGCGCTACGCGCGCCGGCTCGCCGAGACTCCCGCGCCGCACCTCGCCGACCTCTGCGCCGCCGCCCACACCGGCCGCGCGCACCTCGAGCACCGGCTGGCGGCACTCGCGGCGACCACCGCCGAGGCGCGCGAGAAGCTCGGCGCCGTCGCCGAGGGGAGAACACCCGCCGGCGTCTGGCGCGGCCAGAAGGGAGCGCGGCCGCGGATCGCGTTCCTGTTCACCGGCCAGGGCTCGCTCTACCCGGGAATGGGCCGCGGGCTCTATGCCGCCGAGCCGGTCTTCCACGCCGCCCTCGACCGCTGCGACGAGCTGCTGCGGCCGCTGCTCGTGAAGCGCCTGCTCGACGTCCTGCACCCGGCCGGCGCCGACGACCCGGACCTCCGCGAGACGGCCTTCGCGCAGCCGGCGCTCTTCGCGTTCGAGTGGGCGCTGGCGGAGCTCTGGCGCTCGTGGGGGATCGTGCCGGATGCCGTCCTCGGGCACAGCGTCGGCGAGCTGGTGGCCGCCTGCGTCGCGGGCGTCTTCGAGCTCCCGGACGCCCTCGCCTTCGTGGCGGAGCGCGCGCGGCTCATGCAGGCCATGCCGCGCGGCGCCATGGCGGCGGTGCACGCGCCGGAGGAGCGGGTCGCCGAAGCGCTCGCGCCACACGCCGAGCGCGTCTCCATCGCCGCGGTGAACGGCCCGCAGCACGTGGTGATCGCGGGCGACGCCGACGCCGTCGACGCGGTCCTCGCCGCCTGCGGCGGCGCGGCGAGCAAGCGGCTGGCAGTCTCCCATGCCTTCCACTCGCCTCTCATGGAGCCGTTGCTCCCCGGCCTCGGGCGCCTGGCTGCGCGCTTCCCGGCGCAGGCGCCGGCGATCGAGCTGATCTCCAACCTGACCGGCCGCGCTGCGTCGGCGGAGCTCGCCGACCCGAGCTACTGGGCGCGCCAGGCGCGCGAGCGCGTGCGCTTCCTCGACGGCGTCCGGACGCTCGACGCCGGGGGCACGGACGTCTACCTGGAGCTGGGCCCCGCCCCCGTCCTCTCGCGCCTCGGCCGCCGCTGCGTCCCCGATGGCCGCGGCACCTGGCTCGCGGGCCTCGCGCCCGGCCGTCCGGAGATCGAGGCGATGCAGGAGAGCCTCGCCGCTCTCTACGTGCGTGGAGCGGAGGTCGACTGGAACGGCTTCGAGGGCGGGGCGCGGCCGCGCGTGGCGCTGCCGAACTATCCGTGGCAGCGCCGGCGCTTCGGCATCCTCGCCGCCGCCTCGCCGAGCAACCCGCTGCACGCCGCCCCGGCGACGCCGGCCATCCCGCTTCGCCCTGCCGCCGCGCCGCCCGCGCCACCGGCTCCGCGGCCGACGACCCGCCCCGCCGGCGACCACGCCATGGGGTTCGGCCTGATGTTCTTCGCCGCCAGCCACGACGCCCTGCGCGGCGATAAGTACCGCCTGGTCGTCGAGAGCGCCCGCTTCGCCGACGCGCACGGCTTCGCGGGCGTCTGGCTGCCCGAGCGCCACTTCACCCGCTTCGGCGGCCTGTATCCCAACCCGGCGGTCCTCCACGCCGCGCTCGCCCGCGAGACGCGCCACGTCCGCCTGCGCGCCGGCAGCGTCGTCCTGCCGCTGCACGACCCGCTGCGCGTCGCCGAGGAGTGGGCGGTCGTCGACAACCTCTCGGGCGGCCGGGTCGAGGTCTCCTTCGCCTCGGGCTGGAACCCCGACGACTTCGCGCTCTTCCCGGAGCGCTACGCCGATCGCCGCCGGCACTTGATGACGGGCATCGAGACGGTGCGGAAGCTCTGGCGCGGCGAGTCGATCCCGGTGCGCGGCGGCCGCGGCGACGAGACGCACGTCCGCGTCTATCCGTCGCCGGTGCAGCCGGAGCTACCGGTCTGGGTGACGGCGGCGGGGAACCCGGAGACCTTCGCCGAGGCGGGGCGCATTGGCGCCCACCTGCTGACCCACCTGCTCGACCAGGGGACGGCGCCGCTCGCCGCCAACATCGCGCTCTATCGCGAGGCCCGCGCCCGGCACGGCCACGACCCGGCCGCCGGCCGCGTCGCCGTCATGCTCCACACCTTCCTTGGCGCCGACGCGGCGAGCGTGCGCGAGGAGGTGCGCGGGCCGTACTGCGAGTACCTGGCCTCGAACCTCGACCTCCTGCGCCGGCTCGGCGAGAGCCGCGGGCGCGGCGCCTCGCTCGACGCGATGTCGCCCGCCGACCGCACCGCCTTTGCCGGCTTCCTCTTCGACCGCTTCGCCGCCGAGCGCGGTCTCATCGGCACGCCCGAGGGGTGTCTGCCGCTGGTCGCGGAGCTGCGCGCGATCGGCGTCGACGAGATCGCCTGCCTGCTGGACTTCGGGCCGGCGACCGAGCGGGTGCTCGAGCAACTGCCGTACGTCGAGCAGTTGATGGCGCTATGGAACGGACAGGCTGCGGGCGCGGCGGCGGCGGCGCCGATCCACGTCGAGCTCGAGAGTCCGCACCTCACCGCAGCCGCGACCGCTACGCCGCTCCAGCCACCGCTCGCCGAGGCGCTAGTTGGCATCGAATGGCGGCCGGCGCCGCTGCGCGCGCCCGCCGCCGTTCCGCAGCCGCCCGGAACCTGGCTGATCCTGGCCGACGCCGGCGGGACCGGAGCCGCCCTGGCGACGGCGCTCGCCGAACGCGGTGCTCGGGCTGTGGCCGTGGAGACAGCACGCCCGGACGGCAATGGGACGACGGCCGCCGCGCGCGGCGTGAGTCACCGGGACCACACGGCTGGCGGGCACGCCGCGAATGGCGGAAACGGAACAAGCGGCGAGGACGAGCCGAGCGACGGGAAAGACTCAGATCAGGAGTGGAGGGTCGTCGACTCGACGGATGCTGGAGCGCTGCTGTCGCTCGTGGCGTCGCTCCGCGCCGACGCCGGACCGCCGTTGCGCGGCGTGGTCCATCTCTTGGCGCTGGACACTCGGACCGCGGCGGACACCACCCTTGCCTCGCTCGCCGCCGACCAGGAGAGCGCCGTCGCGAGCGCTCTCCACCTGATCCAGGCGTTGGCGCACGAGGAGGAGTGGCCAACAGCTCCGGGTAGGACGAACACGGCGCCGACAAGCGCCAACGCGCCCTCACTCGATCTTTTGTTCGTCACTCGTGGCGCTCAGCCAGCCGGCGGAGACCTGCCGGCGCCGGTGGCCGCGCCGCTCTGGGGCCTCGCGCGCGTCGCCGCGATGGAGGTCGCCGCGCTGCGCACGCGAGTCGTCGATCTCGAGCACGCCACCCCACCCGAAACCGCGGCGGCGCAGCTCGCGGCGCTCTTGACGTCGCCGGACGGCGAGGATCTCGTCGCCTTCCGCAATGGTGAGCGGCTGGTCGCGCGTCTCGTCCGGCTGCCGGCGCCGCGCGAAGAGCCGCCGCCGCAGTTCGATGAAGACGCCGTCTATCTTGTCACCGGCGGCCTCGGCGGGCTCGGTCTCGAGCTGGCGAGTTGGCTCGTCGAGCACGGGGCGCGGCGGCTCATTCTGGCCGGCCGGCACGGCGCGGATGCGTCCGCCGCCGAAGCGGTCCGTGGCTTCGAGCAGGCAGGAGCGCGCGTCGCCGTCGTCGCCGCCGACGTCGCGCGAGCGCAGGACGTCGAGCGCCTGCTCGCCGCGGCCGCCGCCCTCGATGCCCCGCTGCGTGGAATCTTCCACCTCGCCGGCCTCCCCGACGCCCGCCTCCTGGCGCAGCAGGACGCGGCGGGGCTCGCCCGCGCTCGCGCCGCCAAGGTGGAAGGCACGTGGAACCTTCACGCGCTTACCCGCAATCTCGCGCTCGACCGCTTCGTGATGTTCTCGTCGGCGGCGTCGCTGCTGCCGCTCTCGAGCCAGGGCGCCTACGCCGCGGCGAGCGCCTTCCTCGACGCCATGGCCCACTACCGGCGGTCGCAAGGGCTGGCGGCGCTCACCGTCAACTGGGGCCCGTGGTCCGGCGCCGGCCACGCGAGCCACGACGACCTCCGCGCCGCCTACCGCCGCTTCGCCGCGCTGGGGGTGGGGAGCTTCAGCGCCGAGGAGGGGCTGGCGATGCTCGGCACGCTCCTCCAGCAGCCTGATCTCGCACAGGTCGGCGTGGCCCGGATCGACGTCGCGCGCCTGTTGGAGGTCGAGCCGCTACTGGCCGAGCGGCCGGTGCTCGCGGACCTGGCGCCGGGCGCCGCCGCCGGGCGCAGAGACCATCCCGCCTCGACGCGCCGCGACGCTCGTCTTCTGGCGGCGCTCGCGGACGCGCCGGCCGAGGACCGGCACGGCCTCCTGGCGACGTGGGTCCGCGAGCACGTGGCGCGCGTGCTGCGGCTCGACGGCGCCGCCGAGGTCGATCCCCGTCAGGGCTTCTTCGACATGGGGATGGACTCGCTGATGGCACTCGAGCTGCGCGGGCTTCTCCAGGCCGACCTCGGCCGCCCGCTGCCGGCGACGGTCGCCTTCGAGCATGCGACCGCCGACGCCCTGGCGCGCCACCTCCTCGCGCGCGAGCTGTCTCTGCCGCTTGCCTCCGCCGCCGCGGGCGCGAACGGCGGCGCCGATCCGGCGGTCGCGGAGGTGGCGCGGCTCTCCGAGGCCGAGCTTGCCGCCGCGATCGACGAGGAGCTCGCGCGCGGCGGGCTCGCGGGAGCCTGATGCCGGTGGACGCGCCGCTGACGCCGCTGCAGAAGGCCGTGCTGGCGCTCAAGTCGATGCGCCGGCGGCTGGACGAGCTGGAGGGCGAGCGGCGGGCGCCGATCGCCGTCGTCGGCATCGGCTGTCGCTTTCCCGGCGGCGGCGACGACCCCGACGCGTTCTTCCAGTCGCTCCTCGACGGCGTCGACGCGTGCGGCGAGGTGCCGCCGGACCGGTGGGACGCCGCGGCGCTCTACGACCCCGACCCCGAGGCGCCGGGCAAGACCTACGTGCGGCGCGGCTGCTTCCTCGCCGGCGTCGACCGTTTCGACCCCGGCTTCTTCGGCATCACGCCGCGCGAGGCGGCGGCGATCGACCCGCAGCACCGCCTGCTGCTCGAGATCGCCTGGGAGGCGCTCGAGGACGCGGGCGTGGCGCCGCACACCCTGCGCGAGGTCGCGACCGGCGTCTTCGTCGGCATCGGCATCGACGACTACGCCAAGCGCCAGCTCCGCTGGGGCGACCCGACGCTGATCGACGCTTACACCGGCAGCGGCAACGGTCTCTGCTTCGCCTCCGGCCGCCTCTCCTACGTCCTCGGCACCCACGGGCCCAGCCTGTCGGTCGACACCGCCTGCTCGTCGTCGCTCGTCGCGCTCCACCTCGCCTGCCAGAGCCTGCGCAACGGCGAGTGCCGGCTGGCCCTCGCCGGCGGCGTCAACCTGATGCTCTCGCCCGAGTCGACGCTCTTCCTCTGCAAAGCGCGGGCGCTGTCGCCGGACGGCCGCTGCAAGGCCTTCGACGCCGCCGCCGACGGCTACGGGCGCGGCGAGGGGTGCGCCGTGGTGGCGTTGAAGCGCCTCGCCGACGCCGAGCGCGACGGCGACGACGTGCTGGCCGTCGTGCGCGGCTCGGCGATGAACCACGACGGCCGCAGCGGCGGCCTCACCGTCCCGAATGGCGAGGCGCAGCAGGCGGTCATCCGCGCCGGCCTGGCGAACGCCGGCGTGACGGCGGACGAGCTCGACTACGTCGAGGCGCACGGCACCGGCACCGTGCTCGGCGACCCGATCGAGCTGCGGGCGCTTGCTGCCGTCATCGGCGAGCGCAACGGCAGGCGGCTGCGCGTCGGCTCGGTCAAGACCAACGTCGGCCACCTCGAGACGGCGGCCGGCGTCGCCAGCCTGGTCAAGGTGGTGATGGCGCTGCGCCGCGGCTGGCTGCCCGCGAGCCTCCACCTGCGCGAGCCCAACCCCTACGTCGCCTGGGGCGAGCTGCCGCTCGAGGTGGTGCGCGAGGCGACCCCGTGGCCGGCCGGCGAACGGCCGCGGCGGGCCGGGATTAACGGCTTCGGGCTGAGCGGCACGAACGTGCACGTAGTGGTCGAGGAGGCGCCGCGCCGTTCGGCGGCGCCGACGGGCTCCGGTCAACCCGGGGCGGGGCGGCAGACGGTTTCCTCCGTCGTCCCGAGCGTGAGCGAGGGATCTGGGGGGCTGGGCGGCGGTAAGCCCGCCCGCGACCGTCCGCTGCATCTCATCACCCTTACGGCACGCAGTGAGAATTCCCTCCGGGTCCTTGCCAGCCGTTTCGCCGAGCACTTGGCGAGCCATCCGGAGATTGCGCTTGCCGACGTCTGCTTCACCGCCAACACCGGCCGTTCGCCGATGCCCGAGCGGCTGGTGACCACGGCGGCTTCGGCGACGGAGCTGCAGGAGGCGCTGGCGGCCTTCGCGCGCGGCGAGGAGGCGCCGGTCGAAACCGGCCGCGTTCCCGCGCAACCGCCGCGTGTCGCCTTCCTCTTCACCGGCCAGGGCGCCGCGTGGACAGGCATGGGCCGCCAGCTCTACGCGACGCACCCGGGCTTCCGCGACACGATCGACCGCTGCGCCGAGATCCTGGGGCCACACCTACCCGTCCCCCTACCCGAGCTTCTGTTCGACCCCGCCTCGGCGCCGCTCCTCGCCGAGACGGCCAACGCGCAGCCCGCCCTCTTCGCGCTCCAGGTGGCGCTGGCGGAGCTCTGGCGCTCCTGGGGCGTGGAGCCCTTCGCCGTGCTGGGCCACGGCGCCGGCGAGCTGGCCGCCGCCTGCGTGGCCGGCGTGTTCGACGTCCGCGATGGCCTGAAGCTGGCCGCGGCGAGCGCGGCGGCGCACGGCGTCACCTTCACCGAGCCCAAGCTGCCGCTCGTCGCCGGAGCGACCGGCGCCATCGCCCGCGGCGAGGTGGCTGCGGCCGAGTACTGGGTCGAGCAGGCGCGGCGTCCGGTACGGTTCGCGGACGGCGTGGCGACTCTCGCCGCGCGCGGCTGCACGGCCTTCGTCGAGATCGGCCCCCGGCCGGTGCTGCTGGCGCTCGCGCGCCGCGGTCTGCCGCGGGTCGAGGGCGTGTGGCTCCCGAGCCTTCGCCCTGGCCGGGACGATTGGCAGCAGGTTCTGTCGAGCCTCGGCCGGCTTGCGCTCGCGGGCGTGGCCGTGGACTGGACCGGGTTCGACCGCGGCTACGCGCGGCGGCGGCGCCACTTGCCGACTTCGCCGTACGAGCGGCGGCGGTGCTGGATCGACGAGCCGGAGCGCGGCGCGGGAGCGGCGCCGGCTGTAGGGGAAGAATTTCTGGGTAGGGAAGAAGAAGCTCTGCCCGTCGCCACCGCGGCCGGTGATTCGGCCCCGGCGCCAGCGATGGCCGAGCAGCGCGCCGCGCGCCATTCTGCGTCGGACGCTGCGGGCGATGTGGCGAGCTGGCTTTACGAGCTCGTCTGGCGGCCGGCGCCGCGTCGGGAGGAGGAGGTCGAAGCCGCGCCGCGACGGTTGCTCGTGCTCGGCGCTACTCGCGGCCACGCAGCCGCAGTCGCCGCATGCTTGATCCAGTGCGCGGCTGAATACGGCGCGGAGGTGCTTCTCGCCGAGCCCGGGTCGCACTTCGACAACCCAGCACCCGGCCGGTACATCGTCGACCCCGCCGCACCTGCCGACCTCGACCGGCTGCTCCGCGAGGCCGCGGGCGCTCGCGGCCTCGATGCCGTCGTCCATCTGTGGAGCCTCGGGGGCGAGGCCTCGGCACCCGACCTCGAGAGCACTTTCCAGCTCATCCAGTCAGTGCTGCGCTCCGGCGCTTCGCCGCGACTCTGGATGGTTACCGCGGGCGGGCAAGCGGTCGGCTCGGGCGATGAGCTGCGGCCGGCGCAGGCGGGGCTCTGGGGCCTCGGGCGCACTCTCCAGATCGAGCATCCCGGCCTGCGGCCGGCGCTGGTCGATCTCGATCCCGGCGAGCCCGACCTCGACGGTCTCGTCGCCGAGATCCTCGGGCCCGCGCGCGAGGACCAGATCGCCTTCCGCGGCGGCGCGCGGCACGTGGCACGGCTCGTCCGGGCCTCGCTGGCTGCTTCCGTGGAATCCACGAGGACGGTGTCGCCGAGCGCGACGTGGCGCGCCGTCCGGGTCTCCGCGTCCGCGGCCGCCGACGCTCCCGAGGCGGAGTCGTGCCGCGACCTCCCGGTGCGCGCCGACCGCACCTACCTGATCTCCGGCGGCCGCGGCGCAATCGGTCTGCGGCTGGCCACCTGGCTGGTCGACCGCGGCGCGCGGCACCTGATCCTGGTCGGCCGTGGCGAGCCGTCGGACGAGGCCGTTACTACGACCGCCGCGCTGGAGCGGCGAGGCGCACGCGTCCGACTCGCCGCCGCCGACGTGGGCGATCCGGATGACGTCGCGCGTGTGGTCGGCCTCTGCGCGTCACCGCTCGCTCAGGACATCGCGCCGGACGCCCTGCCGCCGCTCGCCGGCATCTTCCACGCGGCCGCCGTCCTCGACGACGGCGTCCTCGCGCAGCAGGACTGGAGCCGCTTCGAGCGGGTGCTCCGCCCCAAGGCGTTGGGCGCCTTTCACCTGCACGAGGCGACGCTCGAGCTGCCGCTCGACGTCTTCGTCTGCTTCTCCTCGATCGCCTCGCTCCTCGGCTCGGCCGGCCAGGCGAGCTACGCGGCCGCGAGCGCCGGCCTCGATCTGCTGGCCCACCACCGACGCGCGCTCGGCCTGCCGGCGCTGACGGTCAACTGGGGACCGTGGTCGATCGGCATGGCGGCGCGGACCGGCGCGCGCGAGCGGGAACGGCTGCGCGCACAGGGCCTCGACTTCCTCGACCCCGACGGCGCGCTCGCGGCGCTCGGCGAGCTGTTGCGGCGCGACGCGACGCAGGCCGCGGTGCTGCCGATGGATTGGCAGGTCTTCACCCGCGCCCTGCCCGGCGATCCGCCGCCCGTGCTGCGCGAGCTGGTAGCGCCGCACGCCCCGTCCACGGTCTCGTGGCGCGCCCGTCTCACGGCCGCCGCGCCGCCGCAGCGCGCCGAGCTCGCGGGCGAGCTGGTGCGCTCACTGGTCGCGAAGGTGGCGGGGCTCGGCGCCGGCGAGCGGATCGCGGCGCGCCAGAGCCTGCTCGAGCTCGGGCTCGACTCGCTGATGGCGCTCGAGCTGCGCAACCGGCTCGAGTCCGCGCTGGCGGTCGCGCTGCCGTCGACGCTCCTCTTCGACCATCCGACGCCGGAGCGGCTGGTGGCGTTCCTGCTCGGCGCGCTCGGGTTGGCGTCGCCGCCGGCGCCCGACGCCGCGGTGGACGAGACGGACGATGCGGCGCTTTGTGCGGAGGTTCCCGACGAGGAGGTGGCGCGCCTCCTCAGGGCCGAGCTGTCGCTCGGCGAGGAGCGCGGCCGGTGAGCGGCCAGACGCCCGAGGCCCGCCTCCTCCGCGAGGCACTGGCGGAGATCCGCGGCCTCAAGGGCGAGCTGGCGCGGCTCGCCGAGCCGATCGCGATCGTCGGCCTCGGCTGCCGCTTCCCCGGCGCCGCCGACCTCGAGAGCTTCTGGCGCCTGCTGCGCGACGGCGTCGACGCGGTGTCCGAGGTCCCGCCCGATCGCTGGGACGCCGCGGGGTTCTACGACCCCGATCCCGCGGCACCGGGGAAGATGACCACCCGCAACGGCGGCTTCCTCGACGCCGTCGACGGCTTCGACGCCGCGTTCTTCGGCATCTCGCCGCGCGAGGCGGCGGCCATGGACCCGCAGCAGCGGCTGCTCCTCGAGCTGGCGTGGGAGGCGCTCGAGGACGCCGGGAAGCCCGCCGACCGGCTCTACGGCGCGCGGGCCGGCGTCTTCGTCGGCATCTCCAGCTTCGACTACGCGGCGCTCGGCATGGGACGCGATACGGGCCGGCTCGACGCCTACTCGGGCACCGGCGTGGCGCTCTCGGTGGCCGCCGGTCGGCTCGCTTACGCGCTGGGGCTGACCGGACCGGCGGTGGCGGTCGACACCGCCTGCTCCTCGTCGCTCGTGGCGCTGCACCAGGCCTGCGCCGCCCTGCGGCTCGGCGAGTGCGACCTCGCGCTCGCCGGCGGCGTCAACCTGATGCTGGCGCCGGAGCCGCACGTCTTCCTCTCGAAGATGGGGGCGCTCGCCCCGGACGGCCGCTGCAAGACCTTCGACGCCGCGGCCGACGGCTTCGGGCGCGGCGAGGGGGGCGCGGTGCTGGTGCTCGAGCGCCTCGCCGACGCGCTCCGCGGCGGCCACCCCATCCGGGCGCTGGTGCGCGGCTCGGCGGTCAATCAGGACGGCGCGAGCGGCGGGCTGACGGTGCCGAACGGCCCGGCGCAGACGGCGCTCATTCGCGCGGCCCTACACAATGCGCGGCTCGGTCCGGACGACCTCCAGTACGTCGAGGCCCACGGCACCGGCACGCCCCTCGGCGACCCGATCGAGCTGCGCAGCCTGGGCGAGGTCTTCGCCGGGCGCGCGCCGGAGACGCCGCTGCTCGTCGGCTCGGTCAAGACCAACATCGGCCACCTCGAGGCCGCGGCCGGCGTCGCCGCGGTCGCCAAGGTGGTGCTGGCGGTGGAGCACGGCGAGATCCCGCCGCACCTCCACTTCCGCCGGCCGACGCCGCACGTCCCCTGGGGCGCGCTGCGGCTCGCCGTGCCCGCGGAGCGCACGCCGTGGCCGGCGAGCGACGGACCGCGCCGCGCCGGCGTCAGCTCCTTCGGGTTCAGCGGCACGAACGCCCACGTCGTCCTCGAGGAGCCGCCGCGGCAGGCGCCGCCGGTCGCCGCGGGCGAGCCGGCGCGGCCGCTCCACGTCCTGACCGTCTCGGCGCGCACCGAGACCGCCCTCCGCGCCCTCGCGGCGCGCTACGAGCGGCACCTCGGCGAGCACGAAGAGCTGGATGTCGCCGACGTCTGCCATGCCGCCGGCGCGGGCCGGTCGCACCTCGGGCACCGGCGGGCGCTGGTGGTCGAGTCGGCCGCCGCGGCGCGGACGCTGCTGGCGGACGTCGTTGCCGGCGGCGACGGCGGCCGCGAGAGCGCCGGCGCGGCGGGCGAACCGCCGCTCAAGATCGCCTTCCTCTTCACCGGCCAAGGAGCGCAGTACCCCGGCATGGGTCGTGAGCTGCTCGCGACCCAGCCCGTCTTCCGCGGCGCCCTGGAGCGCGCCGAGGAGGCATTCCGCGCCGCCTGCGGCGCCTCGCTGCTCGACGTCCTCTACCCGCGCGACGGCGACGGCGCGCCGCTCGACCAGACCCTCTACACGCAGCCGGCGCTCTTCGCGCTGGAGGTGGCGCTCGCCGCGCTGTGGCGCTCCTGGGGGATCGAGCCCGCCTTCGTCATGGGGCACAGCATCGGCGAGTACGCGGCCGCCTGCGCCGCGGGCGTCCTCGGGCTGGAGGAGGGAACGCAGCTCGTCGCCGCGCGCGCCCGCCTGATGCAGGCGCTCGCCGAGCCCGGCGAGATGGCCGCGGTCATGGCCGACGAGCGGACGGTCGCCGCGGCGGTGCAGCCGCTGGCCGGCGCGCTGTCGGTGGCGGCGGTCAACGGCCCGCGGCGAGTGGTCGTCTCCGGCGCCCGGGCGGCCGTGGCGGTGGCCACGGCGACGCTCCAGACGGCGGGCATCCGCGTCGCCCGGCTCAACGTCTCGCACGGCTTCCACTCGCCGCTCATGGCGCCGATCGAGGAGCCGTTCGCGGCGGCCGTGGGACGCCTGCGGCTGTCGCCGCCACGCCTTGGCTTCGTCTCCAACATCACCGGCGACGAGACAGCCGACCCTGCCACCCCGGAGCACTGGCTGCGCCACGTCCGGCGGCCGGTGCTCTTCGCGCGCGGCATGGCGACGCTCGCCGCGCGAGGGTGCAACGCCTTCGTCGAGATCGGGCCCGACTCGGTGCTCCTCGCGATGGGCCGCGAGGCCGTGCCGGGACATCGCGCCCTCTGGCTCCCCAGCCTGCGAGCCCGCCGCGGCGACTGGCGGCAGATCCTGGAGAGCCTCGCGGCGCTCTACGAGCGGGGGGCGGCGGTCGACTGGCGGGCCTTCGATGGTGCCTACACGCGGCGGCACGTGGCGTTGCCGACCTATCCGTTCGAGCGGCGGCGTCATTGGCTGGACGGCGCGTCCGCCGCGGTGCCACCCGCGGCGCCCGCCGCGCGCGACGCGCTGGCCGCCGAGTGGTTCTACGACGTGGCGTGGCGCGAGCGACCGGCGAGCGAAGCTGCGGGACGTGGCATGCGCGGCCGATGGCTGGTCCTCGCCGACCGCGGTGGAGTCGGCGCGGCGCTCGCGCGCCGCCTGGAGGCGGAGGGGAGCCCGTGCGTTCTCGTGCCGGCGAGCCAGGACGCCGCGGGGCCAACGGCACTCGACGCCGAATCGATCGCGGCGCTCGTCGCCGCCGCGGTCGCCGAAGGCGAGCCGCTCGCCGGCGTCGTCCATCTCTGGGCCCTCGACACCCCCCGCGGCAGACCGCTCGACGCGCGCTCGCTCGAGCAGGCGCAGCGCCTCGGCTGCGAGAGCGTGCTGCACCTCGTCCACGCGCTCACCCGCGACGCCGCCGGCGCCCGCCTCTGGCTGGTGACGCGCGGCGCCGTCGCCACGGGCACCGCCAGCGAAGGCCCGCTCTCCCCCGCTCAGGCGCCGCTCTGGGGCCTCGGCCGCGTCGTCGCCCTCGAGCACCCCGAGTACTGGGGCGGCCTCGTCGACCTCGACCCGGCGTCCGGCGAAGGCGGAGGGACGCTCCTCGCCGCGCATCTCTTTACCCAGCTCTTCTCTTCCGACGGCGAAGACCAGATCGCCCTCCGCGGCGGACGGCGCTTGATACCGCGCCTCGTCCAGGCCGCGGCTCCCACAAGCGAGGCCATCTCCGACGTCGTTCCCGACGCCACCTACCTGATCACCGGCGGCCTCGGCGCGCTCGGCCTGCGGCTGGCGAGCTGGCTGGCGGAGCGCGGCGCCCGGCACCTCGTCCTCGCCGGCCGCCGCGCGCCCTCACCCGCTGCGGCCGCCAGCCTCGAGCATCTCGCTGTGCGCGGCGTCGACGTACGGACGGTGCAGGCCGACGTCGCCGCCGAGGCCGACGTGGCCGCGCTCTTCGCCACCCTGCGCAGCGGTCCGCCCCTGCGCGGCATCGTCCACGCCGCCGGCGTCTCCGAGTGCCGGACGCTCGCCGCGACGGAGCCGCCGCACCTGGACGCGGTCTTCCGCCCGAAGGTTGCCGGCGGCATCCTCCTCGATCGCGCGAGCCGCGATCTCGACCTCGACTTCTTCGTCGTCTTCTCGTCGATCGCGGCGGTGTGGGGCTCGCGCGGCCAGGGGCACTACGCCGCCGCCAACCACTTCCTCGACGTCCTCGTCGCGGCGCGCCGCGCCGCCGGGCTGCCCGGGCTCTGCGTCGCCTGGGGGCCGTGGGCCGACGGCGGCATGGCGTCGGACGAGATCCGCGCCGCCTTCGCCACGGCCGGTCTGCGCGAGCTGCCGCCCGAGCGCGCCGCAGAGGCGCTCGGCCGGCTGCTCGCCGGCGGGCGCGGCAGCGCCGTCGTCGCCGACGTCGACTGGCCGCGCTTCCGCGCGCTCTACGAGGCCCGCGGACCCCGGCGGCTCCTTGCCGAGCTGCCCGCGGCGGCACGGGAGCCAGAGAACGTGAGCACGGTCGAGCCATGCACGGCACCGCTGCGTGCGGCCCTGGACCGCGAGCCGCCGCGCCGGCGTCGCGCCCGCCTCACCGCGTTGGTCGCGGCGGAGGTGGCCCGCGTGCTCGGCTTCCCGCCGGGCGAGACGCCCGACGTCCGGCGCGGCTTCTTCGACCTCGGGATGGACTCGGTCACGGCGGTCGAGCTGGCGCAGGCGCTGGCGGCGGGCTTCGGCGCCGCGCTGCCGGCGACCATCATCTTCGACCACTCGAACGTCGAGGCTCTGGCGCGGCACCTGGCGCGCGAGGTCCTGCACCTCGAGGACGCCGAGGCGCGCCCCAAGCAGAGCGAGCGGCTGCAGGCCGTCACGCCAGCGGCGCACGAGCCGATCGCCGTCATCGGCCTCTCCTGCCGCTTCCCCGGCGGCGCCGTCGACCCGGAGTCGTTTTGGCGCCTGCTGCGCGCGGGGGGCGACGCCGTGGGCGAGGTGCCGCCCGAGCGCTGGGACGCCGATGCCGTCTACGACCCGCGGCCGGGAACGCCGGGCAAGAGCTACACCCGCCACGGCGCCTTCCTCACCGCCGTCGAGGACTTCGATCCCGACTTCTTCGGCATCGCGCCGCGCGAGGCCGAGCGCATGGACCCGCAGCAGCGCCTGCTGCTCGAGGTGGCGTGGGAGGCGCTGGAGCGCGCCGGGCGGCCGCGCCGCAAGCTGGCCGGCAGCGCGACCGGCGTCTTCGTCGGCATCACCACCAACGACTACGGGACGCTCCTGGCGCGCGCCGAGGAGGCGGCCGCGCTCGACGCCTACTTCGGCAGCGGCAACGCCCTCAACGCCGCCGCCGGTCGGCTCTCCTACGTCCTCGGCCTCTCGGGGCCGAGCCTCGCGATCGACACCGCCTGCTCCTCGTCGCTCGTGGCGGTGCACCTCGCCTGCCGCAGCCTGGCGAGCGGCGAGTGCGACCTGGCGCTCGCGGGCGGGGTCAACCTGATCCTGACGCCGCAGGGGTCGATCGCGCTGTCGCAGGCGCGGATGCTGGCGCCCGATGGACGCTGCAAAGCGTTCTCGGCGGCGGCCGACGGCTACGGCCGCGGCGAGGGGTGCGGCGTGGTGGTGCTCAAGCGACTGCGCGACGCCCTCGCCGCCGGCGACCGGGTGCTGGCGGTGATCGCCGGCTCGGCGGTCAACCAGGACGGCGCCTCGGGCGGCTTCACGGTGCCCAACGGCACGGCGCAGGAGGCGCTGATCCGCCGCGCGCTCGCCGCCGCCGGCGCCGCGCCCGACACGATCGACGTCCTCGAGGCGCACGGCACCGGAACGCCGCTCGGCGACCCCATCGAGCTGCGCGCCGCCGCGGCGGCGCTCGGCGAAGGCCGGGCGCGGCCGCTCTTCGTCGGCTCGGTCAAGAGCAACCTCGGGCACCTGGAGGCGGCGGCCGGCATCGCCGGCCTGATCAAGGTCGTGCTGGCGCTCCAACACGGGGAAGTGCCGCCACACCTCCACTGCCGCGAGCGCAACCCGCACCTGCCGTGGGACGAGCTGCCGCTCGTGATCCCGCAGGCGCCGGTGCCGTGGGCTGCCGGCAACGGCGTGCGGCGGGCGGGCGTCAGCTCCTTCGGAGCGAGCGGCACGAACGCGCACCTCGTTGTCGAGGAAGCGCCACCTCGAGCCGGCGAGCAAACGAACACAGGTAAGGGGACAGCTTGGCCGGCAGCGGGCGGGGGCGAGCTCAGCTCGTACGAGAGCTCGACGCCGCGTGAAGCATCGGCGGCGCCCGACCGTGCGTTCCATCTCCTTGCGCTTTCGGCGCGCTCGGAAGGCGCCCTGGCGGAGCTGGCGCACCGCTTCGCCTCTCACCTGGAAACGCATCCCGAGCTTCCACTCGGCGATGTCTGCTTCGCCGCCAACACCGGCCGGACGCCGTTCGCATACCGGGTTGCGGTCACCGCCGCGACCACGCAGGAGCTGGCAGGCCGGCTGAGCACCTCCGAGTTCCGGCGCACAACAACACTCGGCGACGCTCGGCAGGAGAGCCGGGCCACCGGCGGCGACGCCCCGCGAGTGACCTTCCGCTTCGCGGGAGAGGAATCGTTGCAGCCGGCCTCGGACCGCGACGAGGACGAGGTGGTGCTCGAGATCGACCCTGCGAGCCCGAGCCTGCCGGATCTGTTGGACCACGTAGCACAGCTCTGGAAGGAAGGCGCCGACGTCGACTGGGAGGCGTTCGATCGTCCGTGGCGGCGTCGCCGCGTCGAGCTGCCGACGACTCCCTTCGAGCGCCAGCGCTGCTGGCCCGATCGCCTGCTCGGCGCCCGCCGGGCAGCCGCACCGCTGCCCGCGTACGAGATGACCTGGCGGCCCGTGGAGAGCAAAAAGCTGGCCGTCACCGTGACGCCAGGGCACTGGCTCGTGCTCGGCGACCCGGAAGGGCTGGGAAGTACGTTGGCGCAGGCACTCGGCGAGCGGGGCCAGACCTGCCGAGCGGTCACGGAGCCACCCTCTCGCGAGACCGTCGAGCGAGTACTCCAGACGGCCGGCGTCGGCGGACCGCTTGCCGGCGTCATCCACCTTTGGAGCCTGGGCGGACCGATCGACGACGAGATCTCCACCGGCGCGCTCGTCGCAGCCATGCACCACGGCACCGGCAGCGCTCTCGACGTCATCCAGGTGCTCGCACGCGATACCGCGGCGCCGGCACCGCGTCTTTGGCTGGTGACACGCGGTGCTGTGGCGCACGACGCTGCACCGACCCAACGGCTCGCGTGGCGTCGGGCGGAGGCAACTCCCGGGGCGACGAGAGCTCGTTCAGAATCGCCAGGAGCCTTCTCTACCCAGCCGCTTCTTTTCCCTGCCCAGCCTCTTCTCTGGGGCCTGGGCCGGGTGATCGCGCTCGAGCACCCGGATCTCTGGGGCGGCCTGATCGACCTCGACCCGCTGCTGCGGAAGGACGACGCCGCCGGCTTGGCGGCGGCCATCCTCGAAGCCGACGGCGAGGACGAGATCGCGTTCCGTGGCGGGCGGCGCCTCGTCGCGCGCCTGGCGCCGCGACAGCCTTCCGCCGGGAACGCGCCGCGGCTCTCCGCCGACGCCACCTACCTCGTGACCGGCGGCCTGGGCGCGCTCGGCGTGCAGGTCGCCGAGCGCCTCGCCGCGCTGGGGGCGCGACACCTCGTCCTCCTCTCGCGGCGCGCGGAGCCCGGCGAGGCGGCGCGCGCGGCCATCGCGCGGCTGGAGCGCGACGGCGCCACCGTGCGCCTGGCGCGCGCCGACGTCGCCGACGCCGCGCAGCTCGAGGCGGCCCTGCGCGAGGCCGAGGCGGTCATGCCGCCGCTCGCCGGCGTGGTGCACGCGGCGGGAGTCCTCGACGACGGCGTGCTGGCGCACCTGACCTGGGAGCGCTTCCTCGCGGTGTTGGCGCCGAAGGCGCTGGGGGCCTGGAATCTGCACCGCGCGACCCGCGGCCGCGACCTCTCGTTCTTCGTCTGCTTCTCGTCGGTGGCGGCGCTCCTCGGCTCTCCGGGGCAGGCCAACTACGCCGCCGCGAACGCCTTCCTCGGCGCGCTGGCGCGCCACCGCCGCGCTCTCGGGCTGCCGGCGACCACCATCGACTGGGGTCCCTGGGCCGGCGCCGGCATGGCGGCGGAGACGACCGGCAGCGCCGCCGAGCGGCGCGGCATCCGGCCGCTCGCGCCCGAGCGTGCGCTGCGCGCTGTCGAGAGCCTCCTGGGCGACGGCGCTCCGGTTGAGACGGCCGTCGTCGACGCCGACTGGGCGGCGCTCGCCGCGCGCTTCGGCGGCAGCCGTCCGGTCCTCGCCGATCTCCTCGCGCCGCGCGCCGAGGCGCCCGCGGGCTGGCTGCGCGCGGAGCTGGAGCGCGCCCCGGCCGGCGAGCGCGAGCGGCTCCTCGCCCGCCACCTGTGCAGCGCCGCGGCGGAGGTTCTGGGCGTCGCCGAGCCGGCGGCGCTCGACGAGCGGCGCGGCTTCGCCGAGATGGGGATGGACTCCCTGATGGCGCTGACGCTGCGCAACCGGCTCCAGGAGGCGCTGGCGCGGCCGCTCCCCTCGACGCTCCTCTTCAACTACGCCACCGTCGAGGCGCTGGCGCGGCACCTCCTGGCCGACCTCGTCCCGGCGCCGGTCGTAACGCCGCAGAACGGCTCCGGCGCCGACGCCGCGGCCCGCGAGGAGATCGCCGCCCTCTCCGACGAGGAGGCGATGGCGATCATCGCGCGGAAGCTCGCGGCCGAGCTCGCCGCCGGGGAGGCGCCATGAGCCAGGCGCCGCGGCTCTCGCAGTGGCAGCAGGCCCTGCTCCTGATCGAGCGGCTCGAGCGGCGGATCGCGACGCTCGAGGGTGCGCGCACCGAGCCGATCGCGATCGTCGGGCTCGGCTGCCGCTTCCCGGGCGGCGGCGACGATCCGGCGGCCTACTGGCGCCTGCTTGCCGAGGGGCGCGACACGGTCACCGCGGCGCCGGCCGAGCGCACCTGGCTCCGCGCCGGCGATCGTGCGGCCCCGCCCGGCGCCTATCTGCGCGACGTCGACCTCTTCGACCCGCAGTTCTTCGGCATCTCGCCGCGCGAGGCCGACGACCTCGATCCGCAGCAGCGGCTGCTGCTCGAGGTCGTCTGGGAGGCGCTCGAGGACGCGGGGCTGGCGGTCGATCGGCTGGGGGGCAGCTCAACCGGCGTCTTCCTCGGCATCGGCCAGCTCGACTACGCCCACATGCTGATGCGCGCCGCCGACCCGGGCGCGGTGAGCCCCTACGGCGGCACCGGCAACGGCCACGCCTTCGCGGCCGGGCGACTCTCCTATGCCCTCGGGCTCCGCGGGCCGAACCTGGCGGTGGACACGGCCTGCTCATCGTCGCTCGTCGCCGCCCACCTCGCCTGCCAGAGCCTGCGCGCCGGCGAGTGCGACCTGGCGCTCGCCGGCGGCGTGCAGCTCATCCTCTCGCCCGAGGTCAACCTGGTGATGGAGAGCCTGCAAGTGCTCTCCCCGGACGGTCGCTGCCACACCTTCGACGCCGCTGCCTCCGGCTTCGGGCGCGGCGAGGGGTGCGGCGTGGCGGTCCTCGAGCGGCTCGCCGACGCGCGTGCAGCGGGGCATCGCGTGCTGGCGGTGATCCTCGGCTCCGCCGTCAACCACGACGGCGCCTCGAGCGGCCTCACCGTGCCCAACGGCCTGGCGCAGCAGGCGCTGCTGCGGGCGGCGCTCGAGCGGGCGCGCGTGGCGCCGGCGGAGGTCGGGTACGTCGAAGCCCACGGCACCGGCACCGTGCTCGGCGATCCGATCGAGCTGGAGGCGCTGGGCGCGGTGCTCGCGGCCGGCCGCCCGGCGGAACGGCCGCTCCTCGTCGGCTCGGTCAAGTCGAATCTGGGCCACCTCGAGGCAGCGGCCGGCGTCGCCGGGTTGCTCAAGGTCGTCCTCTCGCTCGCCGCGCGGGAGATCCCGCCGCACCTCCACTTCCGGACGCCGAACCCGCACATCCCGTGGGGCGAGCTGCCGGTCGAGGTGCCGGTCGCGCGGCGGCCGTGGAACGGCGAGGCGCGGCGGGTCGCAGGGGTGAGCTCGTTCGGCATGAGCGGCACCAACGCGCACCTGGTCGTCGCCGAGGCGCCGCCGGAGGACGACGGGCGGCGGCCCGCCGGCGCGGCGCCGCCGGCGCGGCCGCTCCACCTCCTGCCGCTGTCGGCGAAGGACGAGCCGGCGCTGCGGCAGCTCGCCGGCCGCTACGCCCGCCACCTGGCGCTCCATCCCGAGCAGGACCTCGCCGATGTCTGCTTCACCGCCGCCGTCGGGCGCTCGCGGTTCCAGCACCGGCTGGCGGCGGTCGGCGCCACGCCGGCCGAGCTGGCGGCGAGCCTGGCGGCCTACGCCGAGTCGCGCGAGGCGCCGGCGCTCACCTCCGGCAGAGCGCCCGGCGCCAGCCCGGCCGTCGGGTTCCTGTTTACCGGCCAGGGCGCGCAGTACCCGCGGATGGGGTGGGAGCTCTACGAGACGCAGCCTGTCGTGCGCGAGGTGTTGGAGCGCTGCGCCGCCGAGCTGGCCCGCCTCGGCGAGGCGCCGCTCCTGGCGGCGCTGCGCGGCGACGGTGGCGGCGGCGGGGGCGCGGCGGACCTCGGCGAGACGCTCCACACCCAGCCGGCGCTCTTCGCGCTCGAGCTGGCGCTGGCGCGCCTCTGGGAGTCGTGGGGGATCACGCCGGCCGCCGTGCTGGGGCACAGCATCGGCGAGTACGCCGCGGCGTGCGTCGCCGGCGTCTTCAGCCTCGAGGACGGGCTGAAGCTCGTCGCGGCGCGGGGGCGGCTCATGCAGCGTCTCCCTGAGCGCGGCGGCATGGCGGCGATCGCCGCTTCGGCGCGGCGGGTCGAGGAGCTGCTCCCGCCGGCCGCGCCGATCGCCGTCGCGGCGGAGAACGGGCCCGAGAGCACGGTCGTCTCCGGCGCGGACGCGGCGCTGGCGGAGATGGCGGCGCGGTGCGAGCGCGAGGGGATCCGCGCCCGGCGGCTCGACGTCTCGCACGCCTTCCACTCGCCGCTCGTCGAGCCGATGCTCGCCGACCTCGCGCGGGTGCTCGCCGAGGTGCGGCTCGCGCCGCCACGGCTGCCGCTGGTCTCGAATCTCACCGGCGCCTTGGCCGGCGACGAGGTGGCGACGCCCGGCTACTGGCTGCGCCACGTGCGGGAGCCGGTGCGCTTCGCGGCCGGCATGCGCGCGCTCGCCGCCCGCTGCGACGGCATCTTCCTCGAGGTCGGCCCGCACCCGGTGCTCCTCGGCATGGGGCGCGAGTGCGTCGAAGGCGGAGTGTGGCTGCCGTCGCTGCGGCGCCGGCGGCCGGAGTGGGAGCAGCTCCTCGAGAGCCTGGCGGCGCTGTGGGTGCACGGCGCGCGCGTCGACTTCGACGCGTTCGATCGCCCATGGCGGCGGCGGCGGGTGGCGCTGCCGACGTACCCGTTCCAGCGCCAGCGCTGCTGGAACGCGTTCGTGGCGGCGGCACCGGACGGGCGAACGACTCAGGTAGAGAACGGAGCAGCAGGTGGGAAGAGGCGGCTGCACCCGTTGCTCGACCGGCGCGTCGTGTCGCCGCTCCTCGCAGACTCCTTCTTCGAAGCCCGGGTGGGGACCACCGTCCACCCGTGGCTCTCCGACCACCGGGTCTTCGGGCGTGTCGTGGTGCCGGGCGCGTTCCACCTGGCGACCGTGCTCGCCGCGGCCGAGCAGGTCGACGGACACGGCGTGCTCTCCCTGACCGACGTCGTCTTCCCGCAGGCGCTGGCGCTGGACGAGACCGGGCTGCGGCGCGTGCAGCTCGTAGTACGGCCGGCAGAGAACGCGGCCGCCGCCTTCGAGCTCATCAGTCTCGCGGACGGGCACGAGGAGGCCGGCGCCTGGGCCGTGCACGCGACCGGCCGTCTCGCCTCACGCCTCGGCGACCGCGGCGCGGCACCGCGAATCGATGCGCTCCGCCGCCGCTGCCCTCAACAGCTGCCCGGCGAGCGGCTCTACGAGCTTCTCGCCGCCGAGCGCCTCGAGCTGGGCCCCGGCTTCCGCTGGATCGAGACCGTCTTCCGCGGCGAGCGCGAGGCGCTGGCGCGCATGGCGGCGCCGCCGCTCCCCGAGCTCGATGCCTACCCGCTCCACCCGGCGCTCCTCGACGCCTGCTTCCAGGTGGTGGCGGCCACCGTCAACCCCGACGAGGCCGGCACCTTCGCGCCGTTCCGCATCGAGCGCCTGACGCTCCACCGGCGCGGCGTGGGCGGACCGCTCTGGTGCCACGCCCGCCTGCGGCCCGAGTCGGAGCCGGGCGGCAGCCGGCTCGTCGCCGACCTGGCTCTGATGGACGCCGCCGGGCTGCCGGTGGCCACGATCGCCGGCTACGAGAGCCGGCGCGTCTCGGCCGAGACGCTGTTGCGCGCGGAGGAGGATGCGCTCGCGGACGCGCTCTACCGGGTCGAGTGGCGGGAAGAGAACCAGGGAGCGCGCGAGGCGCCGCCGGAGTTCCTCGCCGAGCCCGCGGCCGTGTGCGAGGCGCTCGCCGCCGAGGTGGACGGGTTGATCGCGGCGCATGGCTTCGGCGACCTCGACACGGCCACCGCCGAGCTCGAGGCCTTGAGCGCAGCATGGACGGTCCAAGCTCTGCGCGAGCTGGGTGCCGACCTGGAACCCGGCCGGGGCTTCGCCACCGCGGAGCTGGCGGCATCGCTCGGGGTCGTTCCCAGCCATCGCCGGCAGCTCGGCCGGCTGCTCGAGATCCTCGCCGAGGACGGCCTCCTCCGGCGCGACGGCGAAGCCTGGGAAGTCGCGCGCACGGCCGACGCGACCGATCCCGACGCTCGTACCCGCACGCTCCTCCGCGCGGCGCCCGCAGGCGCGCCGGAGCTCGCGCTCCTCGCGCGCTGCGGCGCCGAGCTGCCGCGCGTGCTCCGCGGCGAGCGCGACCCGCTGCAGCTCCTGTTCCCCGCAGACGGCGCCGCGAGCGCTGCCACCTTGTACAGCGAATCGGCCGGCGCTCGCGTCCTCAACGCCCTCGCGGCCCGCGCGCTGGCGGCGGCGATCGCGCGACTCCCGGCGGGACGGCGCTTGCGCGTCCTCGAGATCGGCGCCGGCACGGGCGGCACGACAGCCGGGCTGCTGCCGCTCCTGCCGGCGGCACAGACCGAGTACGACTTCACCGACCTCTCGCCGGCCTTCCTCGAGCGTGCCCGCGAGGCGTTCCGCGCCTACCCGTTCGTCCGCTACCGGCTCCTCGACGTCGAGCGGCCGCCGGAGGAGCAGGGCTTCGAGCCCGGGGCGTACGACGTCGTGGTCGCGGCCAACGTCCTGCACGCCACACGCGACCTCGGCGACGCGGCCGCGCACGCGCGGCGGCTGCTGGCGCCGGGTGGCCTGTTGCTCTTGGTCGAGAGCACGGCGCCGCAGCGCTTCATCGACCTGGTCTTCGGCTTGACCGACGGCTGGTGGCGGTTTGCCGACCACGACGTCCGCCCGGCGCACCCGCTGGTCTCGGTCGCGACCTGGCGCGCGGTGCTGGAGCGCGCCGGCTTCGCCGGCGTCGCGGCGCTGGCGGCAACGCCAGGGGAGGGCGGGCTGCTGTCGCGGCAGGCGGTCATCCTCGCCCACGCCGGCGAGGTGCCGCGGGCGGCGCGCACCTGGCTGGTCATCGGCGACGGCGGCGGCATCGGCCGCCGGCTGGCCGAGCGCCTGCGGGCCGCCGGCGACCCCTGCGCCGAGGTGGCGGCGACGGCCGACGACGCCGAGCTGCCGCACCTGCTGGCCGAGCGGCTGGCGGAGCGGCCGCCGGACGGCGTCGTCTACCTGCGCGGCGCCGAGAGCGTGCTGAGCGACGAGCTGTCGACGGCCGCGCTCGCCGCCGGCACGCGGCGCTCGCTGGCCGGCGCTCTGGCGCTCGTGCAAGCGCTGGCGCGAGCGCCGCGGCCGCCGCGGCTCTGGCTGGCGACGCGCGGCGCGCAGCCCGCCGGCCCGGCCACGCTGCCGGGCCTGGCGCAGGCGGCGCTCTGGGGAATGGGCAAGGCAATCGCGCTCGAGCACCCCGAGCTGGAGGTGACGCGCGTCGACCTCGATCCAGAGACAGGACCGGAGGAGGAGGCCGCCCGTCTCGACGACGAGCTGCGCTCCGGCGCCCGCGACGACGAGGTGGCCTACCGCGACGGCCGGCGGTATCTGCCGCGGCTGACCCGCGTACGGCAGGCGCCGCGCGGCGTGCCGGGCTTCCGCGCCGACGCGACCTATCTCATCACCGGCGGCGGCGGCGGGCTCGGGCTGCTGGTGGCCGAGTGGATGGCCCGCCAGGGCGCACGCCACCTGGTGCTGGTGGGCCGGAGCGGCGTCAAGGACGCCGACGCGGAGCGCTTCGCGGCGCTGCAGGCCACGGGCGCCGAGGTCGTCGTCGAGCGCGCCGACGCCGCCGACGAAGGGCGGATGGCGCAGGTCTTCCGCCGCATGGCGCGCTCGCTCCCGCCGCTGCGCGGCGTCGTGCACAGCGCGGGCGTGCTCGACGACGGCGTCCTCCTCTCGCTCGACTGGGCGCGGTTCGAGACCGTGCTGGCGCCCAAGCTGCGCGGCGCCTGGAACCTCCACCGCCTCACGCAGCGCCTCGACCTCGACTTCTTCCTCCTCTTCTCCTCGGCGGCGTCGCTCCTTGGCGCGCCCGGCCAGGCCAACCACGGCGCTGCCAACGCCTTTCTCGACGCGCTCGCCTGCGACCGCCGCGCGCGCGGTCTCGCCGCCTGCGCCATCAACTGGGGCGCCTGGGCGGAGATCGGGGCGGCGGCGCGCCGCGGCGCCGGCGCGGCGCTCGAGCTCAAAGGGATCGGCACGATCGCGCCCGCCGACGGGCTCCGCGCGCTGGCCGCGGCGCTGCAGCTCGACACGCCGCGGCTGGCGGTCGTCCCCATCGACTGGAGCGTCCTCGCGGCGCAGTTCCCGCACGGCCGCGTCCCCGCGATGTCGCGCGACCTGCTGGCCGGCGAGCGGACGGCGCGCCAGCGCTCTCGCGACGCGGCGGGCGCGCGCGGCGGCGAGCGCGACGACGCGCTGCTGCGCGCGGTCGCGGCGGCCGAGGGTCCGGCGCAACAGGAGCTGCTCCTCGGCTACAGCCGCGCCCTGGCGGCCCGCGTGCTCCGCCTGCCACCGGAGAAAGTGGACGCGGAGCGGCCGCTCTCCGAGCTGGGCCTGGACTCGCTGATGGCGGTCGAGGTCCGCCACCGCGTGCGCGGCGAGCTGGGGGTCGACCTGCCGGTCGTCCGGGTGATGGAGGGGCTGACCGCCGCCAGCCTGGCCGAGGAGCTGGCGACGCGCCTCGCCGCCACCCACCCGGCGCCGCAGGTCGCCGGCGCCGGCGGCGAGCCGGCTGCCGTCTTGCAACCGCTGTCGCACGGCCAGCGGGCGCTCTGGTTCCTCCACCAGAGCGTTCCCGCGAGCGGCGCCTACAACACCGCGTATGCCGGCCGCTGGCGCGACCGGCTCGACCCCCAGGCGGTGCGCCGGGCGGTGCAGGCGCTCGTCGAGCGCCACGCGTCGCTGCGCGCCACCTTCGAGGTGCGCGACGGCGAGCCGGTCTGCCGCGTGCATCGTCACCTCGACGTCCCGTTCGCGCACCGCCAGGCGCCCGGCGCGAGCCTTCCCGAGCTGATCGCGGCGCTCGCCGCCGAGGCGCGGCAGCCGTTCGACCTGGCGGCCGGTCCGCTCGTGCGGGTCTCGCTCACTTCGCGCGCCGCGGACGACCACCTCCTCTTCCTGACGCTGCATCACATCGCCGGCGACGGCTGGTCGCTCGGCATCCTGCTGCGCGAGCTGGGCGAGCTGCTTGCCACTGCCACCGCCGCCGTTGCCGGGCGCCCCACGGCGCTGCCGCCGCTCGAGCGCGACTACGCCGCGTGGGTGCGGCAACAGGAGGCGCTCCTCGCGGGCCCGCGCGGCGAAGAGCTGTGGCAACACTGGCGACAGCGCTTGGCCGGCGCGCCCGCCGCACTCGATCTGCCGCTCGACTACCAGCGGCCGGCGGCCCCGTCGCTCCGCGGCGCGACCCATCGCGCCGTCCTCGACAGCGCGCTCACGGGCCGCCTGCGCGAGCTGGCGCGCCGCGAGGGGACGACGCTCTACGTCGTGCTGCTCGCCGCCTTCCAGATCCTCCTCCACCGGCTCTCCGGCGAGGACGACGTCCTCGTCGGCTCGCCGCTCGCCGGGCGGAGCGACCCCACGTTCGCCGGCGTCGTCGGCTACTTCGTCAACCCGGTCGTCTTCCGCGCCGAGCTGGCGGGCGACCCGCGCTTCGACGCCTGCCTCGCCGCCACGCGGCGGACGGTCCTCGACGGCATGGCGCACGAGGAGTACCCCTTCCCGCTCCTCGTCGAGCGCCTGCAGCCGCCGCGCGATCCGGGCCGCTCCCCGCTCTTCCAGGCTTTCTTCGTCTTCAAGCGGGCCGGGCAGTTCGCCGACTTCGGCGCGGCCGGCGCCGGCGCACCGGGGCGCCTCGCCGGGCCCGCGGTCGAGGAGGTCGAGATCCCGCAGATGGAGGGGCAGTTCGACCTGACGCTCGACGCGGTCGAGGCGGACGACGAGGTGCGGGTGTCGCTTCTCTACGACACGGCGCTCTTCGCACCCGCGACGGTCGCGCGGCTGAGCCGGCACTTCGGCACGCTGCTGCGCTCGATCGCGGAGGCGCCCGAGCGCCCCGTCTCGGAGCTGCAGCTCCTCGGCGATGACGAGCGCCGCCAGCTCGCGGCCATCGGTCCTTGGCAGACGCGTGGCACGGCGCCGATGCCGACCGTGCTCGAGTCGGTCCAGCTCCAGGTGGAAGCCCGGCCGGACGCGGTCGCCGTCGAGGGGGCCGGCGGCGCGCTGACCTACCGCCAGCTCGCCACGCGATCCGACCGGCTGGCGCACCGCCTGCGCGCCCTCGGCGCCGGACCGGAAGCGCCCATCGGCGTCTTTCTCGACCGCTCGCCGGACGTCGTCGTGGCGCTGCTCGGCGTGCTGAAGGCGGGGAGCGCCTACGTGCCGCTCGATCCCGCCTATCCGGCCGAGCGCCTCGCCTACGTGGTCACCGACGCTGGGATCGAGTGGGTGGTGACGCGGGCGCAGGAGCTGCCGTCGCTACCTGAAAGCCGGCAGGTGCAGGCCGTGCTCCTCGACGCGCTCGAGCGTGACGAGCACGCGGCAGGTGGTCGGGCGGCACCGGCCGCGCTCCCGCCACCCGACCCGCTCCACCCGGCCTACGTCCTTTACACCTCCGGCTCCACCGGCCGCCCCAAGGGCGTCGTGGTGTCGCACGCCGCCCTCGCGAGCTTCCTGCTCGCCATCGGCGAGCGCCTGCCGTTGGCGCCCGAGGATCGCTGGCTCGCCGTGACCTCGCTGTCGTTCGACATCTCGGGGCTCGAGCTGTTCCTGCCGCTCGTGGCCGGCGCGCGGGTGGTGGTGGCCGGGCGCGAGGACGTGCAGGACGGTGCGCGCCTTGGCGCCATGCTCGCGGAGGATGACATCACGGTGATGCAGGCGACTCCGGCCACCTGGCGGCTTCTCCTCGCCGCCGACTGGCCGGGCGAGCCGCGGCTGCGCGCGCTCTGCGGCGGCGAGGCGCTGCCAGCCGACCTCGCGCGCGCCCTGTGCGGGCGCTGCGCCTCGCTGGTCAATCTCTACGGCCCGACCGAGGCGACGATCTGGTCCTCGCTGCACGCGGTGGCGCCGGAAGAGAGCAGCGACCCGGTGCCGCTCGGCGCCCCGCTCGCCAACACGGTGCTGCGCATCCTCGACGCTCACCTCGAGCCGGTGCCGGAGGGAGTCACCGGCGAGCTGTACATCGGCGGCGACGGCCTCGCCCGCGGCTACCTCGGCCGCCCCGACACGACCGCCGAGCGCTTCGTTCCCGATCCGTGGAGCGGCGCGCCGGGTGCCCGCCAGGTCGATTCAGGCGGCGCGCCGGGAGCGCGCCTTTATCGCACCGGCGACCTGGCGCGGCGGCGCGGCGGCGCCCTCGAGTTCCGCGGCCGCATCGACCAGCAGGTCAAGCTCCGCGGCTTCCGCATCGAGCTGGGCGAGATCGAGACCGTGCTGCGCGAGCACCCCGCGGTGCGTGACGCCGCCGCCGTGCTGCGCGGCGAGCCGGAGCCGCGCCTCGTCGCGTACGTCGCCGGCGACGGCGCGAGCGGGACGGTCTTCGCAGCCGGGATCCCGCCGGGCGACGGTGTAGCGCCCACCGCGGCTGTGCCCGACGAGGAGCTCCGCCGCCACCTCGCGCGGCGCCTGCCGGAGGCGATGGTGCCCTCGGCCGTGGTCTGGCTCCCGGCGCTGCCGCGGACGCCCAACGGCAAGCTCGACCGGCGGGCGCTCCCGGCGGTCGAGGCGGACGCCGGCCGGCCCGACGTGACGCCGCCGGCGTCGCCGCTCGAGGAGCTGTTGGCGGGCATCTGGCGCTCCGTGCTCGCGATCGACTCTCTCGGCGTCCACGACAGCTTCTTCCAGCTCGGCGGGCATTCGCTGCTGGCCGCGCGGGTCGTGGCGCGCGTGCGCGCGGCGCTCGGCGTCGAGCTGCCGGTGCGGGCCCTCTTCGAGGCCCCGACGATCACCCGCCTGGCGGAGAGGATCGACGCCTTGCGCGGCGCCGCCGCCGTCGCGCTGCCGCCCGTCGCACGCGCTCCGCGCGACGGCGAGCTGCCGCTCTCCTTCGCCCAGGAGCGTCTCTGGTTCCTCTGGCGCTTCGAGCCGGAGAGCGCCTTCTACAACATGCCCGTGGCGCTCCGCTGCAAGGGGGACCTCGCCCTCTCCGCGCTCGTCCAGGCGTTACACGAGGTGCAGCGACGGCACGAGGTGTTGCGCACCACCTTCGCCGTCCGCGACGGGCGGCCGCGGCTGGCCGTCGCATCGCACCCGCGGGCGCCGCTGGCGATCGTCGATCTGAGCACACTGTCCGCGAGCGAGCGCGAGCGGGAAATCGAGCGGCTGAGCCTCCGGGAGGCCGAGCGTCCGTTCGACCTCGAGCGCGGGCCGCTGCTCCGCGCCGCCTTGCTGCGGCTCGCCCCGCGCGATCACCTGCTGGTCGCGGTGATGCACCACGTCGCCGCCGACGGTTGGTCCGTGGATGTCTTGGTGCGCGAGGTGGCGGCGCTCTACGCCGCCTTCGCCGCCGGCCTCCCGTCGCCCCTGCCGCCACTGCCGCTCCAGTACGCCGACTACGCCGCCTGGCAGCGGAACGTCCTCGGCCGAGACGCGCTGCGCGGCGAGCTGGCCTACTGGCGGCAGCGGCTCGCCGGCGCCGCCGTCCTCGACCTCCCGACCGACCGGCCGCGCCCGCCGGAGCAGACCCTCCGCGGCGCGCGCGTGCCGCTCGCCGTCGTGCCCGAGCTGGCCGCGCGCCTCCTCGCCCTCGGCCGCGCGCGCGACGTGACGCCGTTCATGACCCTCTTCGCCGCCTTCGCCGCGCTCCTCGGGAGGTTCGCCGGCGAGGAGGACGTCTGCGTCGGAACGCCGGTCGCGAACCGGCTGTCGGCCGAGGTCGAGCCGCTCATCGGCTGCTTCATGAACGCGCTCGTGCTGCGCACCGATCTTGCCGAGGATCCCTCCTTCGCCGACCTCCTCTCCCGCGTGCGCGACACCGTCCTCGACGCCGCCGCCCACCAGCGGCTGCCGTTCGAACGCCTGGTCGAGGAGCTGGCGCCGGCGCGCGACCTGAGCCGCACGCCGCTCTTCCAGGTGATGTTCCTGCTCCACCAGGCGCCGTTCGCTCCCGCCGCGCTCCCGGGCCTCGCGGTCCAGCCGGTCGAGCTCGCCACGCGCACGGCGAAGGTCGATCTCACCCTCGACCTGACGGAGCGCGACGGCGGCTTCAGCGGCAGCCTGGAGTTCAACACCGACCTCTTCGACGCCGCCACCGCGTCGCGCCTCGCCGAGCACTACCTGCTGCTCCTCACGGCGGCCGCCGCGCGCCCCGAAGCGCCGCTCTCGGAGCTCGCGCCGCTCGGCGAGCGCGACCGCGAGGTGCTGGCGGCGGTCAACGCGACGGCCGCTCCGCTGCCGCAGGACGCGACGGTTCATCGGCTGATCGCGGCGCAGGCCGCGCGCACGCCGCACGCCGAGGCCGTCGTCTGCGGCGACCAGCGGCTTACGTATCGCGAGCTGGACGAGCGGGCCTCGCGGCTCGCCGCGCGCTTGACCGCGGCCGGTGTCGGGGAAGAGGACCGGGTAGGAATCAGTCTCGAGCGCTCGGCTGACATGGTGATCGCGGTGCTCGCGGCGTGGAAGGCCGGCGCCGCCTACGTGCCGCTCGACCCCTCCTACCCGCCGGAGCGCCTGCGCCTCGTCGCCGAGGACGCCGGCCTGCGCTGCGTGGTCACCACCTCTGAGCTGCGAAAGCAGCTCCCGCTCCTCGCGAACGCCGAGGAAGAGCCAGGTAGGGGGGCGGCTTGTCTGTCGCCTGCCGCTGGGGCGGAGACGAGCTCCGCCGTTACACAGACGACGCCGGTTGTCATCCTGAGCGTAGCGCCCGGCCCCCGCGTTACGGATGCTCCGGCCGCTGAAGTCGCGCCGCCGCCGCCTTCTCCCGATCCCGATGCCGACCGCGCCGCGTACGTCCTCTACACCTCCGGCTCGACCGGCCGCCCGAAGGGCGTCATCGTCCCCCACCGCGCGCTGGTCAACTTCCTCCTCTCGATGCGCGAGCGGCCGGGCCTCGCGGCCGGCGACACGCTCCTCGCCGTCACCTCGCTGTCGTTCGACATCTCGGCGCTCGAGCTGTTCCTGCCGCTCGTCGTCGGTTGCCGCGTCGTGATCGCTCGCGCCGAGGAGGTCCATGACGGCGCGCGCCTCCAGGCGCTGCTCGACGAGCATCGCGTCACCGTAATGCAGGCGACTCCTTCCACCTGGCGTCTTCTGCTCGATACGGGTTGGACCGGCGGCGACCACTTCGCGGCCCTCATCGGCGGCGAGGCGCTACCGCGCCGGCTGGCAGAGGAGGTCGGCAGGCGCGTCGGCAGACTCTCCAATCTCTATGGCCCCACCGAGACCACCGTCTGGTCGACCGTCCACGAGCTGTCGCCGCACAGCGCCGAGACCGCCGACCCGGTGTTGATCGGCCAGCCGATCGCCAACACCACCGTCCACGTCCTCGACCCGCGACTCCAACCAGTGCCGCTCGGCGTGCCTGGCGAGCTCTACATCGGCGGCGCCGGGCTGGCGCGCGGCTACCTCGGCCGGCCGGAGCTGACGGCGGAGCGGTTCGTGCCCGACCCGTTCACGCCGGGAGGGAGGCTCTACCGTACCGGCGATCTCGCACGCTTCCGCGCCGACGGCACCCTGCAGTTCCTGCGCCGCATCGACCATCAGGTGAAGCTCCGCGGCTACCGCGTCGAGCTCGGGGAGGTCGAGGCGGCGCTCGCGGCGCACCCGCTGGTGTGGGAGAGCGTCGCCATGGTGCGCGAGGACGGCGCGAGCGGCGAGCGGACTCTGGTCTCCTACGTCGTCCTCGACCGGGCCGCCGCGCTGCCGCCGGACGAGGAGGCCGCTCTGCGCGACGAGCAGGTCACCGGGTGGGCGCACCTCTGGAACGAGACGTACGCCCACGGCGGCGGCGATCCTGCCTTCGACACCGCCGGCTGGATCGACAGCTACACCGGCGAGCCCGTCCCGGAAGCGGCGATGCGGGCCTGGCGCGACGGCATCGTCGAGCGCATCCGCGCGCTCGGCGCCGAGCGGATATGGGAGATCGGCTGCGGCACCGGCCTGCTGCTGCGGGAGCTGGCGCCGGCGGCCACGCGCTACCTGGGCACGGACGTCTCGGAGGCCGCGCTCGCCGCGCTCCGCCGGCACACGAGCGGGATGCCGCAGGTGACGCTGGCGCGCCGCGCCGCCCACGACACGACCGGCATCCAGCCGCAGAGCTTCGACGCCGTGGTGCTCAACTCGGTGGCGCAGTACTTCCCGTCGCACGAGTACCTCGCCGCCGTCCTCCAGGGAGCGCTCGCGGCGCTCCGTCCCGGCGGCGCGGTCTTCCTCGGCGACCTGCGCGCGCTGCCGCTCCTCCCGGCCTTCCGCCTCTCGCTCGAGCTGCACCGCGCCCCGGCCGGCCTCGCTCCCGCGGCGCTGCGCCAGCGGGTCGAGCGCGCGGTGGCCGGCGAGGAGGAGCTGACCTTCCACCCCGCCTACTTCCGCGCCCTCTGCGACGGCCTGCCGGGCGTCGGGCAGGCCGAGGTGCTGCTCAAGCGCCGGGGCGACGACGACGAGATGCGGCGCTTCCGCTACGACGTCGTGCTCTACGCCGGGCCGGCGCCGGAGCCGGTCGTGCCCGAGCGGTCGCTGGCGTGGAGCGAGGTCGCGAGCCTCGACCGGCTCGAAGCCGAGTTGCGCGACGGCGCCGAGGCGGTCGAGCTGCTCGATATCCCGAACGCGCAGGTATGGCGCGAGGTGCGTCTCGCCGAGCGCTTGGAGCTGGCGGCGGCCACGAGCACGTCGCCAGAGCCCGAGGCGCTATGGGACCTCGGCGAGCGGCTCGGCTATCAAGTGCGCGTCACCTTCGCTCGCGACGACGCCGGCTCCATGGACGCCCTCTTCGAGCGCCGGCCCGCCGGCTCGCGCCCGCGCCCGTGGCGCCCCGGCGGCCGCTCCGAGGCCGTCGCCGCCCCACCGTGGGCGAACGACCCTCTGCGCGCCCACCGCGAGCGCCGCCTGCTCCCGCTTCTCCGCGCCTTCGTCGCGGAGCAACTCCCGGCGTACATGGTGCCGTCGGTCTTCGTGCCCCTCGCGCGGCTGCCGCTGACCCCGAACGGCAAGGTCGACCGCCGCGCGCTGCCGCCGCCGGAGGCGCTCGGCGCGGGCGCCGGTCGCGCCCACCTGCCGCCGGAAGGCGAGCTCGAGACCGCCATCGCCGCGGTCTGGCAGGAGGTGCTGCGCGTCGACCGCGTGGGAAGGGAGGACAACTTCTTCGAGCTCGGCGGCCAGTCGCTGCTCGCGGCGCGCGCCCACGGCCGGCTGCGCGAGCGGCTCGGCTGCGAGCTCGAGGTGATCGATCTCTTCCGCTACCCGACCGTGGCCGCGCTGGCGCGGCACCTGGCACCTGCCGAGGCTGCTGCGCGCGCCGCGGCCCCGGCTGAGGAGAGGCGGAGCGTGCGCGCCGCGCGGCGCGGCAGCGTCGAGCGCCAGCGCGAGCTGCGGCGGAGCCGGCGGGGGGCGGCGTCGTGAGCGCCGATCGCGGAGCAGCCATCGCGCCCGGCGGCGCCGACGCCACCGCCGCCGGCGCCATCGCCGTCGTCGGCATGGCCGGTCGCTTCCCCGGCGCGCCCGACCTCGACGCTTTCTGGCAGAGCCTCGGCCGCGAGTCGATCCGCTTCTTCGCCGACGAGGAGCTGCTCGCCGCCGGCGTCGAGCCCGAGCTGGTGCGCCACCCCTCCTACGTCAAGGCGCGCGGCGTGCTCGACGACGTCGAGTCGTTCGACGCCGCCTTCTTCGGCTTCACCGCCGCCGCCGCCGAGCTGATGGACCCGCAGCAGCGTCTGTTCCTCGAGTGTGCCTGGCAGGCGCTCGAGGACGCCGGCTACGACCCCGGCCGCACGCCGGGACCGGTCGGCGTCTACGGCGGCGCCAGCCTCAGCACCTATCTGCTCTCGAACCTCTGGGCCAACCGCGAGCGCCTCCGCGACCTCGACGTCTTCGAGGTGCTGACGAAGAACGACAAGGACTACCTCGCGACGCACGTCGCGCACCGCCTCGACCTGCGCGGGCCGGCGGTGACGGTGCAGACCGCCTGCTCGACGTCGCTCGTCGCCGTGCACCTCGCCGCGCAGAGCCTGCTCGCCGGCGAGTGCGACCTGGCGCTCGCCGGCGGCGTCTCGGTACACGTGCCGCAGACCGCCGGCTACCTCCACCGCGAGGGCGGCATCCACTCGCCCGACGGGCACTGCCGGGTCTTCGACGCCGGCGCCCGCGGGACGGTGCCGGGGAGCGGCGCCGGCGTCGTCGTGCTGCGGCGGCTGGCCGATGCGCTCGCCGCCGGCGACACCATCCGCGCGGTCCTCCTCGGCTCGGCGCTCAACAACGACGGCGCCCTGAAGGCGGGCTTCACCGCGCCGTCGATCGAAGGGCAGGCGGCGGTCGTCGAGGAGGCGCAGCTCGTGGCCGGCGTCGATCCCGACTCGATCGGCTACGTCGAGGCGCACGGCACCGGCACGCTGCTCGGCGACCCGATCGAGATCGCCGCGTTGACGCAGGCCTTTCGCCGCCGCACCGCGCGGCGCGGTTTCTGCGCCATCGGCTCGGTGAAGACCAACATCGGCCACCTCGACGCGGCGGCGGGAGTCGCCGGGCTGATCAAGACCGTGCTGGCGCTCGAGCGCAAGGAGCTGCCTCCGAGCCTGCACTTCGCGACGCCGAACCCGCGGCTGCGCTTGGACGAGACGCCGTTCCAGGTGAACACCGAATTTCGCCCCTGGCCGGCCGGGCCGCAGCCGCGGCGGGCCGGCGTCAGCTCGTTCGGGTTCGGCGGCACGAACGTCCACGTGGTGCTGCAGGAGGCGGATGGGCGGCAACCGGCTGCCGCGCCGGCCGCGCGCCGGTGGCAGCTCCTGCCGCTCTCGGCGCGCTCGGCGACGGCGCTGGAGACGGCGACGGACAACCTGGCGGCGACCTTGGGGCACGCTGACGCCGCGGCGGCGCTGGACACGGCCAACCACCTCCCACCGAGCCGCATTCGCGCCGCAGCGATGCCACTGGCCGACGTCGCGTACACGCTCCAGGTCGGGCGCAAGCCCTTCGCGCACCGGCGCGCCGTCGTCTGCCGCGACGCCGCCGAGGCGCGGGCGGCGCTGGCGGCACGCGACACGCGGAGGGTGCTGACGGGCGAGCGAGCGCTCGCGGCCGGCGCCGAGCCGTCGGTCGTCTTCCTCTTCCCCGGCCAGGGGACGCAGCGTGTGGGGATGGCGGCGGAGCTGTATCGCGACGAGCCGGTGTTCCGCGACGTCGTCGCGGAGTGCGCCGAGGCGCTCGCGCCGCTCCTCGATCTCGACCTCCGCTCGGCGATCTGGCCCGCGCCCGAGGACGCCGCCGCCGCCACGGCGCGGCTCGAGCGGACGGCGCTGGCGCAGCCGGCGCTCTTCGTCGTCGAGCTGGCGCTCGCGCGCCTCCTGATGTCGTGGGGTGTGCGTCCGGCGGCGATGCTCGGCCACAGCATCGGCGAGTGGGTCGCCGCCTGCCTGGCCGGCGTCTTCACCTTGCCGGACGCGCTGGCGCTGGTCGCCGCGCGCGGCCGGCTCATGGAGGCGCTGCCGGAAGGCAGCATGCTCGCGGTACCGCTGCCGGAGGCGCGCCTGCGCCCGCTTCTCGATGGCGAGCTGGCGCTCGCGGCGGTGAACGCGCCGGCGGCGTGCGTCGTCTCGGGGCCGCCGGCGGCGGTGGCGGGCCTCGCCGCCGAGCTGGAGGCGGAGGGCGTGGCGTCGCGCCCGCTGCGCACCAGCCACGCCTTCCACTCGCCGATGATGGAGCCGGCGGTCGACGCCTTCGCGGCGGCGGTGCGCGGAGTGGAGCGCCGGCCGCCGCGCATCCCCTTCGTCTCGAACGTCACCGGCAGGCTCATCCAACCGGCCGAGGCGACCGATCCCGCGTACTGGGCGCGCCACCTGCGGCAGACCGTCCGCTTCGCCGACGGGCTGGCGGCGCTCGACGAGCTGCGCCATCCCGTGCTGCTCGAAGTGGGGCCGGGGCGGGTGCTCAGCGCGCTGGCGGGGCGGCAGGAAGGCGCGCAGGCGGCGGTGGCGGTGCCGACGGAAGGCGACTGGCCCGCGCTCCTGCACGCGATCGGCCGGCTGTGGCTCGAGGGCGGCTCGTTGGACTGGGATGCCTTCCACGGCGGCCCGCGCCGCCGCGTGCCGCTGCCGACGTATCCCTTCGAGCGGCGGCGCTACTGGATCGATGCTCCGCGGACTGAGAGCGTGCGGGACGGGTCCGGGATGACGGCAGGGAGTTCTCGCGAGTCCGAGGCCCTCGCTCTTCTCGAGCGGCTTGATGACGAGGTCGCGCAGCGGCTGCCGGTCGAGCCGCTCTTTGCGGAGCCCGACCTCGCGCGCGAGCTCGACGCCCTGTGCGCCGCCTACGCGTTCCGCTACCTGGAGCAGTCCTTCGGTGACGTGACCCTTGGCGCCGAGCACCCGATCACAGAGCTAGCCGCACGCCTCGGGATCGTCCCTGCGTTCGAGAAGCTTTTCTCCTACCTGCTCGACGTGCTGGCGGAAGACGGCGCGATCGAGCGCCGCGGCGGCTCGGTCGTCTTCCGCCGTCCTCCGGCCATCATGGAGCTCGCTGCGGCCACCGCCGACTTCGCGCTCCGCCACCCCGACGCCGAGCCGCTCCTCCGCCTGCTCGGCCACGCCTTCGCTCACTACCCGGAAGCGCTTTCCGGCCGCCTGCCATCCGTCGCCGTCCTTCATTCGCCGGAAGGCGCCCACCTGGTGGCGGAGGCGCAGGCCGCGCTCGCGCGCCGGTGGACGGGCGTGCAGTCGATGGCGCTCGCCGCCGAAATCCTGACGCGCGTCGCCGACGCCGGGCCGCGGCCGCTCCGCATCCTCGAGGTCGGCGCCGGCCGCGGCGTGCTCACCGCCGAGCTGGTGGGCGCCCTCGCGGGCCGCGACGTCGCCTATCACTTCACCGACCTCGGCGCCTCGTTCGTCACGGCGGCGCGCGAGCGGGCGGCGCAGCTCGGCGCCGCCGCCTTCATGCGCTTCGGCACGCTCGACATCGCGCGCGACGGCGAGAGCCAAGGCTATGCGCCCGGCTCGTTCGACGTCATCGCGGGTCTCGACGTCGTCCACGCAACCGCGGACGTCGTGGCCACGCTGCGCCACCTCGCGCGGCTGCTCGCGCCCGGCGGGCTCCTGCTGCTCGTCGAGGCGACCCGGCCGACCCGCTGGGCGAACCTGGTCTGGGGGCTCGAGAAAGGGTGGTGGGCGTTCGACGACGGGCTGCGCACCAGCTCGCCGCTCATCGACGCGGGCACCTGGGAGCGCGCCCTCGCCGCCGCCGGCTTCACGCCCGCCGTGGCGCTGCCGCGCGATGCCGCACGGCGGGCGTCCGCCGACGCTGCGTTGCTGGTGGCGCCGAGAGGCGGCGGCGAAGACGGGGCTGCGCTGGTGCGGTTCGTCGTCGGCGAGACGCTCTCGCTCGGGATGACGGGTGAGGAGAACGCGCCTTCACGAGCCGTCGTCGCGGATGAGCTGCGCCAGGCCGTCACAGCGGGTGCGGCGGCGCCGCCGATGGCGCGCCAAGGTGGCAGCCATCTCCGCCCCCCGCTCGCTTATCCCTACCTGGCTCCCCGCGATGGTGTCGAGCGCACCGTTGCCGAGGTCTGGGGCCGCTTCCTCGGCGTCGACGCGATCGGCGTCGACGACGATTTCCACGAGCTGGGCGGCGACTCGCTGCTGATGACCCAGATCGCCTCGGCGCTGCGCGACCGGCTCGGGGTCGAGCTGCCGCTCCAGCCGCTCTTCGAGGTGACGACCGTCGCCGGCGCCGCCGAGCTGATCCGCCGCCTCGGTCCGCACGCCAGCACGCCGGCCGCGACGGCCGCGGACGCGCCAGCCGCGCCGCCGCTGCGCATCCCGCACGATCCCGACCTGCGCGAGGCGCCGCTCTCGTTCGCCCAGCAGCGGCTCTGGTTCCTGAGCGAGCTCGAGCCGGGGAACCCGGTCTACAACGTCCCGGTGGCGCTCCGCCTGCGCGGGCCGCTCGACGCCGGCGCCATGCGGCGCGCCTTCGCGCAGGTGGTGCGGCGCCACGCCGTCCTCCGCACGACCTTCCTCGCCGCCGGTGGCGATCCGCGCCAGGTCGTGCACGCGCCGGCCGGCTGGGACCTCCCCATCGAAGACGTGAGCGAGGGCGACCTCGCGGCGCGCGCCGTCGCCGAGGGCGAGCGGCCGTTCGACCTCGGCCGCGGGCCGCTGATGCGCACGGCCCTCTTCCGCCTCGCGCCCGACGATCACGTCCTCCTCGTCACCATGCACCACGTGGTCACCGACGGCTGGTCGCTCGCCGTCCTGCTGCGCGAGATCGGCGCTCTCTACGGCGCCTTCCGCGACGGGCGGCCGTCGCCGCTCCCGGAGCTGCCGATCCAGTACGCCGACTTCGCCGTCTGGCAGCGCCGGCGCCTCGCCGGGCCGGCCCTCGACGCGGAGCTGGCCTGGTGGCGCACGCAGCTCGCCGGGGCGCCGGCGGTCGAGCTGCCAGCCGACCATCCGCGTCCCGCCGTCCTCGAGTACGCCGGCGCGTCGCTGCCGGTGGCGCTGCCCGCGGAGCTGACGGCCGCCGCCGCACGCCTGGCGCGCGAGCAGGGGGCGACGCCGTTCATGGTCCTCCTCGCCGCCTTCGACGCGCTCCTCGCCCGCCTCACGGGCGAGCACGACCTGGCGGTCGGCACGGTGGTGGCGAACCGCCTGCAGGCCGAGGTCGAGCCGCTCGTCGGCTGCTTCGTCAACACGCCCGTCCTGCGCGCCGACCTCGCCGGTGATCCCACCGGCCTCGAGGTGATCCGGCGCGTCCGGCAGGTGGCGCACGCGGCGTACGCGCACCAGGAGCTGCCGTTCGAGAAGCTCGTCGAGGAGCTGGCGGTGGTGCGCGATCCCAGCCGCACGCCGCTCTTCTCGCTGCTCTTCGTGCTCCAGAACACGCCCGACGCGGACGCCCGGCTCCCCGGCCTGGCGCTCGAGCGGCTGCCCATTTCGGCGCGCACGGCGCGGTACGACCTCACGGTCTCGCTCGCCGAGCGCGACGGCGCGATCGCCGGCGTCTTCGAGTACCGCACCGCCCTCTTCGCGGAGGCGACGATCCGCCGCCTCGCCGCCCGCTTCGCGACCGCCCTCGCCGGCCTGGTCGCGGAGCCGGAGCGCCGGCTCTCCGAGCTGCCGCTCCTGACGACCGCCGAAGAGGCTCAGCTCGCGGCGTGGAACGCGACCGAGGCGGGCTTCGCCGTGGCGCCGATCCACCGGCTCTTCGCGGCGCAGGCCGCCGCCACTCCGGACGCAGTGGCGCTGGTCGCCGAAGACCGCCGGGTCTCCTACCGCGAGCTCGACCGCTGGGCCGACCGGCTGGCGGAGCACCTGCGGGAGCACGGCGTGGGTCCGGAGTCGACGGTGGGGATCTGCATCGAGCGCTCCTGCGAGCTGGTGGCGGGGCTGCTCGGGATCCTCGCGGCCGGCGGGGCGTACGTGCCACTCGAGCCCGGGCATCCGCCGGAGCGGCTGGCGGCGATGGCGCGTGACGCGGAACTGTCGTGCGTGGTCACGACGCGCGGCTGCGCCACGCGCCTAGCCGGAGCGGCGGAAGTCTTCGTCGAAGAAGCTCTTGCCTGGACCACCCCCGATCGTCATCCTGAGCGTAGCGCCCGGGCCACGTCCCGGGCGTCTTCGGAGGACGCCCCGAATTTCTTCACCGGCTTTGAGCGTAACGAAGGATCCGGGTGGGGGAAGGCGCCAGAGGCGGGCGCGCAGCTCGACCACCTCGCCTACGTGATCTACACCTCCGGCTCCACGGGCGCGCCGAAAGGCGCGATGAACACTCATCGCGCGGTCGCGAACCGCCTGCTCTGGATGCAAGCCGCATACGCCCTCGGTTCTTCCGACCGCGTGCTGCAGAAGACCCCGTACGGCTTCGACGTCTCGGTCTGGGAGCTGTTCTGGCCGCTCGTCACCGGCGCGAGGATGGTGCTGGCCCGTCCCGAGGGCCATCGCGACGCTCGCTACCTCGCGCAGCTCGCTGCCGCCGAGGGCGTGACGACGATGCACTTCGTGCCGTCGATGCTCCGCGTGTTCCTGGAAGCCGTGACGGCCGAGGACATCGCCGGGCTCGCGCACCTGCGCCGCGTCTTCGCCAGCGGCGAGGAGCTCCCCCGCGACCTCTGCGAGCGCTTCCACGCCGCGCTGCCGCACGTCGAGCTGCACAACCTCTACGGCCCCACGGAGGCGGCGGTCGACGTCTCCGCCTGGCCCTGCCGTCCCGGCGACCACGGCCCGGTGCCGATCGGCCGCCCGATCGCCAACGTCCGCCTGCACGTGCTCGATGCGGCGCTCCATTCGCTCCCTCTCGGTGCGACCGGCGAGCTGTACATCGCCGGCGTCGCCGTCGGGCGCGGCTACCTCGGCCGGCCGGACCTCACCGCCGAGCGCTTCCTACCCGATCCTCTGTCGCCGGAACCGGGAGCGCGGATGTACCGCACCGGCGATCTCGCACGGCGCCGCCCCGACGGCGCGCTCGAGTTTCTCGGCCGCCGCGACGGGCAGGTGAAGGTCCGCGGCTTCCGCATCGAGCTCGGCGAGGTCGAGGCCGAGCTGCGGCGGCTGCCGCGCGTCGCCGACGCCGCCGCCGCGGCGTGGCCCGACGGCTCGGGGTCCTCGCGCATCGTCGCCTACGTCGTGCCCGCTCACACCGGAAATTACGCCGCCCCCCACCCGGATCCCTCGCCCACGCTCGGGATGACATCGCGAGCGGGGGACGACGCACCGACCTCACCGACCTTGCACGCCGAGGCTCTCCGGTCCGCCCTCGCCGAGCGCCTTCCGGACTTCATGGTCCCGTCGCTGTTCGTACCGCTCGAGCGCCTACCGCTCAGCCCCAACGGCAAGCTCGACCGCCGCGCGCTGCCGGCGCCGTCGCTCGAAGCGGCCCGCCCGGGCGCCGGCGCGGCGCCGCGCGGTCCGGTCGAGGAGCTGGTCGCCGAGACCTTCCGCTCCGTCCTCGGGCTCGC